>CAZIRP010000003.1:156177-185999 GCA_964541665.1 uncultured Caldilineaceae bacterium | reverse complement strand
TGGAGAAATCCTCGAAGGAGGCAAAGAGATCCAAGGGGGCCAGGTGCTGCTGCATTCTCACACTTCGTGTGAATCTAGTTGGCCGGTCTGGAACGAGTGGCTGAGGTTGCCATTCAACCTTATGTTCTTCGCTGCAAGGCTCCAAGTGAAGAGAGAAATAGTGGTTGCAAAGATCAACTTTTTGAGAACAGGTGGAAGAAAGGATAAAAAAGTGAGCCTTATTCTTAGGCCAACCTCGCACATGTGCGAAAGCGTGCCGGTGAATAAGGCTATAAAGCGAGATACCAAGGGGTGAGCATCCACTCGACGTTCGAGATATTCTCGGTCCAATCCCAACCACCTCTAGCCACCGCGCGAGCCATCTGCATCTCGGAACAGTAAGCGCAGAAACAGCTCATGAAAATGTCTCCACACCAACCCGAGTTCCCGATCTGGTACTTCTTACGTAAGTTGTGGCGAGTCAAGATTCTAACACAGCCAGGGAATTCGCATGCCAAGCAACAATGATTTACGATGGCACAGTTCTGATCCATCGAAGAGGCAAACAGTTTTCCCCGGAAACAGGGCCCGAAAGCCCAACCGCAGATGGTCATGTAAATGCAAGCGCCAAATCCGTCGCAACGAGTTAAACTGGTATCGGGTGGAACCCAGCAAAAGTCGAGACAACAGCCACCATGTGGCCCCCAATGTACGTTACAGAGATCCTGTGCGACGTGATTGGGTGCCTCGGATAACTTACCGTACGGTGATTCAGACTGTGACATACTAGGCTCGATCCTTTACTACCTAGAACGTCAATTTTTGTCATGGTAAATACACTCGAGTGTGAGATCCCAGGAACACATAAAAAAGCAAGTACAAACCTCACACTTGTCTGAACGTGAGTCTTATTCCTCTCGCGAATCCCTCTGATTCCGCGAGAAAGGCCAAGTGGCCGACCTCACGTATACGTGAAGCAGGAGGACACGCGTGCCGGTGAATATAGCTCACAACTCATAACTTCTTACACTCGTCATCCCACCAGCGGGCCACGTTCCCATCTGTCACCTCCCCTCGAACTAATCCAGTCATCTGGTGCACGTTCGCTTTTGTCACATACGTTTCCAAGATCCAAGTCAAGTTCTTTCGATAACCTCCTCGCGCTATGAAGAGCAGTAGGTACGGTTTGTTTTCAGCTATCTTTGCCGTCAGTTCCGGCTTGTCAACCGCGATGATAGACCTGACGGCCTCGTCACTTGGTCTGGGACACCAATCCAGTAACAGTGATACAATGTACCAATTCCGATACTCGATCGCAAGAATGAATCCTTGATCAATGTAGGCGGGGCGTTCACGCATGAGGGATTTTATCATATAATTCGAGGCCTCAGAGTGTTCTTCCAGTAAGGTTCCGTACCCGTAGACACACATATCATGCAGTAAAACGTACGGCGGGAGTGCCCATACTAGTATCAACCAGCGTAACATCTTTTGGTTTGGGTACCAGGGTAGCAGCAATTTATTGTTCCAATATTCTCGGGTACACACAGAGACATATCCCATTTTCCACATGTGCGTCGCCAAGTAGTAATGACCACGTCGAACACTTAGGATGAACTTTTGTCCTGAATCCTCGAGTTCTGCTGGGCGTAGGCACTCGTTCAGGTGCGTCGGGATACATCGCGTGTATCTCATTCTCGAGATCGAGCAAGGCAGCTCTGTGGATAAATCTCGTGTAGTTATGCAAGTGAACCCTGTTCACTGAAGAGTTATCAATTTTTGTCGTTCTTTTCTTTATGCGGAAAGGTACAACCAGACGATCTTTCGGAGAGTCCGATGTCCAAGGGTATTCAGTTCTGCTCGGACAGTAATTACGGTAATCGATGCGTTACGTGGGACGTGGGCAAGTATAACGAATCCGAGATCAAGGGCACAGTGGGTAACGACGCGATTAGCTCGATCAAAATCATTACGCCAGGCTACTATGCTAGAACGTACAAGGACAAGAACTTTGGGGGCGGACAAAAAGACTTTGGCTCCGATGTAACCAACCTGAAGAGCTTCGACTGGAACGACAAGATTAGTAGTATCGAGGTGGTAGACGGGAATCCACCGGTCTCGAGCCTCCCGCCAATCGATGCGCCGATCTCCACGCCACCGTACACCCCGCCTGCTTCCACGAGCCCAGCTCCCGCACAACAGCAGCCGGCCTATACCCCACCCGTACAGCAGTCCCAAACGCAGCCGCAGTACGATACTCCCGCGGGTACTGAGGACGAGTGGAGCACTACTACTTGGATTCTCTTGGCTGTATTCATCCTATTCTTCCTCTTGATCGTGGTGGGTGGGCTCGTTTACGTCTTGCGCGGGAAGGCTACGACGGCCGCGAATCGGGCGAACCCGGTCGGGGCTCCCAATCAAGTTTAAGCTCCCGATTAAGTTTGAGGTTGCCATACAACAGATATGCACTTCAGGTTCTTCGGTGAACTCCGTCTACCTGTATCTTCCGAAGAGATGGAACCTCCCATGGTCTCACGGTTGCGCCTTCAACATATATGTTTTTTTGCATCTTCCATCACTCGAACAACATCTGGCGAATAAGTAGAAAAAATAAGCGACCTGCATTCGATCCGTACCGCTCACCAGAGAAGAGAATGAGCTTTACCATAGGCCAAGCCTCACACATGTGTGAACGCGCGTGCCGGTGGTAGAGCGAATGATTAGTATGTCGGTCTTAACTTGATGATACGTTCGTAAGCGGTGCGGCAGGTTGGGCAGGTGTGTTTCTTATCGGTACGATGGTGCGTGAGGCTACAGGTAACGCAAAGTGACATGTGGCCACAGGGTGAGAAGAGTACCGCAATGTAACGTTCACAACAAGTGATGCAGAGCTGCTTCTTTTGTTCGGGCGTTAACTTCTCACTATCGACCGTTGCTTCGTCGGGCTCGGCCACTGGAACTGGAATATTCGGCTCTTCCACAGGCTCATTCTCACGCGAGTTGACCTCGAGTAATGATTGGCGCTGGGCCAGTAAGAACTCCCGCTCCTCGTTAGATACCAAGTCTGGCAATACATCGTCCACAGAGGTAAAGTCTTGTTCTTCAGGTACCTGAAACACCATTACATGGAACTGCATCCGACGCATCTCGTCTACTATTGAAGATACCGCTGATTCGATCTCCGGAGGTCCAAAGTCCAGAGGTGGCGCCTGGGCATTTTCTTCAACTCGAGCACCCAAGCGGAGCCATTCATGCAGCGGGTCCTTACCTTCGGCCACGCACTTAATGGAGGTTTTGTAATCATGTCCTAATTCGTCCCGCGTCTCAATATCACAACGGGGTGACTTTTTCGAGACGAATTTGTTCCAGAAGAGGGTTGCCTCGACCTTGCTACGCTCTACATTGGTGAGGTTAGCTCGACGCTCGACGCTCATCCAAGAATCCAAAAGCGTTCGATGTCTCGGCCTCACATACCTAGCTACGGTTTGAGCGTGATGGTGAATCCAGAGATACTTAAACCAAGTGGAGGAAGGAACGAGATTCCCATTCGGTTCGAGTAATCCAGCAGTTTCGGGTTGCATTTGCACTCCTATTGCCCCGAAGAGATCCCTCTTGTGTAAATGGCAAGTCAATTTTCCTTTCTCCCTATATTCACCGGCACGCGCGTCTCTCCGAGCCGCTTGGCCTAAGAATAAGACTCGTCCCTCTCTAACGTTGGTAGATCTTCGGGTTTGTTAATTTATGTGTCTGTTTTAATGGGCATGTAAATCCAGTCAAACGTAACCCCAGGAAGCGAAAAAAACGAGTCTTATTCACTGGGCGAGTCGGGTGACGAAGCAGCTTTCTCACAGAGATAGATCTCTGTGAAAGTGAGGAGCACGTGAGACCAAAGTGAATATAGCGACGTTAAGGTGCCTTCGTTCCTAGCAGGGCCATCCCGATCTCTCCTTCGATAGCCCGTACATGTGCTGGCGAGGAAGGCATGATGAAAGTATTGCGACCATGTTGAGCCTGATCTTTCAATACGTCGAGGTACTGAGTCATGAGAACCGTGGTTAGGAGTTCATGAGCGTTGGTGTCTGGAAGTGCTTCTTTGAAGTGCTGAACACTTTCTTGCAGACCTTCCACAATGCGACGCCGTTGAGCCGCGATACCAGCACCTTCCAACTCGCGAACCTTGGCTTGGGCTTCTGCATTGAGAATGGAAGCTGTTTTTTGTGCTTCAGCATTGGTGATTGCGGCCACTCGATTTCGTTCGGCTATTTGTACATTGTCCATTGCGCTAACAAGCTGCGCGCCGGGATTAATGTCCGTGACGAGGAAGTTCAGGATGACATAACCATGTGGGTTCAGCTTGCGGTTCAGCTCTTCGGAAAGGGCATGGGTGATGTTCTCCCGGGCTCTGAAGATGTCATCCAACTCGTATTCCATGCATCGAGCGAGCAGGTGAGATTCAATCTCTCTGGCGATGATCCCCTCGGGCAGGGCGATAAGGTCGTAAGTAGCATGATAGGCGATGTCATCGTTCACGTTCATGCGAAGCTGTGCGGGAGGACCGTCGTTTGACTTGCCCTTAGCGCTACCATCGTCCACGCGAATCATGAAACTGAAATGCAGCGTGACGAAGGTACCGTTCTTGATGCGAGTGTTGAATTGATGTGTGAATTGCCTCGTTTTCAAGGATAGAACCTTAGCCACTTTCTCAGTGCAGCAGTTCAAACAGTGGCAGCCCGGGCGTAACATGCGATCGAATTGTCCGCAGTTCTCCACCACTCCAATGTTAGACTCAGGAATACTTGCGTAGCAGCCCATGTACTCGGTTTCGCTTTTCGAGGTTGGGAATATATCTCACAATTTATTCAACTTTTCCACTATACGTAAATGATAAGTTGATTCACATAGTGGGATAATCAGGCTCATGAGCTGTTATTCCAAGCGATTACCTTCAGCCTTGCGCGAGGCCATGCTCGTTTATCCAGACGATACGCTAGCGTGTGCGGCTTCCGGTATCGTTTTCACAGAAGGTGATTATTGTGAACGAACGGTGGTATCAATGCTAGCGGTGCATGAATTCACTCGGCTGATGATGTATTTTATAGTCAATAAGAACGTAAATATGCTTCCCAGCCTTGTCAGGGTACTACTACTTAGCAGGGGAAAAAAGGATCTGGCTATGAGCCTTGCTTCCGCTAATAAGTTCTACGTTGATTTTTCTACCTGGGAGCATGCAATTACTGACGGTTCGATAGATGAACTCGATGTCTTATACGCCACGAGGACCTTTCCCGAAGACCCTAAGCTATCCGCTGAGATGCTACCTCCTGAGCGAGCCGAAATAACCGTGTGGCTCCGGGAGCATTTTCCTTATGCCTTTCGTAAGAAGTAAAAAAAGTGATAAGTAAAAAAGTGGTAAGTAACGCTGATCAAAAAAGTAGTAGTTTTTTGTACACTTAGCATCCACAACTTACATCTAGTTCTTCCGGAGCGCCTTCACGCGGGCCTTTAGTACCGGATTCTCGGCAAAGATCCTGTCTAAGGTTTGACTGGTGTCCTTGCATAGCACTGTCCCTTCGGGGAATGTTAAGTCCGAACGAGCACCGGGTGTCAAACACATTAGCACTGTTTCAAAGGTAAATAGATCCTGCAGAAGGGCCGGTTGTAGCTGTAGTAGCCCAATACAATGCCAGTTAGGCGTATTGATATCGTCGGTGCGCATATCCAAGGGCAGGTAGGGTGAGCCAGTCTCTGAACGAATACCGATCAGGTCCACCACTGACAGTCGAATGTCCAAAATTGGTGAGACGCTCAAGATTGGTCGATACCATTGCAGATGATACATCAGTTGGGTTGACAGCGGACTATGCGCATTGCTGCGGAAGTTGAGATAGTAGGGAAAACTCGATGGCGGGACCAGACCAGTATCATAGGCGGCTAACTTCATGAGAAAGGAAGGAACATTACCGCCGATCACTAGCTCCGCTACTAACTGCTTCACTAGGGCCAAGATCTCCTCCTTGTTTGGGGATTTATACGAGGTATCGTCCACGTATCCGCGTGATTTTACTCGCAGCTCTGCAATCTTGGCGTAGTTCTTTGAGGCCCGAGAGTCGCGTAGCAGGTCAGCCTGGCTACTAATCTTGATTAACCTAGGGCTAGAGTCTACTTTTGTGTACACGTCTACGCGTGGAGAGCCTTCCTTATCTACGTCGCGAGTAGCAGTTACGTCGCGAGTAGCAGTTACGTCGCGACCGGGACTAGCCGTTCCACTCAATTTCTTGATGAGGTTCATACCTGAGTTACCGCGTACGAGACCATGCCTGGGTGATCCATCGTTACGCCCGCTCGCGTAAGCCCCGCCACTCGCCCCAGCCACGAGAGTCCACTCTTCAATGCACCGAAAGGCAGTGTAGTACATAAAGTCTCGGTCATCGTAAAACTCGCTCGTCCGGGCTCGTTTACCACCTTGAAAGACGATAACGGTATCGTACCGTTCCGGAGTTCGAGATCCACGTCTCGGCTTCCCATACTGAAATCGAATAGTCTCGCCTACACGGTCAATCATGTGAATACGCCGAATGAGGTCCCCTCGAATCTCCACCTCGGATCGCGAAGCCTCGTCCTTGGCCGTGGACTCCCTCGCTCCCATATCGTAAAGTACCTTAAACTACTAAGATAAAAAAGTAAGTATGCAAACTCACTCTCCAAATTCACACTGTGTGAGGCATCTTTCAGAGCGTGTGGATCCGGAGAGCGAGGAAGTGCACCTAAAGGTCGAGTGGGCAGCCGTTCCTGAGTACCCATACTAGTAGCTCTTTGTTACCGGACTCTCTGGCGAACTCCCTAGCAGCAGCATGGGTGCTTTCACTCCATGGACAGTCCATCTCGCGAAGCCATTGAATCACATTCAGATGCCCACTCCTCGCCGCGCATTCGCATGTTTGTTCATCCCACAGCACCCCTTCCGCTCCCGAGAGTCGGTTTTCGAACAGCCACTCAAGTATTTTCAAATGACCGCGACTTACCGCTAGGTAATAGGCATTCTTGCCCCACAGACTGGTAATACCGTTACGAGTCTTGATTTTCAGCAGCCATTGGAGAACTTCCAGTTGCCCGTTCATGACAGCCGCATCACAAACGCCCGTACACCACGTGTTGATGTGCTCGGATCGATAGTCGAACAACAACTGCAACGCCACCAAATTGCCTTCCCGTGCTGCACAAAGGTAGATCTCGTTCTCATATATAACGCGGTCCTCGAATACGCGTATGTTATTGAACACCCACTTGAGCATCTCCATGTCTCCATTGGTGATCGCGTAGGCGTAGACCCGATTGTCCCACGGACATCCATTTACTCGAGCCCATTTAAGCACCTTCAAATTCCCTTCCATTGCGGCCGAAGCACAGGTGAAATTATTCCAGGGACATCCGTTGGCTTTGAGCCACTGGAGCATCTCAATACCGCGTCCTTCATCCTTACACGAGGCCGCGCTAGAACAAGTGTACTCATTCAACCGACCGCCTTTCTCGTAGGCTGCTCTGAGCAGTTCAAAGTTTCCTTCTTCGGCTAAGACACCACATACGCGGTCTTTACCAAAGCGCTGGATGTAAATTTCAACGTCACACGCTGGATCCATGTTGTACATAGCGTGAATATTCAATTTCTTTAACGCCCACTCGTGTCCTCACGGAGTCCACTCGTGTCCACTGGGGTAAAAAAGTAGATGTATATTCGCTGCAGTGGGTTCTACCCAACTTGTATATTCGCTGCAGCGGGTTCTATCCAACTTGTGCTGCTAGTCAAATGGGCAGCCATTCCTGAGTGCCCACTGAAGTAGTTCTGGCCATTTAAAGTGAATGGCATTGGCGCGTACGCGATCGTCCCAGGGACAACCTTGTTCGCGTGCCCATTGCAGCATTTCCAAGTTGCCGTTCTCGGCTGCCCCAGCGCAGGTACCTTCATTCCACGGACAGCCATTCTCTCTTAGCCATTTCAGTACTTCGAACTGATTCCCTCTAGCGGCCCAAGTAGTGGTGTATTCATTCCACGGGCAGCCGTTCATGCGAGCCCACTTCAATATCTCCAGGTGCCCTCCGGCCGCCGCATCAGTACAGGTAACCTCATTCCACGGACATCCGCGCTCTCGGAGCCACTTCAATATCTCAAGGTGTCCATTCATGGCCGCGTATGAGCAAGCCGCGCTATCCATCGGCGCCCCGTTCTTATAAGCCCATTCCAGTATTTCCAAGTTCGCTCTCGAAGCGGCGGCAGCGCATAAATGCGCACCCCATGGACATCCGCGCTCTCGGAGCCACTTGAGAACCTCTAGATGTCCACCGGCCACAGCACTAGTACAGGTCACCTCATTCCAAGCGAATCCGTTTTCGTGGAGCCATTTTAGTACCTCTAAGTGACCTTTCCCGGCGGCAGTAGAACAGGTATCTACATCCCGTCTCACGTCAATTGAAGTCGGGGATAGATTTCCGAGGAGCCATTTGAGGATCCTTAAATTACCTGCCCCAGCTGCTTTTACGTAAACGCCGGCATCGTAGCTACAACCGTGCACGAGGGCCCATACCAATTCAGATATATCATCACTCTTACAGGCATAAGACACCGCATGAGCACAGACACGTGGGTCCCAGGGGGCTCCATTAGCATGTAACCATCTGAGGACTTCAAAGTGCTCATTTTTAGCCGCCAGGGAACAAATGTCTTCACGCCACGGAGAGCCGTTCTCGGATGGGACTCGATCCAATAGCCACTTGAGGACCTCCAAATGCCCTCCCTCAGCCGCATAAGCACTGACGTCGACGGACCACTTGTAGTCACTCGGGAACTGCTTGAGCGTTTCCAAATCTCCACGCTTCGCCGCATCATGGCAAATCCTATCGAGGGTCTGCTTGTCGCTCTGCATCACTCCGGCGAACTTTGTTCACTTGGTATTACATAGCTAAAAAAGATCAATTTGCGTTCACTGTAGAGGATACAAGTGAACAGAGCTCACTGCAGAGGGTTATACCTGTTGAGCGACCTCCTTCGCGGGTTCATTCGAGGCCTTGGAATCGCAGTCAAAGCCTATCTTGTACGTCGTATACCCGATAAGGGCGATTCCTCCAAAGATAACACCAACTGAGATTATTCCACCTACAACGGCGGTCAGCCCACCACTATTTAAGAGAGCTTCACCCAGTATTGCCGCAAAGAATGCAACTAGCAGGTATATTAATACCATCGTGATAAGGATCACAATAGCGATACCGATACGTAGAGGAGAACAGGCGCCCATCCTCACAGAACAAGTCCGAGATCTCTGCAAGTCATAAAATGAGAGGGACAATTTATCTGAGTGTATTTAATCACCTCTCATTCTGGTTCTCTCATTCTGGTTCTCTTAAACCCCTCACTGAGAATGGAACTTAGTACGGCAGAAGCTAGACTTGGCTTATACATTGGCATCGGTGTAGCAATCGTGCTCCTAGTTCTCATCGCGATAACTCTACTCCGAATGTGCAGTTTAAACAAACAATTAGCCCCGCCCAAGGTGATTATGATCCCACCGCCGCCGACTTACCCTTATACACTTGTCTCTACGGCCGCTCCGCCCCTCGAGTATCCCTCATTCTGGGATACCGATACGAGTATATAGTTTGGTAGGTATTTGGTTCATTCCAAAGAAAAAGGGACACCTCTCGGGCATATAGCTTGGTAGGTACTTGGCTCATTCCAAGGAAAAAGGGACACCTCTCGGGCATATAGCTCCCTTTGGGAAAAAAGTCAAACACGAGACCCCAAGGCCTATGTTTTTTCTGGAAGTTTCATCTCGATGCTTCGCCTGATGGCCGACCGATGATTTTCTTCCAATCCTTGCTTAAATTCAGCGCTAATTCTAATTGCACCGATCGCGGCTCTGATTATCTCACGGTTCTTCTGAATCACTGCTGCCTCTCGCTCTCTAGCCTCGCGTTCTTCCATTTCGCGCCTCTTTACCTCGGCTTCGCGTCTCTCTCGCTCTTGAGCCTCGATTACTTCACATTCCCTGATTCTCTTAAGCTCCCGACGCTTCTTTTCGGCCTTGTAGCGTCGCTTGGCCTTCTTGCGTTGTTCGAGTTCCCGGTTTACCTTCTTGCTCTCTTTTGCATCAATCGTTCCAAGCATGTAGAAAGACACTCCTGAATTGACAACCAGGCGCCGCTTGATGCCTACAGACGTATTTCCCAAGGCGTTAACTACCTCCTCATAACCAGAATCAGCAATGAAGTCAATGGTAATCCAAGTTGACTCAGGAAGGTCATTTCGCAGCACGGTATACATCCCAGCACCAAACCCGGTAGAGACAATCAGCATCTTATCTCCGCGAACCTTGCGCCAAGCAAAGGGACCACTCTGCACCTTAATCGGCATGTAATCTTCTGAGTCACAGATGGCCGCGGTACCGTAATCAATGCAGAGATCACCGGCCTTGATCATCCTGCGACAAACCTCGTTTCTCTGTATCATTTCACAGTGATCTGGGATCTCCTCGTCGAGGTAGCGTAGTATGACTCCTCGGACTCGATTTCCAAACTCGGGATATTTTGTCGTGAAAACGGTGCCAGCCCATCGCCCATTGCGAGCGGGAATGTTCCGTAGAGCGAAATGGAAGTCTTTTGGGTGTTCGGTGTCACTAATAGTGAGGTGCCCGGATTTAACCGTGAAGCAGAGTTCCCCATTTCGGATCGGCATATATGTATTTCCGGAATATATCCCGGAACGCGAAATAGAAAGCAATTCTAATCAATTTCTGTGCTAGTATTCTTTCACGTATATTTCCGAAAGATGGATCGTCGCTCTTTTTTTGTCTGCCTGGTGACTTTGTTAATCTATAGAAAATATCAGTGTGTATCTTGGAATTAGAGCAAGCGATAAGGGTGTCTTACTTGATAGCGGAGCGGCTTTAGACGCACAGCTAAATCAAGTATAGCACCAAATAAAAACTGATCAATCTACTCTAATTATTGCCGCCTCACTCTCCGAAAGATTCATCTTTCGGAAATACAAGTGTGAATCAAGATAATGTTCCAACCCGACGATATTCCCGAGAATCTACTTTGCCCCATCCTTGGCGACCTGTTCGAGGATCCAATCCAAATGCCTTGCTGCGGTAAGAGCATCAGTCGTATGCCTGTCATTAACTGGTTCGTCAAGAGTGGTAAGACTTGCCCTCGTTGCCGCGCCAACCTTGACTCTTTTGACCCAATCACGGTCGTCCGTAATCGTGATAAGGCTGACGATGTCGAGGAGTTCAAACGTATTCGTAGTTCGGGTCCAGCACCCTCTCCCGCCCTTCCCTCGGCCGCCGTAGCTCCCGTATCTGCTCCTCTCTGCGTCCCTGTACCTCCCGCCTGCGCCCCCGTACTCGCCCCGCGCCCGCAGACCTGGGAAGCGGTTGTTAATCCCGTCATGGATTCCACCGGTAAGGTTCTCCCCGTTAGTGAGCTTAAACTCACCCTCGAAGGAGCTTCTATTATTCCCAAAACCACTCGTTTCATTCCAGTTATGGATCGCAGCGGTTCAATGTCTGGAAATCCTTGGCGCCAAGTACAGGCAGCCTTGCGTCATATCGTAGCGTTGGCTTCTACTAATCCTCTTGTGGAAGTAGACGTAATTGCCTACGAGAGCTATGCGCAGATTGTGAATCTCGGCCATAGCCTTGACACTGCTCGTAATGCGATCGATTCTCTCAATGCGGGTGGCGGTACTAACGATCGCTCCGCCTTTGACAAGGTATCCGAACTTCTGAATCGCTACCACTATTCAGGACCATCGAATATCCCTTGTCCGCCGTACAAAACAGAAGTAGGTAGCATTACGATCGTTTTCCTTACCGATGGCTGCTCCGACGGACTCAACGATGATGCCTCGCGCTATGCTCGCGCTAATGAGCTACGTACGATCCTGGCCGAGAAGTGGGCTGGCGCCGTAACTGTTCACGCTGTTGGTTTCAGCCAAAGTTGTGATCGCGTCTACCTCGAAGAGATGTGGAAGACCGGTCACGATGATCGCGGCGCCCCGCTGCATGGTATCTTCCGTTTCGCGGAGCCTACCGATGACAGTGATATGCTCAGTCGCAAGATTAGCGGCCTGTTCGAAATGGCTAGCCGTGCCTCGACTGTCCCGCTGGAAATACGCCAAACTATCGGTGATTTCATCGAGCAGAAGCTCCAAACGGGCAAGCATCTCCTCCTTCTCAAAGATGAATGCCCCCGAAAGATGGATCTTTCTGAATCTTTGAGAAATCGTACTCGCTTCGTCCAGTTTCCTATCGACGCTAATGGTAAGGGCAGTTATTCCTGCTGGATCTCCCACCAAGAGGCGCCCAACCTAACCGACGATAACGCTGTCTTTATCAATATTGGTCGTGAAGAGACACCCGAAACCCCAGTCCCGCTCATTGACGGTTACAAGCAGCCCAACTACAAGCTCATCCGCAACCATCTCTACGCCCGCTGGATCTCTTACCTTACTGACAAGTTGGCCTCACAGTTGCTTGAACACAGCAAGGTAGACAAGGTAGCCTTCGGTATTCGTGCTTACGGCCTAGTTTGTCTCGTTATTGACCGTACAGCGCAGGCATTGCGGGCGGCTCTTGCGACTTCTGCCAGTCAAGATAGCACCATTCAACGTCTGGATATCATCAGTCGCGATGCTTTGGCACTCAATGAGGGTCTGGCTATCAATGCTGGGCGTCTTGGTGATCTTCGCTCAGGTGCTGGTTATATTGCCTCCAAGAGTGTCGCACCCAGTGTTCCGGCTATCCAACCCGCCTCGACTGCCACTCTAGCCCTACCCCAAGTAACTCCCGCCAGCTATGACGAGACTACCCCACAGTACGTCCGTTACGGACAGGCTTCTCTAGCCCTGAATCGCAATGCCTTGCAGCAGCAAATTGTACAGCTCGATTGTGATATGATGAAACGCCTGATACCCCTGGCGGTTCAGATTCGTCAAGCAATCGCCAGCGCCACCTTTGAGCAGCTCGATCACGTTGATCAAGATGGCAACAACGCGCTAATGCTGGCGGCTTACTGCGGTCATCGCACCCTGACGGAGGCTATCCTGCATCGAATGTCTCAAACCACTCCCGGTGGGCTCGACGATCAATTTGAGCAATGGCTTGAGACAAAGAACCTTGCTAACGAGACCGCTCTCACCCTAGCTGTTAAGGCTCGTGGTTACGACGACACTGTCAACATTATCCTCAAGGCAGGTGCACAGATCCCCGGTGACCGGCAAGATGCCCTTTACCGTTACTGTCTCGATCATCGCTTCCGGCGCACGGCTAAGCTCATGGTTAACCCGAGTAGTGTCGTTACCCAGGCTAATGCCACCATGACGGAGGATTACCTCGAGGTAGCCTTCAACTCTGGTGCCGCTAAGCCGGAATCCCTAGCCAAGATGAACCTCTGGTCTTATCTCGATACGGCCATTAAGAAGCGGCTGCCCAATCTGGCGCAGCTGGTCATCGCCACCGCCGCTAGTATTAGGAGTCGCGACGTAACTGCTACCCCCACCCTCCCCGAACCACTCGCGTCTTCATGGGATCCGCTTAACCTAACGGCCAAGAGCTTCGAGGAACTCTGTATCCTGGACGATACGATTCCTGCGTTGGTATCAATCCTTGAAGAACTCGGGGCCTATCTCAAGCTCGTCTTCCCTGACACACAGATCGAATTAGCTGAGACTGGAGTCATCCATCCTCGCACATGTGCGAACCTCAATCCTGGACTTCTCAAGTTCATTAACACCCCGATCAACGAAGCTGGCGATACCTTGCTCTTCCGTGCCGCCGATCGTGGTAGCCCTAAGCTCCTGGCCATGTGTCTGCATTTCGGAGCTAATATCGATCAGCCCAACGCCCTCGGGAATACTCCACTTTGGATCGCCTGCGAGCGTCGCTATCCCTGCCTTATTGATGCCCTACTAGCCGCTGGGGCCAATCCCGACCACACTAACCTCAAGGGTAACAGTCCCATGACCACGATCTGTCAGAAGGGTCCCAAGGCTAATGCAGAGCGCCTCTTAGCTACTCGTCGGGTCAATGTAGACAATGTTAACCGTAACGGTGATACGCTCATTCTTATCTGCTGTCGTAATGGGCAAGCGGAGGTCCTCAAGCTGCTCCTCGAGCGAGCGGAAGCGGCAACCGTTAACCACATCGCGCACATTGACGGCTTCGGAGCCATGCATGCTTCGGTGGAAGCCAATCGTCCCGAATGTGTCCGTATCTTGCATGAGTATGGCCTTAGCCTCGAGATCAAGACCGCTTCCGATAATCAGATCATTGCCGGGGCCACCCCTCTACACCTAGCCGCTTATTATGGACGCGCCGAAGCGATGCAGATGCTGCTCGAGTTGGGCGCTGATGCCAATGCTTTGGACGTTCATGGGCAGACTCCGCTTCACACCGCCGTTATTCGTGGCTCTGCGGATGCTAATTCCGGTACTACACAATGTCTCAAGCTGCTCCGCGGTCGTTGCAATGCTCTACTTCGAGATAAGCAAGGCAATACCGCAGCCTCGTACTGCCGCGATGAGAGTCTGCGCAAGTTGCTCGTAGATCCGCTCGTGGAGCCAATGATGAATCTCAGTCGTGGTACCTTCGCCGGGAAGGAACAGCTCAATGCTATCGAAATACTCAAGGGTATCAACAAAATCGATACCGGGCTGGACGCCAGCACCCTACTCAGCCTTCGTAACAACGATGGGCACACCCCGCTCATTGAAGCGATCATCTACGGTAACCAAGCCATGATCGATACCTACCTGGCCTTGGATCAGAATGTGATGGCACAGGACTACAGTGGTCTGGATGCTTGTACTTGGGCGCACATCTTTGGCAACGTACGTCTACGCACCCGCCTAGCGCAGCTCCTCAATCCCACAGCTCCGCTCACCGCCGCGCAATTGGAAGCCCAGCCGGCCATGCAGAGCCTTCAACTGGCTTCTCGCGATCCACTCGAGGCGCGTATTCTCTTCCCGGGAGCTAGGCCTAACGCAGAACAGCTGGCTCGCATCTGTAGTATCGAACATACACACAGCAGTATCGGGGCCCGGATGGCAACGACGGTAGAACACATGCATGGTGGTGCCAAGGACCACGTGCCCACCGCGAATGCCGAGCCAAGCAAGCCGACGCCTGACCAAGCCACCCCTCCCGCCGCTGCCAAGACCCTGGTACCGATGGAAAATGCTAATGCCTTCGTTGAGAGCCTAAGCTGGGATGCCAAGCTCTTCACAATCAGCAAGGTAGCCTCCTACATTCCCGGAGATTCACGTCTACTTCCGAGCGCGGTAGCAGCCTTGTACATGTATGACTCGCTAGGCCAAGCGACCATGCAAGGTATCGCTAGTCAGGCCCCGGAGATTCGCGGCTATGTTAGTGTACTCGAAAGTGCTTTCGAACAGATCAAACCTTACGAGGGGGAGACTTACCTCGGTGTTCCCAATCTACCAGACCGCTCAAAGTTCCGCCTTGGAGCTACATTTCGTCTCGATACGCTCATGAGCGCTTCTAGCAGCTGGTGTGTGGCCGCCGAACATGCTCCGGACTTCAGTGTCAAGCGTCAAGGAGTGATCTTCATCATTCACGGTAAGACCGGGCGTAGCATTGCGCGCTTCAGTCGCTTCACTTACGACATGGAGGTACTATTCCCCGTCGGGGCGGCCTTCCGCGTGGTGAATTGGTATCGCGGTGATGTGATCTGCCTCGGGCAGGCCAACATTCGTGAACACACCTTCCGTATCAAGGAGGAAGAGCTCCCTCGCTACCTGAGCACCAATGCCGCGCTGATCATCGAACTAGTGCAGGTATAAGTATCTCACTTTCTCAAAAACTCTGGGAGAATGGATCCGATTTTTTTGTATACGCGCTCACATGTATTTCCGAAAGATCCATGTTTCGAAGGGCGAGGTTGTCATACAACCGACGCACACCACCAAGTTTCCATACTCCTTCGCATATATGCGACAACCCAACTGTGAACCCCGAGTTGCTAGCAACCTTCCTTAATTTGGATACACAAAAAGAACCCGAACTGGAGAGGAAAAATGAATCCTAACCACAATGATCAGTAACACTCGCACGAAATCCCTCCGATTCGTGTGAAAGAGGATGTGTTATTCCAGCCGTCTCCCCTCCGCCCTTGCCAAGTGGCTGCAGCCGAGATCCTTCATTACCTCTATTAAGATCGCTAACTCGGCTAAAGCATTCCCGAATGTCCTCGATAACTTGTTTGTCACCCTGGCCGTCTGTGAATCTGAACAAGTTCCCCAGGTATATGGATTATCGGGTTGCGTTGAGACAACGTTACGTGACGCCTTGTCTTCTGGACACCTTACCTTGGCCAAGTGGATCATGTGTAGACAGAAACCACATCTGGGTGTCTATACTTCTACCGCTCTGTGGAGTGAAAGCATACCTCTCATGAACTACTTTCCGCATGCATATCTTGCCGATACAGCGGCCTACAATGGATTTATCTCGGACCTTGTACGTAAAGTGCCGACGACTTTTACTGTCTCATACATTTTGAGATCATTGGCACCTCACGGTTGCCTCACACAAAAAGCATACACGGAATTGATTACGGTTATCGCAAGTGAAGGTCACTTGGACTTGTTTATCTATACCGTAGAAACTATCATAAAACGTGAGGTTTGCTATCTGTGCAAGTGGGGAATGACCCGAGGGTATGTCAAGCGCTGTATACACACGACAGGATCCTTCAGTATTGGTGGTAACTACACCATTAGCGCTGAAATGTGCGTCCGGATAAAAAAGTTGTACCCTTGGTTGCTTCCTCAGTAAATCTGGAGAGCAATGATGCATTTTTTGAACCCGTAAAGATTGAAAGAAAAATGAAGTCCAATGAGAGTTTATCCTTAACTGAGTTCACGTGAGACAAGGATGTGTTACTCCAATCGTCTTCCCTCTGCCCTCGCCAAGTCATTGCAGCCACCTACCGTCGATCTACAGAGTCTTCTGAAAGATACCGAGCGTGAACTCGGTGCCACGGAACGACTGTCCGCCACGTTGAGCTTATGTGCTTCCAGTCGTACAGTTGACGATTATAGGCTGGCTCGTGCTATTCAGGCAACATTAGGGGATGTTCTACTAGCTGGCCATGTTAATTTGGCCAAGTGGATCATATGCAAACAAAATCTGTCAACGAATGGTCTTCGTACAAATGCATTATGGGCAGAGGATAAATCGTTCACGCAATTACTAGGTCACGACTATCATTATAACACCATGGGGTTTATTACCCAAATCGTTCGTGATGTACCTACAACTTTTGCGATCTCATACCTCCTGAACATTGCCGTACCTGGGACTGATAGTGCGTATAATATGTACAGTAACCTGGTTACAGCTTTGGCAATGATGCGTCATTTGGATTTACTAATTCCCACTATAGAAGCAATCCTAGAACGTGAGGTTTGTATTGTGTGTGCGTGGGGAAAACGTAAAGGCTACATTGAAAGTTGTATACATGCACAGTGGAAATTTAGTCTACACAAGGCCCACGGTGTTATTGACGACGACATCAAAGAACAGGTAAGAAAGACATACCCATGGCTACGTTGCTATTAAAGTTTTCTCAAATCAAGAGGGATTTGAGAAAGCGTATATGTGAACTCAAATCGAGGATTTGAGAAAGGGATACATCTTAACGAGGGATTTGAGAAAGGGATACACCTTAGCGAGATCCTCAAATCAAAAGAGGGGCTTGTTTTTTATATCCTGAGGTTGCCATACAACCGATGTACACCAATAAGTTTTCATACCCCTAAACCTACCGTGAATTCTATGTTGCTAGCAACCTATAGAACGTAAAGGTGAACAAAGCTCAGTGGAGAAGACGTAAAGGTACACTTACTCTCAAAAAAAAAACCGAGTCTATTAACACGGCGGAACGGGCTTGCCCGTGCAGCGACGTGTTAATTAGGGAGAAGGGCATTTCCTCCTATGCTGAGGCCAGTCTTTTGCTTGGCACTCCTTGCTGCAGTACAACGCATCTTGACAGCGAGCACATTTCTTGAGTGCCTTTTTCTCACTACCTTGCACTCCGCAACTAAGGCACACCAAGGTGCGTTTGACTTCCAAGGTAAGCGACATCTTGGTCAACAACGAACCGATGAAGTAGGTACCGTGATCCTCTCCGTCCTCCGGCCCGAGCATGATGAAAACAATATAATCGATTTCGTACTGCTTGTGTACATCCTCGAGGCGTCGCCGCAGTTCCGTGATGCCTTGCGCGGCCCGTGACAACATTCTCTTCATGTCATCTGGGACTGCGCGTATAGGTACTTCTCGTAAGTCTTGATCCGTGGGTACCTCACCCTTGCAGAGCTTCTCGCGAAGCTTCCCGAGCACTTCTAACTGCTTAGCACCAGTGGAGAACATCACCATTACAGTGTTTTCATTGGTCTTGGAGAGTAGCTTGGTGAAATAGTCCGTGCGGGACAGTGACAAGGCTACTAACATCCGGCCGAAGGTGTTGATCTGCATTAGGTCATCATCGTGAATATCTTTGGCTCTTTTCTGCCAATCATTGTCGAAGAGATCGGTGGATTCGATCGTCTGGCCGTGCATTTTCTCACTTTCTCTGTGAACTTTGAGATTTTATGAGTTGAATATTAAGCAGAGTTAATTCAACTTTCAACCACATACTAAACGATGCCGATGCGTGCTCCCCCTTCCGTAAGTTTACGGTGCTCGGATGCAAGACTTTTTAGGAACATCGCACTCGTTAACTTGGCTCCTCCCGTTATTGCGAATAACAACTTCGTTCTCGATCGTGTATTGCTAACCGTGTGGGGATTTAACATCATATTCGCGTCCGTGGTAATAGTATCAGACTTAATGCGGGCAGGAACCGTCTCCCTAGTGCCGATAATTATGTTCGTCATCACTGCGGTATTCATACTCGCAGAACTAGTATGTTACTACTTTTAGAGTCTAGAGAAAGTTGAACAATGCGGGGCATTGCCTCAAACAGACCGACTGTGTCTATCTCTGTGAACTTGAGACAAATTGATAATAAAGGTGCAAGTATCCAAACCATGTCCACCCACTTCGACGGATTTGTCCTGACCGCGGCCCCGTACTTGGGTGTCAAATTCTTCAAGCGATACTGGCCTGGAAAGGGCTCCTATTGGAACACTAATCACTTTAACAAGGATTCTAGCATACAACTACAAGGAGTGATAGCCGACTCGCGTGAGAACTGCTCCGTGCATTTGCGTGGCCTCGTCAGTCTTGGAATCGTATCCCTGGTCATTGACTCGGCTCCTCGTTTCATTCAGGGTCTCGATCCACTCTTGCCTAACCTTAAGCTTGCGTTGATACTTTTGGCAGTACAAGCTCTGCTCAGTCTCTATGCCCTCATGGTGCAGCGATACAACATTGCCTTGGCCCAAGCTCGCTTACGTTACCTGCAACAGCACAAAGAAGAGGAAGATCCCATTCTCGGGCATGATGGACCCATTAAGATCTGCTCGGAGAGTTTCGACGGGATGGTTTGGTATTACCTTTACGGCTTCGACAAACGCTTGAGCCGCGACTTTGTACGTGAGGAAACAGCTATCGAGCTACGCAACTATCTGTACGAAAAGTACCCCGAGCATGGGCTTCTCTCAGCCTCGGTCTTCCACTGGGATGGATTCATGCATTCCTACGACGCCTGGGTAACCAAGAAGGGCTACTAAACTCCGAACCTCGTTCCCAATTTAGAGCTTACCAAAAAATTGATCTACCGACATTTTTTACTCCTAAACGATGCGCTCCCACCAAACGATGCGCCCCTTTCGTCCGATGCACCACGTGTGCGTAGTCTCGCGTCAAGTACGTCTGCAATCTCGCCTGCCTAGCATCCCAGAACTCGGATACCTTCGTGAGACCTGGATGGCCGGCGCGGCTATTCATGGGGCCACTCCTACCTATTCCAAAACCCTATGTGCACCTTTCAAGGTTTATGTTATTCCCGATGAGCCGCAGAAACAAGTTATCATTAGGTCCTTGTACCAAGTCAGCACTCCTCGCGGACCTGGCAATGGCCCTATAAGCCTTGCTGAAGAACTGATGGAGATAAACAAGCTGATCAAGGAAGATGTCAGACTCAAGATTCCCCACAAGGTACTGTTCCTGGATACTGTTGAAACGTGGGTGAAATATTGGGAGCATTGCCAGTACGTGGCAAACTATCGTTTCGGTAATCTGAATTCCGAGCAAGCCCAAGCTTACCTCCGCCATCGCCTCGTCGAGCAATTCTAGCCAGTGTTATTCATTGGTTTCACATATATATTTCCGAAAGATGGATCTTTCGGAGGTGCGAACTCTAGCTTCCTTGGCCCTGGGCGGGGTGCCCTATCCCATTAATTTCTCGCGGCCTTTTTTATCTCCCACTACCCCACTGCTGGGCTCTCAAAACATGCTCCCGGATGGCCCAACATACTCAGTCCCAAGTCCAAAAGTACCCCTCACGAGGCCCCAAACCGCCCAAACTAGACCGAGTTATTTATTTTCCGGCGACCTCGGGCCCGTCCGGAGGACACGCTTCCCCGGGAGACTGGGCTGGCGATGACAACCTAAGGTTTGCTTTTCACACTCACGAAGCCAAACCGAAGGCTCCGAGTTACTGAACATTGGTCCAAGTAGTTCCCCATCGAACAACAGTACAAGGAGAGTTTAGGGGGACCGGGTAAACGAAGTGAATGAAGCTCTCGAACGAAGACACATCATGTGCTAGGTAACACCTGGCCTTCTACCCTGGATTACCTGGTTTGAGTTTACAAACTTGATGTTGGGATTCCAGAGACTGTCTCCTAAAGGAAGCCACCCCAGAGAATGACCACGAATGAGACTGTCTCCTAAAGGAAGCCACCCCAGAGAATGACCACGAATGAGACTGTCTCCTAAAGGAAGCCACCCCAGAGAATGACCACGAATGAGACGAACAAAGAAGACTCAAGGGAGTGTCCGTAAACAAATGGAACAAAAAAGTGAGTCTTGCTTCTCTCGTGGAATTTTCCAGAGATCTATCTCTGGAAGGGGGATTCACGAGAAGAATCAAGCAAGATGAACAAGTAGCTCCACTACCTGGTTAAGCATCAGCACCGTCTCCTCTTCCTGCATGTAGTTCACTACGTCCAGACGTAAGTTCTCAATGTTCTGTGGACTCTTGTCGTCCATGTTGATCGAACCCTTGACCAGTGGGGTATCAAAGCGAAAGTAGTGTCCGCGTTCCCGCAGTCGTTCGCGCATTGTAATGTCGGTATCCCTAGCGTTGGCATCAATGAGAATGTTTAAGGCCGGGTCCGCCCATTCGATCTTACCCCACGAGGCCGCTTTTTTGTACGGGCACAGATCGCGTAAACGCCCGCAGCTAATACTAACGAGCATGATCGGGGCATCGAGAGCGTTGGTTTCTTGTACCTTACTTACGATCGCATTGCTAGGATTGTTGGCTACCATTCCACCGTCAATGTAATGCCGAGGCTGGGTAGAGCCAATGGGTGCAATGCTGGCAATGGGAAAGTAAGTAGGAGCGGCACTCGTGGCTCGTAGTACGTCCCGCAAGTAGTAGTTCTCGGTCTTGGTCTGGTTCCCATGAAAGCATGAGCCCGGTGAAGCAAATAGATGCGGCTCCCCTTTGTCGGTATCGTAGGCCAAGGCCATGAACTGCTTATTCATTTCATCGAGACGGATCTCTCCAGCGTATTTCCGTAGCACCTCTTCGATTGAATAGGCCGAGTATTGCGAGCGACGCCAGCCGCCCCAGCTCCAGTAATAGTCGCTCCAGGTCTGAACAAAGATGTTCTGTGGCTGGGTAGTGTAGAAGTCGAGTACCTGTTCCGCGCTGTACTTGTACTTGAGATAGTAGTTAAGCAGCAGCTCCGATACTTCCGCGCTACTGGGAGCCAAGTAGAGCCCGGCTAGAATTGCTCCGGTACTGGTACCCCCGATAACGTCAAAGTAATCAGCAATGCGTGCATTATTATTCTGTGTACGACGACGCAGAATGGTCTCCAAGTATAGAATGATCGAGGCCGGAATTACTCCACGAACACCTCCTCCGTCGATCGCAAGGATTCGGATAGGCTTTGGGCGCGGCTGGTGTACGAGCTCCATCCTCTTTCGGAGAGAGGGTATCTAAGCCGGAGCGTATAAAACCAAAAGGCTATTAAAAATTGATCCCCGAGTTACTATTAAGATGCGTCCCGTTCGACCTGTTTATCGCCCGTGCATCGTATCGCGTCGAGTAATGCTCCGATCGCGGTTCCCTGTGACTGCTTCTGAGCATTACGAAAGGCGTAGATTACAGGAACTTGCCCCAGATACTCCTTCATTGGACTGTATCATTCCTACTAACCGGATAATGTTAGAGGCTTCCACCTTTAAGGTGTATGTAATGCCAACACTGGATGACATGGAGAGACAAGGGAAGGATTCACCACTGCCAAAGAGACTGGATGCTAGCACGCTTTACTGTGGGATACCCTCGCCTTATCTACCTCCACTCATCGATTATGATGCGGAGTATCGTGAGATGGAGCTTATGATCACTTTAGCCTCCAGAATGAGGGAGCCTTACATCGTGATTCCAATTACTCGAGTCAATCAATGGATCACTTGCTGGGAGACTGGGTTGAGTCTCACACTGAAACGGTATGGAGAGATCACCTCCAAGGAGGCTGACGAGCATCTCTGGGGCTGTTCGATGCCGCACATAGGTTAGCAGAAGCTGATGAGTATTTTTTGAACGGAGCTAGATGAATTATTATTTAAGCATATTGAGGAGTATACCCCTGCATGTATCATCCTCTTCGAAAACTCGCGTCATGGGAAATTCCACGTCGGCTCCCGTGCCACTCGAAAAGCCCGCGGTCGAGAATGATGCCGCCCCAAGTGTGATCGTCGTGCCTAACTACAAGCCAACACCCCCTGAAATCCCACCCATCGCTCGCGTCGAAGCTCCCTCCGCTGAAGTCAAGGTATCCGTACCGGAAGTCAAGTCAGAGGTCGAGGTACCCGCGCCCACGCCCGCTCCTGCCTCAGAACCCGCGCCGAAATCTGAATCCGCTCCTGTCCCTGAACCCACACCCGCCCCGAAACTCGCTCCCGCCCCAGAACCCGAATCCAAGACCGCCAAGGGATGGTTCTCTGGTTGGTTCACTTCCTCCGCACCGAAGCCTGTCGCCGAACTCACCACTACGCCGGTACCCGAAGCACCGGTACCCGAAGCACATGTCGAGCCTGCGATCCCAGCAGCGGCCGCTCCCGCCCCAGTTGAGAACCTTAACGAGAATGTTCGTAGGACTTGTGCCCGATGCAATCAAGACTTTGAAGTACCGGCTAGCAATGCCAACAACAAGCTCTGTGGTCGGCAGCAGTGCTTCAATCGCCTCGATGCGCACCGTAAGTGCCGGTACTGCGAGGCCGAGTTCGTTTCCCTAGGCGCCAATGATCATCGCGTTCATTGCAATGCAGTCAAGTGTGCGAACCACCATGCCCGGCGTCACATCTACCGACAGACCAGCAAATACTCGGTCAAGGCGATCGCTTGGTTGAACTCCATTGCCAAGCGTGAAGGCATCGTAATCTATCATGCACAAAACAAGGGCGAGTTCGCGGTCGACTACCAACAGGGTGGCGGCAAGCGTTTCTACTACGTGGACGGGTTCTGTGAGGCCACTAACACCATTTACGAGTTCTATGGCGACTACTACCACGGCAATCCGAACAAGTACAAGGCTACTGACTTCAACAAAGACGCCAAGAAGACCTTCGGGCAGCTCTATGCGGATACCCAGCGCCGCGAGGCAGTCCTTCGTTCACGTTTTACGGTGATCACTATCTGGGAGGACGAATATGATACCCAGTTCCTCACCGAGGCCATGGAGCGCAAGTAATTTCGCAGAGAACTCCGTTTACATGTATTTTCACATATATGTGAGGTGGTGAACTCCGTTTACATGTATTCTTTTTTTACCCGAGAGAAGATCTAATGAATGCGAATCAAGTGTCTTATTCGCTGGGCGGTCGGACCCCGTAGAATCGCAGATTCGGAGGAATAGGTACGTAAGACCAAAGCGAATATAGCACTTAGTTAGAAATTGAACAGTATCAGAGTATACATTCACTCCCCTACTGAGCGATGAAGAAGGCCAAGAACCCGTTCCGGTACATGGGTTCCCTCAACGTTATTACTAGAGTTGATCACACCTTTAACATGCTCGACGAGATGGCGGAGTTGGCTAGTACCGCGGCCTCTGAGACCGTAACCGAGAAGCAGATCCACGCCCTGTTACTCGACACGAATAATGTATGTTTAGCCGCTTATCGAGAGGGTAACGAAGACACCCCGCGCGACTTGGAAGGCTTCATCATTGTCAACCATATTCCAGATCGACCGAGACGTATTATGATCATTGGGTTGGCGATGCCCGATAACACTGCCTTGCTGCGAATCTTTCTTGACAGATTACGAGAGTATAGTCCACTTGGTGTCTGTATTGCGGTCGACATCAAGGCTCGAGCGGCCTTCCAAGCGCTGGATTTCATCATTGCGAAACGCGTAGGTAACAAGTATGCCATGCTGCGTAAGTAAGTTCTCCGTGGGTTTGGATATATGCGAAAAAATCAATACCGGAGTACCTCAGACTCGTACGGTATTAGGGATGGTCCCCGGGCTGAAGAGAATTGGCTGATCTTCGATAGTTTTTTCATAGTGGTTCAGCAATTCTACAGCTAGGCTCCAGACGTGGCTGCGTATGTTGGAGGCATTACGGAACATCTGAGGATTCTCCCCACGTAGGCTAATAAGTAGGCAGAGCGAGAAATGGTTAGCTAATTCTCTGGGATTTTCTGCGCGTACGTGGGCGAATAACAACAGATCTTGTAATATCTGCATACAAACAGCCACCTCTCGGGTGTTTTCCTCGACGTTGAAGATAATTCTGAACTGCTCCATAGCCGCATCCAATGCGTCCGGGAAGCTGAGCGGATTTATGATCATCTGACTAGGATCGCGAGCGGACGATAGGGAAAGTCCGTGGGCCCTAGCTATATCGTGGTACGTTTGTACGGCATTGCGTACGTACCCCAACATATCGAGGAGAACGCTCGTTTCGGCGTGGCATTGTTTTCGGGATAGAACGCCCCAGACCCAAGTAGTCTCAAGGAGCGATAAGTTGGATCGGCGAAGCAGCGTGGATAAATACATTGCTCGGTTAGTGGGTTTATTGTTGACGATCCAAGCATGAATGCGATCATAGCAATATGGACTGCCCTTCTTGGGACTCTCGGCCATTAGGTTCTCGATGGATCGGCTGATACGACGAGCTTTTTTATCATCGCGAGGGTTAGACTCCGCGGTGTCGATCTCGAGAGCCATCTTCGCGCGAATTTGGGAAATTCCGCGTGAGGGATCTTTTGGAAGTGCGAACGGATGTACTGTACTACAATGGAATCAACTTTTTGTCTTGATGGAAATTACGTAGCTGAGCGTTCAATTTAGTTGATATCCCGTGCTGACGATTTGGGTATGTAAATGGTAGTCTCATGGTAGCAAAAAAATCGAGTCTATTACTCTCAAAAGATATACATCTTTAGAGAAAGCACGGCGAAGCGGCTTCAGACGCGTAGCCAAGTGCTAATTAGGGAGAGGTGGACTTTACCGGTACGAATCCAGGGATACTGGCTGAGAGGCGGAGGATCTCTCCCTGAACGGCGTCCATGGCTAGCTTGCGACCCTGACATTCTACCGAGATACAACGGTCAATGGTACGATAGGTCCAGACCCATCCCTTGTCCTTGGGGTTACACAATGTGGTGTCCAGCGTCGTAACGTCGGGGCGATAGAAACCGGAGTATACATCGTGGAAGGCCTGGCTCTTGTAGAGCTTACGGATTGCCTCGAGTTCTGTGTTAGAGAACTTCTTACTCAATACCTTATCAACGCGGAACTGCTTACCACCGGGCAAGGCCGCACCTTGTTGGATGTTCAACATCCCATCCTTAGTAAGGTACCAGCGTTGGAATTGTCCTTTCCCAACTACGCTAACCCGAAGCTCTTCATTGATTCGGAATCCATCCGAGCAGATATCTCCACCCAGGGTTGTACCGGCGTCCATGCCCTCCGAGCTGTTAAAGTAACCCTTGTAGGCGCAATACGCAATAAGGATAATGATGAGCAGGATGATGACATGTCGAGTCTTAATATTCAAACCCATTTTCTCTTCCTCGTGAATCTACGATTCCACAAGAGTGACGATTCCACGAGTGGGATGAATCCAACGGGTTATACCAATCGAATACAAAAAAGAGTCCGAGAATATTCAAAGTCGTAGATATGCAGACGAATAACGTAAGTGAAGAAGGATATAAACTCTCGTATATTTACGGTGATGATGTCTTTATACCCACCAGCTTCAATTCATTCGTGGTACATTCTTCCATGTTTCTACGCATGAAGACTCCTTCACCCATTTCAGGATCATGGGTCCAAACCTTTCCACCCATCGCATCACGCCGCCATTGGATTATTATCGCCGGTTCTCCGTACCTGGTCATGACATCTAGGTACACTGTTAGCCCGGGTAATTTTGCCCATACTGTGACAAATTCCATCTCTGCCATTCCGTCATCTTTTTCTAACCTCCCAACCAGGCAGCTACGAGGAACCTGCTTCCATTGAAAGGTAACGTTCGGTTCTTCACCCTCCGGTATCAACATCTCCCCGTTTAAGATTCGCTGGTAGATGGGTGTTCTGTGATCACAGAAATTCTTGTGTACAGGCCAATCAAGCTGCTGACATTTGACTGAACAGTACGACTTGCTACACTTGGAACAATGTTTCCCGGCTGAGCTACCACAAACGCAGGTCCTTGACATCCGCACGTCTCTACGGTTGCGTAACCTGCATTCAAATTCAATTTCGTTGGTTTTATTTTCCGGCTAGTATCTTGCTTCGCTAAATGGCGGACAATCCTTTCCTCGGCAATGGCGACGTTGTGACCGGTCGTAGTCTTATTCCTCAGTCTGCTGTAGTGGGCAAGAAGGAGCACTTTACCCGAGCCCCCTCTCGCAGGACAGTTCCCGCTCCTACGGATATCCGACTCGCCTTTCCGCGTGAACACATGGTCCCGATGCTCCGGAATCCTAATCCTACACCGCAGAGGCGTGTCAATACGGCAGTAGTGGGCCTCAAGGAGCGTTTCGTAGCCACAGTGCCCAATGTGAAGAAGCCCGGCGTGTACCTCTACAGTGAGAACGGGATGCATGGTGCCGCCAAGTATTTCCCTCCGGGGTACTATCCCGATCTATCCAAGTACGACTTTGGAGGCCGGGCCCGCAGCCTTAGTATTGGACCTAACACCAGTATCAGCATCTACACAGGCAAGAACAAGGACGGTATCGCTACGCAGTACGCAAACATCAATGCGGCACCGTTCGGCATTGCGGACCTGACTATCTTCAGCAACGCGGTGCAGTCCATGGTGGTTAAAGTATAAAACTCACAATGATACGTCTGCGTCTATCATTGTGAAGTGGGAATTGATTTTTTACATATAGGTATGGAGGATGACTAACACCGCCTATAATGCTAATATGGTTAACCGTTTCATCCTGGTGAGGGATCCTCCCTACTATGCAATGAATATATGCCCCGTACCCGATTGTAAGTCGCTATCGGAATCTTTACTAGGCAAGTACAAAATAGCGTCTTGGTATCAGGCGTACTCAGAGCGAGAAGCCTCGGCGGTGCACAACTTGCCTCCCCATGTAATTGAGAGATATGTGCGAATCTTACGACTGTGGCTCCTTCCCCGCTCTGTGCATACCTTGTTCGAACTGTCACTGCGCCGCGTTAATAGCTTGTCGATACCTTTGCCATGGTGCCTTCCTAAGCGCAACGTAGTCATTCATCGCGTATTTAGGCGAATGCTTACGGCCCTTGAAGAAGCAATACGTTACGAGGCTACCGCTAATCCCAATTGCTTACCCTTCGGTCAGCATAACTATAACTATCCACCCGCTCCCAATGATTTATTGCAAAGATGGATGAACCGATCCGAGCATCTACAGCGGAACAAATGTCCCTTACATCGGCTCTTGGAGTATCTCGACGCGATTAGACTTTGTCGATTTGTCTACTATAAAGAAAGGGATCCCATACTCACCACCGAGGAAATCGATTACGCGGTCAAGCCGCATCAATGCGGGTACATTCGATGTACTTGCCGAGGGTACAAAGATATACGTCCCAATCCGTTAAACTGGAACCAGCGACAGGTAGGAAAGTTAATGCAAGTGAATGTCTCAACGACTCCCAAAGAAGAGAAAAAAGTACCCAAGGCTAAGCTCCAAGCGGATAGAGCGGCTTCCATGAAGACGCGGACTCAACACGCGGAACGTAAACGTCGCTAATGCCCTCATGTGGAATCCCTCTGATTCACGTGGACTTACAGGTAAGAGAATGTGCCTCCATGAACTTTTTTACCCAAGGTATACCATTCTCAAAGAACCACCCCTCTCTAAAATCAGAGGGATTTGAGAGAAAGTGAAAGTGAGAGATGGGCGCATATCAAGGCGTCTACCTTCGAACCTATGTACCCGATACTAACGATGCCCCAGCTCAGTACATGCCACCAGGTGATTACTCCAGTCTCGGGGTCCTGAATAATAGGGTAAAAAGTATCACACTGGCCGCCTGGTCTGAAGTATTGCTCTTCGACGATCGCAGTTACAAGGGAGATCGAATCCTAATCTCCAATCCGGCACCTACGGCCCTGGTTATTCGAGACTTGGGTACCATGAGTGATCGGATTAGGTCCATGAGTGTCAGACGTTTAAAGTAACTGTTAGGTCTGTCCATTTTTTAGGTTCTCGAGCCGCTCTATTTTTCTGAGAACACCCATTATACGCTCTATTTTTCTAAGAATACCCATTATTCGCTCTATTTTTCTGAGAACACCCATTATACGAGAGCCCCAAGGTTCTCGAGCCTCTTGGGGTAGCTCCAGTCTAGCTTGGTCATTTGTTCGGGACTAAGTTTGGAGATTCTTGGCAGTCCGTGCGGCATCGGTACCTTCCAATCGATCAGTCGGGTGTAGATGTACCTAGTCATTAGGTTTGCCGGGATCCCGTAATGCAATATCATAAGCTTAAGATTCTGCTCCTTGGCTAAGCGTTCCTTGATCGCATCGTTCTCCTTTACCTTCTCCTCTTGGTCATGTACGGGCCCGCGATACTCAAAGCCGAGCCTCTCGTCGGCGTTCCAGCCGTCCATGTCCAAGTATATGGAGCTCCCTTCTACAGTTTTATACCACTCAGGTAGGTGGTCTTTTGTAGCTACGACATGTTCACCTTTAGGCTTGGGCTTCGAAGCGGACAGTTCTACAAATTCTTGGCCAGTAAGTGCAGTAAGTACTTCTTTGCAGGCCTCTTGATGTGCGTGGATAGTCTTATCTTTCTTTCCTGAGCGTTTGGATTTGATCTTTTGTGCTAGAACTTTCTCGAAGTCGATGGATTCGCCCATCCCCTCTACTCGCTTGTCCATATCTTCGTCAATCGCACAGCAGTCCGGAACCTCGTTTGGGACTCCGATACTATCCAGGCCACCGCGCTTAACGTCGTTATCAATAGCGGTAGATATTACCAGAGTAGCGATGCTTATTGTTATACATACCACGGCCTCCGATACAGTGGCATACCCTCTCGTCAACAAGATGATCAGGATTATCAGAAAGATCACCACGGCGACTTGCACGGACCTCCCAGTGGGCATCGTTACGA
>CAZIRP010000003.1:102231-156077 GCA_964541665.1 uncultured Caldilineaceae bacterium | reverse complement strand
GAGTTCGGAAGGATGGATCGTTACGAGAGTTCGGAAGGATGGATCGTTACGAGAGTTCGGAAGGATGGATCGTTACGAGAGCTACGACTTCGCGTATACGTGAGGATGGATATTATCCACAGGGAAAAAGATGCCACGGTAAATAAGTGCCCCGGGGTTTCGGAGGTCAGGTTTCGACCGCACTTTCCTTTATTCAGGGATCCGAGTCTTATTCGTTAGGCGAGCGGCTCCGCAGGAGACGTGAGACTAAAACGAATATAGCGAGAAGATGGACCAAACAGCACCATACATTAGTGACGTACCCAAGGCAGAGATTGGTAAGTACCTCTCGGATGGGCTCATTTACGTGGATTACTATCCCGAGACTGAAAACACGGGAGATTTCCCCCTCCCTAGCTTTGCTTATATTGGATGGGACGGTAGGGCTAGTGCGATGCCCAGTGTGAATCAAAAGGTACGATTTCGTTACATGGTGGACGGTAAGTATTACGTGGGTACCATTGACCCGGTGAATAGACGTTTCATTACGGCCCAAATGGCCAATCATGGTACCAGTGCTGAGTATGCAAAGAATAACAAGATGGGTTCGTTCATCGAGGTCCAAACCCCGCAAACAGAGAATGTTCCCTCGCGGAAGATGTATATCGCTTTCTACGAGAAGCCTAGTCCACTGGTATTCGATTCCTCACCGGCTCCACGCACCGATCAAACCTTCAAGCGCGGTACCAGCGTAATGTACGATACGATGACTCTCATCATGATTTTCATTATGCTAGTGCTGGTCTTTTCACTCATCTACGGCACCAATCCACATCTATTCGAGTTCATGAAGATGGGGGAGATAGGAGTTCTGGCCTTGGAGTAGCTTTCGCGGATAGCAGTTACGTCGCGAGTAGCAGTTACGTCGCGAGTGGCTCTTTTTTCCGAGATGCAAAAAAGAGAAAGCTTCCTCCGTGGTCTAGTTGGGTACCGGTGTCGCGGTCGCACTAGGGGCAGTCGCTGACGAGGCTTCCTTGACCTTGCTACGCACGAAGTAAACGGACGCCGCAGCCAAAACAATTACGATGAACAAAATTGCCAAAGCGATAATGACCCAAGTTTTGTTACTCATCTCGTCAGCCGTACCCGCCGGCGTATCAGCTACCTCGGCCGGAGCTGCAGAGGTGTCGGCCAAGGGCGCAGCCGAGGCCGGGACTACCACAGTATCTTTGGCCGGGGTCACCGCCGGGGTCACTATCACCGGATTCGCTACTGGAACTACTGGAGTGGCAGCCGGAACCACGGTCGGAGTACCCGGTGTCACTATCGGAGTACCCACCCCTGTTCCAGGATTATTTTCTGGGACGACAGTAGCCGGGATCGAAGCAGGAGCAAGTGGGATAGGCACGCCAGCGGTAACCACCAAGCTGCTGATAGTGTCGTTCCAGCCGATGCTGCGAAGATCGGGGACATCGGAGGTGAAATCTTTCTTCCCACCGCCGAACTCATTCTCGTAGGTCAAGACCGAATACCCGGGTGTCAAAATCCTGATGGAACTGATCGAATCGTTTCCAATGGCATTGGCTACCGCGTTGTAGTTATACCTACCAGCGTCTACCGTTACGCATTTCCCACCATAGTTAATGTCAGAGCAGAGCTGCACGCCCTTAGTTCCTGCGGCACCCATCTAGTTAGGTCTTATCAACTCACTCATAAAATCGACATTCATTAATTCAATGTTCCGCACTTTATTGGCGAGGGACCGGCAAGATAAAATACAGTGGTAGATATAAACATTGATCTTCCGTGTCAAAAAAGGTTTCCCTTGCCTTAGACTCTTAAATAGGGCTTACTTCTTGGGGCTTGCACGGGTGGTCTTAACGGGGCTCGCTGCACCCTTACCGGTGGTCTTCTTGCCCGTACCAGCCTTCTTAGTTACTACGGGGACTGTCACTGGCTCCACCGGGGCCGGAGCGGGTTCTGATTCCAAGCCGAGGTCATCCATATCATCGATAGCCGCCAGGTCGTTCACAATGTTGTCACCGCTGCCGTCGTCATCAATAATGTGTAGATCCATGTTGTCGAGGTAATCGACCGTCTCGACTTCGGTGGTCAAGGCCTTGCGAGCGGCCGCCCGTTCGGGATCCTCAATCTTGGTTGCCTTCTCGGCCATCTGGCGCTCAGTAACGCGAGTCTCGACAATTGCCACGGTCAAACCCTTGGGCTTTCCGACCACGGCTGGGGGCTCCAACTCACCCTCGCCGCGACCGGAGGGGGCTACTCGGCCAGCGGGTGGGCTCTTCACTACTGGTCCACTGTTAATAGGGGCCAAAGTATTCGGGGTGCGAGTCAGTTTACCATCCTCAGCTGTAATCGAGGAATTAGTAGAAGGAGCAGGAGCGGCGGGCATCGCATAGTGAGGACCACGCCTGGCCACTTGCATACTGGTATCGACAGGTGGGGGAAGTACATTGCTGGCCGGAATCACGACTAGGTTCTGCTGTGGGGCGCCAGTAACACCGTGTACCTTGGGTCCGCTGGGGGCTTGGAGATGTGCCGAGCGCATCTTGGGGTTAAAGATTGGCTTACGAGCTTCCGGAGGATCGGGAATTGCCTTGTTGGGCTGTGTTAATACATCCATGCGCTTCTTCTCGGTGGGCAAGACCAAGGCCGAGGCTGGCTTGGGCGCGGGTGGGCTATTGACCTGCTCGCGCTTGGTGAGATCATCACGGCGTAGACGCAAGGTACTCAGTTGGAGTTGGTACTGTTGAAACTCCCGGTTCTCAAAGGGACCCCGAGAAGAAGTCAACAGCAGTGAGTACCGAGGATTTGACTCCAAGGTGTCTATTTGCGCGGTGATTTCGGCGGCGGTGGTCATACCGGAAAGATATTAACGAGCTACGGGATACTCTATAACAGAAACTTGCAAGGCGATATAAAAAATTAGGACCGAATACATGATGAGAGTTCTACTTTCCCTCAGTCGTTTTGCTTCTGAGTCAGCTCTAGGGAGTCTCTCCAAAAAACTTAGGACACTCCTGGAATGTACATGAGAGTTCTACTTTCCCTCGGTCCAGTAGAGGAAAGGATCTACACCCGCGCCTTCCTCAGCCAACACTTGCTGAACGTGTTCATTACCAGTAGAGACGAATCGTTCCTCACGCTTCTTTCCACGAGTGGGCGCTACACTACCTGGGCACGTCTTGCAAGAGCCGCCACGAGTCATGCGTTCTTTTTGTGATTCGGGGGTACGGAAGTCTCCTGAGACGGGAGGCTTGGCCAGGCGCTTTCGCTCCAAGGGATCGGTGGGCTCGATCGGGACGGAGGTAATGCCATACTTGACCACATCGGTATACAAGGGGAAACGTTGATTCTGTTCCACAGTGCCATAAAGACGTGTGATGTCCATTACGTCGGAGCCCACGTTGTAGTACTGATTAGCCGAGCCAACCAAGAAGCGAGGATCCACGCTCTGGCCCACGTTACCCGAGAGAGGATCCGAGACCATTCGTTCCGTGAAACCGCTAACCCCCGCGGCGGCTGGGACCTTTAGCATATTGTAAGTAGCCCGTCCATCAAAGGTACCATTAGGCTTCACCGTCAGGCGCTCCTTGCCGAAACCGCGATCACGCGAATTCACAATTCCGCGTGAAGAGTCATCAAAAGCACTGAGTCCCGCAGCGGCTGGCACAGCTAGCATGTTATAAGTAGCGCGACCGGCAAAGCTACCACTGGGGCTGACACGGAGCTGTTCACGCTTTTTGTCCTTCTCGAATTGATCCACCACGCGCTTGGCACAGGCACCCTGGCAGTTTGGATGAATCTTTAGATGCTCGATGGAGTAAGCGTTGGGCTCTTGACTGGCATAGGCCACCTGCTTGACACCATTGGTACCTCCAAGATAGGGACGTGGCACCGCGTAGAACTTGTCATCCCATCCCTGCTCCATGGCCAAAGTCAGTGGGTTATTGCTAGTGTAACCAGCATAGGGATTGTCGAAGCGTTCCACCGGCTTGTAAACATCGGTGTTTTCCAACTGTTGAATGGTCTCAAAGTCGGTGAGGTTCGGGATTCCATGCTCCAACGAGGGCCCACTAACCACGGGTGCACGAGCTGGGGCTACCTTACCTACTTGACCTGCCACTTGAGCCAAGAGACCTAGATTAACGATCAGTTTGGCATAGTGGGTGGCAATGGTAGCCGGCTTGGCCTTTCCGTTAGCATCATATAGCCCCTTGAAGATATTGAGCAGTGCATTTCCGGCCTGTAGGTTCGCCATGGTCACGGAGCCGTAGAGGAAGTCGGTAATGATACGTAGCACTGCAATACCACGCTCCAGGTTATCGGTACGTACCCAGAGGTTACCGGTCTGGAAGTCATAGGTGGAACCAGTGTAGATATTGTGGATTTGACAAGCGAGGGCATCTTGTACGGCCAGGGGCGGGATTACCACAAAGAGATACAGATAGGTGTAGCAGGGCTTCGGCAGCGTCTGATACACTCGTTCATCTTTGATCATTATCTTATTGAAAGCCATCCCTTGTCCAAAGAGCTGCTTGGAAGCGATCGAACGGGTCCAAATAAGAGCGCCACCCTTACTACGAACGCCGAAATCAGGCTGGCCGAAGAGCTTTACCAAGAACTCAGCATACTCCTTAGGCTCGGGGTACTCCCAGGCGGATAGTTGTGCGCCCATCGTTCAGGTATCTTAGTTCTCGCGGAATCTCCCAGATTCGTGAGAGAGGGTATCCTTAGGGTAATGTTTTTTAAGTGACGGGAAAATTGAAAACAATTCTAAGTTCAAGATACGAAAGGTGAGAGTTATACACTTTCACAGCGATACCAGTATCTGCTGTGAGAGAGGGAGATTCCGTGAGAAATCGCTGTGAGAGAGAACTTTGATTCGTGTGAAATCGCTGTGAACGTAAAAAGTCATGGCCGAGGCAAGACGTACCTCCCCTAGTACCAAGAAGGCAGTAAAGCCCAAGGAACCAGAAGCTCCGATCGCTCCTACGCCAAAGAATACCAAGGCTAAGGTGCCGGCCGAGCCAACAGCTGCCCCTACGCCAAAGAATACCAAGGCTAAGGCCAAGACCGCTGGTAAGGAGGTAGAGACGCCCGAGCCCGAGCCAGCACCCGCTCCTACGCCGAAGAACGCTAAAGCTAAGGCCTCTCCTGAACCCGTTCAACGTGTAACTACCGCTGCTGACAGCAAGGCTTCGCTTCGTTTGACCACAGCTGCCGATTCCAAGGGTTCATTAGCGGTAGAGGTAAATCATAGCTTCGTCGCCGACTTGCCCAAGATTCCCAAGATGTTGGAATGCACGAATCCATTCCGCGTCTTCTGCAACGTTCCGCCAGGCCTACTGACCGACGAGCAGCAGGATGAGTGGATCAAGCTGATCAAGAAGGCAGGTATGGACGTGCTCAAATACAAGAAGAACATGGATCAGCTGCATCAGCAAATCGCTAATCGTTCGAAGCAGAACCTGATGATCATTGGTTGGGTGCCGGATGAGAATGCGGTAATGCCTATCTTCGGGGAGGAGCGTTTCACTTACGTATTCCTATACCCTGCCCCGCTCAAGGTCTATCATAACAAGCTGGTCGCTGGTGGCATGGAAGCTGCCGAGGCCAAGGAGAAGACACTCGAGATCAAAAACATCTACACGAAACATCTGGAGAAGAACGAGCATGTAGTGGTCACGGGTCGCGTATGCGAATAGAAATGCACCTGAGGTATCTTTTTTGCATATGTGAGGTATTCATCTACGCGTGGGGTATCTTTTTACACATACTGAAGGATCTGTGCTTATATACCCCCTCACAGCAGATACGAGTATCGCTGTGAATGGACAACCCTGGGTTCATCGTGGCCTTGTGTATTCTTGTCATCCTGATATTTGTGGGTCTTGGAGCTACTTACTGGTTTTTGCGTGATGATTCACCGCCTCCGAGCACTCGTTACGGAACACAAAAGGTATTGAACCTCATCGACGTCTACCAAGACTGGACTAACACAGCTTCACGAGACCCGTATGAGTTTACCATCTTACCCAACTCGCAGATTCGAGTTAGTTACCTGGACGGTGGGTACATGATCGGAATGGCCTCCTTTATCGCGAATTATACGGTCCTCAACCCTATGACAATACGTCTCAACACGGCAACGATCGAGAAGGTCTACTCCAAGAACCCGGCTCCTATCAACTACCTGCAGTATTCCTCTGACAGGGAACTCCTGTACGGGGACGGGACCACCTCGGTGCGTTTGTCACTTTAAGCTAATCCTTGGGAAAAAAATCGACAGGGAACTCCTGTACGGGGACGGAACTACCTTGGTGCGTTTGTCACTTTAAGCTAATCCTTTTCAAGTTAATCATGGTCCTTGGGAAAAAAATCGACAGGGAACTCCTGTACGGAACCACCTCGGTGCGTTTGTCACTATAACTAGGTTCTGCTGTTGCCTTTTTTATGGACCCGAGAGCAGTATCTCGCTATGAATAGCCAGCTCCACCCGTCTCTGAAAAAAAGTTATAGAGTAGACAAGCGCCTATGCATAAAATGGGGGCCACCAGCTCCCACCCACCGATGCGACATCGACAGTACGCCCGAGATAGCTTATCCCACGAGTGTGACGCCTCCGAAGGTTCCGATGAAGACAGCTTAGCGCCTGTCTCGCGAGCACACGTTCCCATCGAAGGCTTGGAAGCATTCATGGCTATCCATTTCGGCGCAGAGGAGAACGTAATCGCGGCTCTGGCACGTCGAAGCGATAGTATTTCCATGTATCTTATGCATCACGGCTTCCTGCGACTCCCCGTGGAAGGTAAGGAGCAGTTGAAGGCTCTGACCGAACTCTACAATACTAATCCGCTATTTATCGACGTTTATGCCGATGCCTTGTTTCAGTCTGGCTCTAGCCTTCGACTCCGTTACTCCACTTCCCTAAACTTCAAGCCGGGATACACTACTGAATACATTTACCTTGTTATTGCCTATAACCTACCCGCTATTAGCACCACGATGGAACGATACGGGCACCATCTCTATGGAATTGCCGAAATTACCAATCTTCAAGGCGTGCAGAACTTGATAAAGGGTGTGATGCAACGGGGTGGGAATACAGTCATGGCTATCCGAGCTGCGATTACCGAATGTGCCCCTGATCTACTCCGAGGCTATCCTACCCTCTCGAGATCGGACTTTGTGAATCGAAACACTCTTATTTCAAAAGCGGATGCCTTTGCCTCGCCGACCGATCAAGCCTCAGCCTTGGAATATCGGCATTGCACTTTCAGCTACTTCCTTGGCATTCAAGGGCGGAAGTTTGTCTTGGATAAGCCGGCTATCCGAGCCCCAGCAGCCCCACGTACCAAGGCACCAGAACCTATCGCTCCAAGTCCCTCACCCCTGTTATCCTCCATTCCTCCGCCAGTAGTAAAGCTGAAGCGGAGTGCCTTTGCGGTTTATTCGAATCGTAAATACGATAACTCGGCCCCGAATACTCCCGTAAAGGCTCCACCTCTACCCGAATGGGAATCTGAATGCCCCCCTCGCATATATGTTTCTGAAATATCCATATTTCAGAGAGCGACGATGCATCTTTCCGAATCCAAGTGGGACCCCGAGCCTAAACACTCCGAGCTCCCGAAACCTCCCGTACTGCCACAAGTTGAGCCTCCGAAGCCTCCAGAACCACCCCAAGATGAGCCTCTGAAACTGCAGTCCAGTCTACTGCGCCCATACGAGGTTCCTGCTGCCTTAGACGTTTCCATTCTCGCTATTCCCTCCGTTAAGCCCGCCCAGGAGGATGACCCACTCACTTGCCCCATCTGCATGGATTCGCGGCGTGATCAAGTCCTAGCTTGTGGGCATTTCTTGTGTGAGGATTGCGCTTCAGTGAAGGTATGTCCCTTCTGTCGAGTACCGGTGGAGCGCCGCACAAAAGTATTCTGGTCCTAGAGGGAAATTCCTCTGAAAAGCTGAATTCCTAAACCAGGTACGTCGAGATGTGCCGCGAGGAGGTAGTAAGGATATGGAACATCCTCATAATGAATGAGCCATCTCGTGGATCGGGTATCACGATTGGCTTTCCTGGCCTGTGCCGAATCATTGCCGAACTGCTAGAAGTTTACGCCTTTCAGAACGCCCGTGATGTGATATTCGAATATGCGGGTTCAAAGCCATACACGGGCTCCGTTATGATCAGCTTACGGCCGTTGATAGCACGCTAAGCCATTTTTTATCTAGAGTGGTTATGGGTTAACTACTATGCATTACCAATGGAGCTGGCGGTGGAATTCATACAAAAAGATGAGACAGAGCCTATCGAGTACACGGTTCAGGAGCCCAACGAACTAGAACACAACGAGCCCAACGAACCCAGTGACCTCGACGAACCCGGTGAACCTAACGAACTCCGCGAGAACGATCGAGACTACTCCACAGTCTGCTTGCGCCGTCAAGGTGTCATCTTGGGTCCACTCTTGGATCTTAATCACAATGTCACCTTCACCGGGCCTATTAATCCACTACTGGCTAACTCATTCCTGTGTATGATGCTTTTTCAGTACCTGACACCGAGAGAGCAGATAGACATTCGCCGCACTTGCAGGTCCTTCTACAAGCAAGGAACTATCGTTTTCTTACAGGGTAAGTTTCGAAGACCAAACCTACAGCCGTACTCTCCCCTACCCAATGATAAAACAGATCTCTCGGTCCTCAAGCAATGGCAGATGTACCAAAAGTTCAGCAAATTACATGTACGAGAACTCTGCTTCGAAGTAGAAATAGGAAAGGAGGCACGGCATCTGATCATACCTCCCCTGAATATTGTCACCAAAAGCACGGTAGAGTTTCTGGCTGCTCGGGGTATCGGTGCGTTCAACAACTTCGAGGTATATTCATCGACGCGAGTTCTCCGGCATATGCAGGATACACATCGTTACATTGACGTCATTCCTCATCAATCCGTAACCCTGGTCCGTTGGTATTTTACCCTAGTCGATGGTTTCTTCGTTCAACTGTATCAAGGGAAGTACATCTTACACGATCTACGGGTACTCGACTTTATTGCCCATGGAGAAAACCTATACATCATTCACCTCCACGAGGGTCGAATCGCGGTGAGTATGGCACTTGAAGACGGTTCTCTACTGTTCACTGAAAGCCTCGACGCCCTCGACCCCGCTTCAGTAGTACTTGTCGCCAATCGATGCATCATTTCCGAGGTAAACCCAAAATCGGAAGTATCGGTCCGGTTATTCAGCCCAAACGGGACAGTCAAAACAACCACAATCTCCCAGAAGTATTTGGACGTTTATGAAGTAATACTGCGAACACGCTTGGCGATAATAGTAGAGGATCTGTACGACTTCGAGAAAACCGCTACTCATAACTCAGGTGTGGGATGGCAGCTGCATCTTGGAGTAACACAAAAGCTCACAGACAATCGAGTCCTCAATAGCACGTTACTGATATGCCGGGATACTGATCTAAGTAGTCTTGTCTTGACAGTGGGAGAGGACCGGGAGGAGTTTAATAGGAACGCATTAATGGACCATCGGGAAGCGGATCCGTTACCTCTCGAGGAACTTCTGCAAACTTACCCAAACAAAACTCCAAACCTCGACATCATCCGAAAGTTCAGGAAGGTGTTCTGTCAATTGGCGCCCCGAATGCGTGAAAGTACGGGACTAATGTTCGCTAAGTTCGAGGAGATAATGCAACGAGAGAAACTCCTAGGGCTGGACGAAACGTCCATAGAACGATTCCCATACATCTCCTTTCGAGGTAACACGGTCGGCTTGGGCCTAGCGGTGATGGATTCCAATGGTGATGCACACGTCGATTCACCCCCGTACCTGTTACTTGACGAGAGTTCTCGTATTGTTTTGATCTCCATCCATTCACTTGGTGACGCGCAACGTGAATATCTAGAACTTACCGAGAGGTGCGCCGATATAGTGGCAGCCTGGACCGTCCGCGCGCATCCAATAGACCAAGCGAGAGAGCTTTGGGTGATCCGCATAAAACCAAACACTGTTAGCTCAACGGAACCACAAGAGGAATCATTCGAATCGAGGTATAGTGTTCGGTTTGGGTTCCCGGTTTCCACTAGATTCACATATATGTAAGTTCACAGGTATGTAAACTCGTAAAGATGTATACTTCAGAGCGCGAATCTCGTAAAGATGTAAGTTCACAGGTATGTGAGTTCGTATAGTTATATTTTTATCCCTGGCTCTTATTCTCGTCCCAGGTATAACGTTCCCGCCGTGAGGTGGATACTGCCGAGAAGATGGGTCTCTGCGACGCAAATCGCGTGGGTTGTGCGATCATAATCGTACTGTTGTTGGTAGTCTTGTATTGGGTTTTCACGGCCAAGAAGGAGCGCCTTTCCAATGCTATCTATTTGGACCAGATTGTGTTCAAGAATCCCGACCCGCTCCTGATGAAGTACACCGGGCGTGAGCGTGACCTAACAGGCATGTCAGCACGTGACTATTATTACGAGAACGACATTGACTCCCGTAACTTGGTAGCCCCGCAGTACTTGGAGGGCAATTCTGGGTATGTTGACCACACCGACTATCTCGGAATGCCTCTAGAGTATCGCCCCAGCGTTGCTCCTTCCAAGACAATCCCCGTTGTACGAGGTGTATCTACTGACGCGGAGGCACAAAACGGTCGTAGCCGCGCGGCTCGCAAGAAGGACATTGTACCCTCTGCAGTTTCCAAGAGCGCCAAGACCTCGGACCCGATCAAGAATGCCTCGGCGGCCGCTATGCAAATGGCTACGAATCAGTAACGAGGCTCGTTGAAGAGTAATACCGAGTAATTTCTCATTTTTTCATGTCTCGCGAATCGGGGAGGGGGATTTGCGAGAACTTACAAACTGAATATATATTGACTACATTCCACTGAGCGTTAGTATGTCTCGCGTTCCCTTTCAACCAGCCTGCCCACCGATGTTCCTCGCGTCTAGCGCCACTACTCTCGCGTCTCCTCTCCGTGAACCCGCTGCTGCCACGCCTTCACCCACACCCCCAGCTAATCAGATCGTACCCATGGACGCGCCGCTCCAAGCCAGTCCTCCCATTACGCCGATGCACCTCCGCGGACATGCCAAGGCCTAACCTCCAAGCCCGACGTTTTTTTTAACCTTTGCCTCCAGTTTTATTGGCCCCGGGCGGGGTGCCCTATCCATTAATTTCTGTTGGCTACTTTTATCTCCGGGTACCCCAGCTCCAAGCTCACCAGATGCACCCCCAGATGACCCTCCACACATCATCGAGACCCCAAAAGGCACCCTCCGCGAGGCTCCCATAGGCCCAACCAGCACGAGTTATTTATTTTCCGGCGACCTCGGGCCCGTCCGGAGGACACGCTTGCCCAGCCACCTCTGGTTTGCGATGCACATCACTGAATCAAAAGGTCTGCGAGGGGTTGAAATTGGTTGGTACTAGGTGCCATGGATAGAACTATTGGCTCAATGTAGTTTAGGAGGACAAGGTAAACGAAGTGAGTGAAGTTCTCGATGGGATGAAACATTTGGTGATGCAACACCTAGCCTACCAACTTGGATTCACGGTGAGATAATACAAAGGGTGGTTGCCCCTGCAAGATACCCTGGCGAACGGTAGAATGTAAACCCCAAGTCGAGAACACAAGCACAAAAAAAACAGCAAGATACCCCAGAAACAGCATACAAGCATAAAAAGCAGCAAGGTACCCCAGAAACAGCATACAATTCCCGAGCCGAGAGCACAAGTATAAAAAAGCGGCAAGATACCCCAGCGAACTACGGAAGTCAAAATAAGCAAAAAGTGCGAGTGATATTTGATGACGGAATCGTCCCCGCAGGGGGCATGAAGTCAAATCAAATATTACGAGCATAGTTAGATCCACAAATCCAACCGGTACTTGTACGAACTGTTGATCTCTATTTTGTGAGCCGAGACGATCTGCCCGTGACAGATTTCTCTAGGCATCTTTTGTGGGTCGATGTAAACTCGCACATGCCGCATTCGATCTGGCTTGGCCGGGTCTACGTGTACCCCTAGGCCGCTGAACAGAGCGTTTCGAGTAACTCGTTGTAGGTTAACCACATAGATGCGATGATCCCAGTGACTCTCCACCGCGATAGGGCTTCGAGAGGCTACTACGGCTGCGATGGGTGTTTTCCCACTCTTGGGCAGTGGCATTAACTCGATGGGCGCCCGGCGACGCTGATGGATCTCCATCATTCGATCATCGTTACCACTGAGCGTTTCTTTCTCGGCATCGAACGGATTGTCGTGTTTGAGATCGCTCTCCTTGTAGGTGTACTTGTCGACCCAAGGGTCATCCCGCTTAAGGTAGTGCCGCGTCGGAACGTAGATCTTGGGCTTCCCGTTAACGCCGATAATCTCATGTACGTAGGCAATTGGTCCTAGCCAGCCGCCGGTAATTACCACCTCCCGTCCGTCAATGGGTGGGGTAGAAAACTCAATCAACAAGAATGCATAACCCTTACTGTAGAAGTTCTCCAGAGCGGCAATGGTATCATCGTTAACGAATTGGTACAACTCATACAGAGCCTTGCACATCTTGTATCCACGGATGACCATCTTGTTCGCATCGAAAGGATCCTGTTCTTTACTATCGTCTAAGGTAGAACGATTGCGAAGTGGGAATAACAACTCTAGATCGGTGAATAGGGTGGGACATTTACTCATGTCTACCATCTGTACCCGATTCTGCTTGGCACTGAGTGGGACTGGGAATACTACAAACTGAGGTGTATTGATACTGGTTACTTCCACGTAGGCCGAGTAGGCAGTCATTTGCAGTGGCCGAGCACCCGAGGGTACCTTGAAGTTACGTTTCTTGCCACCCTCGTTACGAGTCTCGACTTTGGCTGGGTGTACCAAACTGGTGAAGAACCGCTGGGCTCGAACATCGCGAATCTGTCCCTGGAAAATGGGCATCTTCACTTTTTCACAGTAATACAGAGGAGCAGGGCTCGTCGAAGAGTAATCCCCCCTGATTACTGTGAGAGTTATTCCTTAGCGACGTAATATCTCTTGATCGGAAAACCGCAAACTTGGTAAACACAAAAAATCAACTACCAAGCTAGTTTAGCTTATCTTGCCCCTTCCGTACCTGGGCTTCGAATCCAATGATGGTTTCGTACACTTGTCCTAGTTTCTCGACAAATATTGTCCATTGAGGTGGTCGCAGATAATTTGAGTTAATCTCACCACCGAGGATTCTAAAGAGACGCTTCGTGAACTCCCTCATGGATCCGTAACGGAACAGTGTACGCATGATTTCTGTACTCCGTAAGTCCGACAGATCGGCGCAACCGCTCTCTTTTGCGAGGGTATCAAACGTCCACTGCTCCTCTTCACTATTCTCCCAGGCTCCCTCGGCTACCATCTCGTCATGGAGGGCTACTTGTGCGAGGATTCGTTCCCAATGTTTCCAGTCAAAGTCATCCAGCTCTTGCCGTAGGTCCACCATCAAGGCGGTATCATTACGGTAGCGAGCGGGAATCCGGCATTGCGTTTCGATCAGGTGTAGGCATAGGTGGTCCTTCATACTCGGGTCTGCGAAATATGAAATAGACATTTGATTATTCTGAGTCAGGTAGTCTTGCTCCTCTGTATCACTCTTCGACGAGCCTTGCTACTCCATTAAGTTCAATTTCTCAATGTCTAAAATAGCAGCCAAGAACCCAAGCAAGGATCCGCAGGTACTACGAGTAGGTCCCGCACTCTTGACTTACGAGTGTACCGAGTGTAAGAGCAAGATCCAACCTAGGAAGGAGAACATTTGGGTGCGGGATATCCCGGTCGATCGCCAAGCGACCATCAATGCCTCCTACGATGCAGGGTTGAGAAAAACTATCATAACAAGTCAACGCGTCTCTGTGCACATGTGTCCGGTATGCGAGACGGAAAACACGGTGGAAACGACTGACGTAAGTGTAGAACCTGACATGAGCATCAACTACTGCATCTTGGTATAGTATTGCTCCCTAATGAAGATGTAGCTTCACGTATCCTTCGGATCCGCTCCGCCCATCTTCATAGACTCGCGTTTATGCGAAGGGGCACCTTTTTTGTCTGGGACGTTTCTATGGAATATGCACTGGAAGGCTTTCATTTCCAGGTCTGCGAATTTTGAATAGATAGGACGGGATAATCCAGACCAATGTCTAACCCCGATGATCCGCAAGTGCTTCGAATAGGTCCCGCACTCTTGACTTACGAGTGCGAAAAGTGTAAGAGCAAGATCCAACCCAAAGAGGAGAAACTATATGAGGAGGATTACGAGGTAAGCATATATGACCCAATCAACACCAGTAGTCTCATGGAGAAACGAGGGACCATAGTTACGTTCTTTCGTTACTCATTCCATGTATGTCCAGTATGTCAGGAAGAAAACATTGCAAAGAAGACCGAGATATATGAGCCTAAACCCCACGAACCTCCGGATACGAACATTAGCTACTACTATTACTGCTCCTTGGTATAACTTTCGGTGCCATCGAATTTCACATATATGTGAAGGGACACCTTTTTTACTCCCGTAGCTTTCCTAGTTGACCACGATGATACAAAAAAGACTCGAGCCTATAGACTCCAAGTAAACGTAGCGAACAAACGCGAGTCTATGAAGGTGGGCGAAATGGACATTCTCAGAGTTTCCAATTCGCGTATACGTTTCTGAAATATACATATTTCAGAGAGCGAGGATGGATCTTTCGGAGGCATACATCTCTGAGAGGTTGGACATGCAGACCAAACCTTCATTAGGGAGCAAATTATAACGAACCGCGCAGGGAGGCGATCTCATCCAGGCGGTCGAACTCTTCCTCTTCTTTTGTTTGTTCCTTGGCTCCTTCCCCGCCTGCTTCTTCGCGGAACACTAACCGCAAAGCGAACGCTACGGTCATTTGATCAGACTCGATGATCTCGGAAATGTCTGGATCTACTTCTTCCTCTTCCTTGATTCGGTCACGTAATTCGGTAGCCTCGTCGATCAAACCCTGGGCAAAGTAGTTCTTAATCATTAGCTCCATCTGCACCAGTTGCAAGGTTAGCGAGGGGCTGGGGAGAATACAAGGGCGCCTACCCTTGACTAGCTTGGCCATCTCGATCATGAGAGAGTCTTCCATATTCAAGAGGCGTGCCGTCTTAACCTTGTCCACGTGATAGCAGGATTCGTAGATCCGCTGGGTGTAGTACCAGATGAGCAGAGTGGGACCGGCGTTGATACCTTCCTCGCAATGTACCAGTACTTTCTTCCCCGCCAGGATATTCTCATGGATGAAATCAGATCCCCGAGCAAATATAGGTCGGAAGTCATCTCCGTCCTTGCGGTAGGGTAGGTACAGGTGTTCGATTTTCTTCTTCTTGAAAACAGCCAGGATCTTGGCATCCAAGTCGACAGCCATGACCGAAACCACAGCGCCTATCTTGTTATCACTGAGGGTATCGATATCTGAGGCGTGATTCTTGGTACCTAGGTACAGGTGATACGAAGTGCCGGCGAGGGTACCAGTTCCTGGGCCTACGTTCCCGGCCATATAGGTATAGAGCTCCTTGGCGCGTGAACCAAGTAGTTTGTCCATCCTCACACGAGGGTCGAGTTAATGGAGGTAAAGATAGCAAACTCGCGCCCTTACGCAAGCGTAAAGTCGTTAATCTCCCAAGTAGTTCAGGGGTACTTGAAATGCAAATACATACCAGTGCGAGCGTGCTATTCTAATCCCCTGTGAATAAAAATCGAGTCTATGAAGATGGGCGGAATGACCGCCGTGCGGGCATGAAGACCAAATCTTCATAAGCTCGAAAGAGAAGTTGATTTTCCCGTTCCTTTCTAGTTCATTGCTCCGTGCTCTAGCTCCTTGGAATGTCTGGCCCGACCTTGGACGAGATCTTCAGGGATGTGGTTTGGGCCACTACGCTCCCTCATGAGCCGGTCTATCCTAATATGTGCCAGGCTAATAAGTTCACTATCTACATGGTCAACATCCTAATCATGCGTCATCGGGGCCTAGATATCGAGGCGTACATGAAGAACATCTTTGAGCGAGATCCGGACTCTTATCCACGTCTCGGGCGTTCGGCCAAGTGGTATCTCCTCAATAACTATCTCCGAGAGTATCTGTTGGAGCAGGCCGCTGCCAAGAGAAATCGTCGCCTCAGTAAGAGCATGTAATTTCACGTACTCCGAAAGATCCATCTTTCGGAAATATACGTGACGGGGCCTGTTTTTTATACTAACAAGTTGAATGTTAAGAACTTGAGAAGTATGGCTTCCTGCGACGAGCTTAGCTTCTCTGAATCCCCCTTACTGAGGTTGCCGACGGATCTTTGGCTGCTTATTTGGGCCTACACGAAGGGTGCTCCCATCCGATTCGTATGCCAACGATGGAGGAACAAATGGGCGTATAAGCAAATCCACTGCGAGGATATCCCTACTGTGGAGCTTATGCAGTGGTACGTAAGCAAAGGTTTCACACCGGGTATGTTTACATTTGCCAATGCGGCTAAGTACGGGCATCTGGAAGTCCTTAAGTGGCTTCATCCCACTACTCCATGTCGTGATAAAAACTTCGTTGCTTGTAGTAATGCGGCTAAATACGGACGCTTAGAAGCGCTCAAATGGTTACGTGAACACGAGTATCCTTGGCATGAAAGTACGTATATCGGAGCCGCCTGTGCAGGTCACATGGAAGTAGTCAAGTGGATGTATGCTAATGGCTGCCCATGGAGCGAATGGACCTGCGCTCATGCGGCCGATGGGGGTCATCTAGAATTGCTTAAGTGGTTACGCGCTAATGTATGCCCTTGGAATGCATATACATGTGCTTATGCGGCTTCTAATGGGCACATAGAGGTGATCAGGTGGGCCCGGGCTAATGGCTGCCCATGGGATGCGAATGCATGTGCCTTTGCAGTTGGGTATGGTCAATTCGAGACGCTTAAATGGTTACGTTGTCCCGATGGTAAGCCGGAAGAGGCGTGTCCGTGGGACGATTATACTTACAAAAATGCGGTCGAGTCCGGACGTTTAGACGTAATCGAATGGATGCGTCATAACGGGGGAGCGCATCTGATTAAAAAAATACCGGAGAGGGTCCAGAACTATAATTAGTCCCAATCGCAACGGTTGCGAATGAATTGACGATCACCTATGCTGTACCTAATGATGCGACACCCGCGCTCATCTTTTTTCCCATACTCGAGAATGCGAGTGGCCTGAGTGACGATTAGCTTCTCGACTTCCTCGATCTTTGTATCTCGATTCACGCGTACGTGATCGACGGTACCTGACTCACTAGGGGTGACGTCCATCTGTGTCCAGGCCAAAACTACCACGAAGGCCAAGATCAAACTGGGTACCAACGTATCGGACATCTTTCCGTACATTTTCTCTCAAACCTTTCTTATTTGAGAGAAGATGGTATCTTCTAGGACTCAATTTTTCGCAGTTAAAAAATGACGCTCTTTTCTCCGAAACACTCGTAAAGATACATCTTTACGAAACTCGGGTATACGGTTATTTCCAAAGACTAGATATCGTAGTAGTGCTTGAAGGCGAGATAGCTGTGATGGTAAACGAGTTCGATGCCACGACGCTCACATTCTTTGGTCACTTCGTCGAACAAGTCCGGCTCCTCGTCTCGGTCTGGGTCCACTGGATGCAAGATCTGTCCTTCTACGACGGCCCAGAACCCATCCTCATCTGCCTTGACGTTTCCTTCCAAGGGCTTCCCCTTGACCTGGTATAGACAGTAATCCTCATGAAGACTTGTAAAGGCACCTCCGATTAGCTCTGCAAAGTAGTATTTACCCGAATCGTTTATCTCTTCGTAGGCGAAGCAGGGGTAGGTACTCCAGACCGTTCTTGATACTGCGCTCAGCAAGTCCTTGGAGATGTACTGCACCGCGGGTGACGTCACAGTTGGATAACCTCGTTGCGAGTATGGTTCCAGATCCTTTTCGGTAACGACCACGTAATACTTCTCGACGAGCTCTGCTCCTCTGCGGTTTTCGACAGGTTCGGGTTGCATCTCCGATGAGAATCAAGATGAATACTACCAAGAGGAATATTCACCTTTTCTCACCCTCTGTAAATTTGAATACACTGCATTGCCAATTAGCCTCAAAGATTCGCCATTTCGTCACACGATGGCTCCCAGGTACCGATCACGGATGCCGAGCGCCATTCTTCGAGTATTTATTCGAGATCGTCTCGAATGTGAAGACTATGTCCCAAATAACTTGCGTAGCCTGTTGAAGCATATCGACGCTCTGCCTAAGAGACCTCGAGTAGGTGTCATCACTAAGATGGCAGATGCCGCCATAATTAGAGCTATTGAAGAAAATCGTACCAGCGATGCCATAGCTATGTCCAAACATTTCTGCATGGCAAACTTTGGTGGTGAGGCCATGGTAGTCGGGAACGTAGACATTTTACGCTGGTTGGAGAGTATAGATAAGGAAATATACGCCACAGGAAGCGCTTTGGCCTACATGCACACGGATGTTTTAGGTTGGCTAAAGGAGCACGGAGCGTTGGACCAGCACGCTGTTGGACAAATAGCTGCTATAACGGCCCAGGGGCATACATGGGCTCTTCAAAACAATTTCACTGATGAAGTAACCGGTGACATATCGTTATGGTTCGCTCTAAAGACCGGCGTTTACGATGAGGAGCATTTGCTTCAACGATACCACGGATTTACAGTAGCCTTGTTGTCCGATGTCTCGAATATATTCCGGATAAATTCGCGAAACCGGGACCGCATCTTTCCGTATTGGCGAGAGGTGATGCCACGTATTGTCAAACACATTAATTGCAAGAACAAAGAAGAACTGGTGGCGAAGTTCGGTGAACTAGCGTTTGTTCGCGGCTTCTGGTATGATGTTGAAAACCTAGCGGAGATATTTGGGGACCTCCCTGATCCGCTTCGATGAGAAGTTGATCTGGTGCTTCGATGAGAAGTTGAATAAACTTGTTTTTGTATCTTCACGTGAATCCTTGATTCTGTGCAAACTATGTCCGCACCAACCCGAGGTGGCTACTTGTCACGACTACCGAGCATCCTCTTCCAGGTCAAGCTCAGTTATTGCTACGTTCCAGATACACTAGGTCGTGTCAAGAAGCGCTTGCGGGCCGATATGGGGCCATTTGGCAACAAGATGGGTCCTATCACTAAGGTCATACTTAATGCAGCTCGAGAAAACCGTCTGGAGCTGGTTCAAAAAATAATGCGATATTACTGTGTCATTCCACGTGAGCTTGTGAAGGTGGCTTGGGAGATTGGAGATCTAGCTGCCTTGCAGTGGTTGGTAGAAATAGAGTACGATATAAGTATTCACGAGCGTATCACCGCGGGATATATGCACTTGGATGTACTTGATTGGGCCCACGTAACATGGCCTAGCTATATAAGCGATTGTAAACACGTCTTGGCTTCTGTGTCACCAGTTGGTAGGAATTGGTGCCTTCGGAACAAGTATGATGGCTCATTTGATGAAGAGTGGGCCATATCATTCGCTCTGAGGTCAGGTAGTTACGACGAGGAGTATATCCTCTCGTGCTGCCCGGGAGGTAAGCTCGCTAGGAATTCGGTGATAGAGGCAATCAGATGCAGCTTATGTGGCAAAGGTATGCAGGCTTGGGACGATTGTTTCCCTTATTGGAAGCAGATAATGCCGCGCATTGCCGAGAGTGTACATGACACAGACAAGGAAACTTTGGTGGGAAAGATCACGAAGATGATCCGTGAACAGTACTCATATTACGGAAGTTGCCGACCTTTCTGAGTTCACTTCTCTTTTTTAAAGTATGTGGTACAAAAATTGAGTTCACGTGGATCCTTGATTCCGTGTGAGCCATGTCCACCAAACCTGGCTATCGAGCCCGGCTACCGAGTACCTTCTTCCGAACGAAACTTCAAGGTATCCGAGCTTACATTCCCAATACCCTATGCGGTCTCCGGAAGCACATCGCAAAGTTACATGACGGAGCGCGTACACGAGTTGAACTGGCAGTTCTGGATTACAACAACGGGGGAGACATTGTTTCCAGAGCTGCTGTTCAATGCGTTCAAGATGGGAATCCTCGCATGGTACAAAAAATCTGCCAGCATTATTGTTTATTGGACCAGGTTGTCTGGATAACGGCAGCTGAGTTTGGTGATTTGACCACCTTGAAATGGGCCAAAGAAATGAGGCGCAACATGCACTATATTCCGGCGGATATGTTTGCTTATGTACATTCAGATGTACTGGACTGGTTATTTGTCACGGATCCAGATATCATCACAAACAACGTTGGCCTTATTTCCTCTATTTCGAGGGAGGGTAGAGATTGGTGCCTCGGGAAAGGTCTTGTCCCCCAAACTTTCAATGAATATGACGCTCTAAGATTCGCCTTGCAAACTGGTGTGTATGACGAGGAGTACTTGCTCTCGTTAAGCAAGGACAACACTTTCTCGGTTCATGGATTTGTATATTCACTGGACGGCTTCCTGAATTGTGATTACTATAAGCACTGCCCATATTCGAAGAAAATCATGCCTCGTATCATTCAAAAAATGGAAGGCGATCCTAAAAGTCTTCCGGCGAGGATATATGGGGTTATGCAGCTCATAGAAGCCCATGATTCCATGATTACGGTGTTTGGCTTCTCGGTTGCGGACCTCGGAGACATCTATTTGTGAAGATAGATCTCGAGTCCTGGTAGGCGTTGGTCTCTTTTTTTAGGCAAAAGTTGATCTTTTCGAAGAGCATATCGTCTTCCCATGTCCACCAAGCCTGGCTACCGAGCTCGACTGCCGAGTACCCTTCTTCGCGATCTCCGGGCCGCTCATGGTCCGGAGTATTACATTCCGATCACCCTACGTGAGATGCAGCGATTCTGTCCTGCCAAGGATTATGATCTACCAAACTTCCTGCTGAAATCCATAAACTTGGCCATACAAGAGAACCGTGCCAAGCTTGCTAAGGCAATAGCCCAATCTTATTGCTACCTGCCTACTGATAGCATTAGGACGGCCATAGAGTTTGGGAACTTGGAGGCGTTGGAGTGGATAAAAGGCATGAGGAAAGACTTGGACGCTGGATACCTTGGCTACCTGCACACAGATGTGATGGATTGGCTGTATAAGAATGGATATCTTCACTCTAATTCTGGCAGGTTGGCAGCTTCTACGTCAGCGGAAGGTAGAGCTTGGTGCCTTCGGAATGGCTTTGCCGACGTTTACATAGAGAGCACTGCAATAGCGTTCGCCTTGGAGACTGGAATTTATGATGAGGAGTACTTGTTGTCACGGAGTGGAGGTAGGTTTGCCTTGTCGAGCATCACCGGTTTGATAATCACGAGTGCAGGAGCCATACTCGCTAATTACCCTCGTTGGAAGGAGGTGATGCCTCGCATCGCTAGGCACGTGGGATACAACAACAAAGCGGATCTCTTGGAGGCAATTACGGCTGATCTTGCGTCTCGACAGTATTACGGAATGGGAAGCATCGAATCGCTATTCAGTAATGTAACTCTACAATGATACAAGTATCTACTGTAACTCTACAGTAAAAATGTGATCTCTTTTTTAAACAAAAGTTGAACATTTCACTCACTGTAACCTGTATCACACTCCGAAATACCGATGTCCCGCGGGTACCGGAAGCGGCTGCCGAGTACCCTCTTTCGAACGGAACTTTCGAAGTATTATATTCCGAACACCTTGCGCGAGGTGATGCGGTATTGCTCGCCTGACGACAATTTTTCTGCTTACATAGACCAGACCATCATCATCGCCGTAGAAGAAAACCGCCTCAAGGATGCCAAGGCCATAGCCCAGCATTATTGTTTCATGTCGTCAAACGTCACCGACGCAGCCGTAGAGTCTGGAAATCTGGAGGCATTGGAGTGGTTGAGAAGTATACGGAAACCGTTAGGCTATGGAAGCTACGTCTACATGCATACAGATGTCCTAGAATGGCTGCGCAACCACGGATACCTCGATTTCACGTCGCTAAGAGATGCCTCTTCTACCTCTGCAGAAGGACAAGCTTGGTGCCTCCGGAATAATCTCTCTGATGAATACATTGAGGATACAGCGATGAGCTTTGCTCTGCGAGTAGGAATTTATGACGAGGAGTACTTGTTGTCGCGGAACGGAGGCAAATTCGACATGATAGACTTCGCTTGTCAGTTTAAAACAAGAGCAAGTTACATGACTACGGTGTACCCCTACTGGAAGGAAGTGGTACCTCGTATGGTTAGGCACATGGGATTCACTAAGAAAGCGGACCTACTGTCATCCCTTACGGACAACCTGGTTTATCGCAGATACCACGACGTGGGGAACATTGCACCTCTGTTCAGTGACGTCCCGGAGGATTTGATATGAGCTTCGTTCGTATTCAGTTAGGCGTGTCTCTTTTTTAGAAGTTGGACGCCCTGTACGAGAATTTGAATGAGCAAAGACAACTACTACCGGGATGCCTGGCTACTCTAGGCGACTCCCCACCTTGCTCCTATCTTCTCTGAACTTGGATTCCGTGTATACAAAAGAAGCTCATAAAGACATTTGGGGAACAGTAGTGGATTTGATACGCGATGGTAGATCAGCGGAAGCAAGGGAACTCCTGTACGATGAAACGATCCCGGCCGCCATCGTTAACTCCTTGATTACGCTAAGCGCCGCGACAGGTGATCTGGATATGTTGGTCTGGCTTCAGTCGATGTCCAATCTTGCCGTCCCTGGTATTTACATGGCCTTATCACTTGAACATTGGCATGTGATAGATTGGTACCATAAGAACAACCACTACTTAGACTTCAAAATCATAGCGGCTTCATCGCGATCAGGACTGAGTTGGTGCCGTTCGAAGGGTTTGTATATCGGGATGTGCAGGACTTGGGCTTTGGTCACGGCAATGCGGTTCGGCAATCTGGATGAAGAGCACCTACTACAAGAGGGTAAGTATATCCTAGAGGAACTTGTATACCTTCTGCACAGCATTGTCACCAATAACGAGCAGACCCTCACCGTGCTGAGACATATGGCTAGGAATATGAATTGGACGGGCTGTAAAAGTGAGACTTTCGTTCTCATCGTACCTCCCTCGTGCCGTCCCGACGTCCGACAGATCCTTCTGGAAGCCGGATGCCCCTCGCGTCTAGCGTCGCTAATATCACATTGATCTCTCCGAAAGATGGATCGTCGCATATATGTGAGTTCACATATATGCGAATCGGAAACTCTGTGAGCACATATATGTGAATCGGAAACTCTGTGAGTTCACAAAAAATGTATATTGTTTTTTAACAAGTAGCTCCTTAGGGCAGCCGCTCGTTATTAGCTCCGTTAGGGGCGAGTGGCATCTCATACTCGAACGGATCTACGCCGAGTAAGACACCAGCCATCATTGCCTCACACTCTTGTAGGAGTAGTTTGGTTGCCCAAGTGGTCTTGACCTTGACGATGTTAGGCTCCATGCCGGCTGACTCGCAGACCTTGCACTTGAACAGCCCCTTCTCCTCGTTGACGACAGGCACGGTCTTGCAGATACGGCATACGTACATATCGAAGCCGTCACTATCATCGCGGAACTTCTCCATGAGGAAGTGTCCAGCCCCGTGAGCGATAATTACCGCCTGTTCCATCTCACCGATACGCAAAGCACCACCGTGCGCACGACCCTCTACTGGTTGACGGGTCAGCACGTTTGTAGGACCGGAGGATACACTGTACAGCTCGTCCACGACGAATTTCTGCAAGCGTTGATAATACACGGGTCCGATGAACAGTTCCACGTCCATGTGATCACCGGTCATTCCGTTATACATGATCTCAGTACCGTAACGATCGAAGCCGTGCTTGTACAGATCATCACCGACCTTGTTCATGTCAATCGGGGTAAAGATCGTTCCATCGGTGAACGTTCCATTCATAGCGCCCAACTTGGCGCAGTTAGATTCTTCTAGTTGTCCGATAGTCATACGAGAAGGTATAGCATGGGGAGAAAGGATAAATGAGGGTATGATGCCGTACTTTGAGAAAGGCATGTCGCACTGGGTCCGCATAAGTCCCGTCAAACCTTTTTGTCCATGTCTGCTACTAAACTTTTCACCTATTCCCCATGAACGCTTGGAACTGACCTTTGCTTTTACGAATTCATTACCCTCGGGATCGCGCCCGGTAATGATCTCGTTCAGCAAGGCCGGTTCGCTGTGTTTGTATTCGGTAGTCTTGTCCGCGTACGTGCGTGGCTGTCCAGGTAGCTGTGGCTCCGCTTCTCGCACTCCAATGACAGGATCATGCTGTCTTAGCATCTGGCGCGGGTTCTTCAACAGTCCATTCTCACCCAAGAGGTCATAGTTAATGAAGCTCTTGATCTGCGTGGTGTCGGACTGCTTGCTCTTGCCTAGTTTCTCACCCTTGCGTAGCACGCGTTTGATGAAGTTGTAATGCTCCCCGCAGAACATTCCACGCTCGCTACTGCTCTTGTTACCGATCAAACTGTCCTCCTGGTTGTAGCCATCGTAAGCATCAATGACCACGATTGCATTCATCCCATTCGGGTAGATATACTTGTTGGCCAAGGTAGGTACCAGCGGATAGTTGACCTGGTACTGCAGGAAGGTGTGCTTGTCGCTGCGGTACGGGTAGTTCTTGAACGGGATGCCGCAGGTCTGCTTACTCTGATTGGTCTGGAAGATGATACGTGGGGCCTGATTGTGGTTCGCGAAGGGGCAAGTCAAACTCGGCAATCCTAGCAAAGCTTGCGGAATTTCACAATGCGAGAAGGGGCGTAGCGGATCATGACGCGCCTCGATCAGTACCTTGGGATGCCCAGCCACTACCAGCTTCTTGATCTCCTGACTACTAATGTATTCAACCTTGCCTTGTGCGATGAGTTTGGAGATGTCGGTCTTTTTGTGATACAAGTCTCGAATGTCTTGGCGAGTAAGTACTAGATCTTGGACGAAGGCGCCCTCACTCATCCCTGGCGTTGGGGCCTTGTATGGATCTTGCGGGGCGATGCCCTTCTCGGCAAACAACTGTCGACCCACCGGATCGAGCTCGCCGTTATTTCGCACTACTAGCAGCGGCCGCATGAAACGACTGTTGTCAGTCCAGAAGCACAATTCATCACTGTCCGTGTCCCAGTAAACGGTAGTCAAATCGTCAATCGAATGACTCTCGCGATGCTCAAAGGTAGTGTAGACCGCTGGCTTTACCTGCCGGAATCCACCAGACTTTTCCTTCACGGTGACCGCTGGGACCTCGAGGAAGGGAATGTGTCGCTCTTGGGTCCCTTTCGAAGATCTATCCTTGGGTCCGCGTTTATCTACAGCTTCCCAGCCACGCCGAGCCTCCACGAAGCGCCGCAAAACTCGAGGAGCCTCACTGGTGCAGCCAACCCAGCCACCGTTAACCATCACGCGGGTGAACTTACGCTTACCCATATCTTCGGGTAAAACGCGTTTCAACGGGATGATATCCTCGTCCTTTAGTAGTACATCGCGCATCAGCAAGCTGCTGTTACTCTCGCAGATGAAGGCCCCGAGGCAGATCTGCCGGACCATGCCGACCTGTTCACCGGTATCGGCACTCTGAATCATGTCAATGTAGCCAGCATAGCTAGGGTGCGCCTGTCGCATTTCCTCGCCACGTTGTGCCATCTTGGTCGCCGCGCTACTGTTAGTCCTAACTACACGACAGGTACTGAGGAAGTTGAGGTTGTTCTTTCGTACCATCAACTCACTGGTAAGGATACTGGGTTGCTGTCGGCCCCGCGTTGGCTTGTCTTTCTTGGCAATGATGATCGCCTTGGTGAGTTCTTGCTCCAGTTCACGGCCACCCAGCGCATTTCGGAAGCTGAGGTCCAAGTGCGTCTGATTGAAAGGGTTGGTCTTAAGGTCGTTCATGATTTTGTTACCGAGCTTCTTGACGACGGCGCGATTGAAGGCACGTTTGAAGACCTTCATGAAGGAGTGACCCGGGGCATGGATACGCTTCTCGGCCAAACTGTCACGATCAGTGGGATTAGCTACCTGCATCTCGACCAGGAAGGTCTTGTGGATTAGCAAGCCTAAGTAGCGGAGCTTCTCAGTTCGCGCGGCTGGGCTAGTGCCGACGTGGGGCAATAGATACCGATCAAAGTTCTTCAACAAGTTCGCAATGATGTTCTCGCGCATATCATCGCGTTTCTTCTCCAGATCTGCCAGGTTAGTACGCCGGGTTTGCATGATCCCGTTAAGAATCTCGCTGACGGCCACGATAAGGTCGGCCTGGTTAACGACATCACGGACAGCTCCGAAGTGCTTGTTGGGCGCCCGAAAGGCATCCTTCACTGCATTGAACATATAGTTACCCACACTGGAGCTCTCATCGGCCGTATCACCGTAGCTGTAGACAATGTTGTTGAAGATTTCCTTGTCGATACACATTCCGAGTAGGCGAAAGACCACGTAGAAGGGGAACTGAATACCCTTGAAGTCGCGATTACCGCTCAGCTCGACGGTGAGATTATTGTCATTGTGGTAAACGATGACTGTTTCAAAGCTGTGCTCGTAGGCATCGCCCTGTTTGCTGATAATCTCACAGCGAGCCACTTCCTTTTCGTGACCCAAGTTACGGTAAATACGAGGCTGGTTATAGATAGCGTTCTCGATGAAGCTGACCACCCATTCCTGACCCTTGATGATGTAATAGCCACCGGGGTCACTGGGATCCTCCATACAGATATTGGCACGATCCTTGGCACTGCGACCATGCAGGTTACAGTTCTCCGTATTTACCATAACTGGAATCTTCCCGATGTAATGCCCGTTGATCTCGAACTCCTTGGGCGGCAGTTCACCCCCATTAACGCGGAAGGCACGGGCCTTGATCTTGGCCCAAATCTTCATCGGAGCATTGTAGTCGCTATGAAAGCGGCGCGTGGTAGCAGGATACAGTTCTCGGGGACGATCATCACCGCTGGGTGTATAGACCGGGCGACCAATCTCTACCTTGGTGAAGTTCACTACGCAGCTAATGGTATCAATGTCGCGATCCTCGTCGGTCTTCTTGTCGGTCTTAGTGAAACGCGTATCGATACGGAACATCTCCGTAACTACCTGATGGATACCCTTGGTGGACATTTGTCCGACGCTATGCAGGGAGCTGTATACCAACCCACGACTAAGCAAGGTCTCGTCACCGTTGAGGCCGGTACGTGCCTTATTCTCAATCTCGGCATCGAGGACGGCGGCTAGGTCTTGGTACCGGATGTCATCGGAGTTGAAGGTGGGCTTTTTGGAAGATTTGGAAGAGGAAGGCTTGGCCTCCGTGGAATGGGATACCTTACCATTGGCGGCCTTGGTCACCTTCACCACTTTCTTCCCTCCACCGAGCTTGTCGTCAGGAGAGGCATGCAATTGAGCGGAGTTCAATGAAGAGATATTGTCCTCATTTACCAGATCGGCACTCGACATCGGGAAGATTCCTACCTTGCTGGATATAGTATTCTATTGTCTAATTGGAGTTCAAATTTAACCTTGGCGCTAATGAAGATCCGATCTTGCATTTCTGGTGGCCTGAGGTTGCCATACAACCGTGCTAAACCGATCTGTTTTTTGTACCGATTCCTGTTCCCGTAGCTTTGAAAAAAGCAATGTTTAGCCCATGTTGTCCCATCAACATACTAATTTGTACATGTGCGCTAAGAACCAGGTTCGAGGATAAAAAATACATCAACATATCAATCCGTGAACGCATGCTGAGCTTTCGGTACACCAAGCAAGATACCCTCCGGGTTAAAAAATACATACCAGTTCGTGAACGTGCGCTAAGCTAATCCAAGCTCCTATTCAAAGCAAGGCACCCCTGGGGTTAAAAATACATCTACTCGAAGTTGGCTTTTACCCAGTTGTTCCAGATCTCCACTCTCGTAGCATTGACATATCCGTCAGATTCACCCCAGTACAGATCAGCGTTTGGCCATTCCAGCATTCTCGCATACTGCGAACCAGCCATGAGTAACTCTTCCTGCTTCAAATTGGACCTCTTAGCCAAGGTCTGTGCACGGCCAAAGACCGCGTTCTTTCCGACCTCCTTGGTCCAGTGAAGTACCAAGCCATAAACGATCATGCGACGGATGTCCACATGGCTTTTGACTGCCCACTCTAGAATGGTGGTCGCATTGAAGGCTTCGAAACCAAGGCAAGTATCCTTGATTCTGCCCCAGGTGCCAGAAAGCGCTCCTGTGGTATATAAATCGATGGGAGGAGGCATCGAAAGGTCGTAGCACAGAGATGGTGAGCTCTCCATCATCTTGATAATCCGATCGGTGATGACCCTAGTACTCGGACGACAGATCCAAATACCCGTGCGAAGAAGCTCACGAGCGTTGTGGCCTTGGATCAAGGTTACGGCGAACTGTTCCCAATTGATCGACTCGCGAACTGAGGAGCCAACAAGGGTACGAATGAGCGGCATGAAGTCGCACTTCTTTGGTGTAGCGGCGTAAATGCTAACAAGGATTGTGATGATCATTATTCGCAGGTATGCGAGTTCACAGGTATGCGAGTTCACAGGTATGCGAGTTCACAGGTATGTGAGTTCTCCGCAGGTGTACTAGGTCCAAAATAATCAACTTGTAGCATTCCGAGAAATTCGAAAAGATGTATCTTTGTGATAAATACAAAAGAATCAGGTGCTCGGATTGACCCGGCGCATCACATCGATGAGGAACTGAGCCCGTGGAAGCCTATTTCCCTCCGGAGTTAGTCCATTGTCGAAGCGGAACCATTCGGCATGGTCCATTTCGCGTTGGCAGCTTGGCAGGTAGTGATTGCGCTGAGCACTCGCGAGTTGAGGGTTGATCTTATTGCGCGAGAGGCCAGGGACGCGGCAATAGAACACCGGGGTACGCCCTTGCATGATGAATCGGTAGGTACCGGCCGCTCGACGGAAGTACACATCGAACTGTTCGAGTGGGATCGTAAAGTGCAACTCCTCGCTCAACTCACGAAGGGCCGCGCGACGGAAGCAACCACCGTCTTGAGGATCCATCTTACCGCCAGGGAGGCTGTACTGTCCACGACGCTCACCACCAGTCTCACGACCGCCCATGGCGACCCAATACTGTCCATAATAGTGCTCAGTGATGAGTACATTGGCTGAAGCAGCAGGGTTAAAGTTCTTGTAAAGGAGCTGGCAAACCGCGCAGTTGTAAGTGCAGGACATGGCTCTTAGATAGAGATCCTTAGTGTACGTTCACAGGTATGTGAGTTCACACAAGTGTGATGGTATACTAGGTCCAAAATATTCAATTTATCTTTGGTGCTATATTTGATCTAGCTTCGCGTCTAAAGCCGCTTCGCTGATCAAATAAGACACCTTTTCGTTATTCATAGTCACTGAAGGTTTCTAGTTCGCATATATTCCTGAAACATGTACAGCTCAGAGAGCGACGATTTACCTTTCGGAAGGTTGATCTTAGCCTCTGAATCCTTCGTACTCGGTTTTCCGTAGTTTTCAAAGATCCAGAAAACGGACCAAAAATCAATCACGAACCCTCAGCGGAATGGCAACCTCACCGAAGTCAATAAAAGGTGCGATGTACGGAGATAGTTTTAACCACCATCAATTAAGTCGTGGACATTTTGACCCGTCAGGAATGGGAAGGACACTCACCGAAAGTACAGTTATAACATTGGACAACAAAAAAGGTGTCTTATTTGATCAGCGAAGCGGCTTTAGACGCGAAGCTAGATCAAATATAGCACCAAATCTATTGCTCATAGTGAGGGTAGTTGGCGATCGCTACCGTGTTATTGACGAGGAAGTAGCAGGGATACTTACCCGCCCCACCCATGCGGATCTCATGCAACTGTTGGGTCTGTTCCTCGGTTAACCCACTGTCACGGAGTGGTACTCGATACATCAATCGCTGCAGATTCTCCATCTGTTTGACATTGATCGAATGCATGTCCTTGTAGTTGTACTGGAAGTAACCGCGATATCCATCCTGGGTGACGTACGGTTGGGGTGCATAGCCGAGGTAAACGTATCCGTATTCGTCGATGATCATGGTCATTTTGTGCTCATGCATGGTCTTCAGGAAGGCTTCCATTAGCTCCCCCGCTTTGGGCATCTTAGAACCGTAAACCTTGTCCATGTTCTCTGTGCTCTGCCAGCTGTACCGCCAGGGATGTACGCGTAGGGGGTCTTTAGTGTCGAGTTCGGGAAAACCTGGATCTGGGACCGCGGTCGGATACATGAGATGGAAATACTCGATTGCTTGACGAGGATCTAGCCGAATTCCCACCAGGAGGGTCGCCGAAATGCGCACCTGTCTCTTTTCGACGGAGAATACCTTTTCACCAGTTTCTTCATCCTCTTTTCTGACACCTTCGTACAGGTCCACGTTTACTCGTTCAAGGTGTACCTTAGGGTCGTCTTCAACACCATATCGATTAGTACCAATAGTACGAACGGCTACCTTCTTGGCCTTAGCCTTCGCGGAACGCTTGACCTTGGGCTTTGGGGTGGGGATCGGCTTCTCTTCGTCAGGGTTGTCCATTTTTTCTCAAATCGGGGGGATTTGAGAAAGGGGGAAAGGGGAGAGAGGTTATTTCTGTCAGGTATCTTCAATTTTTAATTGGACTTTAAACTCAACAAAAGTTGAATTCATTCTCTCGTAAAGATACATCTTTCCGAAATCTCGTAAATACTCACCCTCACGTGAACGTGAACCCTCGTGATATCTGTGAGCATGCTCGACCTTCGTGACGATGCAATCTACGCAACGCTGTTCATTATTGCTACTTCGTTTGGCTACTACTTGTCCTCCCGCTCATTGCTGGCGTTCCTCCCAATCTTGGCCGCCGCGCTCATAACACTGCTCATCCACCTTGATTATCAACGTAAAATCGTTGAGGTCAGGAAGTTCGGACCTGGTAAGCGTATTCATGGTAAGTTTACCAAGTTTTTCAATGCCACCACGATTGTACCAGGTCCCGACGATCTATACGCGGTCACATACGCGTCGCGGTACGGATTCAAGATCACCATTGATTGCTGCTACACCCATGAAAGCAAATACGATCCCATGAGAGATTCCGTTCAATCAAACCGCGGTACCCTGACTTTTCAATACGACCTTGCCAGTGACATGGTCTGCATCTCTTCCGGACTTATTGGCGATGCGAAATGGGTACAGAGTACCACGATTGAGGGAATGAAAAACCTCTTCTATAGTTACTACACTACCCTACACTCAGTCCCGGGAAGCGTCCTTAAGGCAGGTCCCTGTTACGGTATTGATATCCCTCGCGTGGTCCTCCATGAAGATCACATATACATAGCGCGTGAGGAAAACAATATGAAATACCCCATCTGCGAAGTGCCTAAAGTTCCAGTTAGGGATTACTATTCGACCGACATTGAGGGAAAGGCTACCACATTGATTATCACTCTGCAAGATTCAACACAAATGTTCATTTCGGTGCCTTCGATGGAGATGAATACTGCTTATTGGATCATGAGCGGAATTAGAAGGATCTCAAATGTCCCAGCCTTAACTGGAGAAGCATCCAAGATCGCCAAGTAAAGCGACCCGCTCTTGTTTTTTTTATAGATTCGTAAAAGATGAATTTCACATACCCTGAAAGGTCAATCCAACATGAGCTACAAGATGTTCTCGATCTGGTATCGCTCGAACGACGAGGCTCAAGAGCGCCGGATCTTGCGTATCTGGGGCTTGAGAGAGCACATTCCAACTCACCTCGCAAAGTACAATGCTTTCTACAAGACCCATATTCGCCTTGAGCAATGCCGCATCGAGGAAGAGGAGACGTGATTCCTTAACGCTCATGTTTTTTCTTGTACATCCCCACACTTCCGCATTAGCATATCAACTTAGCAACCTTGGCAAAATTGACTCAGGGTAAACGGATACTTTCGTGACCCTCACGAAGACCTACCCCTCACGAAGACCCACGCGATCTTCGTGAACATGGACGCCCCACCTAATCAATCCAAGTTGGAAGAAAATGACCCCAATAGGCTCCCCGATTGGATCGCCGCTATGCTCTATGCCTATCAAATCCCGCATGTAGAAACGCTCGGTAAAGCTCTGGAAAGTGGTAAAGACGCCTTACTCGATGGTTCTGGGACAGGTCTAGGTAAGACTACTTGTACTGCCGCTCTGTGTGCTTGGAAGAGTCTGGCCCCCTTTATCATCGCCCCGGTGAGTGTGTTGGTACAGTGGTTTACAACCATGGAACGCTTCGGAGTAAGGATGGTCGGTGCTATCAATTACGAAAGCTTGAAGAACGGTAAGTATTACACCAACATTGAAGATTGTCGTCGCGAGGCCAAGGAAAAGTGCCCGTACATTACTATCGAATACCAGACCAAGGCCCGTGGTAGTACCCGCACCGTCTCGATCGACAACTTTGAGTGGAAGCTGCCTGAGAATACGCTCATTATCTTTGACGAAGCTCATCGCGGTAAGAACGGTTTCGGAGCCAACAAGACGGTAAACAATACCCTAGTAGCTAGCTCTAGAGCGGCTCTTAGTCGTCGTCGACGCGTATTCCTGCTCCTGCTTAGTGCTACGATTACCGACAAGCTAGATAATACGGATTTCTTGACCTACACTTTAGGCATGTATAAGCCCTATACTCGCCAGACGGCCAGTCGTTTTACCGCCAATCTAGAACGTCTAGCCAGGCAGGATAACAAACCGCCTCTGCAAAAGCTACATGAGCTTATCTTCCCGGCCATGGGATCGATCATGCCACCCTTGGATCTCGAGGTAGCCAAGCAAAGCCAGATCCGGGCCCGCGTTTATCACGTAAGTAAGGAAGTAGCCGCTGAAATCGAGACCCTGCACCGTGAAATTCGTAGACTACTCGCCGAGATTCGATCCAAGGGTCCCAGTGAGGGTTTTGGACGTATCATTCGCGCCTGGATGCAAATGGAATTACTGAAGGTACCGGTACTAGTGGACGTAATCTTGCGCAAGTTGCGTAGCGGGTACAGTCCGGCCGTTGGGCTCAACTTTAACGAATCGCGCAAGCAGATATACGATATGCTACTAGACTTGGCTGGCAGGCCCGAGAATGCGATCATCTTCGTCCCGCCGGAGCGACGGAATGACCCCGAGGCCCTCCTCTCGATCAATGGACGGGCCCTAATGGCAGATCGAATCATTCAAATCCATGGCGGGCAAAGTATCGAAGAACGCGGAGCCGAAATAGCCAAGTTCCAAGCTGATGAGGCCTGGGTGGCCCTAGTTAACATGAAGGCAGGTGGTGTCGGGGTCAGTTTGCACGACATAATTGGGAATCGACCTCGCCGTCCATTGGGGATGACCAGCTGGAATGCCATCGATATATTCCAGTTCTTCGGTCGATTCACCCGCGCGGGAATGAAAACAGTGGTGAAGACTCGAGTAATTTACTGTGCGGACATGGACGAAGCAGAAAAGAAAGAGACAGCACAGGTAGCCCCGCCTACGCCTATCGATACTCCGGTAGTACCAAACATTGAGGCCGTAATACCAGTAGTCCCGACCGTCGATGTTACGCCGCAAGAGGATCCCGGAGCACTCCCGGATGCCCAAAAGCCACCAAATCCGGCCGATGACAAGCGAGTCACGCACATGGATACTAGTATCGAGGTGATGTTATGTCGCATCGTTAGCTCCAAGTTGGACAACATCTCGCAGATCAACACTGGGCAGATAACCACCCTGATCGAGGATCTAAGTTTCGATGTGGAGCCGACAGAGTGAAAGAGGAATTCAAGTGAGGGAATTCGAGTGAGTGAGGAGATCTCTGATTTGTGAGAACAATATACGAGACTTCGTTTTTTATTATATGATCTTATCGGCCCCAGCATATATTCACAGAAACCGGAGAGATCTCCCTTCACTCGAATTTAAGAAATTCGCGTGAAAATGCACTTGTACGTCCTCGTTTTGCTGATCCTGATAGTCTTGGCCATCTTGGTCATGCGATATTCGGGTACTGAGGTTATTCTTGGAGCTGGGGAGCCGCGCCCGGTACTCGTATTTACAGCGGGAGGTACTTCCACGGCTCTTAAACAGCTGAAAGCAGCCCTAACCACCGTACAAACGCACGCTCCGGTATACAACCCCACCAAGCTTGGTGATTATAGTAATGTTCCTATCGTGTGGACCGGTGCTCCGAACGTCGGGGCCTTCCTGCGCTCACATCCGGGTGTTTGCGGTGGAGCGATCCTGTGGTTCCCTAACCAGATGCCTACCGATACGATCCCTGAATCTACCTTTGTAGTGCAGGAGCTAAGCAAACAAGGTTCAGATACGGCCTGGGAGCCGCATAGTCATCATCGGTATTACATCTCGAAGAATGAAGCCCCCAAGTATATCCAGGAGATTCTGAGCTCCATTCGCTAGACCAGGCATGGAAACCACCTGTCCGAAGATAATGATGTTCATCGGTGTGGCGAACATTTGTATTATCATGCTCGTCTTGATTTATGTCTTTGATACATACCGGTGTATTGCTCAGCTCGGTTATGGACACGTAGCACAGACTTGTTGGGGGTACTTTCTAGTGGGTCCAAGTTACTACAAGGCCCTATCGGATTCTGGTGATGATCTTGACGATGAAGCGGAGTTGAATCTAGCTAACGAGCAAGTCGATGAATAACATACCTGGGGCTTACAGATAGTATTTTTTGCTAATTAGATAAGCTTGTCGCGCGTAAGGATAAGTTGCGGAAATGGACTACTTGATTCCATATGCGAGTGGTATCACTACAGCAGTGGTTATAATGATAATCATGGTTCTTATCAGCACAACGTGCAAGTTATGGTATTCACATGACCCGGTAAGCATCGGTACGATATTTCTCGAGTACTTTCCCATGTGTCTTTGGTCTATTATAGCCTATCGGTTGATCAAGTATGACAATGCGGTATATGAGGGTTACATTCCCATCCACAAGAGTTCCCCGTATCCAGACTACTATGAGGATCGAGTTGCTTACATGCGAGACACCTACGATGAGGACATTCCGCGGTATGAATAGCCACTATGCGATGTTTCGGCTACAGTAAAAAATAAGAGCCGGAGATATACCCCTCTCAAGGAACCACCCCCTCACAGAGATCTATCCTCTCTCAAAGAACTACGCGCTCTTTGAGAACATGGATTACGCGGTAGGGGTAGTAATTCTGGTCCTTATCATTGTGGTCTTCTTGTGGAATGCTAGGTCTCCGAATGAGAAGTTTGACGTAGCCCAAGACCTTGGCCTAGATGCCAACTCCAGTATCGTAATGAACGCCCCCGGGATGCCACTCGATGTAGCAGTAATCGCGATGGAGGACCGTCCCTATCTACGTCTCTACGAGGACTTCAGGGGTAAGGATCTGGCCTATGAGTTTAACCCAAGGTCGGGACACGGAGCGCATCGTCAATTCATGAAGGTCAACTTGAAACATATCGATGCTTATCTACCCCGGACTAACAGTGGACCCTTCGCTCAAGTACGCGGGATGCAGATCTACTCGGTCTACGGTGGGGCTCCAAACGCTTCTCTGTTAAGCTCCTTCTACAATCCATACCTGGAACCTACCTCTGAATTCACTGCCAATACGGCCAAGTACAAGCAACTGCTGGATCTGAAACCAGGTCAGCGAGTCAGTATCGACGTAACGGATCCCACGCACCAAATCGCGATCATCGTCCTGGCATAAATGTTCCGTCGCACCCACAAAAAACATGTCAGCGAGGGCAGCTTACATTTTTTGCATCTAAGCCAGTATCTAAGCCTTAGTGAGTCCATGCCAGAGTCCTACGTAACAACGCTCGCCATTTTAGTATGCCCTTGGGCGTAAAGCCGGCATCTAAGCCAGTATCTAAGCCTTAGTGAGTCCATGCCAGAGTCCTACGTAACAACGCTCGACTGGTCCAACTTGTCGGTCGAACAACATTCGCCATTTTGGTACACCCTTGGGAGTGAGGCCAGTACTTTTTAACGACGCACATAACCAACCCTTACCCCATTCGCGAAGCAGTCCGGTCTGGTCGAAGCCGTCAATAGTGATGCCGTGGTTCTCATCAAGACTTACGGTGTGTGGGATTTCCACCGTGAACGTACCGTTGTTACCATTTCTAGCTACTTCATGTAGCACCAATGGGATACCATTTAGCCGTACTTGAGGCGTGTAGACACTCACGTTGCACACCTGCTTTATGACGACCTGCATCGTGCTTGTTACACATAGACAACCCAAATTCTAATACGTTGTTAACGGTGCTAGAATTTGATTATATATAAGGTGTATTTCTCGCGAACTCGCGAACTCGCGAACTCGCACTATGTCCCATCGGTACACAAAACGAATGCCGATCCCGATCATGCGCTCTATGGCCGGGCCGGCGAAGCTCCTCAGCCTCGGAGATTTAATCAAGCATGGCTACATGAATACTTTCAAACGCTGGTATCGATCACACAAAAAGCGCGGCCTGGTCACTTCATGTCCGCTAGATCCAAACATTACAGCCGCACGATGGTTATGCATTAATGATGCCCTGGATTACCGCCTAGCAGAACAAATCGGGTCTGAAAATGGAGATGTGGAACTGCTGAGCCTCGTAGGCTGCAGCGCATCGGTCCTTAAGCAGTGTTTGATGCACCGTCACTTCGATGTGGTGGAACAACTGATTAAAAATGGGAGCTTCAGTTACAGTCGCCCCAACATCGACCTCGTTGCCACGCATGGAACTGCAACGATGATAGAAGCATTGTTAGAGACGGTCTGTTTCGATCGAGTACAATTGTTGCGGTATGCCGCCTCAGCTGATAACACCAGCATTATTGCTTGGCTGGCCAGTGCCGGGAGAACCTGTTGGACCGCAATAGATCATGTAGTAGGCAATAACTCGTCGCTAGAGTTGAAGGATTGGTGGGAGCGCTGGAAACATTGGTATTGCTTACAGAAGTCGAAGCGTAAGCATCGCGACTGATTTTTTGGTGTCGAGCACCGGGTGAGGAATTTGAAGCGCAGGTTCAGTTGTTAGTTAGAGGCATTCGAAAAGATACATCTTTCCGAGGCATTTCAGAAAGCGAGGACCCATTTTTCCGAGGATGCACTATACTCGGCGAATGCCGAGCCCTGTCATGAAGCAGATGGTGATCCCACAACCACGCCTGATCTTAGTCGAAATGATCTCGCAGAGTTTCATGGGAATGTTCAAACACTGGTACAAGGGCGCGAGTAAGCAGCGACTCAATATACAAATACGTTCCTGTCCACTCGACCCGAACCTCGCAGCCGCTAAATGGTTACGTGATCGTAGAATGTTGGACATCAAGATGGCTCGACAAATCGCTATCGAGAACGGGGACGCGGAGCTTTTGGCCTTGACCTCCATTGACGGGCAGACCATAAGAACCTGCTTAGAATATCGGCACCTCGACGTTTTAGAACATGACTTTATCCTCAAGGATTTGGACTACTTTGTGATGAGGTATATTGCGTCTTATGGAACTGCAGCAACGGTGCGTGCGGTGATCGCTAGGTACAAATACTCGAACTTTGACTTGGTAAGACCGGCTATAATGACCAATAACACTGAAGTTATCGTCTACTTAGCAACTGAGGGAGCTGTTGGCTTGGATTTCATTGGGAAAGAAATGAGCGGAGCTTCACCGGAACTACAAGACTGGTGGCGGCGTTGGAAGATCTGGTATCGAAATTCCCAGAAGCGGCTCAAGAAGTATCTCAAGAACGTAAAAAAGAGTGACTGCCCGGTTCTAGACCCGTAGATAGATGGCATGGGTGCGTTCGATCGTCAGCTCAAGTTCTACTCCCTCGAAGGTGTGGACCTTGTATCTTTTTTGCCCAGGTACGTATCCCTCCTGTGGCAGTAGTAGCAAGGTATCCTTATTAGGAGCGTGATGAATAACGCTAGCCGGGGCCTCGTAGTAGAACACATCAGTGGTATCATTCCCACATTCGACAGTGCGCTGCTCACTGATAACGGCCGAGTAGTTCAGCCAAGAGCCTGTGAGGACCCAAGCATCGTAGCTAGTGTAACGTGCCTTACGTGGAGCAGTGGAACCCAAGAGGTAGGCATGCTCCTCTGTATTACGTTTGCACAGAATCCAATAATGTGCACCGTTGGGGTCCGTGTACCTCGGGACTAGATAGATACGATAGTTACGTGCGTAGGCCATGCCCTTCCGAGTATGAAAGGCCCCGAGAATCAACTTCTGCGGGGTAAAAAAGACTCATCGTGGAGTTACATCCTACTTAAAAGTTAACAAGGCTCGGAGTTACATTCTGATCTTGTTAGTGATTGGTTGCTCACAAGCGGGACACGTGTGTAATTCCGAGCAGTTGTCGCAGATCTGGTGTCCACAGCCCAAGATGAGGTTCAACATCTCATAACGCTTGCATCCGGGGCATTTCTCCTGCTCTAGGACTGCATCTACCTGCACACCAGGCACAGTTTCCTTACTATAGGGTTCTACCCCTACCTTTGCGCGTAGCTCATTGGCCACTTCAAGCATTCCGACGGCCTTGAAGGCATTCGCAACGCGTTCAACAGTGTGCTTGGAGCCGGGAGCAGTGGTGAATTGTTCAATGATAGCCATCGTTCGGGTACCATATTGCCCTCGCTTTTGGATCTGCGAGATGATGAGGTCAGTGGTAGCCCCACCAACGTCAGAGAGACTGCGAATCAGTTCTACCCAGCAGGGACCAGGTCGAACCGGACTCCCCTCCTCGAGTTCTTTATAGATTCTCTGCTTGAGGGTTTCGGATAGTTGAAGCTCCGCAAATGGAGTGGAGAGCTTCTGCTTGCCCAGGGCCGAGGAGGCGGGGTACCATTGAGTAACGGGGCTTACTTGAACGGGGCTTACGTGAGCGGGGCCGGTTTGAGAAGTGGGGCTCTGCACCAAGAAGCTCATACCGCCGCTTTTGCAGTAGTTGAGAAACGCCGCGTACAGGGTCGGATTGTATGGCGCATTGTTCTCAATGTATTCGTAGAACGCGACAGCGCCTTTGTGTCCCTCGAATCCGCACAGGACATCACCCGGAATAACTCCACGAAGCCCGGCTTTGATCCCGGGAAGGTGAAGCATTAGAGCGGGAATAACAGCGCTGTAGGGGAGTGCCCAAATGCGAGACATGTTTAAGTCGGAAAGGGAGAGTATAAGGTATCTAAAATCAGTTTCTCCCTGTTCGAGAAATTGAATGTACTCTCATAGATACCTTCGGAAGGATGAGTGCCGAAATGCCTGGCTGTGTGACTGAACGTGACTTTTGCCGCAAGGTGGAGCAACCTCTGTTCCAATTCTTCATGGGACCGCTCCGCACCTTGATGCGCTACTCACACAAGGATCATCTTGACTGGGATGGTAGCGATTGTGAGAAACTGCGGGCCGAGATTCGCTCAGTGATTCGTAAACGCGAAGCTGGATATCCTTTCATGGCCGAATCGGAGACACTGTGGTTTGTCTTACCTCGCAACGGTGACCGAGTCGACTGGAGCTCTGAAAAATGCAATCTCAGCCTGGGTGAGATCATCTCCGGGGAGACCCAGCGTCCGATCCCCACCACGGTCGACCATCGTTCCGACGTCGCTAGTGGGGCGCGCAACCTTACCTACCACAGTACCAGTGTCTACACGCTCCCGATGTCCAACCCTAACGTGGTGGTGGAGATCCGAGTTCCTGACAAGGTCTGAAGTTCACGCCTGGTCTTTTTTTTGACCAACGTCGGCAAAAAATATATCGTACCGCATAATCACGGCAGAATCATAGTTTTAGCGAGCGGCGGCCTTTTTCTTGGCACCGGCCTTGATTACGGGAGCTACAGCCACTGGTGCTGCGATCACAGGTGCTGCTGGCTTAGGGGCCGGCTTGGGTACCACTTCTTCCTCTTCCTCCTCAATATCCTCTTCATCTTCCTCCTCATCTTCCGCCTCTTCATCTTCATCTTCCTCTTCGGCATCCTCTTCCTCGACCTCAGCTGCCTTCTTGGTGTCCTTCTTCGTGGGAGCAGCGGCCTTGGCATCAGTCTCTTCCTCTTCTTCATGTATTTCCTCAATGTCCTCGATGTTCTTAGGGTTCGTTTGGGTGGGTTTGGCGGCCTTCTTACCGGCATCGGGATCCGCATCTGTCTCCTCGACCTCGTCCTCCATCTCGTCGGTGCTGTTAGGCTCGGCGTCACCGCTCTCATCGTCCTTCACGGCCGCCGGTTTCGCAGCCTTCTTGGTTCCCTTCTTGGTTTCCTTCTCCTCGACAGGCTTGAGGCGAGAGCCAGCCATCTGGTCAACTCGGGCCTCTTGTTCGTTTAGGACCACTAGTTCAGCGCGAATCTGGTCCTGCGTGGTGCGATCAAGCAAGCCCCAGGCGAAGGCCGCTTCGAGGTTCTCCTTGTTGGGATTGCTGAGGTAGTTCGGGTTCTTCTTGTACTCCTCAATCTTCAGCAGGTTCGCCTCGTTAAGATACTTGACCTTGACGGTCTTGTAGTCAGTGACGTAGAGCTGCTTGAAGTAGGTCACGGCCTGTTTAGGAAGCTTTCGCTGCTTAACAGTGGACGCCGGGATCGCAGGTGGGTTGGCAATCATCTCGTGAATTTGCTCGGTCTCCAATACCTGGAAGGGGCAGATCTGTCGGATCACAATCTGTCCGATCGGATGTCCGGCGCGAATGGTGTGATCGATCTCTCCGTGGTTGTAGATCTTGATCCGGAGCTCCTGTGGGGGCGGGCTAGTCTTGAAGAAATGCGGATTGGGGCAGTTGAAACTGCAATATCCACCCACTTCGAGGCTGTTGTTGAAGCTCTCAGGACCACTGATAGCCTGGATAACATGTCCGGCGGGAGCCAAGAGATAGATCCCGAGTGGTACCACGGCACTACCCTTGGAGGGGATTACCACTTCCGAAGAAGCAAAGACAGTGTAGGAGCCTTCAGGTGTCAGGGCGGGAAGACGAGCCTCGGGAATTAGCTTCTGAACGTAGAGGGCCATCGTTTGGATCTACTTTGGGATGTTTCGACGTTTCAGCGGAGAATAACACCGCTAGGCAAATCAATTTTCCCCTCGGTATCTTATTCACCGGCACGCGCGGCCCCTGGCCGCTTGGCCTATGAATAAGACCCTTTTTCGTCTGCTCTAATTCCTAATCATTAGTGTTCATAGAAACGTATAAGCTGAATGTAGTCTCACCGGTATGTGAAACGAATATAGCACCAAAAGTAATACCGCTTTAGAGGTGATGCAGGGATTAGGTACTGGAGGAGCAGAGCTCGTCGAAGAATTTTGATTCGCTCTCCTCGGTAAGTTCACATGGAGGATTTTCCTAACGCCGATCTCTCTTCCCTACCGGTGGTGGATATCCCGGAAGAGCTTGATGCTGATTCCAAAAATCTTATCTCCACCTTGAATCGTCTGCAGAAGGAGGTACACGAGGGTAAGAATGCCCCCGTACCCAACAATACTCCCGTTACCAAAACCGTACCCAAAGCCACGCCCAAGCGAGTTAAGATCCAAACTGCCACGAAACTCAACAAGGAGATCGATGCGGCGATCGAGGACGATGGAATCTTGGCCGGACATCGTGAGGAGCGACGCAAGTTGGCTGAGCGTTTGGAAAATGATCCCAAGTTTCGCCAAGAATATGAAGAAAAGCTGGCCGAGAAGAATCTAGCGGACAGTCGCGAGGATAACATCGTGCCGCCAAATGATGGCGAGTACTTCGAGGCGCTGGCTACTGAACTTAACGATGAGGACCTCGCAGCGCTAGGGGAGATAGAAGAACTCACCGAAGAGGACATCGCGGAGCTGGGTGTTTCGAAAGCTCCCAAGAACAAGCCCAAGCAGGAAACGGTCGATGTTTCCAAGATGCTGGAAGGAATGCACATTGTATTCCAAAACGTCACCACAGTCAATATCTACACCTGCAAGTGCCACGCGGCTAAGTGATCCCGGGTGAGACTTGGACTCATTTTTTCACCATCTTCCGAATGAGGTAGTTGACCCCTCACCCCGGAGTCAGTATGACTTAATTAGCGTTGGTCAGAATTATCTCCGTGCATTGCACCTTTTTTAGGCCCGGGCTGTTGTACCCTTCCGCTGACGGTTTGCGCATGGTTTCGATGGGCTTTCACGACGGCAAAGATGCCAGAAACACAGGATCAAAGAAATAAGATGCTCAATGCAACCCTCCCAGAGATAGATCTCTGGGAAAACGTAGCCGCACTGAATAGCGAAACAAAAGGGGTCTTACTCATAGGGCAAGCGACTCATCGAGAATCGCAGATTCGAAGAGGAGTTGCGCGTCCCGGAGAGTATAGCACCGAGATGCATTTAGAAAATTGATAATACTGAAGTCAGTAACCTCCTACCTGCGCAAATGGGTGACGAGTACGAAGATGTCGACATGGCCGTCGAGCACGATCCTTACATGCAACGCATGAAGAAACTGTACGATGATGCCAGTCGCTGGGCTGCGATGATTCGCAATCAACCAGCCAATCAAGTAGCTCGTGATAATTTCCAGCAGGTCATGAACCAGTCCCAACCCAGCACGGACGAGGAAAGTGTGATCTATCAGATCATTCGTGGAATGTATCACACCTCGAATCACGGTTACATGGGTATTGTGAACGCTGCTAACGGCGGTAAGTACATCTTCTTCACCGATTCATTGAAGATACTCATTCACTTTCGTGTGTCGGAATACATCTTTATGACATTCGATAGCGGAGAAGCAACTTACATCGTTAGACCCCGTGATGACCGCGGTTTGAACTTCAGTAGTTCCGATTACGGCCAGCGTGCTGACTACGACCCACCGAGGCGCGGGCATTCCGAACGCGGTGGGCGTGGCGGACGCGGACACTTCGAGCGTAGTGAGCGTAACGAGCGCGGCAGGGGTGGCGGACGCGGACACTTCGAGCGTGGTGAGCGTGGTGGATATTCTGACCGCGGGCATTCCGAACGCGGCGGGCATTCCGAACGCGGCGGGCATTCCGAACGCGGAGGATACTCTGACCGTGGGCGCAGAGGAGGTTACTCAGATAGGCCTCGTGAGGAGCATGACAGACGCTATGCCCCGAGAGCCGAGCCGATCGCTGATATTGGAAAACTGGTACGCGATACCATTCAGCAGGAGCTAGCTCATATTACGGAAGAGACTCGCAAGGCCAACCGTAAGGCCAAGTACATTCCCAAGTCAATCAAGCGAGCGGAAGAAGCGGCTGCCGCAGCGGCTGCTGGTGAGAAACCGGCCGCTGCCGAAGTACGCCCGGAACCCAAGGAAGTAAAGGAAGTAAAGGAACAGAAAGAACAGAAAGAGGTAAAGGAACCCAAGGGAAAGGAAGAATCCGAAGTAACTGTTATCCCGAAGACAAAGAAGAAGCAGCTAGCCAAAGAGGCAGCCGAGGATCGCAAGGAAGCCGAACAGGCTAAGCCGAGTACACCCAAGAAGGTGGTAGAAGAGAAACCAGATCCGGTACCCACCCCCGCACCCAGTAGCGAGAAGGCCGAGGCTCCGATATCAGTCTTACCCAAGAAGAAGGGGAAGGCAGCAGCTAAAGGAGCGGCCAAAGCATCGGCGAAACCGAACATTCCAGTCAGCAAGTCGTGGGCAGATGACGTCGAGAACGGTGAAGAGATGAAGTTCGATTAATCACCAGGCAGAGCACCTAGCGACTATATTTTTTGTCTCACCTCTACCCGTCTTTACCTCTACCCGTCTTACCTTTACCTACCTTATTTGACCTAACTCTACCTCCGCTTTGTCGTACCTCCACCTACCTTATTTGTCTTACCTCTACCTCTACCCGTCTTACCTCCACCTCCCCACCCGCGAAAAAAGGACAGCCGCTCACGTCTAGAGTAGCTTGCCAAAGTCAATGAACTCGTTATGTTCAGCCGGGCGAGAGGCATCACTGATCAAGTAAGATGCGAAGTCTGGATCGGCACAGATCGCATTGTAGAAGTTCTCTCCACGGGCAATGATATGCGAAAGGATGGCTCGACGATTATCATCACCCATATCGTACCCGCGCAAGAAGTTGTTGAGGTTCTCACCCAGGGCGGTGTACAGTTGCTCGTAGATAAGCATCATTCCCTGTCGCTTGCTTGGTGTCAAGCGGTGAATGGCATTCTCGGCCGTTCTAACACTGGGACTGTCACTGCGATCACCCCAACCCAGGCTCGCGATCCAAGTCCAGAACTGCTCCTGAGTCCACGCGGTCCCGGCTGTATCGTCTCCGGCGTCTTCTCCGGGTTCTTCGCCCGCATCGACCTGCGTGTTAGGTTCCTGATTCCAGGCTCGTCGACGTTCCTCGGCGCGGATATCCCTCTGCTCGCGTTTAGTTAGTTGCTTCGCGACCGGTTTGGCAGGCGGCTTCTTGATTTCTTTTGGCGCCTTGGGTACTGTTTTAATGCGTACAATCTCCACAGGGTCTTGGATATTCGCATCACGGTGGAAACCCTCGATTAGGTCATCTAGTGGGCTGGATTCCTCGCGGGTAACGGCCTTGTGCTGAATTTGCGCCATGGTAATTACCCGAACTTGCTCTTGTAGTTTAGCTTCGTCATTGTCTCGACGACGGATCTCGAGGACCACCTTCCCGTTATAGGGATCTAGGATTCGCTTCCCGATACGCTTGAAGATAGAGTTGTCCGCCATAGCGCAGGTTGGTATTAGGCTATCCCAGTTTCAAATTTCTCCTTCTCACTAGTTCCGGTTCTCTTTACCCTCGGCCTTGAATTGATAATTCCGGGAGTCGTATTTATTATTAGAGTCCGAGGATTGAGACCTAATCATAGGGCAGCTCGCACAAAAGGACCACCGAGGAATTTACATTCCGGTAAATTGTACCTAGTAACTAGAGAAGCTTCGCACTCGCGAGGATTAATTAACGAGAGAAAACTGAAACAGTATGAGTTACTCACCATCTGGCTCGCCTGTACGTATGACCAGTTCACCAACTCAGGATGGCCTTCTGACGAGGCCTGGCGCCACGGAAGTAGTTTATGGCTGCATGTACGCCGGCAAAACCACTGCTTACATTGCCCGAGTTAAGGAGGCCGAAGCTTTGGGCTTTAGCGTGATCACCGTGAAACACATCTGGGACAATCGTTATGGTGGCAATGCCCATGCCGCGCAGATCTGCACCCATGACCAAGTAATGCTGGATCGACCCACTTGGACTGTTTCTCGCTTGGATGACCTCTACCCGATCCTCCCACACATGTTTAAGCCGGACCGTCGCAGCCTCTTAGCCATTGACGAAGGGCAGTTCTTCCCACGACTGTATGAGTTCGTGCAAGAGATTCGCCTGAAGTACCCACAGACCAATGTTCTAGTATCGGGTTTGGACATGGATTTCATGGGGCGCCCCTTTGGTGATATGCCCAAGTTGATTGCCGATGCTGACATTGATACGCACCTGATGGCTACTTGCAGCTGTGGTAGCAAGGCCGCTATTTATAGTCATCGACTGATAAAGTCCAAGGAGGTGGTGCTCATCGGTGGCGCGGAGGCATACGTACCTCGATGCGAACACTGCTTCACATCCGAGATGACCAATCCGCTAGTGTAGAAACTAATCAGAAGACCAACGAGAAAAGATAAGGCAAAAAAGGTAACGTTTTTTCTTGTTTTGGTCTTTTATGTTTTTTACACGTGTATGTTCCGGAGTTATGCAAACTTGCGTATGCGAGATTCTAATGCTTGGCAGCAATACGGCGAGCCAACTGGGACTTGTTGAACTTGTCGCCGTCCTTGGACTGAGGGATACCCTCGCGCTTGGCCATGCGCTGGAGCTGCTCAAGGCTCTTGGTGCTCACCAGGTGGCTGGGAGACTTGTGAGAGGACTTCTTCTTGGGCTTACCGCCGGTAGGCATGTTGTTCAAAAGTGAGACGTTGCGTAATATACGGAGGCAAAAATAATAGAAACATAAATAATACGAGCACTGCGCCTCGCCTAATCCAGGGAATGAAGCGAGTAATTGTGGCCCTGTGCATAATAATTCTGCTCGTATTGCTACTCCCGACGCGTGAACATCTCGCGGGTCCTGGCTGGCCTGAAGCAAGCGGAGAGCCAGTACCGTACGGGCAGCGCCGTAAATGCCCCGATGGTGCGATTTGTGTCAGACGCTGGCGTACTCCGGTACCCGTAGGCCCCGGGGCTAGATCTGTCTCTGACGATACCTGGGATCGAACCTACGCTAGTGGAATCGGTCTGCAGTTGGCCTAGAAGGTTCATGTCTCTACAGCTGGCCTGGTCTCGGCGTATTTCTTTTTCCTAGGATTATTTTAGCGGGAGTAACATAGTCACTGACTCGAAGATGTCGGCCAAGGTTGCGGCTCTAACTATTATCCTCATTTTGGTACTGCTGTGGGTACTTGGATACTTCCGTATGGGAGTTAGCGTAGAACGCTTCAACAATGTACAGCCGGTGGATTTCCACGCCAGTATGCTCAACAAGTATCAGGATTACATTCAAGACAACCTCGGGATGAAGAATCGTGACTACCTCCTGGAGGGTCTCGTACATTCATAAGTCACACATGTGTGAAATCCCTATATTCATCGTTCTCGAGAATACATGATCGCTCGAGAGTATGAATAAGACTCGCATCTGGTCTCTTTTTTGTTCGTCATCGGGTAAAAAAACGTGCTCCACGCTCATTCTCCTCGCTCATACTCCACACATATCCCTACCCATCCTCTACTCGCCTTGCGCGAGGGTTCGTACCTGCTCCTGCAGCTCATTCAAAGTGCTTCCGTTGAACAGGGTGAAGTCAAAATCGTATCCGATGAGCTCTGTCTCGCTACGGTGGGTAGGATTTGTAATGCCAGGGCGAATCGGTCGCTCTACTTTCACCAAGACAAAGCCAGCCTCCCGAAGTGCAGCCGCCTCATCACGGTACCGGAGATCCGAAACACAGATCTTGCGTCCCTTTCGGAGATGTTCGGTTATTCTACGCATTGCATAACGAATCCAAATGTCCTGCCCCAGCACCTCACGTAAACCTTCCCCGATGAACTGTAACAAGGCACGGTTCTTCTCCTTGGGTAATTCCAGGATCTCTTGGATAGCCTCGGTGATTCGATACACTGGTTCCGCGAAGAATACTCGCGTATAGCCAAACTCCTCTACTAATACCTTACATACTGCGTCCTTTCCTGAGCCTGCCTGGTGCCCGAAAGCGTAGTTTTGTGCCATTTGACACCCCTGACCGAATATATCAAAAAAGCTAAATCATATTTCGTATCCCCACTATCGTGAATCTACTAATTTCGTATCCCCACTATCGTGAATCTACTAATTTCGTATCCCCACTATCGTGAATTCGTATGATTCAGTTCGGTTTCTCAGTCACCGTCCATTCTTGCCCCTTGATGATATAGTATCCGGCGTCTCCATTCGGCTCCTCCTTTGTGTCCTTAACGCCCAGTAGTTGCAGTTCGACTTCCATTGCGGCTAAGTATTCGCGATACCATTCATCAAAGCCAGTACGACAGGCACGTTTGACATGTGGAGCTAATTCAGCCCAAAGATAGTTCATTGCCTCTGGTTTACGCTCCCGTTCAAAGTCATCGTCCAGTCGTTCCTTGAGTTTTACCGCATCAGTGACGTCAAACTTGAGCTCACCGGCGTCCCGGGCATGTTGTACAGCCTTGTAGAAACGCGCACCTACACTGTAAGCCTTGCCCACTTCTTGTACGGCTGACTCGGGTGTGGCTTGTTCACCCTTGTTCTTCATTGCATGAGCCTCGCGGAAAGCTGGCGTGACGTACTTGAGCTTTGTGGCAACGGTCTTCCCCTTCTCGTTGATAAATCCGGGATGTTTAAGTACTACTCCTTCGGGCATTCCACCCAGAATACTCTTACGAGTTCCGGCTAGGATCGTCTCAATGAGCTGTTGACATTCCACATAGGGACTTAGCGGATCATCTAAGTTTGCGGAGCCGAAACCACCCCAGGCGAGAATGGGTGTCATCTCCAACCCCAGACGAGCAACTTCTGCACCTAGGGAGCTAGGGCCGAGCCAGGTACCGTTACGGTTCGTAATGTCGTAGATGATGAAGTAATAACGAGGAACTCGATCATACTTAGCCACATTGTGACGGGTAGAGCATACAGCTTCCCCATGATAGGTGTACTGTGGGTCAAAGTTACAGTCAGGTTTGGCGGTCTTGGCCATATACGTAAGCATGTTGATGGTTTTGAGGAAGGTCTTGTTAGTATAAGCCACTGGGGTACCCTTGTTGAAGAAGAGTAGTGGCTCTACTTTGGTATCAGGGTCATCTTGAACCGCTTCATAGGCTGGATTCACCATCACGGTGAGTTGTGAGCCGTCAATCTTCTCCTGAATATACCAGTTTGCATTGGTCGGGTGTTTGGCATCGCCCCAAATGCGCTTGGAGTTCATGGATAGATCGCCAATGCTAGGGTACTTACGGGTATCCACGTATGTGGGCTTTTCCATCCTCACAGGTATGTGAACTCACAGGTATGTGAACTCGCACACGTGCGAACTTACAGTACCTAGTCGGGGGTAGAATCAACTTTTGAGTACGCTCCAATATGGAACTCGTAGGGCAAAAGAAAGAGCACAAAAAACAGTACCTTTCGGAAAGATGCATCTTTACGAGATTCGGAAAGGCATTCAAGGACGATTGTCCATCAGGGCCTTTATGACAGTTACCAACGCCGATGTAACGATGCGAACGGTCTCCGCATTTTCACCAGCGAGGCGTCCCTTGTCCTTTACGTCGCTGACTTCTCCCACCTCGGTGCTGACTGGAACAGGATCCTCCTCGCGTCTTACGCCGCTATCTTCGCGTTTTACACCGCTATCTTCGCGTTTTACACCGCTATCCGCCTTAGCTTGACCGGCCCAGGAGTACTTGTGACCGGCCCACTGGGGGTTAACGTCATACTCATCCCCGGTTCTGACCGCGACGTCACGATTGAAGGCATCAACTATGGCCGGGATCTCCTCTACATTGATGACCATCGTGTTCATGAAAGTCATAAAGTCATCGTGCGTGCTAAGAGCGAATTGTGCCTGGCGTCCGGTGGGCATCAACATCCAGTGATAACCCTCAGCGCTTCCGGTGTTGATGTTCCCTTCCTCCGTACAAATGCTCCAATCGTCCTTGTCAATCTCAATCGCCAGGATCGTTTCGATGAAGTCAATCAAGTGAGCGTAGGAAATCTTCACCCGCGATACTGCGCACGATGCTTCACCGATACGCTCCTTGCGAACAAGGTAGTAACACTTATACCCATGTTCGAAGATGAATGACACCTTGGCTCCAGTGCGTTTGACGTAGTCGATGTTGTTGCGACGCATTTCGGTAATGGTGCTCTTCTCGAGGTCTTGCAAGAGCCAAAAGGCCTCGTCGCACGATTTGGCGTCACGGATGCTCATATGAACGTCCCCATAGGTGAGGGTAGGAAAGGCCACCTCAGGATCCGCTGGAACCATTGGATGCGCATCTAGCACCAACTTTCCGGTCTGAAGGCTCGTAAAGACCTTAGTCTCGAGGCACTTGAGCATCTCTTGGATGATGTCCAGTTCCATGATGAACTCACGGGTCTGCTGAGAGATGCTCATGGTTTCTTACGTGAATTCGGCTTACGTGAAGTAAACAGCAGCCCAGATTCAACTTTTCCCGTCGGTGCCCTAACTCCCGTCCTTTAATTGGCAACCCCTTGTAAATCCAGTGCCACAACTCCCGTCCTTTAATTGGCAACCCCTTGTAAATCCAGCGCCCCAACTCTCGTCCTTTAATTGGTAATCCCCAGGCCCCTTTGCCCTATTAGAAGGATCCATACTCTATGGTATCTTGCGAAAATTGAAAAGGGGGTCCCCGAATATTCAGTTTCGCCGATCGCGTTAGCTAGTAATCACTTCCAAACTCACAATGGCCAAGCAAGACAGCGGTGCACAGAAGATGTTGGCGGAGGTTCAGTCTATCAAGGAGGAGATTGTCGGTTTCAAGTCGAGCAATGAGAAGCGTTTCACCGATCTCGAGAAGATGTGCCGTGACATCATGGCAGCGCTGAGCGAGATCTCTGATACCAACGCTAAGATTCTTACCAGCCGCCCATCCGGTGGCTCTAAGAGTACCGCTGCTCGCAAGACTGCCGCGCAATCCTACGTTGATGCTGACGGTAAGATGAAGTCCAGTTCTGAGTGGTTCAAGTGCATCTGGGTTAATGACCCCGAGGGCACAGCTGCCAAGTACATCAACAAGAAGCAGCTTGAGGCACTTAATAACGAGTTTTCGAAGAATTCCAAGCATGCGCAGCTCCCCGCTGACAAGAAGCTCAAGGAGCAGGCAGTATTCCTCTGGAACACCTTCGTCAGGAAAACAAGCGAGAAGGCCGACAACACACTTCGCGCAAAGATCGTTGAGGGCTACAGCAAGGCCAGCAAGGAGGTCGAGGAGAAGAAGAAGGCCACTCCCGCGGCTGCTGAGGAGGAAGGTGGCGAGGAGGAAGGCGGTGAGGAAGAGGAGACCGGCGAGGGTGGTGACGAGGCGTAGAACCTCGCTAATTAACTTCTCCCTAATTAGTACGTAGCTTCGCGTTTTCTCAGAGATGGATCTCTGAGAGGTGCCGCTCCGCCGTACTAATAGAATCGAATGAGGTATTATTTTTTGTACACCTGTGCTTCGTTCGGTATACGGAATGAAAAAACAGATACTCGGACTCACAGAGAATGGATCGGCTGTCAGATTTAGTTAGGGAGATTTATATATCATCGAGTTCAGTTACGGGGCCTTCGGGTACGTCGTAACCTCCTTCCTTCCCATTCTTTTCTTCGAGCCTTCTGTACGAGCCGTTGCGGATCATACTCTCGTCTGGGTAGTAGTCTCCGAAGCGTCGAGTGCCTTTCTTGAGTTCGTTCTTTTGTGCCTGAATCTCATCCTCGTAGGTACCGTAGTAGCTGCTGTCATCGACCTGGAACACTTGCAAGAGCCCACCCTTGCCCAAGAACTTATCTCCTACGCTCATTGTCTGTGTCTTTTCATCCATTTCGGAGATCTTACTACGCAGTCGCAATAACTGCCGTACGATGCTATCCAGGCGTACTTTGGCATAGTGCTGATCGATGTGACCCTCCCCCGCTAGTAAACGCACCGTCCAAAAGTCTACTAGCATGAATCGCATCAAGACAAACGGATTGCCCACCCGAATCGCTTTCTTGGACTTGGAAATCGCCATGTTGAAAGGAACCAGGTCATAAGCCCCACAGTTGTAAGCATATAGTACTTCATGTTCATCGACGCGCAAGGAGGCCCGTTGTAGGCGAAAATCTTGCATGATAATTAGTGGTTTGATCTGAAAGGAGCACTTAGCATTGGGAAATTCTTTCATGATTGCCGCCTTTGCCTGCCCCATCGTCTCTTCCAATGGTAGGTCCGTAATGATTTGCAACATGGCTCGTTGATCTTCGCTGAACTCTTCCAGGGCCATTTGGATTCCATATTCGCCAATTAGTACCATCGAGCCACCCGTAATCCAGTTGCTCAGGAGCGAGAACTTGTGTGCGGCTACTTGATTCCGGGTGTTTTGGTCCTTCCCACCGGAGATCTCTAGCTCGGGATCGCGGTAAAGGTCAGTCCCGGTGTCTTCCTCACCGCCAGTTTTCAGGTCTTCGAGGCGTTGTTTCAAGTGTTGATAGAGATTGATCTCATCATGTAAGGCTGCCCGCCATTCCGCTGCCTTGGCCGGGGAGTACAGAACCCGGTATAAATCCAACAGTTGTACCTCAGGGGAGATCACATACATTTTGTTCGAACTAGTAGAGCTCTCGGCCTTCTTGGTATCCCCTATTTGGGAGAAAGCAAAGGAACTGACCAAGACCGGCTTAACAATAGCCGCACTACCCTTGGGGAGGGCTGTCAACTGCACCATTAGGCGTCCATCGACCAGAATAGCATAACGTTGGTACGGCAAGCTAGTTTTCATGGACACTAGTTTGGGATCCCGTAAGGCCGCCACCAGTTTATCAGCCGCTCGATCGCCGGCCATGATCGCCCGGTAAGCGGTTCTAGCCTTGTCCAAAAGCTCGGGGACCGAACCAAAACGAACACCGACGGCCTCTGCCAGTAGATTTGTTAGCTCATTGGCATGTTGCAAGGCCTGTCGAGAGTACAGATGGTAAGAATAGTCATTCAAGCTGCGAGGTTTACCCAAGAGCATATCCACTCCCGCACTACCACCAATAAAGATACCCTGTTCGATGTCGAACTGCGTCTGCGCGGCCAAATAATCCTCGATAACCTTGTAGGCAAAGCCCCAATCCTCACGCTCTTCTTGAATTACCACCTCGGCCGCATTGAGAATCGCACCTACTTGATCTAGGCCGAACATGTTTTTTCTGAGAGTTTCCGAGAGCGACAACTTATAAATGCAGGCAAAGAAAGTCACTCACTAAATGCACATGGGGTGCCCATACTCAAAGATCTGAGCTACAAAAAAATACTCAGCGGTATCACTCAACGTAGTGCTGGGCTGCCTCCAGACAGGGTTTGAAAATGGTAGCATCGGCCAGGATCGAGGGTCCTAGCTTATCATCTCCGTAGAGAAGTACCGCCTTGCCGCAGTAGAAGTCCTCGCGAGTAACGTGCGGGATGCTGAAGGTGCTAGCAGAAAGAGCGGTCAGCTTCTCCAAGCCGGTGAAGAGCGCATCTTCCACTATTTTGAGCTGTGGAATCCAATCCGGATTGTCCTCCATGGATCCCGCAGTGAAGCGATCTACCGTGGCGCCAAAGTTACCGGTACTCTCGAGGCGTTCCCCGAATAGGTAGGTCGAATATGCGGCATTCCCTCGATACATACCATCCACGTTTGCAACGCGAACCCACAACATCAGGGGCACTGCTTCCGGACGATCCAAGTAGGAGATACATCCTAGGTCCATCAAGTTACGCTCGGTCATCTTCTTGAACTTCTCCCGAGAGGTGCGAGCCTGCCAGAGCATTATGTGCGGCCGGGTACCCTCAATGGGTAGATCAGGGACCAGGGCTATCAGGTAGGTGATCTCGTCCTCTATTATGCGCGGCATCCCGTAGATGATACTCTGCCAAGTCATGTTCTCTCGAACTTCATTGAACCACTTCTTTCGGATCTTGCCAAGCTCTACGTTACCGCGATCTACTTTGGCGCAGTTGTCCTTGTGCCCGGCGACCCAATCGGCCTTCTGGCAATTGACGCTACAGTAAGAGCGTGAGCCGCAACGGCCGCAATGCTTCATCTTACCGGCGAGGCCGCAGATGTTACAGTTGTAGACAAACTTAGGCAATTCCATGACGAGGTAAACGATACGCGAGGTAGGAGAACGATAGTTCTTGGTTGTTAAACACTAGCTCCTGGATATTCAGTTTGTGACTGTCGAGCAGTAAGGCTCAACTACCCAGCGTGCAATATTAGAATTAGTGTTAGTCTTCTTGTTCCGTTCGTTGGTCTCCCTACCCAGCGTGTAATATTAGAATTAATGTTAGTCTTCTTGTTCTGTTCGTTGGTCTCCCTATCCAGCGTGCAATATTAGAATTAATGTTAGAGAGGAGCATAGGCGGGTATTTAAGCACAGGCGACGCGGGAGTAGGTAAAATTGAACAGAACTAACGTCTCAAACGTTACAACGCTATGAACGAAGCTATAGATTATTTCAATGAATCGGCCAGTCCTGCCCCACCTAAGAACTCCGAAGATGAGGTGTACGTGGTGAAGCGCGACGGTACGCACCAGGATGTTAGCCCTGACAAGGTCCTACTACGTCTGCGTCGCCTTTGCCACGATACAGG
>CAZIRP010000003.1:80569-102131 GCA_964541665.1 uncultured Caldilineaceae bacterium | reverse complement strand
TAAGGGTAGCTTGCCGCAGAATGATACAGGTAAGGGTAGCTTGCCGCAGAATGATACAGGTAAGGGTAGCTTGCCGCAGAATGATGAGAAATCGCGTCTGCCGAGCCTGAATCACGCCCAAGCCACCCAAGTAGCTCTCAAGACCATCGCCGGGATCCATACGGGGGTTACTACCTCGCAATTGGATCACTTGGCCGAAACTCTGGCACAGCCGATGAACATCTTGCATCCAGACAATGATGAACTGGCCAGCCGTGTTAAGGTAAGTGCCTATCACAAGGATACTCTGCATCTACTGTACAATCATTTTCGTTACACGGATGGGAATTCCTGCCCCGACCTGAAGTCTCTCGACCAGAACTTGTTCCTGTATACTGTTCGAGCCTTGTACGAGAATCGCGATGACTCCGGAGCCCAGTATCCGCTTCTGCACCCGCGTTTCTATGCCACGGTATTACGTAACATTGGCTCCCTTAATAGTATGTTTGATTACTGGCGCGATTACCAGTACGACTGTTCGGGCTTTGCCACACTCGAGAAATCGTACCTATTCAAGTGCTCCCTGTACGTCCCGGCACCTACCGCCAAGTCCAACTCCGCTACGAACCCAACCCCCAAGTTAGATGCGGCCAAGGTACTAATCTCCCGGATCTCCGATACGCTGCCACCTCGCTCTCGAGTACCTATTGAGCGCCCACAGCATATGCTGATGCGTGTAGCGATCGCGTTGGCCTGCTACAGGACCTATGAAGACATCAACGTTACCGAGGGCCCCTTCGGTCGTTACGATTGGGCCGCCATTCGGACACAGTTCCGTGCTTGGAAGTTCTATGGCCGATATCGTAACACTATTGAGATGCTCCCCGAAGTACACCCAGAACTTATCCCGAACCCCGATCACCTGGCCGAATACCGTACGATTATCGATTCAGGGCGCCGCTCCTGGGCCGAACTGTTCAACAACTGCCTGGCGAACACCGAACCACTATCGCTCGAGACTTTGACCGAGATCAAGAACACCTACGATCTACTTAGTCAGAAGCTGGGTACGCATGCCACCCCTACGCTCTTCGCCGCTGGTACCCTAACACCGCAGCTCAGTAGCTGTTTCCTCATTACACCGGCCGCTGACAGTCTCCACGCGATGGGTAAGTTCATTCAAGATGTAATGCAGATCAGCAAGTATGCCGGTGGTATCGGCTCCCATCATCATAAGATTCGTAGTCGCGGGGCCTATATTCGCGGTACGAATGGTATCAGCAAGGGCTTGCCAGGCTTCCTACAGATTATAGACAAGTGTAGTTTCTACGTCGATCAGGGTGGTGGCAAGCGTCCCGGTACCCATGCGCCGGCCCTTAGTATCGAGCACGCCGACGTATTCGAATTCCTCCGTTCGTACCTACCCCGCGGTAATGAAAACGAGCGTACGCGTGGTCTACAAGGTTGCACTTGGCTCAGTGATGAGTTTATGCGCTGTTTTTGCCGGGAACTTGACGTCTTGGAGACCGAAGGAGTAAAACTCGAGACTTGGTACTTGATGTGCCCGGATCGCTGCCCTGGCCTGAACGCGGTCTTTGATGCGGAATTCGTTACCGAGTACATTGACGATGCCGAGCTGTCCAAGTATCCCAAGCTCCGCTACACACAGTTGTATCGTAAGTATGTCCGCGAGGGTCGCTATTCTCGTCGCGTTTCAGCCATCAAGGTTTGGAATCAGGTCTGCGAAATCCTACAAGAGAAGGGTATTCCTTACCTGTGCTACAAGGATGCATCCAATCGCAAGACGAACCAAGATAACCTCGACTTTATCATCGAATGTAGCAATCTCTGCACGGAGATCTATGAGGTGAGCACGCCCACGGAGACCGCGGTATGTAACTTGGCCAGTATCGTCCTGCACATGTTTGTAGTTTACAAGAAGCCGGAATCCTCGACCGATCCCTTCCCTGAGGGCTTCGAGACCGACCTTAAGACCCTGTTGCGGCTACCGGGAGCTGTTTCGCGTCGTGCTTGGATCGACTTTAACGGGATCCGTAAGTTGGCTCGCACGATGATCCACAACCTTAACCACGTGATCGATTCGAGCTTTTACCCGATCGTGGAAGCCAAGCGTAGCAACATGCGGCATCGTCCCCTGGGTTTGGGAGTAATGGGTTGGGCCGATATGCTTACCAAACTGCGCCTGGGTTACGATGACGAACTCGCCTATCGAGTCAACTGGTATGTATTCGAAGCCTTGTATTACGGTGCCATGGAAGAGAGTATGGAGCTCGCCAAGCGTGATGGGGCCTACGAATCCTTCCCTGGCTGTGCGGCTTCACGTGGACTCTTACAGTTCGACCTTTGGGAGCGTGAGCAGCGACAAATGGAAGCCCGCCGACGAGGTTTGGATCCAGACTCGGAGGAGGGACAAAAGCTCCACGTTGAGCCTCCTTACCCGTACTCACAGCCCTGGACCACTCTGAAGGCTGATATCGTAAAGCACGGTTTGCGTAACAGTCTGGTGGTAGCATTGATGCCGACGGCTAGTACCGGTGTCATCATGGGTAACAGTCGCAGCTTTGAGCCACACTTTGCAGTAGTAATGAAGTTACGCAAGGACGGGGAAGATCTCCTAATCTTGAAGCAGTTCCAGCTCGACATGCTGGAGCTAGGCCTCTGGACGCCCGAGATCCGCAATGCGATCCTAAAGAACAAGACTTCCAGTGTGGCCGAGATCGCGGAAATTCCCGAGCTGGTGCGTCGCATCTATCGTAACGCCTGGGACCTAGGGCCGAAGCCGATCATTAACCAGGCGGCCGATCGTCATTGGTTCGTCGATCAGGGGCAAAGTATGAACCTATTCTTGAAGGAAACTACCCCGGACTACATTGCGATGGTGCAGTTCTACGCTTGGCGCAAGGGTCTAAAGACTGGTTCCTACTACACTCGAGGCCTGGCGGCGGCCGATGCGCAGAAAATGCAACTCGCGTCTCCGAACGAAGCCACAACTGAAACTGCAGTCGAAGTCGTAGCCAAAACTCCAGAGGATGAGATAGAGGCGGAAGGCCCGGTATGCCGTCGCGACGACCCTAACTGCCTAAGCTGTCAGTAACCCTCGACCGACGGTAAAAAAACAACAACCTAAATTGATTTTTTAACCACTTATACTCTGATGTCTCGGTGCTCGCACTGTGGAGAGGCTTTACTGGTGCAGAGGCACTTCCCTGATGCTGTCTGCTACCCCTGTATGTTGAAACAGACAAAAGCGGTGACATATCTGGAGCAAGCAGCAAACGATCCCAATGTACGCCTGGCGCCTAACCAATATCCACTCCCTTCCTGTCTGTACCAGATGCTGGCCAAGTACGTAAGCTCCCAGTGAGTTGAGCACCTTTTTTATACCCACGTTACAAAGTGAATAAACTATTCCAAGAACACAGACCCTCACTCACGTTAATCCCTCACTCACGTTGACCCTCACCCACGTTAATCCCCCGCTCGAGTTTCTGATCAACGTGAAGATGCATCCTCACATTTATGTGAAACCCGAGTTAGGTTTGTGCTATCATGCGCTATCCCATTCCGAGTGGTTCAAAGATCGAATTCAAGCCCGTCGGCAAACTCACATCCGGCGTCGAGATGCAATTTTGGAACAGGCCGCCAAGATCGAAGGCGTCTTCGTTTACCCCGTACTTAGTGGAGATACCCAGGTTACCTATCGAGTCTTTTACACCGTTGAGGCACAAAAACAACTCAACCGAGTAGTTCACATCTATACCTACAATGCTGCAGAGGCGGTCCGCGATGAAATGTACTGCTATTTCTTCGAACCTACGTACCCAGTTTGGCGTTATTCTTGCAGTTTGATCGAACTACTAAATGACCCCAGCATCATCCTAGAGGCACTCTGAGCACTTTTCCCCGACCGGGAGGGTACCGAATATCCGGGTTTTTTATGTCGATTATTTTCGCCGCGCATTGTCCCTTTCCAAAAGTCCCCACCGGAGGGTCCTGAGCTGCCTTCGCCGACTTCCGCAACCCAATCCGGCAGTGATTTTGGGGTCTGGTCGAGGGTCCATTTTTCACTTTACCGGGACTTCTGCTCGACCCCATTTTGGCAGCTCCGCGAGGCTCCTTATGGCCCTAAAACTAGCACTCGATACCCCATCAGCCCTGCCAAAGTGCTCCCCATTGGCCCTCCAAACAGCGCGCAACCCCATTCGCCACGCACTTCGCGTCCAAACCACTAAAAACAGCCTATCCAAACTCGAATCGACCCGCCTTCTTTCGCGCCGACAGAGGTTCGGGTCCCCCGGAAGGGCCGCCGGAGGCATTATTCGTAGAGAGCTTACAGATCCATGCCGACGCCCCCACCAAGGGGGCCTAATGACGAGCTTCTGAAGAACACGAGGGTAGATGGAGGTGAAAAAAGAGAGAAGTAGAGGGCAAGGGTAGGCGAACGCGGACTAAGTTGACTACCCGAGCAAAAAAGTGAGTCTATGTGGATGGCGGCGCGGCTTTAGACGCGGAGCTACATCCACATTAGCGAACGAGTTAGAAATCATCGCGACGATGCGAACCAGCCTTGGTACCGGCGGACTGGATTACCTTTCCACCCCCGATCGCATACTCGGTCACGTCCGCGTCGATGAAGAAATCAGTCAAGCGCATCCCGACGGACTGTTTGGCCATGAAGTCGAACGGATTTTCTGTCTTGTACTTTCGTTGGTAGCCGAGCCGGACCAGTAGCCAATCCGCGACGAACTTCACATACTGAATCATCAGGGCCGCGTTCATGTTGAGCAGACCTTTCGGCAGGGAGGATTCCACAAACCTAGACTCGATTTGTACGGCTTCGTCCATGATTTCGTAGGCCTTCTCTTGGCTGAGGCGATGTTTCATCCGACGGTACATGAGGATCCCAAACTCGGTATGCAACCCCTCATCGCGGGAGATGTACTCGTTAGCCTTGCTGAGCCCCGGCATCTTCCGGTACATGTGATTGATCCAGAAGATGCTGCAGAAACTCGAGCTGAAGAAGAGGCCCTCGGTAATGATGTTCACCAGGATAACGGTGGCTAGAGGGACCATTGCGCCGTCGAGGTCGTTCATTAGCCGCTCCACATCGGGATCGACGGGGATCTGTACGCCCGGACGCAGGTTCTTGGCCACCGTGATGCCTCGAGTGTAAGTATCATAGAGCTTTCGAATCGCCACGATGGAGTGGTTATCGAGGCCTACCGTGGGGTTCTGACTGCCAATCCAGCGACGGATCCAGCCTACTTTCTCGGCCACGGTGGGATATTCGATCGCGGCATTGAGCATCCGGCGCCGCTCCTCGGGATCACGGATATAGGTCTCAACTAACAGGTTGTAGGTGATGTTATGGACGTCTTCCATTGCGGCCTGGAAGCGATAGAAGAGTAGTGCCTCGGGCAGCTTGATGCGCTCCATGATGATCTTGCTGAGTGATTCGTTCACAGCACCATCACTCACGGCGAAAAAGGCCAGCGTTAGTTTGATAAAGTGCTGAATATCGGGGTTTAAGCTCTCCCAATCACGGTTATCCTTCTCTACCTCGCGCATGATCTGCTCGGCGCGCCACTCGCAGGCTACTTCCTTCTCGTACAGGTCCATAATCGCCGCATCCTTGCCAGTGGTGCTGAAGGCCAGGGATTCGAGGGCTGGGTCCTCTACGTGCTCCTTGGGAACGATCGGAATGTTCATGTCTTTTGGAGAATTGATCGAGAGTGGAGCTTCAAATTTCACGCTGTATCATGTGCGCATAACTTGCCTTAAAAAAGTAAAGCTCAGGTGTATCTTGGTTCTCGCCATTCCTTTTTTATTATCCTGAGAACGGTGTTTTTCTGAAAGTTAGTGTAATACTTGAGATGGTCGAAAATCCTGAAATGAAAGCTGCGGCGTGTCATTACGTATGGGGCATATTTCTTTACTAAGCACCTGATGATGTCGAACGAGTTTTTATGTACGCAAATCCTTGCTATATCCACTATGTAATCCGCATCCAAGGCCTTAATGATACCTCGTCTCACCATCAGTTCGAATATGTCCACTCGATCAAGGGACACAATGTTCAATGGATAGAGAACAGAGGGGATGAAGTCTTGTACGGGGAGGTAGTAATCCAGGGTACGGACATGTATTGTCGGATAACTGATCAGGAGGTCCTCAAGCCTTATTCCGCCGAACTTTTCGCCTCGCAGCTTAAGCAAGCGAATCTCCCCGCGTGTCATCACGTCGCGCTTCCATTCTGTATTGTACCAGTCACGTGGGAGTAGATTTCGCGGGATGCGCTTTCGGTAGCTCATCGAGTTGTCTGGCTCTGTACTCTCTGTGATGAACTCCGTTCCTCTGTATTCTCTGCACTAATTCATCTTTTGGTGTGGATCAAAAAAGTAATGCGAACCCTCATTCGGACCATTCCTCCTCTATTATCTCGATTACTGTGTCCGTCAGGGCGGTATCGTAAACCTTGACATGATCGAGCACCCTGGATTGAAACTCGTACTGCAGGAACACTTTTTTAGCGTACTTGCGTATTAGGTGTCTGAAGATGTCAAGCGAGTTTTCCAGCATACAAAGCCTTACTATATCGCCTATCCAACTCGTAGAAGCCCTAATGATACCTCGACACATCAGCAGCTCGAACACATCTACCCGATCGAGGGATATTATGTCTTGTGTATAGAAGGTGCTGGGACCGAGCTCTTGTACCGAGAGGTAGTAATCCAGGGTGCGAATGTGTATTGCTGGGTGACCCACTAGAAGGTCCTCAAGCTCTACCCCGTCAAACTTTTCACCTCGCAGCTTGAGTAAACGGATATCACCGCGTGTTATTACGTCGCGCTTCCACGTTGCATCGTACCTGTACGACTCACGTGGGAGTAGGTTTCGCGGGATGCGCTTTCGGTAGCCCATTTATGACACGTTACGCTAATTCATCTTTTGGTGCGGTTAAAAAAGTAATACGAGCCTCATTTAGGCCATTCCTCGTCTATCAGTGTCATAAATATATCTCGTAGTTTATAGTTATAAAGGTCAGCTCTGCTGATAGTCAATGCCCTAAACGTCTCCTGATGCATCACCGGTGGCGCATATTTACGCGTTACATATCTGAATACATGCAGTGCTTCTCTAACCAGGCATCCGTAGATCAAATCATTGATCCAGCCATATGAATCAACCCGAATCAGATCATTTTCTATGGCCCAATCAAGCACATCCTCACGATCGAAGGCAACCAATTCGTGTACGTAAATAGTGTAGCGTAATATTAGGTGAGGAGAGAAGTAGGTGTTCAACACTCGCAAGTGGACTCCGGGATGTTTCAAAGCAAGCCCAGCTGGATTGTTGTATTGAAGGCTGAATCCTTGGCGTTCCAGTAAACGAATATCCCCGCGACGCATGATGTCACGTTCCCATTCGGCGTTGTACCAGTCACGTGGGAGTAGATTTCGCGGGATGCGTTTGCAGTAGCCCATCCTTTTCACGTATATTTTCGAATGTGAGGTGTCTGGCTCTGTACTTTCTGCGACGAACTCTGTTCCTCTGTACTCTCTGCGACGAACTCTGTTCCTCTGTACTCTCTGCGACGAACTCTGTTCCTCTGTACTCTCGTTCTAATTCATCTTTTGCGCGGGTTAAAAAAGTAAATGAACAAGTCTACAGCGTCATAGCGGCATCGTATTCTTCGGGAGTTAGGATCCATGACTTTACATAGAGGCAAGGCTTATACTTAATGCCAAGCGCCAAGTCATTGACACTGAGCGCTACGGTGTCTTTGTCCAGCTCCAGAGCAATGCCGTGTAGTTCTCGATGGGCGGCTGAGAGAACTTGCAGATACAATCGGGCACTGGTGAGCAAGGCACTGTAACGTTGTTTAGCTTCCTCTACTTGGGCTCCGAGAGGCGCTAGGTGTTTCTCATCCCAAGCTGGCGGACTGGCGGCATACTGTAGCTGGAAGCCCCACATCTCACCTGGGCGTTCCTTACTCTCTAGGAATAGCATGGCTGTGCGGTTGGGAATGCACCAAAGCGAATCGCTCTTGACGAAGCCGGCTGGCATATTCCGAAGGCTAGCGATAACGTTGGCAGAAGTACGGTGAATTGGAGGTACGGTAATTACCTTACGATTGTTGGTTCGGCACCAGTTGATGATATTCGCATCGGCAAACTGCAAGAAGTAATCTCGGAGCAGGCTCTTGACGGGTACCGCGCACAGGTTGACGGGGTTCGGTTCCGCGCTACTCATTTTTTCGTATCGTCTTATTCACCGGGACGCACGTATCCTTTGGATCCGTTTGCCCTAAGAATAAGACTTCTAAGAGAGCGAGGTGTTCCACGTGAGGTCTTATTCTACATAGTTTTTGTTGTTCTAATTGTAAACGTCACTATTTCCAATTTAGACGCTTAGATAAAAACTGAAACGCGTAAGAGCAGTAATATCGAACCAAGTCGAGGTTAGTCTTATACCTCTCGCGAATCCCCCTGATTCCGCGAGAAGTATAAGACGACGAGATGTTCAAAATAGCAGAAGAGATCCACGCGGCCAGGGAGCAGCTGCAGGCCGAGGCTATTCGAGTGGATGTTAACTTCGATGCGCTACAGGTAAAGTTTGAAGAAGTAACGCAACGTTTGAAAGAGGTACGTCGATCTTGTGCTCAGGTCGATAAACGAGTGGCCGAGCGAAAGAAGCATGAGGAGTTGTGGGCTAACCTAATCGAGATTCAACAGAAGTACAAGGCGGTAATTCAGAGCAGCTTGGAGTACCATGTGCGAAACAAACAACGCGGACGAGTTCGAGTAGCTATTATTCCGCATTACAAAGACTTGGGCTTACCACTTCCGGTCACTTATGGATTCGTGAATGTTCTGATCTCCCCCACGCGGGTCCTTAAGGCGCTAAACTTCATGGATCCTATCAATCTGTCCGATGAGCTTTCACCAGATCGCTTGCATGATTCACGCGGGCGCCTCTACACGAACCTGATCTCTTTCTCCTACTGTTATGTCAAGACAAAACCACAAAAGCAGTTCAATGGCTGGGAATGGCCGTCTAATACTCACATCGACAGCAATGAGGACATTACCGAAAAGTACTTCATCTGGCGAAGGACAGGTAGCTCCTTATCTTATCCAGTCTATCATCCCGCGGGAAACCCAGGCTGTGCTACTTATTCTCCGCCAGAGTTTTGCTTCTGGCCAGCGGCTCTACAGGGTGACGCCGAACATGTTCGAGAGATTGATAACCCGGCGATAGATTACTACAACTTTGAGCGTACTGGACCTATTCGAATGCGACCAGGCTGGGAAACCTATGCGCGAGTAGAGTACCCACTTTATGCTTACTTGGCTCGACAAACGGCTGGATATCGACAATTGGCGGAAATGATAGCCGCCGGAAAGAATGTACAGCTCCTATGCCATGATGCACCGGAAGTATTGTTCTCGGCTAACTGTAGACCAGTGCCACCATTCGATAAGGTATTGCCGGGCATCTGCGGGGAAAACGGAGCCAAAAGTCTGGAGATTGATCGTGAAACGATTATGGCAATCCGCGGCTTGGACTTGGAACACATGAGTCATGGATACAGTTTGGCGGTTGCCTTACTGGAGGGTGCCGAATGGTTAAGTATCAAACGATGAGAGTTTCAGGGTTCTCTTTTTTATGCTTGACCCTCTTTTATGCTTGACTTCTTTTCCTTGAATGCTGCAGAGATACAGGTACCGCAGAGAGTTACCTTATAAAAGATGAGCGGTGGCAAAAGCTGAATTCCCTCCCAAGGAGATAGACTCTCACGTTAAAATGAACAATTCCATATTCGATTTGTTCGACGCCCCGGCACCAGTCCCAGCCAAGGAACCAGAACCAGTCAAGATCTGGAACGTTGATTACGTAAGTTCAGCAAGATTCCGAGAGGACAATATCTTCATTACTCCAGATGAGATTGAGGAAAAATCCAAGCTGAATCTTCGAAGTACTTCTCCGCAGCACATGACCCGCGGCCGTGATGGGGCTATCGAGCTACCTACTCTCGTGGCTAAGACTACCCAGAATAATCTCGACAGCTTCTTCAGCCCAAGGTATGTTGAGCCTCCGCCCAAGACTGTCCTTTCGTGGAAACCACCGGTGCACATTCCGAAATCACACACGCCAGAAGATCCATGGAAATTACACCTGCAGATGTTCCCACCGATGCGCCCGATCGTGCAGACTCCGCTAGTCAAAAGCACCGAATCGATTGTCTCGACCTTCTTGGAGATACCGAGGTCAATGCAAGTGATCGGTTTCACTAACGTAGCCAAGGCCATCGATACTCGTTCGGTCATTGAGGTGTTAGTGAAAGATGATACGGTATACATCCCGTACCTGTTCAGTCAATGTTCATTCGCTGGCATTCCGCTCATCAATGTGCCGCGTAGTGACCCTCATTACCTGGACTTTACTGTACTATGCGAAGTCGGAGCGGTGCGTAATCCCTCTGCCGTCAGCGTCCGATGAGCCTCGGGCTCCTGATGTTTTTTGTATATGTGGTTCTGGCTTTTATGGTACTTGCGTTTTTTATGGTACTCGCGCTGGGAAAAAAGCTAACGCGCTCCATGCCCTTAGGCCTGCATTTTGATGCAACGAATCATCTCCTTTACTAGCTTGTCACACTTGCTATCGGTAGTGGCATCCCCGAAACTTAGTCGTACCACGCCGCAGCGAATGACATAAGGAGCTCCGATGGCACGTAGGACATGACTCTCTGCTGCTCGGCCGTCGGTGGTCTGATTGCAAGCGGAACCCGTACTGATAATCACCCCGGCCTTACCTAACTCCTCGCGTAGTTGTAGGTTGCAGAAGTGTTGGGCTAAGGGGCCTACTCGGACAACGGAGAACCAAATAGTGTTCGGAGCGGAGCGTTCCAGGTCTGGATTACCGAGCGGAACTAGCTGGAATCGTGTATCACCGTGGGCATCAGCACTAGGAGCCAGGAGTTCCGTGTTGTCAGGCTTGCCTAGATAGTTTGAGACGCTTGCATACGCGAAAGCCTTCCCGAGGCCTTCAATGATCCTAATCTTACGTTTCAGAAGCGCTCCATTCTTACGAGCACGATCTCGCAAGCTGACTTCCAAGGCCTTCCCGGTAGCTGCAATGCCAGGTGTGTTATCCGTTCCACCGCGATGCCCATTGTTCTGGGAGCCACAGATCTGTGATTGTACGTGTTTGGCTACCTCGTTGCGGATGATCAGGCCACCGCAACCCAGTGGACCTCCAAACTTATGCGCACTGAAGCTAATAGCATCGAGGCCAGGTATGTTAGGCGGCATCTTACCAATACTTTGCACGGCATCGGTATGCAGGATAATCCCCGAGTCGGTTTGTGGGTCATAGGGAGCGGCTACCTCGCGAATCATTCGAGCGTAGGCATCTAGGTTGTTCATCACCCCTGATTCATTGTTCACGTGCATGATACTGATGAGCCGGGTGTTGGGCCTAATTGCATCACGTAGGGTATAAGGGCAAACAAAGGTGGTGTTCATTACCGGCAGGATAGTCAGCTCGATGAGGCCTTCGTTGAGTAGCTGTGTCGCACATTCCAAGGAGGTCTTATGCTCCACGGCACTTAGGATGTAATGAGGGTTCGTGGCGTTACCCGAGTGAGAAACCGAGCGTGCCAGCCCGCGCAGGATGAGGTTGTTACTTTCGCTTCCGCCGCTGGTCCAGATCACCTGGTGCGTGGCAGGCGTGAATCCTACGGCCTGTAGGGCTATCTGTTCGGCTTGCTTGATCTTAGCGCGAGCCTCATTACCGTACGCGGCGTGCGCATTGCCTAACTGTAAGGATTCGTTCCACTCCTTCCGAGCCTCTGGTAGTATCGGCGCGGTACCATTGTAATCAAAGTAAGCACCGTCGAGCGGCCCTCGAGTCCGATTTTCGAAAAGGTGTATCTCTTTCCGATACAGGTACAGCAAAACCAGGACCAATAGAATAACAATGGCCCACTTTATATCGGGCATGGTGCCCAGTGTACATCTACTCCGAAAATGCATCAGCAAAAAAAGGAATACAAAGGGTCAAGCCCCGTGGGTGACGAGATCTTAGAGTTAAGCAAGAGAGTGAAACTCTATGAAGGGTTAAGTTGCAACAAAAAAGGAATACAGTTGTTTATGGTACAAGTTCACGTATACGTGAGGTCACTCTCCGAATTCATGTAAACCGGAAATACGTGAGTTTCCAAGCTTCTACTTGGACTTCTTGGCCGGCTTCTTCTTGGCTGCGGCAGGCTTTGCGTTCTTCTTTTGCCACTCCTCCTTCGCCTTGAGGACTTCAGGGGTCTTCCAGGCCTTCTTGGTAGCCTCGGCAACGGAAAGCTTAGGATCCTTGGCGCGGAGCTCCTTGGCCTTCTTCACGGCAAGGAGGAACACAGTCTTTTGGAACGACATGACGAACTCGAGAGTCTTGTAAAAGGATATAGAAAATAATGAACAGTTAATTCATCAGAGTTGAATAATCAGTGGTGGAGTGTCCGCTAAAAAAACATGTTGTGGATATTTCTACCACTGGTTGCGATATTATATTGGTTACACCCGATTGAGCTGTCACTTTTGGCATCATTACTAGTAGGGGCAATACTTGGGTGCATTGTAGGCTCTCTTTGGGATAAATCACCCCCGGAAAGCATCCGCGATGATGTTTCTAGCACCTTGGGCTTCTTGTTGGGTCCGCTAGTCGCTGGGGTCACTTATTACCTCGTCATGTAAGTTTTGATATGGTCTTTTTTAACCGCTGAGGTACCTAGTCTAGCGGAGCTCGTCAAAGGATTCAAAAAACGGAGCCTATCGCTCTCAAGAGATATGCGATATTAGTAGGAAACGAGTCTATTGCTCTCTAAAGATATGCTGCTTCAATAGGGGATCGAGTCTATTGCTCTCTAAAGATATACATCTTTTGAGAAAACACGGCGGAGCTCGTTTAAAAAAGTAGGACCGAGGTTTTACGAGAGTACTTTACGCAGTGCCTTGCGGATCTCCGGTGGGTGCATTTCTGGAAACAATACTATCTGGTCGTAACACTCCGGAATGGGTTTAAATCGTGGATACTTTCCAAGTACGTACTTCAACGTTTCGGGAGCAGAGGGATGTGTCGTTCCGAATGGGATCGTTAAGAGAGTTACCAGGGCCCCCGGTGATCTACTATCGCCCGCTGAATCGAGATGAAAGGCCAGGTCCAACAGCTCACGATCAAATCCGTTGTAGTAGCAAGCGAGTATGACTTCGCGTAGCAAATACGTCGAAAATGGTAGGTCAACACCGCGGGATCCGAAATAGTGAATCGCGGGAACTGATGCGGAAGCAAGCCAGACTATGTAGTAGCCGTTCCATCGTGTCAGATCCCCCGATAACATAGCGTCAAGGACGTCCCAGTGCTGATACTTGACCGTTAGTTTCAAGAGAAGTGTTTTACCGCTTGGGTCACCGATCATGGGAACCATTGCAGGGTCCCCGACAATACAAGCAGCTTCCATAGCCATATACGCTATCTCGTTACTGTGGGGACCAAGTAATGGTAAAAGTGCGCGGATGCTTTGCATGTCGAGGCGTTTGCAGAAGTATCGGATCTCCACGTGGAGCAGTTTCTTATCTACGATGCCATCCACCTTATTAGTGAATATGCCGTGGAGGGCCTGCCTATAGGTTCGTTCACAGCCTACGATTAGGCTCTTGGCGAGGGAAATAGGGATCCGCCTGGTATACCTCTTCTGTGAACCCTGTTCACCTGTATACCTCTTCATTTTCTCATAAATCTTTCCTATCTATGAGAGTTTGTATTCGGATTCGCAAGCTTATCATCCAATAAAAAATCAAACCGTGTCACTAACCGCTCAGTAGCTTACGTATCCCGTCTCGAATTTCAGTGGTCGCGATATTGTTACCGATGATGATGGCATAGTACTCTGTCCTCAGCTTCAAGTGAGAATGCTTCTCCAGTGCGTACCTCAATGTCTCCAAGGTTGTAGAGTGGAGAGCCTTGTCCGGAAATTGCAGCGCGGTGAGCAGGTTATCTGTTGTCTCGGAACCGTCTATCGGCGCCCGTTGAAAGGCCCAATCAAGCAATTCGCGGTCGAACCCGGCACCGTAGCAAATGTTTGTCACGATGCGCCTTAAGCTAAGTGGGGGTAGCGATATAGGACCGTAACGCGCTTCGTAATAGTAGATGGACGGTACCGAAATGAGTGAAATGAAGGTCAAGAAAGCACCATAAGGTGACGGTGGAATAGCCTCGGGCAGGATGAGATCGAGGACGTCCCAATGATGATAGGTCATGGCGAGATTCCAAGGGACGCAGAGGTCATCCGTGTGGAATGGTAAGGGTAGCTGGATCGCTGAAGTGTCTCCGATTTCACAGGCTACCTTAAAAACCCAGTAGCCGTAACCTTGAATAAGTGGGCATAGTTTGTGAGCATTCGGTAGGTCAAGCTTATCACAGAAATAGCTCATTTCCCCTGTGAATATATTGCGACGTTCAACCTCATCGCTCGCTTTGTTCATCTGGTGGATCGATTGCTTATAGGAGCGCTCATATTCGACGACCAGGCTCTGTCTCAAGAGCGTCGGGAGACTCCTTGTATACCTCTTCGGTGAGCTTTGTTCACCTGTATATCTCTTCATCTTCTCACAAATAAGGAAGATTTGTGAGAGTTTGCACCCTTCACCTGGAGACCTCTATCATTCAATAAAAGAAATCAAACCGTATTAGCTATTAAGAATCCCACGGAGCCCCTCCACTATTTCCGATACGTGGGGATGTATTACGAGTAGTTGGGTGATCTGTCTGTAATGTTCTAGGCTCAGTTTGAGGTGTGGGTATTTACCCAGTACATATTTCACCGTTTCTAATGCCGAAGGGTGTAAATTATCGTGCGGAAATTCTACAAGCGCTGCCAATTCGTTTACTGTCGCGTTATTGTCTAGTGGGGCACGTTGGAAAGCTAAGTCCAATAATTCACTGTCAAAGCCCTGGGTATAACAAATATCAACGATGCAACGTCTCAAATTATTTGGAGACAACAACACGGGACCATATCGTGCCTCATAATAATGCATAGCCGGTATCGAGGTTACGGCCAGGTAACACGTGGAGGCATGTTGAAATCGTCCGGTATCCTTCGGTAATAGAAGGTCAAGGACATCCCAATGTTGGTACAGGGTGGCGATCTTCCAGAAGGTGTACCAAGTTTTCTCCTCGACCATATGGGATAATACTTTAATCGTAGCCATGTCGCCAACATTACAGGCAGCCAAAAGTAGCATTTCTTCGGTTGTTTTGAATCTGTAGGGATCCTTGAATGCCAAGTATAGAGCATGAGCGTTCGGCATGTCAAGTTTCTGACAGAAATGACGCATCCCTTTTATATAGATCTCTCTTTTGAGATTGTGGCACTTGTGGGAAGCTTCTCGCATGTCAAACAACGTCTGATGGTACGATAGCTCACATTCGACGATCAGGCTCTGCCTTAAAAGTGTCGGAAGCCTCCTGGTATAAGTTCCCATTTACGAGAGTTTGTATAAGTTCTCATTCAATTTATGCTATTCAATTTCCAGAGATAAAATTGAGTTCGTATCCGTCTAGTATTCAGAAGTATTTGGTTAATGGATCAGCTAATCCAAGAGTTACATACGCTACCTGTAGCCTCGAACACCATGGAAGCGATGATGATCTTGTTGCGAAAGCTACCGAATGGTACTTATCCTTCGGGAGTCGTCATGCGTAACATTCACGCAAATGATGTCCTTAATCCAGGCGGGCGGCTCATCGGAGACGTAGCCTTCGATATTCGGAACACTAGTGGTAGTTACCCCGATACTGTCATCACTACGGACGGCGAGAAAAAGAATCCTATGTTCATGCCGTTATCGTCGAATAATTGTGCTTGGGGATGCCGTCCAGTGGGAGATTACGTTATGAATGTAGTATTGTTGAATATTTCCATGCGGGAGGCGGTGAACAATTCGAAGGCGCCTGTCTAGCCAAGCTATAAGTGGCAGGCTTGTTTTTTGTTATTGAGACCACGTATTCAATTTCCAGAGATAAAATTGAGTTTGGGTATAGGGATACACACCGGCTCAACTCACCGAAAATCTTACTCAATGGGCGTTCAGGACTTTTGGAAGACAGAAATCCATAATCCCGGTTCTCCTCATCACGGTAAGACCATCGGTAGTCTCGGTAAGTTAGTAACCCTGAAGGAGGTAGCGATTAGACCACCTGGGCCCGACGGTGAGACCAAGGAGGGTCGAGTGCGTATAGCCGTAGATGCCAGTCTCTTGATTTATTCCAGCGCTTTAGGTACTGTGCAAACAGACAGTCTCACGGACAAGGATGGTAATTCCACTGTGCACAGTAACACGATCCTTAACAAGTCGATGCAGCTCGAAACAGCGGGCTTGGAAGCTATCTGGGTCTTTGACTCTCCCGAACCTAACGAACTCAAGAAACTAGCCTATGCCAGGCGTGCAGAAGCTAAGGCCAAGGCTGTAGAAGCGAATAAGCCCAAGTCTAACTTTAAACTTACCTCGGCCTTGATTGATGATGTAAAAAAGCAGTTGAGCCTCTCCGGCTGTACTTACGTGCAGGCTTCCACGGGTATCGAGGCCGAACAGTACGCCGCTCGACTCACGATAGGCCCGGCCCATAATCGGTTCTGCCAATACGTGGTAAGTGGTGATTCAGACGTTCTGATGTTTGGTGGCAACATGCTCCGAATGGTCCGTGAGAAATCACCCAGTGGAAAGACTTCCAAGACGGTCTACTACAGTTTCGAATATGAGGAAGTGCTGAAGGCTACTGGGCTCACCAAGGAGCAGCTTACCAGGCTCGGGGTAGCCCTCGGGAATGACTTCAACGCTCGGATCCCGAAATGTGGGCCGGCCTCGGCGATGCGAATGGTCAAAGAAGGCAAGGTCTTCATGAGTACGGAGCAGAACACGGTCTATCGTTACTACCTGTCGGACATCAAGGGGCAGATGCAGCCCAGCGATTTCATTCGATCCGAGTACAATCGCGAGGCTTTGATAGCCTTCTTCGTGGCTAAGAACTTCAACAAGGATCGCCTAGAGAAAATGCTACCCTCGTCTATTAACACATAGTTACATGCCCTTCTCGCAGCTAAAGCTGCATCGGCGGTCATTTCACCGTGTTAACCGACTCGATTTTTTGTGCTATCCGGTACGAGGCTCGGATGTGGAACGTGATGTAATCTATGACTAAAAAAGTGCGGAACGTGATGTAATCTATGACTAAAAAAGTGCGGAACGTGATGTAACCTATGACTAAAAAAGTGCGGAACGTGATGTGCTATCTGGTTACGCGACGCGATGAGGCCCCGTGGGATCCGGCAGCATGGTGAAGTCGTTCACGTGCCAACGTTTTCTGGTATTAAGGCCGAGCTCGAAGCTGCACAACAAATTGCTTGGGTTGTAAAAGCCAATCAAACCCGTGTTCTTGCCGTTCAGCATGTAGAGGTTGCGGTCATTACTGACCGTGGCAATGTTACAAACGATCTCGTGATCCTCGCTCCACTTTGCCGGAACCTGTTTCTCGACGTCGTGCCAGGTCAGCCTCTGAGGAGCTACATCGTCCCAGAACAGGAGCTGCATCGTTGTGATATTGAACAGATAGATGCGATTGAACATCTTCGAAGACTCCGGAATTTACACCGTATGAAATCAACTTGTCGAGATCCACTCGTGTCCTCGCGGAGTCCACTCGAGCAATAAAAGGCTAAATGTACACCGGCTCGTTGTCTTTGTCGCACTTAGGGCATATCCAATTCGAAATTTGATAATATGAATAGATACAGGCTAATTATTCTCTGCAGTTGGTTCTACCCAACTTGTATATTCTCTGCAGTGGGTTCTACCCAACTTGTATATTCTCTGCAGTGGGTTCCATGGCCGACATCTATGAGTTTTCCCTCACGAGGGAGAAAGGTGAGACTGCACCTACCGCTGATAAGTGGATTCGTCCGCATTATGGTGGTATCGGTGACGGTTGGCTGGTAACTGGCATTAATCAACGTGCGGCCGATCTGCACTTGAGACCAATCCCGGTAAATATGCCCGTGAATGCTAAGGTGGACTTTCCCGAGTACTTCTGGGAGATTGATGAACTACAACGCCTCAAAAAGGTAATGAACAAGGCCAAGGATCAGCTTACACCGATTCAGTTGCACGACGGTAATCGTTTCCATCGCTTCCAGAGCGAATATCGCGGTTACGACATGCTCAAAGGTAGCAAAGGAATTCTAGTCCGTGAGTATGGAGCCGAAGTAGTTACCAATGCCTGGCTCAAAATGTACGAGTTGGCCAAGTTCCTCGACCCTACCTGGGCTCGTATTGAGAAGACAAAAACGCGTGAAACCTCCGCTAGGCTTAATACGCTTATGTTGGCCGAGGCGCCTGGTAACTTTATTGTGGCGATGAACCACTATCTGCAGATGGAACACCGTCCGATTCATTGGGATTGGTTGGCGAACAGCTACCGCGACCCACTCATCGTGGGTAAAACTGGTGGCCGAGATCGTGGATTTAAGGAGTTTCGTAAAGATGCATCCTCGCGTACTCGCGAATTTCGAGAGCAACACTCCCGCGGAGGACCGGGAGAGACTGGTTATCTGGGTGACAAGTATGGCTTGATGTCTCGCTTCCCGGATCGCTGGTTGTACGGACCCGATTGCGATGGCGACATTACCAGCGTAAACAACATCCGGGGATTCCAAGCCTCAATGGCAACACGAAACTGGAGCCAGGGTCGCGCTGATTTAGTAACCAGTGATGTAAAATACGTACCTGACCCGCCCAACTATGACGAGGAAGAGTTAACGAATAGAGCGGTACAAACAGGTCATTTCGTAGCTAGCTTGGCTTGTCTGAAGCCCAAGGGAACGGCTATCCTGAAGGAGTTCAGTCATCTCGAGGGCTCAAGCGTAGCTCAATTGTACTTGGCTGGATCATACTTTCAAAGTGTTCGGATTGTCAAACCACTGACCAGCAAGGGCCCAAACTCGGAGACTTACTTGGTGCTAGAAGGGTTCAAGGGCATCACGGACGAGCAACTGCAGAGATTCTACGATTACCTAACTTACATTCGTTACATGAACTTTAGCCAGGTGAACGGATGCCCGGCGATGCTTCCCCTCAGTCAAGTTCCAGCTAAGTTCATCAAGCGGGTCGTAGAGATGCAAACAGTACTAGTGGAGGAGCAAATCCAAGAGCTCAAACAGATGTTGGCCGCCTTCGAGGAATACAAACGAGGCAACTTTGACCAAGCAACGGCAACAAAGGCTTCTGATAAGCTAGTGGCCGATTGGATCAAGAGCACGGGAGTCAAACCACTGCCCAAAGAACTCCAAATAATGCTTTCTCATTAATGAGGATGTAGCTTCGGGACCACTTCGTCATCTTCATCGACTCGATTTTTTGTCTCACCAGGATTGCCATGTGAGGGCGTAACCGCACTGAGTGGCGAAATAAAAAACGGAGTCTATGTGAACTCTCACGGAATCTCTGATTCGTGAGAACGTTCATATTAGCGACGTTATTAGTGTATTGTCAGTGGCTTGCGTGGGCGAGGTACTCCGTCGCGCGTTAGGTCATTCAACATTGCCTCGTCGAAGAGTTCCCCGGCTTCTCCGGCTCCCTTCACATCGCGGGGTGATACTACACGATCGATAACGTTATCTCCTTCCACCGAGACAGGAGAGGGGAAGGTCGGGGTAGGAGGGGTCGGGGTATCATCCTGCGACGAGCTCCGCTCCTCTGTATCATCACCACAACAACAATCACCACCCACTTCGGTCATTTGGTTTAGCTCTTCGTCAGATACTTCACCGCGACCGTGGAAGTTTTGGGTAGGACCGGTATAGGGGCGCCTGAAAGATTGCTGTGCCAATGGGACGCGGGGCTGTACGTAAGCAGATCTGGGCGCCGGTTGATAGATGGGATTGGGTTGGTACGCCGGTTCGGACGGTTTGTAGAAACCCGAGCTACCTCGAATCCAGAAGATGGTACCACCCATGGCTACAGCTCCGATGGCAAACCAAATAAGGCCGGTGGTAAAGTTACCTACGCTCATTACGATGATACCGATGAGGATAATGATGACACAGAGGAAGATAACTACGGCTTGGACAATCCGACTTACACCAGTGAAGCCAACATGAGCGAGGGTATCGGCATGTTCGATAGCGGTCGTGCCTACTTGGGCGGCGATCATGGGGGCGGCCATCTTTGCACCGTACAAAGGGTACGTAAATCGAAAAGCGGGTTAAACGTGGGTACATTTTATCTCCGATTTTTTATCTCATAACGAGGCTTGGATTAAGACAAAAAAGGGCGTTAACTCGACTAGTGATTTGGATTCACATTGCACCGACGTTGACTTCGCGTGGGAGGATTGTTGAGACGTGCTTGAGATATGCAAGATTCGCCCTCCTCGGAGCAGTAACCACCAAAGATGTGCGATTCAAAACAATAACCGCAACTATGTTGTGGAATTTCCACGAATAGTTGCCTATACTCATACTTTTCCAGGGGAGACATAGTGTCATAGGCCTCCCGTGCCAGGACCTTGGCTTTGAACTCAGGCGAAAGGTAAGCTCGGGAATGATCCTTCTTCTCGCGACGCTCTTTGGCTTCGAGTTGTTTTAGCGTTCTCTTTTGCTTAGGATTCTGCATCTTGAGCTCGTACGAATACGCTCAAACTGCTCTAAATAGAGGCAGCCGGGAAAGTGAATCAAACAGAGCAAACGGAATAAGCGAGGTGAACGAGAATGTGTCTTATTCGCAAGGCAAGCAGCTCATCAAGAATCGCAGATTCGAAGAGAGATGCGCATTCACACATGTGTGAGGCTGGAGAATATAGCACAAAAAAGATACTAATACACTCGGTACGCGATACACGCCTATGACTACTACCGGCCGAGTGCCTACCTGGATTGAATGGGCGGTAATTCAACCCCCGGCTATGCGATTCCCATGTCCTCTTAGATCGGTGATACTGCCCAAATATCACTTTACAACCTCACCGAAGCATCAATCAGGCATTCGAAGTCCATGGGCCTGTTGGCTCGATGGGTTCCGAAGTTCCAATTAACGCACGGGCGTATGAGTTGTGGAGAGGACGGACCAAAGCTACCGCAGTGATCTAATATGGTGGTTTAAAAATGTCCAAATAAAAATAGCGTACCTTCACGGTCCCAGCGCGTAAAACCTATAAATCAATCTCGTCATCCGGATACGAATTAGCATCGAAGCAGCCTTGCCGGTTCGCCTCAAACATAGCCCCAAGTACACAAGAAGCTATAAATCCGCCCAAGACAATCAAGATTCCGTAAATGTCATCACCGACGATTAAGATTCCAGCCGAGCCGACGACGAACAGTCCAATAGCAATGGCGATCAGAATAATGGTAGCTGCCGCGAAAGCTACCGGACTATTTTGCCCGTTCATATTCTCCTAGGTCAGGAAGAGTGCTACTTATGCTAAAAAATCAATCCGCGAGGTGAATTTACTC
>CAZIRP010000003.1:0-80469 GCA_964541665.1 uncultured Caldilineaceae bacterium | reverse complement strand
CGACTCTTCTGCACTCTCGAGATCGTCTTGCACATCGTCCTGGAAGTTTCGAAAGTGCTAAAAAATCAATCCGCGAGGTGAATTTACTCCGACTCTTCTGCACTCTCGAGATCGTCTTGCACATCGTCCTGGAAGTTTCGAAAGAAGCGCGCATATACCTTATCACCCAGTGACCAGCTCATCATTCCTAGTGCTAAATTCATGTCACATTCGATCGGTTCATCGGTCATTACTTTGCCGATACTGATGCTAGTGGGTTCATCAAGCCCGGCCTCAGCGGGTCCCGTTTCTACCGAGCCTTCCTCATCATCGCGCAAGGTTAGAGTTTTGCTCACTTTACTACCGAACAAGCCAGCCGAACCACCCAAGGTCATGTAAATGATCCGCTGAACGATGATATTACCGTTCCCGGTCATGATTAGATAGGCTCGTCGTTTCTCACCAAAGGCCCCGGCAATGTTCTGTCCCACGTATAGGGCAATACTGTCCATGTTTGTATGGCTAAGGAAGGTCTCATCGCCAACCCAATACCCGGTCATAACAGCATCGTAGTAGTACTTTTTGTCCTGCCAAACGAAGTATATGATAACGATCAGCAATATTACTAAGGAGGCCGATACGTATTGGTACATCCGCACGCGTCTTCACGGAATCCGCACGCGTCTTCACGGAATCCGCTAGTACCTCTGTCATGATAAAGTTCTAAGTCAAATACTTTGCTCATCTTGTCTCGCTAGTGTGTTCAGTTGTATGATTGTTTCGGGATGGGTAAACGTAGGAATGGGTAAACGTATGAGAAAAAAATACGAGTTGTATGACACTAGCGCACTAGAGGTGTGAGTCTTATTTTAGGGCAAGCGGATCCGGAGGATACGCGCGTCCCGGTCATAAGGCGAGCATAGTTAGACATCTAGCTCATCCAGGTCATCGACCCCATTGGCTGAATCCTCGAAGTCATCATCAGCTGGTGCAGCGGCTGGCTTTGTGGTACTCTTCTTCCCGGCGCCCTTCTTGCCAGAACCCTTCTTGCTCTTGGTGGTACTGGGCTTGGCCTTGGGAGGAGTGGGCTTCTTGCCGGTGATCTCCTCCGTGAGGTCGTCCTGCATGCCATCGGAATCGTCCTTACCCTTCTTGGTCTTGACCACATGGCGTGACTTGACGTAGATTGTCAGCTCCTCAAAGACACAGTTGTTGAGCAAAGCGCCGTTACCCTCTGCGCGTTGCAGACTGTTGAAGTGGCGCAGAATTGCCAGAAGATCGCCAACTGCGATGGTGGACCAAGCTTCGGTGAGGTTGTTGGCCAGGAAGATAGCGACAAGCTTGCAGAACTTCAGGTAAGCAGCGGCAATGGCGCGAAGGTGCTCGATTGGGCGGTTCTGTTGGGTACCGTAGTAGCCCTCCATCTCCTTCATGATGACCATGTCAGGCGTAACAACGGTCTCGCCACCCATAGTGTCAACGCGAGCGGTATTGCCGATAGTGAAGATGAAGCGCGATACAGTACCGGTGAACTGCTTCTCCACATACTCGGAGAGCTTCTTCTCAAAGGAAGCCACGGGCTCCAACTTACCCTTCTGGGTAGGATAGAAGGCGCTGTACTCCTTGCATAGGTTCACGAGGAAGAACTCCAGGAAATGCTTGAGATCAGCGGTATCCTTGGTGTAGAACTTGCGGACTATGGCGATCTCGCGGTTAGTAATGATGGCACCGGTGGCCTCGTCCTCAGTACTGGTGATCTTAGAGTAAGTGTACTTCTCGCCCTTGGCCGGCTTGTGCTCGGCGTGGAACTTGGTCTCGAATTGGGCCAAAGGGTGGTCAGGCTTGTGGTGCGAACCGGACTTGTCAGCTAGGACGATGTCCTTAGTAGCCAGGGCATTCAGGTAAACGTAGCTCGCTACGGCAGAGGAAACAGTGCTGCTCTTGACAGTCTCGTAAGTCTCAACGTCGGTCATGGTGATGCTCTGAAACGCGGTTCGTCAGAAGAATACACGTCTAATGCTCTTCAATTTTCTCAAGGTCTAATTCGAACTCTCGTTACAACCATCGTTCTCGAGAATCCCCAATTCCTCGAGAGTATGGATAAGACTTGCATTTTGCTCTCATTTTATTCTCATTTCGGAATTTATCTCTCGAGGAAAGGTCCGGACGATCGCGATCTCGCTAATCCGGGCCTCTATTCTTTTCATTGTCTCTAAGGCATAATTCTTGAGGGAGTCTTTCCCAGCGCAGGTATTAGAGTCGGGCTATGCGTATTCGCATATAATCTCTCGTGAATATGGACCTTCAGCCAGCGGATGCAGAGGTCTTTGATCACGACATGGGCATTGATCGGCGTCCGTACGACAATGGCTTCATAGGGCATTTACACAAAACAATGGTGCGACGATGCACAGAATTGGGCGGCTTATACGTTTACATCGTAGAAATGCCACTGGTAGAGCGTCATCGGTGGGGCCTGGTTTATCGAAGCATTGAACTCATTACGGGACAGGATGGTGCCATAACGATACCTAACTGTGGTCCGAGGGGTGGTGGACAGGAACAACAGACGACAAGAAATCTAATCCCGCTGTATCGTGTTCAATCGTCAAAGATAACTGTCCTGGTGGAGCTTGGTATTATCAGAGTGGAGCTCATCCTCGATAGGATGGTACGAGGGCGCGAGATTTACCTACACAGCGATATTCTAATCCCGGGCCGTTTTGCGCGTGTCATAACGTTCCCAGTAGCTCCGAAAGAAAAGGTGGGCTAGGCTACCACAAATTGAATAGAAGGCAGAGTTATCCACGCGCAAGTGAAACTCGCAAGTGAAACTCGCTATTGGTATGGCTACTGGTAATTTCACTCCCATCCTCGTCCAGGCCGGCACTCAGCCACCTTTGCCCATTTGGATGTGTCACATCTGCGGCTCTACCTTCCGTTGTGAACTACCCCCAGGTAGACATGATACCGACGGTGACTACCAAGCACCTACCGTGACTTGTCCTCATTGTCGCAAGATCCAGACCATCTCTGTTTCACATCCCAGCGGTAGCTACAAGACCATCACTTACGGGATCTACACCTCCTCTTAAGAGTCTGAGAGGCCTGATTTTTTCTCGTTGTGTAAGGTCGGAACATAGGGAGAAAAATTGAACAAATGGGGGTAAAGTACTAAGAATTATCATTTCACAGTAGCTGAGGAGTTGCTCGAGCAAGATGCAAGCTAATCCTACCGCCATGATGTTTCGGATGCGTTGGCTCAAGGAGATTGTAGGAGCGGAGGAGAGTAAGTTATTCACGGCCTATTACGACAAGGCTGGAGAGGTGCGGAAAGATGATCCGGGGCTCTTGTATTTGCTGGCCAAGCCACCGGTGGGCTCCTTGTATGAAAACCAAACAATGGTCTGGAGCGTCAAGTTTATCTGGGGTCGAGCGCCGGATGTGTACACCTTCCCGCAGTCGCCGCCACTGGTTCGCGCCGAGATGCCCATCACGCATCCAAACATCTCGAAAGAAGGCTCCATTTGCTTGGACATTCTACGCCCAGTCAGTGCTGAGAGTTTGGCTAATTCGAAGGAGAACGGTTGGCAGATGACCTACGGGATCGAGGCAATCTTTAACAGCATCACTGTAATGCTAGACGAGCCTAACACTGGCAGTCCGTTCAATAAGGATTCGAACCTGGCTTTCATTGACTACCGAGATTCCAAGGATCCAGATCGCCGGGCTAAGTACCAAGCGATGCTGGACGCGGAATACAATAAGCGAATGTCACCCTCGCACCTAGAGATGCTGGAGAAGATCCAGAAGGGTAAGAAATGGGGCAAGACCGCCCTAGATACGCCCTAGGACCGAGTCTCCAGCTCCGCTCTACTTTCTCCATCTTTTTTTGCTCGGGAGACCAAGTTAAAAAAGAGTACGACAGAGTAAAAAAGGGTACGGCAGAGTATGACCGGGTAAAAAAGGGTACAAGCAACTAGAAGTAAAAAAGAGTACGACTCTTGCAGGACCGTATTCAAGTTCAGTCAAGGGTGATCTCAGCATCTAGGACATCCTCTCCCAGTAGTTTTACTGGGCCAGTTTCACGAGCCGGGGTAGGCTTCTTGGCCCGGACTGCGCGCTGCGTTCCCAGATCTCCGAGTGGGACTCCATGCGACTTGAATACCTGGCGCAGACGTCCGCGAACATGTTCACGGGTGGTCTCGGTGCCGCGCAGTTCCATGGCGATACATTTACCGAAGCGATTGAAGGTGCTCTTGCTGATCTTGCACTTTTTCTCGATGGTATCACGGTCTATCTTTAGCTCTGGGATCTGTTGGGAGAGTACATAGATACTACCGATGCATTTGCTGCTAATCATGCTACCCTCTGCGATACGATAGACCTTGGTGAAACGAACCAAGCGAGTGCAGAAGAGTCGGATGTTATCAAGGTCCAAATTGGCCACTCGGCATCGCTCGATCATCTCTAGGCTATTAAAGTAGCGCATTAGGAGGTCGGAGATCTGCATGTCCTCGGTTTGATCCTCCTCGTGGAAGGCCTTGGTGATGAGCCCATTGGCGTACAATTCGTCGAGAATCTTGTCGCCGTTGCTGACTTCGCTTTGGTCTACCTCGAATAGCTGGGCAATCTCGCGAATGTTTCGGCTGATACGGTTGGGTGCGCATACTCGGTACAGGCAAGCGGCTTGGGTACCCTTGCGAACGCCGCCCCTTAATACTTGATGCTTTTGTACCTGGCAGAACAAATCAGCGGCATCGTTGATCACCTTCTGGGAGATACTCTGGTCCTTGCGTAGTACGATGGCGGAGATCTTATTAACGGTCTCACGATGCTGGATGTTACGATTACCATTAGGACCAGGGCTGCTATGCAATACTCGCTGCCCGTTTCGACCGGGACCTACCACACGAGTAGCCATAGAGGAATTCTCACTGGTGTTGTACTGGTCGGCGATGCTTTCGTTACCAATGTCGAGGTCATAGGCCTCACTCTCATCAAGGTAACCGCACTTTTCACAGCGCATCCCGCCGGCTGGAACTTGTACCATCGGGATTGCACAGAACTGACAGATGAACTTTTCCTCCGTAGGGATTACATAAACCTGCTTTTGTTCTTCCACTTGTTCGATTTCCACACTACCGAGCCCGTCGTCGAAAGGATTCAGTAACTTGTACATCTTGCTTTTGAGTACTTTTGTGAGGTTTTTTTGTGAGGTTTTTTGTGAGGAGGGATACAGGGGAATTTCACTGCAGAGAGATACAAGAAAACGTAGTTTTCTGCAGAGAGATACTCGTATTTCTGAGACCCCGAGTTTGGTAAAACTCCGGCAGCTCTAATACAAGTTTCTATGTCTATCCACTTGTAAATCTCTAAATGGTAATTCAATTTAGGTATTATCGCTCATAAATTCAAGATGGCCTACGCGCCGCCTAGTGAGATCATGGATGCCCTCCGTCGGGCCGCTGAGGAACATGACTGGGTAACTTATGACAGGGCCTACGGACGAACTAATGAGCACATGCATGGTTGTATTCCCCTCATGGTACTATTAACATTGCGCGGGCAACGAGAACGATTGCGAGTCATCTTGGCTGAGTTCATTAACGATGACAAAAACAGCCTGTGTGATCTTATCAAGCATGTAGGATACGCGGCCGTGGCCTTCAATCAGTATGGTATCTTGAAGATGTTGATGCATCTGACTAGCGATAGTGAATGCGGACCTTGGTTTCGAGGACCCGATTCGAAGCGATTCTTAGGCACGGTATTATGGTGGGGATGTCATCACGAGGTTCCTACGCTCAGGTTATTGAAGATGCTAGATCGGACTCGAGAGGCTGGCTATCGCTTTGACCAGTGTGACCATCCACCTCAAGTACAAGGGCTAGAAGACCCACAGCTACGAGGCTGGGTTCAAGAGACGATCTCACTAGAACGGGGTGTAAGTAAGGGTTAAGGTCTCAGGTATGACACGAATTGATTTTTTGTACCCTAGATACACTTTGACATAGCTTATCGCGAATCAATACTCCTCAATGTCCTGGAACTGCAACTTTTGCCAAGCCTCGAACAAATACGAGAACGTAAACTGTGTGCTCTGCCTGCAGACTCCAGCTGAGGTCGCTCGCATCCCCGTTCACGTAAGCCCCGTTCACGTAAGCCCCGTTCACGTAAGCCCCGTTCATGTCACCGTACAGGAGCTCTGGATCTGCACCTTCTGCAAGAGCAGGAACGACGAGCAGTTCAACAACTGTCAGCTGTGTGAGGTCTCTCGGCAGCCCAAGATGCAGACCTGTTCTACTTGTGCGACTCAACGTAACACCTGGGAGTTGCACTGTGCTACTTGTTCTATTAACGAGAGACGGAGGATCGCAGCTATCAAAGCCTCGGGTCGTTGGATCTGCAAGCTTTGCCCTGGCGAGGTCATCAACGCCGCTCATGCTGAGCACTGCGGTACCTGCAACTACCGAAAGGTGTAATTCTATCTTTTGTTCACATGGTCTTTTTTACCTTTACTATTTTCATTTCCCAGTTAACGCGCCTTTCACGAAGAGAGATCTGAGTTACCCCTGCCGGAGGCAAAACCGAAGGCAAACCAGGTAACTCGAAGAAAGATGGATGCGGTAGCGGCGGCCGAGAAGCAGTACGTTAACGTAGCAGAGAAGCGTAACATTAACTATCCACATATCGAGAAGGCTTTGGTGATCGTCCGCAAGTTTATTCAAGATCGTAAACGAATCCTATACGGTGGAATGGCTATCGACCTTAATCTGAAAAGTGCTGGCGAAGTAGGGATCTATTCCGAAGACACCATTCCCGACTATGACATTATGAGTCCCGACTTCTTCCAGGACAGCTTAGATTTGGCCGATATCCTCTATAAAGCTGGATTACCCGGAATCAGTGCCATCAATCAACTACACGTGACCGGGCGCCGCGTTCGCGTGAACTTCGTTACGGTATGCGATATTGGATACATCCCGCAGGACGTTTATGATCGGATTCCGAGACGCGAGATCACTAATCTACCCAAGTATAAGGGTCTCTGGGTAGTCTCGCCCGATTTTCAGCGCCTCGATGTACATCGCGCCTTTTGCCACCCTTACGAGAATGCACCACAGGAGACGATCATGCATCGCTTTGCTAAGGACCAGAAACGCTTCCGGCTCCTCGATGCGCAGTTCCCACTCGTGCCTGGTGTCACTAATCTCGCGTCTGGCGCCGCTAATCTCGCGTCTGGCGCCGCTAATCTCGCTTCCAAGGTAACGGGAGCTTCGAAAGGCAAGGACATTCCCACGGACAAAAATGACAAGTTCCATACCAGCATTTCCATCACTTGGCGAGAGCTGGAAGGGCAGGCCATCACTGGTTTCCTGGCCTATGCGTTGCTCCGTCGATACTTGGAACATCTCCTCGCGAAGCCACAGCTCCCTAGTATCTCAGCCGAAAAACTACGCGAGGCCGAGAAGATGTTGGGAAAGATCCCCCGTCATGATGTAAAAATCACCGATACGGGTATTGAATTAGAATGGAATCTACCTATGCGAGCCAGACTAAGTGTACTCAGCAATGACTACGAGGAGTTCATACAAAAGAATGCTACTGGGCGTACCTTACGCTACTATACTCGATTCCTCGATGGGCTGCGTCCCCGCGCCGTGCGATTCTTTTGGAGCCCCAAGGCGGAATTGAAATCAAACGAGGATTCCTACGAATCTACCAGCCTCATCCCTCGCCTTATCCAGAAGTTCCAAGACTTGGAGGCGCTCTTCCCGCTCAAGGGTTCGCGTAAGTTGGCCGAGTTGGTCAAAGAAGCTAAGATCGAGCATGAGAGTTTCACTACCGAACCTGGACTGCCTTCGGAGGCGCTCATTACTTGGTGTGATCGACTCCGCTCAATGTGGGAAGCCATCCTTCCGGATATCGAGATTGGGAACCCCACCGCGCAAGCCGCCAAACGGATGCTTGAGGAACTACCGACTGCCAAGCAAACAGCAGCTCAGGAAGTGCCAGCTACGGTACCTGAACTCGAGGTATTGGACTGCATGGGTGCCTTGATACCCGTCTTCCAGCTCCGCGGAGCTTTCCAAGCGCTGGGTCAGATGTGTCAAATGCCTAAAGAAATCTCCAGTAAGGTCAAGAATTGGCCAGAGCGGGTCTACATTGCCCAGGCCCAGTATCACCTAATGCATTTCTTGCAAGGCGCTTACGAAAGTCCCAAACTAGCCCATATATTCCGGGAATACTACATTAACATGACGAATATGATCCTGATCATGGAGATGCTGGGACAGGAACTGTTCACCACCACTTTACCAAAAGTCTCGGCCGACTCCAAAGCCTGGTCTCTATATCGGACCATTCCCTTCTATTTGGGTACTGAAACGCTCGGCACCTTGACTCGGAACTACAACTTGAGCTATTTGGCCGGCGTACGTGAACGCATCTTGCAGGTCCAAGCTTCCCTACCGAATGTATTGCTGAGTGGCGAGGGCGGCGAATCCAAGAGCCTACGACCACCCTTTGGGTACTACCCCGAGCGAGAGGGGCCACATCAAGTCTTTTCTACGGAGGGAAATCCGCTGTTCATGACGAATGGGGCACGTTGTACTAAGGAAGTGTTCGATAGTCTGACGATGCGAATCCTAATCCCAGAGGTACTCCGAGACCCAGAGGCTAGTCCCGTAGTGGAAAAAACAGACTCAGATGATGATTAAAATCCACTTTCATAGAGAGCGAGTAGTTCTTTGCGGAGGGTCATTTTTTGACCAACTTAACCATCATTGCCGCGGCCTTGCTACCGTTCCAGGCGAAGCGATTCCCGAAGTATTTCTTGAAGGCTTCTACTACCAATGCTCGACGTTCTTTGCTCAGTTTTACCAGCTCGTTCTTGCTAACTACCTTCTCACAGGTATCCAAGTCGTACTTTATATACAACTTACCCGTAATGCTGGCAAAGTAAAGGTTGTGATCGGTATAAAACATCAGTGGTTTGGAGAAATAACCGGGGCCGGGTCCACCACTGATAAACTTCGAATCAGCTATTTCGTATGCATCATCAGCGGCATTATCTCCAAAGTCCCAAACGTTACGCCAACCTATTGGGATGAGTGGAATATTATGCTTGTTGAGCGCCTTGGCTACGGCTCGGAGCTTCGTCACTACTTCTTTTGTGTCATAGTTGCGCGGCTTGTGTGGGAACTGGTCGTAATATTCAGCGGCTGTTTTCACTTCACTCATCTGCCAGAGGCGCTTCCAATGATACACTCCGTTACGGTCTGGCTTGGAAAGGTACATGTTGCCATCATTACCTTCTTTGATTTTATCCCGGGCGACTTGCGCTGAGATAGAGGGCGAGGGTCGCGTCTCCTTACTCATTCTCTCGCCTGTAAACCTCAGAGAAAAAATAAGCGAGTGTATATCGCTCCGTATACTTCTTTAGGTGTGCCTATTTTCTCCAGGTACGTTGAGCCCCGGTGTGCTTATTTTCTCCAGACGCGTTGGGCGAGGTAGAGCAGGCGTTTGCATGGCGGACAGGCATTGAAGCGAGCGCAAACTGCGCAGGTGGAGGTACCGACCAGATCGTTTTCGTGTCGTGGCTGCAATAAGGCAAAGTAAACGCTTCCATCCCTGGCGCGCACCTCTCCGTAGTGAAATACGCTACGTGCTTTGCACTCATCAGCTGTTTGCATGGCAATTCCTTGATAGGGTCTTGGAACTAGGACGTCATTCTCGTTGATCTGATGATACGGAATATAACTCACGAACTTCATACATTCGTTACATCCGCCGAAAGTAGCGCCGCCCTCCAGCTCAAGGAGGTTAAAATGACCACTACAGCAGCTATACAACTCCGGTCGAGTAGTCTTTACACCATCGTAACGATTGCCCAAGTAAGTGAGGGTCTCCTCGTCTTTATGTCCAATCTTGATGTAACCGTAGTAGGCATCGTGGGTCTTATGACACCGGGAGCGAATAAACTTGAGTTCTGGTTCGGTCATCCGCTCGCGTCTAACGTCTTCGTATCACTCTACGTGAGGGAGCTCTAGATAAAAAAGTAGACACGGGGAATTATCTATTCCAGACGGCCCATTCGGTCGGGCAATCCACAGGGCTATTCCGGGGTCATGAATTCCGGTAGCATGTCTTCTACGAGGTCTCCGGGGCGCCATTCGGCCTGTGCCGTGAGTGTCTTCAAGGTATGTGAGCGAGGGTGTAGTAGATTACCTTTCCGACCTACACGTTCCGAGATCCAATTACCATCGTAAGTCTGCGTAGGTGCCAGTCGAATTCCGTTCTCCTGCGGGGTGGGTAGATAGCTCAGCTCCGTACTATCCACCATCAGCTTCAAGCGGAATACCGGTACACCCTGTGAGACGATCAATACACGGGCATGTAGTTGTACCATCAAGTTACCTGCTGGTAGTTTGAGGTTCTTCTCGACCAGTTCTCGGATCATGGCAGCATTAGCCTGACTACGACGATAAGCCGAACCGTCCACATGCTCCGCTACCATAGCTCCTATGCAATCCCAAACCTCTTCTGCCTTGGTGCAACAGCCACCGGTCAGGGATTCAGGAACGAATTCAGAGACTCTTTGGCGCAGTTTGCTCAGCACTTCGGTTAGTTGGGTTTCATTGACCAGGATGCGCTCTTGTATTTTGTCGATCTTTTGGCACATTTGAGTTCGCAGTTCGAGGAGCAGCACTCGCGTTTGGGCGATACCTTGCAGTAGTTCCAAGGCTTTGGAGGCTCCCTTCCAGATCTTTGGGTAAAGGTGTTCACTGTATTGCTCCAAGTAGTGTTGGATACTTTGGAACTGGTCCACGTGGAGGTATAACAGCCTAGCTGCTCCCAAGATAATGTCGGGTGAATCTCCATGCAGATACATGATAGGTAGGTGACGTCCATGCGCTAGGTCCGCAATGTCGAGCGAATCATGCCCAGCGATGGGACTACCCAGGCTAATCATTAAGGCGGCGTGGATGTTGGGCATCACGGCGGTGTCTCGCTGGAACTTCTCGACCTCAGTGGAGGGTACCATACTTCTGTAGTTCTTGACTTCCACCATGATGTTAATGCTCCCAGCACCATACTTTCGCGGCCGGTAGAGTAAAATATCCCCACTGTAGGGCTTGTTGGAGACCATTTCTACACTGTATTCACGTTGGAGGATCTCTCGTACGAGCTGCTCACCTGTGACACCAATGTGCGAGGAGGCGCGAGTAGCAGTTATGTCGCGAGTAGCAGTAACGTCGCGAGTAGCAGTAACGTCGCGAGTAGCGGGAGCAGAGGAAGGTATCGGTGTGGTAGTGGGAGCAGTGCCAGGAGAAGATACACTTGACGAGGTATTAACGAGGGTGGGTACACTCGATGAAAACAAATGAGTATTATGAAACCCCTGGCAGGGACCCTTCAGAATACAGGCCAGTAACCTTCCCACTTCGCAATCGGACATTCGTACCAGAGCATCGTACGCGGCGGTACCTAACTGTTCTTCGGAAAGAGCGAAAGCTATCCTTCTGTAAGGTATGGGAGGTGCAGCCATATTATCAGGGAGTTACTGATCCAGAGTAGTTCAAAATTCGAATTACGAGGCCGGTATCTATACCTGGAATTGAAAGCGCGATACAAAGCACAAAAAGGTGTCTTATTCTTAGGCCAAGCGGCTCGGAGAGACGCGCGTGCCGATGAATATAGCACCGAATTCAAAATTGAAGATAGTAATTCTCACATCCAGGAACGTTGATTCACATCGACACAAAATGGCTTCCATTCAGAACCCAACCGGCTTCAACATTGCTCGCGTGGTCAAGGATGTCAAGGAACTGCATTGCCCCGAGGGTGGTATCTATGCCAAGGTCAAGAACGATGACTACGGAATGATCTATGTAATGCTCATCGGTGCCGAAGGTACTCCCTATGAGGGCGGCTTGTTCTACTTTACTGTTGAACCTGGTCGCGATTGGTTGAATAATACTGGCTCCAACCTTAAGTACCCGTTCAATTCACCTCGCGTCTTGTTCTACTCGGGCTACAAGAGTCACATTCACACCAATTTGTATACTCCTTGCTCAGGTGGTAAGGTATGTCTCAGCATCTTGTATGGTACTACTGACTCTAGTGAGAAGTGGATTCCCACGATGAGTTTCAACACGATCTTCCAGACGATCTTTGGGATCTTGGATTTGGCTACCAGTGAGTCCTTCTACGTGGGTTGCAAGATGCATGCGAAGCCCTGGGATATGAAGTGTACCATCACCCGCGACACCTTGACCGAGATGATCATTCCAGCCTTGCAGGGTAAGAGCCAGCCCATTGCTATTCAGTGGCCCGACACACAGCCTATCAACTTTGGTGAGTTGTTCCAAGATGAGATCCGTGAAGTGTTCACTCGACGCTATGCCAAGTACTGCCTGCAGGTCAAGAACATCGGTAACTGGATGAAGTCGCAGGCGATGAAGACCAAGAAGACCACTCGTGAGATGGACATTTACGACATGAGCGGTAACACTCGTAAGATTGACATCGAGGCCCTAACGAAGCTATTGGAGCAGCACAAACCAGCGGGCTTTGTCGAGGCACCCGCGGCCGCCAAGGCACCAGAGCCCAAGTTGGTCGCTAAGCCGGCCGCCAAGACTGAGACTCCCAATGTCGAGACTGAAACAAAGACTGAGACTGTCAGGGTTGAAACCAAAGCCAAGGCCGCGGCGAAGAAGAGCAAGGAGCTCAAGGTATCCAGTGCCGTGCCCACCGTTACCTCGGTAAAGGCCGAGAAAGCAAAACCAACCACTAGTGCGGAAACGCCAGCGGAAGACGAGCTCTGCCTGTCAGATTAGGTACCTAACTTGAGTTGCGCATGTGTATACTTTTTTAACACTCAATTCTTGATTGATATTCGCAAAAAAGGTACTCCTGCACCCCTCCGAAGCTTATGAGTCAAGGAAAGGGAGTAACGCACCCGTGGCGCGAGATTGGATCCAGGTATGTTCATGAATACACTGGTACTTAACTCCGCCGATGCCGCTGGAGATACAATGGGGAGTCACCGGTTGCTCACAAGTAGGGCACTTGATTACGGGTTCCGGTTTACCTGGTTTTTGTTGCCGAATTGGCGGAAGTACTTTTGGCACTACTGGAGCGTGTCTCCCGGCGAGGAATTCCTTACTCCATTCACAGCAGTTTAGTCCTGTGAGCCCGGCTGAGCAGAGCATACACTTGTTCTCGCTCATCTAACCTCTCAATACGGATCAATTTCTATTACGAAACGGCACCCAATTAGAAATTGAAGTTCCCGCAGAGCTATATTCAACACGAATTTTCTTCCTCATATCCCTCCAGGAAGTCCGAGATATGGCATCAGCTCCTACCGAGTCTTACAAAGTCAGACGTCACGGCTTTGTCGAATCCAGATCGGACCTTGTACGCCGATTCACCTTCGAGAGCGCTCCCGATCCTAACAAACTGCCAGCACGACCTCGCGAGATGTCTTACACTGAGGTATCCTTCATCACGAAGATGGTGATGAGCGAACTAGTGGAACTAGCCGTTGCTACTCATGGGGCCTGTGAGAGCAAAGACGCCTTGATTGGTTTCCTACAGCAACGTCTCAACGAAGCGATCCAGGAACATCTCGACAAGCCTAACGGTAGGCAGATTCCAGTCTCTTCCCCCGATCCAGTGGAACGCATTGCCGAACAAGCCGATGCACTTGTGGATATCGTCTACTACGTCGAGAACGCGGCTGTCAAGGCTGGTATTGACCTCGAACCGATCTTCAATGTAGTCCATGCGGCCAACGAGAGCAAGAAGTTCGACGATGGGAAGTATCATCGCAATGCCGAGGGCAAGGTGATCAAACCCCTAGCGTGGACCCCGCCCGATGTCAAGGTTGAGGTACTACTTCAGCTACGTCCGTAATCCTTGACCTATGGGATTCTTTTTTAAGAGTTGATTCCCTTCCTTACATTTATCAGAACATGAATCCTCTACCACTCGATATTTGGAAACTCATCTGGGAACGAACTAGAGGGTCGCCCATTCGTTTCGTCTGTCGGTATTGGCGAGACCACTGTGGGTACAAAAAGGTACGTTACGATACAGTGAATACAGTACCGTTAATGAAGTGGGCAAAGGAAAACGGATGCCCGTGGAATGAATGGACCTGTGCACATGCGGCCAAGAATGGGAATCTCGAGGTATTAAAGTGGGCCCGAGCAAGCGGATGCCCGTGGGACGAGAATACCTGTGCGCATGCGGCAGAGAATGGGCAGCTCGAGGTACTAAAATGGGCTCGAGAAAATGGATGTTTGTGGAATGAATTGACCTGTGCATATGCGGCCAAGAATGGGAATCTCGAAGTACTAAAATGGGCTCGAGCAAATGGGTCTCCGTGGAATGAATTGACTTGTACGTATGCGACCAAGAATGGGCATCTCGAGGTACTTAAGTGGCTACGCGAAAATGAATGCCCCTGGGACGTGTGGGCCTGTGCTTACGCAGCCGGGAATGGAAATCTCGAAGTACTTAAGTGGGCTCGAGCGAACGGATGCCCGTGGGACGCGTGGACCTGCGCTCAGGCGGCTAATGGAGGCCACCTAGAATTGCTTAAGTGGGCCCGAACAAACGGATGCCCGTGGGACGAGTGGACCTGTGCGTATGCGGCCAAGTATGGGCATCTCGAGGTACTAAAATGGGCTCGAGAGAACGGATGTCCGTGGAATGCATGGACCTGTGCTCAGGCGGCTGAATATGGGCACTTAGAAGTACTAAAATGGGCTCGAACTAATGGATGCCCGTGGGAAGAGTGGACATGTGCTTACGCAGCCGGGAATGGAAATCTCGAAGTACTTAAGTGGGCCCGAACAAACGGATGCCCGTGGGACGAGAACACCCCCGCATTGGCAGCTAAGGATGGACATCTCGAAGTACTAAAGTGGGCTCGAGCGAACGGATGCCCATGGAATGAATGGACCTGTTCTTGGTCGGCCGAATACGGACATCTCGAGGTGCTTAAGTGGGCTCGAGCGAACGGATGTCCGTGGAATGAGAATACATGTGCTCATGCAACCAGGAATGGACATCTCGAAGTACTTAAGTGGGCATACGAAAATGGCTGCCCGTGGAACGCGGATGTTCGTGCCCTTGCAGAAGAGAATGGACATCTCGAAGTGCTTAAGTGGGTGTCTGAAAACCTATTTCCACCCTGAGGAAGGATACCTGCTCAGCCTTCACCTTTTTTGTACACATGATGCAAAAAATGACATACCTTCGAGCTTAGTAAAAGCTAGGACGAGAACGCACATGATGCAAAAAATGACATACCTTCGAGCTTAGTAAAAGCTAGGACGAGAACGCACATGATGCAAAAAATGACATACCTTCGAGCTTAGTAAAAGCTAGGACGAGAAGGCACCTGTACCGCTTCGATGTATTCGCGATAATGGGCAGTGCTGTCCCCGTCTTGTGGTTCGGCCAGAAATATCAGCATCGCCCCGGCTGGGATTTGAATCAGGCGGTTCTTCAGGTCCATTCGACCACGCGCCCCGGAGACAATAACGTAAGGAGTGGGTAATTCATCCTCGTAGATCGGGAAGTTTGGGGCTACTCCAGACAGAAAGTTCTTCATCTCGCCGCGTCCCTTGGGTAGGCCGCGTTTACCATGACGCCAAAACTCATGACCGATCCAGTTGGTGAAGTGTCGATTAGCCAAGCGTGGTCGTTCGGCATACTCAGCACCCCAATAAGCGTTATCATTACCGTCTCGCGAGGTGGTCAAGGGGTCACTCGCCGTACCGTAAAGCTGATAGAAGTAAGCTGGATCAGCGATTGCTTGCGGGTCCCATCTACTCCAGCTTGGTTTGGCTCGCGTAAGTCCCGCGGGCCCCACTACCGCATGGTACCCAGCCTGTCGATCGTAATACCTACCCGGATAGGGAGCCGTTTCGTATCCGTTGTCCAATCCGTGATTCAGATAGCCTGGCTCGTTAAGATAGGAGCCACCCGGTGACAAATCAGTGATGCCCCGGGTATCATAACTCGCGGTGAAGTTACGATGGAAGGCCATTTGGGCGGTCTATGTGGAGGGGGAACATAAAATGTGCAGAATATTATAAGTTGCAGGGTCTGGAGTGGCGTCTCGGCGTAGAATATTATAAGTTGCAGGGTCTGGAGTGACGTCTCTGCGTAGAATATGACAGGGTCTGGAGCATTAGACAAAAATTGATCACGAGACAGTAATCATCTCCCTACCGAGCTCAAAAGTATGAACCGCAACGAACAAGTAACCCTCGGTGGTGTTTTCCTCGGCCTCGGTGGTCAAATCCTATACCTTGTCGGCAGTGGGGCGATCTCGGTCGGGGCTCTCTATGCGGTGCACCGTATCAGCAGTGTCGGAGTCAGAGGTTTGGAATTGCTCCCAGAGTGGATTACACCCGCCAATCCAGCTTCAAACGAGAACCAGCCGGCCGATAAGGCTCTCATCACCCGCGACAGTCTCAAGCGCGAAGTGACAGCTTATGCAAAGATCTGCGGCACTATCGTGGCAGGTGTGGCAATCAAGTATGCGGGGGCTTGGCTCAGCCGCGACAGTACGGTTTCGGCTCTCAATAACATTCTGTACCGCCGAGAGGTAACGGGCGTCAATGATCTGCACTAAGTACTTGAGGCTCTTTTTTATCCCACCCCTACACTCGAGTCCCGCAAAAAATCTAACCTAGAGGCTTATTCCGAAGCAGCGAGGCATTCCTGGAGTAGTTCATACTCGCGGGTGTGTTCCTCTGGATAAGGACTGGTATGTTCAGCATCACGAGCTTCTACATACGCCTGAACGGTGCTGAACTCTCGACGAGCGGCGCGTAACATGACCGTGGTAGGTACACACTTCGACAAGGCCCGCGCGATGACCTCAGCTGCGAAAGCATTCTTTCCTGCTTGACTCATGTTTTGGAAGAGCGGAGAGTTAAGCAAAACTTCGTTGACGGACTTCGCTATGACACTAGCCATCATCTGTAGGACGATCATCACCTCATCATTGCTGATAGAGGATCGAGTCAGAGCTAGGGCTGGAACCATTCCGGGACACCATTGGTTCAACTTGTCCGCACGGATCGGGTAAATTAGTTCCCCGCGAAGGTCATACATGCCCAAAGCCAAGGTCTCTAGAAATTCCCGGCTCTCCATCCCGGCTTGGAGCTTGGCAAGGAAGCTGGCTTTGGGAGTGATATCGAACTCCGTATCCGAGTAGATGAGTACTTTGCAAGCGAAAGACCTCATCGGGGAGGAGTAACCCAAAGCCTTTGTGGCCAGCAGGTTAATGTAATTGGTAATACCGGTGATACTGATGCCGTTTATCACGTAGAAGCCCTCGAAAGGGAACATCTCGAAGATGCCAAACAACTGGCGACGAAATTCGCACGGAATACGGCTCACGGGAGCTAGTTTCTCTATCTGCGTGGCGGGGATGGACATGCTCGTATACGCTGGAGTGGCGAGGGCGTTGGCAATCACCTCCTCTTCGGTCTCTCCAATAGCCCGGGTGCGACAGACCTTGGCATCGGAGGTGGTGTATCGAATGATTCCGTCCCGGCAATCGATGGTGGTAATAGCAGCCCAGGCCATTCGTCGAGCGGAGCCTTCGGGTAGGGTGGCTTCATACTCGCGAATGCGTTGCAGGAACACAGCTGGGTCAATAGCGCAAGTGGAGGGAGTGGGATTCTTGTGTAGCTCAAAGAGGGTCTCATGGCTCATGGTGGTAGACATATTGGAGTTGTGTTTTTCTGAGAGTCGTGATTTTTCTGAGAGGATTATCCCAATAGATATTCAACTTCTCGCTAATGTGAATACGCGAAGCTACATCTACATTAGCGAGAAAGAGAAGAGTGATTTTGTATTGGGGAACTTTTTTGATTCAGATATAACACGCTCGGGTAACGCCACGAACTCGGGTAACGCCACGAACTCGGGTAACGCCACGAACTCGGGTATCAAGTACCAGATGTCCGGTCCTACGCTCCTTCGAGCCGGCTTCTTGCGCCAGACAGTAGTTAATGGGAAGAAATATGGCCCGACGACTGCCGAAATGGCCGAGGAGCGTCCGCTCGATCATGTCATGAAATGGATGGAGGCCAAGATGATGAAACCAGCCCGCAATAGTACCGATCGAGTCCTGATCTTGGAATCTAGCACTGGTTCGGGTAAGAGTACCGTCATTCCACCTGAATACTATCACCGATTCTTTGAAGCACAGCACAAGAACATTGCCTGTACCCAGCCCCGCGTGTTGACCTCAGTGGAAATCCCTAGCCAGAGTATTCTACCTTACCATACTCGCGAGGCCCTAGCCGCCGCCAAACAGCCCAATCGAAAGCCGCTAGAGTTGGGTAAGAACCTCGGTTATCAGAACAGTGTCTTGACAAAGAAGCCCACGCGAGGTATCATCTACATGACCGTCGGGGTGCTCATGCAGCAGCTCAATATCATGGCCGACGAGGATTTCATGAACAAATACGGGATTCTGATTATCGATGAAGCTCACGAACGTAGCGTTGGTTTGGATACCACGCTGTACCTGCTTAAGCGGTTCTTGAATCACAATCAGAAGAACAAGGACTGTCCACTGGTGCTCATCATGAGTGCTACCCTAGATGTGGCTAAGTTCGCCGACTATATGATGGACGACGTCGACACGACTGATCGTTACAAGAACATCATGCGAGTGGAAGGCTTCACTTATCCCATCGAGGATCGCTGGCTCGAGGTCACTTCTAGCAACTACTGTACCGAGGCGGTCAATACTGTCATTCAAATTCACGCCAACTACACGGACTTTCTAGACGGGGCCCCGGAGGCGGAACTCCAAGAAGCAGAGAAGCTGGCCAAGGAACTCCGCTCCACGAAGATCTCGCCTCCGGTGCGGGTTGAGGAAGACGACAAAAAGAAACATGACAAGAAGCATGGTGGAGCCCCAAAGAAGAAGCTCACCCTTTCCGAGCCCAAGAAGTCAGAGCTACGGCAGACCGATATCCTAATCTTTGTCAACGGAGCGGCGGATCTAAGGCGTATCAAGAAGGGTATTGAGAAGCTAAATCAGCTACCCTATTTCCAAAAGTACCCAGTAATGCCACTCGAACTTACCTCTGATGCTGTTACCTCGCAGAATCCGGACTACCGAGCCCTCTTCCAGGATATCAATAAGCTGGCAGTGGCTGTGAATTCCCGCGAAGGAGGTACCAAGCTACTTCGACCAGTCCGGAGAGTCGTTGTCAGTACCAACGTGGCCGAGACGGGTGTCACGATCGATACTTTGCGCTATGTGATCGACACTGGCTTCTACAAAAGCGCTGAGTTCTGTCCCACGATAGGCGTCAGCATGCTTATCAACAAGCCGGTAACGCAATCAATGCATCGGCAGCGTCGTGGTCGAGTCGGGCGAAAGGGTGAGGGGCTCAGCTACAGTCTGTTCACTCAAGAAACCTACGATTCCTTGCATGTGATGCAGTATCCGGACATCGTGAAGGACCAAGTAGTAGCCGACATCCTGACCATTATCATCCGCGAGACTGATCATACTAGTGAAATGCACAAGGCGCGGCATTTGCGTGAAGCGATTGATGAAGTCTACCCGCGCATTTTCCCTAAGAGTACGGTTTCTCTCAACGAACTACCGTTAATGGACGTTCCCAGCACGGACAGCTTGCATTACTCCTTGGATAAGCTGTTCCTGCTAGGCTTCATTGATGCTAATTGCATTCCTACTCAGCTAGGAATCGTCGCCTCCAAGTTTCGCTTCGTGAGTTTGGAATGCATCAAGATGATCTTGGCCGGCTACGCTTGGGGTGCGCCAATCATTGATCTGATTACCTTGGCGGCCTTCCTACAGTTTCCCAAGAACTCAGTGTTTGTTGGGTTACGGGAGTCTAGTTTCCTCCACGCGGAGCGAGCTGGGGAGTTCAATCTGTTCAACTCGAGAGGTCAGAAGCGATCGCCGGAGGGTGCTTATCAAGACTCGGAAAAGACTCGAATGTTTATGGCTGATGACTTCCTACGCCTCTTGGTGGTCTTCCGGGAGGTGTCGAATCAAATCCAAGAACTAGAATCGAACCTATTCACGGCCGAGGAGAGCGACGATGAAATGGAAGTAGCTAAGGTCTTCGAGAGTAGTGAAACGACATCAGATACCCCGGCCAAATTAGCTGAAGTGGTAAAACCAGAAGAGCCCGCTGCTACCCCAGTCGAAGACAAGCCTACCACTTCCGTTTACGCAGACAAGACCAAGGTAGGGGAGAATACTTCGATCGATGACAGTGACAACATCGTCTCGGCTGATCCGGTCCTGGAGAGTGCCAAGGCAGAGGAGCCTGAAGAGACAAAGGAAGGCGGGGCGGAGTCAAATGACGAGGCGAACTCAGATTCAGACGATGATGAGGTCTACTTCGGTGGTGGCGATGCCAAGAAAAAGCATCACCCTTCAAATAAAGACTCGAATCAACGTTTCGGCAGGCCCAAGTCCCCGCTCGAACAGTACCTGGGAGACCGTGGAATTAACTACTCGGGTTTCTTACAAGTGATCGAGCGCCGCGATGAAATCATTCAGATGATGGCTAGTATGGGCTTCAATCCCTTCCATGGCTGGCACGATTCTATCGAGTACCTCACCTATCGATCCGAGGCCGAGAAGTTGAGCTATGTGCAGAAGGTTAAACAGTGTTTATATGAGGGATTCAAGTGTAACGTGGCGGCTTGGGATGCTAGTTCCAGTAAGTTCAGTACCCTCAAGTCACATCTCCCGCTCAACATTGAGTCTGACCTTATGCGTTTCCAGCCCAAGTTTATCATCTACGACTCGATCCTAATGATCGGTGATAGTAATGAAATGTATGAGGCCAAGATTAACTACTTGGGCATCTTGGATGGCTTCGTCGAGATCGACACGAACTTTGAGGCCGTAGTGGGGCAGTTATAATTGGCACTCCGTGCCGGGTCGCGCGGGGAGATAATTCTGGCCGCTTGAAACTAACCGGATGGTCCCTCTGGGAGCGCTATGACGATCGACCCCGGAGCTGATACCCGGATAAAAAAGCTCACGAGAAATTAATGGGATGGGCACCCCGCCCAGGGCCCACCCGAGGAGTCAAGTTGGAGTGAACGACCATTCTTATGCTCATTTTTTATTCTTACCGGGGTACGGGATGGATCAACTAAAAGCATACCAACTCCTGGCTCGGGTCAAGCCGGCCTATTTTCAGACTCGAACCCCGTACCAGACGGCCCACAATCGGCGTATCACTTACAATCAACGAGAGCTGGAACTGCATTACAACGAGGATCTGGGCGTTTATATGCGGGTGCGAGAACCCAAGACTGGTGGTGGGACGGGGAGAAAGAAGATTACCTTCATTGCGATTTGACGGAGGTTGCCATACAACTGGTGTTCATTGGAGGTTTGAAGGAAGGGAAACTCATAGTGAATTCTGTGTTGCTAGCAACCTACCGTATCCTGGACTTCACATAGAAGAGATCCCAATTAGAGAAGTGGGATTGCGCAAATTGAAGATTTGGAAAGATACATCTTTACGAGATTTGGAAGTGGGATGTATCTCTCGGATGAGGACCCGCCACTCAAAGGAATGCTGCAGTTCAAGCGGGAGGAGCTTACAGAAACCGTATCAGACGAAACACTCCCTCGTACTCGTTCTTACTCTCCCATTCCCGAAGAGATCGTTTACCCACCTTCGATCCCTTCCCCTTGTGAGTGGGTGTTCCGAGATCGAATGCGAGTAACGTTGGACTTTGATGACCTTACGATACGCCAAGAGGCCAAGTACAGTACCTACTTTACCTATCATTCACCAGAGAGCAGACCTACTTGCGATACTGCCTTTCAAGCTTGTCCACATGGACTACATGCGCTCCGATGTTCTATGTGTGCCGGCTTCCGCGTTGTGGAGAAGCTCCCGTCTAAGGTCCCGATTATGGTGAAGCTAAAACGGCGACCTCAACGTCCAACAGAAGTCCCCAACGCGCAACTCCCGGTCAAGAAGAGAAAGCCAAGTGGCTAATCGAGAGCTATAACTTTGGTTGAGTTACTCCGTAACTCTGCCCGTCGTTAAGACTCTCCCTCACACATGTTTCCGAAAGATCCATCTTTTGGAGTACGTGAATCGTGTTACTTTTTTAATTCGGGTAGAACTATCATAAGGACTCCGAAAGTGGGCATGTTGAGCATTCGCATATATGTTTCTGAAATATGGATATTTCAGAGAGCGACATTACAATCAGGGTAGTTCTCACACGTAGATTACACTCAGTTGTATGGCAACCTCGGACTAGGTTAAAAAAAGTAACCCTAGGCAACTCTGAGTGAGAGTCTTAACGACGGGACCAAAGTTATAGCTCTCAAAGTGACTTGGCTCCAGGTTTGGAACGTTTGGCTCCTTTCACGTGAGTATTGCGGATCGGCGTTTGGAACTTGGCTGCCGCTTTCTTACTCTTGAATGTAAGGTCGGCTACCAACTCTCGAGCCGTGGCTTCGGGCAAGTTTGGATCCAGGTCTCCATCCAGGTCTAGCTCTTCCAAGATTGGCGCCTGTACGTGGTCCGAACGTGCCCCACTGCCTCGCACCGAGATCGTTGTTCCCTTCCTCGAGCGGGCGGAATGCTGTTCTACTCGTGCATCTAGTTCGTTCAAAGGATCGACGTCGTCCGGCACTACGTTGTCCTCGCGCGAGGCATACGAGGAAACCGGCGGTACTCCCTCTTTCGGAATGCGGCTGTCCATCTCACGGCGCTCCTTAGGCATCAGTTTGGTTCGCAGGATCTCATTTACCTCCGGCTTGTTGAACTCGGGATACATGATCTTTAGTTCTTGGCTCTCATCGTCAATGGCTGGCGGGGCCTGGCTCAAGTCCTTCAGTGGAACTACCTTTAGTACCGGCGGGGACGCGAGTGGACTCGAATTCGAGTCTGACAACTGTGGCCGCTTGGAGCCACGAGGACCGTCACCAGGTACCGGAATTCCAATCTCAGGTACGACGATTCCCTCACCCTGTGTCAAGGGGCCCATCGCATCGCCCTTGTTGCGCTTCTGCTCCTTCTTCTTGTGCTTCCAGGTCTCACCGATGTTATGCATTATGTGCTGCGTCAGGTACTGCATGTTACTGTTATCGACCATCGCCAGGTACTTTTCGATCTCCGGATACTTGATGATGTTGTTCGTGATCACCATGCCGGGTGGAGGATCCTTGTCCACGTTCGCCCGATGCCAATCTTGGTACCGCGCTACTACCTCTACCAGTTTGATCGGCTGCACTTCGATAGTGGGCTTATTCGGGTCCTCTTCGTCAATGTAGCTCGGGCCTACAAACTCTAGGGTCTGGTGGATGAACTTGCTCATAATATCGCTCTGCTGGCGGAACTCCAAGCTCTCCTTATCGATCGTCGGCCGCTTGATCTTCAGAATGTTACTGCCATAAACGTCGCGGTAACGCTCGTACCAGTCCATCATGTAGCTGAGGAAGGCCATCTTGTAGTTGCGATCCTTGGGCCATACTTCCAAGATCTCGGGACGCATCGGCCTTTCACGCGGATTCTCGGGGTTCGGATTCTCCTTGAAGGTCATCTTGAACCAGTAAACTACCAAACGACGCCAAATACCGTGATCGTTACCTTCCACGCGAGTGGCATAGTTCGTGGCTAACAGTAGACGAGTATTAACGTCAAAGTTGGTCTGCGTCTTGTACTTGTCATTACCGGATACCGTATCGGAAGTCACCTCCTTAATCTTGCTGGTGTGTAGCTTGTCCATCTCGTTAGTCTCTGAAGCATAGGCCATGCGAGCAAACTCCAACTGCATCTTCTGAGTATCGGTACCGCCAATGCGATCAGCGGCCGTGAAGAAGCTGGCGTTGAGCTTATAACCGTAGCCACCGCGAGTTACATCACCGAGCATCTTGATGAACATCTCCAGCAGGAAACTCTTACCGTTGGCACCACCACCGAGCCAGATGAATAGCAGTGGAGTTTTGCGTTTGTGATCCATTCCGGAAGCCAAATAGCACATGGTGAACTCCATTGCATCCCATTCGCCGGCGAATAGCTCCTGAATAACGGCCGAGATGGCCTGTTTGTATGGATTAGAGGGGTCGAAAGGTACGTAATCACAAGTACAGCTACGTGTAATGCAATAGTCGTTGAAGCCTTGGATTAGTTCAGTCTTGGGGCTCAAAACCAGGACGCCGTTCATGGTACCGATTACATTGTCAGCTCGGTCGAGGTTTTCGATAAAGTCATCGCGACGGAAGATCACCGAAGCACGTTGGATGTATCGAGTAATGGTAGCGCCTTGCCCCAAGGTGTACTGCAGATGTTTCAAGTTACTGATCGTATCTTGGAAGTGCTTCTGTACCTCTTCCTTCTCGGCCTTGGTCTCTTGGGTTTGGAAGTAGCCGATGATTTTGTCCAAGTAGACGGTAAAGGTACGGCAAAGGCAGTCGTCGAAAGTGTCAGGCTTATCGGCCTCGTCGCGCCACTTGTACATCGATTTGTGAGAGCGAATGTTGTTAGTAGGGGTCACGAAGCTGTACCAGACACGCTTGGCTGGATAGGAGCCGGCGACCTTGTCAGTCAGGAAGACGTTACCGAACAGTTTATGCAATACATCGGCAATGTGCGTATCGTTCAACTTCCCGGCATAGGTATTGGACAGATTAAGCAGTTCGTGGTAGGCGCTGTTGCGTTTCAGGATGTCGAATTTGTCCGGACTGTCCTGCCGAGCCCAGGCTTCGATTTGCCCAACATTTCGTTGCCGTAGAACGATCATTTCATCTCCATCCTCGCTCTCGTGCTTCTTGTCGGGATTATTGAGGGCCCAATTCCAGATCTTCTCGAGGCTGGCACTACCGCCGGAGGCCCACTTGGGGGACCGCTGACTGAACTGGATGGCCAGGCATTTATACTCGGGATTCTCCTTGGCGAGGATGATGATCACTTTGAGCCACTTGTGGTAGGCTTCCGCGCGATCTTGGTCCAGAATCATCAGACATTTGCTAATGAAAAGGGCCTGTTCGTCGCGGGCACATAGGTCTTGTACCGCTCGATCGACCATATTGATGTCCTCGTCGCTGATCATCGTAACGGAATCGCGCTGTCCGAGGCTGTTAATCTCGATTGCCATTTGGGCTTTGGGCTCAAAGTCGCGCTTTTTGATTAGCCCTTCCGGCGCCTCATGGATCAGGCTGAGCTCATGCGCAATATTCCAGCGATACCGTGGGATCGGTTTGGCGGCTTTCTTTTTCCCAACTTTGGAGGCCAGCGGGGTATTACCGCTCTCGGGATTCTCGATAGGGTCAAACTCACGGCACGGGGTGACGATCGGGAAAGTATCAATGGAACGAATGTTCACCTGATAGAGCTTGTATACCTGATGTGGCTCTGTGCTATCACGTTTGGCACAGCCGATAATCATCGGGGAACCGGATACGACACCCTTGTCGAGGATTTCATCGATCGGATTAAGCAGTTGCAAGTTAGACAGGGCTGCTTGGACGATCCCTTTCTCTTTCATGCGCTTGATGAGATAGACTTTGAAGCCACGAGTGATTCGCAAAGTGGGGATTCGAATGTGAAAACTCTCCTTGTAACAGTTACCGTACTTGCTATGCGATACCTGCCGGACGTCTGACTTGCGCAAGACGGCGGCATAGACCTTGCATTCCAAACCAGTACCATTGCGCGACTTTTCTACCACCCCGGCGGGGTTACGGCAAGACTCGAAGTCGATCGTATCACGAATGATACCACAGACTTCCTGAATGATATGGATGTATTGCGCGTCGTCCAGTTTACGTACCGAATCACGCTGATAAATATCAAAATCTAGCCAAATCCCAATGTGCGTGGTCTGTGGGAAGACTTTCATCTGATTCGGCGTGTAAACCTGCTGCAATTCTTCCTTGCTGAGCGGAACTACCTGAATGCCATGGCTCGGGTCATTACTTTGGGCGCTAATGATGCTGGCATTGTCCTCGTCTTGCATTACCTCGTCGAGTTCATCGTCGGCGAAAGCGTACGTTAGGGCCCCAGTGGTCGAGGCTGCTTTCGCGCTACCGTTTGGCGTAACTGCCGGGGTTGTCTTTACCATTGTCTCGGCGGCCCGTTCCAAGGCAGTCATTGGCTTAATGATCCGCGTGGGTTCATGGTGCCACTGCTGCTCGCAGAAATTTAGAACTACTCCGCGACGCCTACACTCGTCAATGAACGAGAAGAACTGATCGATAGGCCTCGTAAAGCTCTTCTGCTCAAAGTCAAGGTCGGCTTCGGGATTTTCTACCTGACGGGTCGGGATATAGTATGACTTTCCTACCTGATTGACTACATTACTGAACTTACTTTGCCGCGGGAGGGTAAAAGGATCTAGAAACCGATTCAATACCCGTACCGTGTTGTCAGTCAGTAACAGAGTTTTCCATTCGACTGCCATTTTTCTCGTATTGCTCGCGCGAGAGCCAGGAGCGATACACCCCCTACGGAAATAATATTAATCGGAAAAGATGGGATCAAATTTTACCTCCCGGGGGGTGTCTGGGGGACCTATGCATCTTTTGAAAAATAAATCTTAAAATGGAAATCTCGTCGTGTTTTGTCTGGTCGACTCCGCCCACAAAAACGACTCGGATTCATGTACTAGATGTCAGCCGAGTGTCTCCATTGAATTGGAATGCTAGTCTATGTAGACTCGGGCTCACGTCCTGGTAATTTGCTAAGTATTTCTTGGAAGTTCTGAGTGTATGACGAGAAACGCTTGGAAGTTCTGAGTGCATGATAAATACTGCTTGAAATCTGCTTTCGATCTCTGGGGTAAAAAAGTGAGCCCAGGTACATGTTCCAGACCGTCACGGCTGCCTATTCGCCTAGCAGGGCCTCTAGTTCGTCGATGGACGAGGTGTCCGCAGGTGGGGCCGGTTCTATGTACTGTACTTTGCCGAACATTGGATCGTGCCATTCTTGTGGGTTCTCCCCCGCCTTTAGTAGCTGGTATTGTGGCCCGGCGCCTTTCTCCTCTGACGATTTGAGTAAAACATGGAGTATATAGGTAACTTCGCTTGAGTCGGGCGCCGAAAGACAGATTATGAGGCGACGAGTGTATTCATCACCGAAAAGTAGTCCACACATTCCAGTTAGTTGTGATAACTGCCAGTCGAAGCAGGAAAGGTAACAGCTCAAACGCATAAGATCGAGGGTGCTGGGTAAGGTTTGGGGGACCTGCCCGAAACAATTCATTCGACGAATTCGCATCTTTTCCCCGTTGAGAGGAATGTTACGGAACCGTGACCAATGCCAGAGTTTTTCAATCACGAAACTCGGGGCAATGATAATAAAACTGGTCCAGAACAGGATCAACAACTGGTTCTTGTGGAACCGCAGGCGCAGGTAAAACTTGGTTAGAGAGACTAGAACAGTGAGTAGAGCTTGCCGTAGAATATGTGGGAATAGCACTCGCCACAGGATACAGGGGAGCAGGGTCGGCAGTGGGTTCTTCGAAGACGCGAGTGGGGTTTGTGAGGATGCAAGCGGGTTCTTCGAAGACGCAAGCGGACTCCGTGAGGATGCAAGCGGGTTCTTAGAAGACGCGACAGACATCGTCGGAGGGTGAGAGTATTTAAGCGGCGGTGGAAATTTGATTTGGAAATACAGATAACAGAGTTTATCGCAGGAAAATACAGAGGGAGTAGACAAGGGTGAGAATTTCAGGAGTTTATCATGGGTGATTACTATGATGACGATGACGACGCGGGAGGTGTTGGCGCCGATATCGATGATATTGAAGACTCCATTGACGACTCCGATGATGTGGAATCAGAGGAAGAAGATGATGAGGAGGAGGTAGTCAATCCAGATGCCGAAGAGGATGACGATGTGATCCCACCTACGGATATTATTGACCTCGAGGAGGGTGAAACCGAACCAGTCGAGCGTGAGTTTGCCTTGCTAGGTGCCGATCAACAAGACGAGGACCATCGCATGGTGCAAATAGTCCCAGCTGAGGAACGCATCACTAGCGACATCATTCAACTGCCCGAAATGACCGAGGCTATCGGGATCCGGATCAGCCAAATCGAGAACGGAATGCCCGTGATGCCCGGCGTTAACGTAGAAGGGGTGACCAATGCGATCGAGATGGCGCAGATGGAATTCCTCGAGAACAAGAATCCGCTCATTTTGCGTCGCATTATTCAGCAGCGTGGCAACATTGTCATCGCAGAGGATTGGGAGGTATGTAAGATGGCGCATCCGCCGCGAGTGCGATACTACTTGGCAGCGATTAAGAAGCGAGAACCACCGATCGACGTGGGTGCGATTCCCTCAGATGCCATGGCGCCGACGATTGTCCCTGAGCCGGCAAAGAAACGCGTCATCGTAAAGGCAAAAGCCAAGGCGAAGGTGAAGGGTAAGTAGGTAGGCATGGATCTCTGTGAGAGGTATGTTTTTTTGACATTTGGATTGGGGTTTGCATCTGAGTTGACGTTTGCGTCTGAGTTGACGTTTCCGGTCCCATCTTCGAGGGCTGAAGAGTTATGCAAGTTCTCGAGAACTGAAGAGTTGTCATTTGGAAATTTGATCCCGGGTTTAGAATCAGTACCTGTGACGGAATGACCCAGCAGTTCGACGAGGATGGGTACGGAATCCTGCGAGAAATTACCAACGGTCCAGTGTTGAAGTTCCGCAATGAGATGACCGGGGCCGAGTATGTGGCCGAGCCCAGTAATACCTTGCTAGCCAGTGAAGAGACGGGTGAGAGTCGCGATATGCTCAAACATGCGAATTCGCTCCGCCATACACCTTTCGACTGTGTGAATATTGCGATCGAAGTACCCGGCGGGTGCCGCGAGTGTGGACGTCGAACGGTGCGAATGCAACAGCTTGGGGAACAAAAGAAGGCCGTGTATGTATGTCTCTGCGGCAATCGTTGGACTAACGCTTAGAGATAGCCCTGCCAAAGCTAATGACCTAAAGTTGATTTTTTAACAAGGAGGAGTAGCTCTCAGAGATCTCTGAGGAGATGAATTGGTATGGTACACCCGGGTACACGCGTGACGAGGCCAAGGTGGAGCATAGTTGGCTTCGACAGACCAGCAAACGGAACCCGCACACCTACATTCGTCGAATACCCAGATACCTAGTACATGAATTATGTGTATGTTCCGAGTCTGGAAGGATCTGCTCGACTGAATCTCGTCGTGGGCAGCACATCACAAGTACGGATAGAATAATCTCACTTTGTGATCAAGCGGACTTTCGGCGACTGATACACATCGTCAAAACGTACCCATCCTTGCCCAAACACATCAAACTGGCCATCTATGACACGGCATGCGCTTGTGGGTGTTACGAGCTCATAAGTGCTATTATGCAAAGTTCGTATCGTAAGTGTATACCTGAAAGATTGCATCTGGTCTTTGAATATATGCATTGGGACATCCTAGACCTTATATTGGGTCAAGATGAACCATCGGGATACGTTCGCGATAGCGCTTGTATTTCCGTACCAGCGATCTCTTACTACATGAACAAGTATCAGTCTCTACCATTTGGCTTGTATCAAATGTGTATAAAGATCTCAAGGAATTGTTATGTCCGCGGATTTGACGAGGAAATGCTCGAGCTAGCGTGCACTTTGGTTGCATTCGAGATGAAGATTTCAGGTGAGTCCACGATGCCTTGGCTGGTGATCATTCCGATAGGCCACCGCGACGATTCTGTACTTGAAGTACTAGAATACATCCTTTCACATTCGCCGTCCGGGCAGTGGCGTAACATATCAATCCGTCTAGTATTAACTAATGTCTGTGAGGGAAGCATTCGGGACATCCTCGAGGTGCGACTTACCTTGGAGGGCTGCCAACCATAATCGCTATCGAGGTAAGTTGATTTTTTAACAATAGAGTAGTGGCTCTCAGAGAAGATGGAAAAGTACTGGTCGTACCGTCTACATACTTCATGTAAAAAAGAGCACAATGAGCTACGCAAGCTTGCCACCTCGAGGACCTATATTCGGAGGCTCCCTCGATGTCTAGTGGAAAGCATGTGTGTTGATTCCGATCCAGGTCCTACCTCCCGTGTAGTAAGGTTACGATCCTTGCCCATGGGACACGAAGACAAGGTCGATGATTTCTGTCGTACTTGTGACTTTAAGAGTCTGCTCTACCTTGCTAAGAGATATCCATATATGGCCAGTGAGCTCAGGTTTCCCGTCGTTGAAAATGCGTGCAGCTACGGTAACTGTGATATAATAAAAGCCTTGGTGATCACGATGAAGCGGAGATGCCCCCTTGATGGGCGGTATCTAGCTTTTCATTACATGCACTGGGATTTATTGGATCTCATTCTACCACGTGAGCCCACAACAAGTATCCGCGAATGTGTTTGCAACTCCCTCCCGGCTCTTAGTTACTACGTGAACAAGTTCGGCTGCTTGCCTTTCGAAAGTGTAAGGATATGCAAGTTGATTTCAGGGCATTGCTATTGCTATGGAATTGACAGGGAACTGCTAGACTTTGCAAATTCATTGCTCCCGCCTGCAATCGAGAACCGCGATCCGGAAATGCCCTGGCTGGAAATACCCTGGATAGAACAAATTCCGACCACGTTCACTAAGCCCCAGGAAGTACTGGAGGTATTGGATTACATCATTGCGCATTCCCCACCGGGGTATTGGCGGGGTCTATCCATCAATTGGGCGCTGACAAATGTCCCCAAAGGGCCTCATAGGGACATTCTCGAAGCGCGACTCACCTTGGAGGGTTGTCAGCCTTGAATCCTGGAGGCTCTTTTTTTCGCGGGGATGCGAAGGATTCACAAATTGATTTCTGTAGTGCTAATATTCTGGGTAATACCAAGAAGTCAAGTTCTCCGCAAAAAAGCATGGCTCTCACCATTTCCAACTGGTACGTCAACGAGAAGAACTTGCACTGGTGGACCGATTCCACGGTCGGCACCTCGCACGGGAAGGACCATGCGGGTCGCCCAGGTAACTTCGTCGGAAACTCGGTGGCTATCAGCTCCTGGCAGGAGTTCGACGGCGGCTACTTCCGCTTCGTTGGAGCTGACGGGCGTCGCTACGATGCGGCCTTTGCCACGCACTACAAGAACAAGGCGCACCCGAACCAATGTGTGAAGGACAAGGAGGAGCTCCTGGCCAAGCTGTCCAAGTAAAGCCCATCCCTTACTTTTTTATCCTGCCCTTTTACAAGCAAGAGAGGGGGAAGGGATGAGAAAGAAGTAATATCGGAATCAGCATACAAATTAGGAGTCTTATTCAACGTTTTTTATCCACGTACTACAAGAACAAGGCGCACCCGAACCAGTGTGTGAAGGACAAGGAGGAGCTCCTGGCCAAGCTGCCCAAGTAAAGCCCATCCCTTACTTTTTTCACGTTCCCAAAAGACCCAACTTCGCGCAAACCAGGTGTCTTATTCATAGACCAAGCGTCTCGGAGAGACGCGCGTGCCGGTGAATATAGCACCGAGGTGAATATAGCGACTAGCTTTCATAGTAGTAGTCATTGGCACTACTGGCCAGGGCTTGCTCTTGCTTTTTTACTTCATCCTTTGTTGGCTTCTTGGATTCTGCTTCGGCTAGCTCTTCTGGCATTCCGCGACGTTCCACGAGTGTCTCGCGCACCGAGTCTACCACTTCCTCGATCTTCTCCTCAATCGAGCCCGACTTGAGGTAATCTTCGTAAGTTCGGAAACGGACCACGGCTTCCAGCTCCCCGGGTACTTTGTGTTCTTTTACGTAGTCCAGCTTCACCGTGGGTGGGAATTTCTCATACTCGCGAACATTGTAGGTCAATTCATTTTCCAAGCGATGATAATCGACCAAGGTACCCTCTTGCTTAAGGACACCAGCCTTGGGGATCACGAACTCAGCGAAACACTCCTCCAAGATGCTAAGGTTCGGGTGTGGAATCTGTTCATAGTCAGCTTTGGTAGGAGCCGCGAGGACCTTTTGCATTTGTGTCGTCAGGTAGCCGAGGGCTTGGTTCTGTAGCTTCTTGATCAATGGAAGCGCTTGGTTCTTTAGCATGGTAGCATCACCAAAGGCTTTCAGCTGCTCTGGATTAGCTTGGAGTTCAGTGATGATATGCTCCCAGCCGAGGGCTATTTTGTGAACGTCCACTGCCTCTACTAATCTATGGACAGCATCATAGTTCAAGATGAGTGCCTGTTCGAGTTGCGTCTGGTGCGTGGTATAAAAGTCTGGAAGATTTTGCTCATAAGTGCGAAGAATCCGGGCCTTTTGGTCGAGCATAATGTCGGATACCTTCTTGGGATCAAAATGCTCCTTAATGTACTTCCGTGAGAGTAACGCACGACTGAAATCGATAATGGCCGAGTAAGCGCCGTAGTGCGAGAACAGGTACAGCTTATCGTTTACCTCGTAGATGAGCTTGGCCTTTTCGATCTCATACGTGTGGGTGGCTAAATCATAGAGAGGCCTCTTCACGAACGTGGTCCCGTTGTTCAGGTGAAGATCGGTATGAATACAACCGTAGTGATAGTTAAGGCAGTAAACCCCGTAAACAAACTCGAACACGTACTTGGAGAAGGCGGAGAAATCGGCGAACATGGGACCGTGCATCTTAGAGTATGTTTTATCCGCTAGCATAGTTCTCAAATCACCTAAGGTACGACCGATATGCTCTGTAATAGTCAAGAGAGCGATGTTACTTTGCACTAACTGCGACTCGGCAAATTCCATGGGTATTTGGATGGTCTCGGATAGTCCTTCCATGTTGTAGCTTAAGTAAAGTTCCTTCTTTTGCACTGGATCCACCACATAGGTCTTTTGACGCACCTGTTCGAGATCTTTGACTAATTGCATCGCCTCTTCGGAGTATTTAGCACGAATGTGATTCACTGGGTTGTCATAGAAAGAGGTAGTGGAATTTACCACAAAGAACCAATCGTTCAGGATTGGGAACATCGGCCCGGCTCCGTTAATGACCAAATCTCCTACCAGACTGGCAATGTAAGCCTCACGCCAAGGAGTATATTGAATGTTCTCGCATTCCTCTACCTCTGTGACCGTGAGTGGGATGAGCTTTTGTCCTAATTCTAATACCAGAAGACGCTGGTCTTTGGACTTTTTGTATCTCTGTAGCGCCAATCGATCTACTTTAAGTTTGACAATTTGCGCCTGTAACTCAGCATCGGCTTTTCCAAACATAGCTTGGACATATCCATCAGCCAAGTGGTTTTCTAACCATCCGTTACTGAAACGATTATAGTCAATAAGCCATGCTGCGCAATACGATAATAGATCCAGCCCGGCACTACTGATGGACTTTTCGATCGCTTTGCTGAGCTTATCATCATCTTCGGTGTTACTTGTATGCATCATGAACGTTACATCGCCATCCTTTAGGGATTTCACGACATGTTCACGAATTAAGGTGAAGGCATCAACGTTAACCTTCATAGACTCGTTAAATTGATGCACTGTAATGAATCGATGGCGATACTCACCGTCCATGGACTTGAAAGTAGGACAGCTAGAAACATACTCATGAACTGGTTTGCCTTTCTCGAAGTAGCTATATATGAACCCGTAAATGGTCCGATAAGCGGCCTTGGTCTGTTGGCGATGGATGGAAAGGGCGGTAACGTTGTATTCGATCTTTCGCAGGCCGGCGAAGTATTTCATATTCGCTAAACACTCGTGACGCCAAATGGAGCTATATCCATGCTCGAAACCCTTGGCCAAGGCCGCTACTTGGGGATGACGCTCAGCCAGGGTATCGAGATGTACGCATTTACTGTATTCACTCTCGTACCATTTGTAGTACTTGTTCTTTATCTCTCGTTCTTTTTTGTTAGTGGAGATATCTTGAGCAGTTCCGCCGAACATCGTGATGTGGTATATCAGATGAAAAATTGATTTGTCAGATGGAATTATAAGTTACTTCAAGCGCCGTTCCTAACCTGTACAATGAGTAACACTGTGAATAACGAGTCCTACAACGCGGAGAAACTAACCGGGAATGCATCGGTAGATATCCTGAAGGAGAAGATCCCTGCTGCGTATGCATCGAAGGCCGACCCCGCGGTCAAGGTAACTGTCGTGCAGTATGACGATAAGGAAGGGCAGCCCACTACTGACGCGGAGTTGTTCTAAGGCAACACTTGATGTTTTTTGTATTTCCGAGAGGTTGCCATTCGACCGATAGTTCGGAGTAGGTTCTTGTTTATTTCTGAATAGTTTTTTGGATTGTTTCTGGTTAGCTTTTGAATCTTTGAAAGCGATGGAAACTAAGGAAAGTTGAGGAAAAAGAGGAACCTCAAACTCGAAGGAACAAGAGGAGAAGAACAACCTTCTAGCTTTTTTGGAGCTCTATAACCCGAAAGATGCGAATTTGGAAGACGTGAACTCGGAGAAGATCAACCTTCCAGCTTCACGATAGTGGAGATACGAAATTTGAATGGGTTGTATGCGCTTACACACATACTTCCTCAACCACTCTCGTCCACGTACGAGCGTCGGTGATTTAGAAACAACATAGAAAAGGTTCTCTGTAATTGAAATTTCCGTAATGGCATACGTTCCCGTTAGATTTCTGAGCTTGGCCATGGTTGCGCGAACATTCCCGTTCAATCAACCCGCCCTGCTTCACACTAACAGACTATTCCATTCAGTACTTTTCGATTTTAAGAAAACTCTCGCCTATGTTAACTCTCGATCGCTTTCGCTCGGTTCCTCACGCGGACCCTTCCTCACAAGTATGTTGCTCTACGACGACAAGACCGGCACCTCTACTGGAGGTTCCTTCGGTGATAACGCCGGTGATTACTAATTCAAGAATTAAACTCTTTTTTGTACGCTCTCCGTAAATTGAGAAATCATCCTTCGACCAACTGTGTTGCTCTGTATCATCCTGTATCATGCTCCGCCCGCAACTCCCTAGTCGAGGTAGAACAAATGACACTGACCGGACCCCTGTAGCGCCAGTAAAAACACAAAATAATTCGGCCGGGAAAATCACCATGCCCACCATTCGTTCAGCAGCTGCTCTTACACCTTCCACGCTCAAGGTTTCCTTTCCTCGCGAGTCTCAGCAAGTGAAAACGTCGTCCCAAAACTCCGGAATCCTGAGGCCGCAGGTAGTCTCGCTCACCTCGTCGAATAAACGCGCAGTAATGGCACCTTCGAATGAGCTAGAGAAGATCCAGGAAATTCCCGCTCGCGAGATGCCCATTCGCGACGTAACTACTGACAGGGTCCCGAAGATGACTCCTAACCTTCGTCGAGTACCAAGTTACAGTGAGTTACCCTCCCCGGCCATCTCGCGGAGCCCTTCTCCTCACGGTTCTCGAACTCCTTCGATAGGTGCCTTGACCCCGCGCAGTGTGTCCGCTAGCCCGGGACCGATATCCGCGCCGACCTCTCCCGTTACCAAGTCACCTGTACGAGCGATGACCCCGACGGTTGGAGCAGCCCGCAGTGCCTCTACTCCGCGCCAAAGGTACACAGGTGAAAAGACGAAAGATACAGGTGAAAAGACAAAAGATGCAGGTGAAAAGACAAAAGATGCAAGCGAGCCTTACTCGCGGAAGGAATACCATCGAGCGGCTAGCCCGAGTCCCGGCCCGCTGTATGGAACGTCTATCTCGAACAGTCGGTCAGGCTCCGCCCCCTCGCGCTTGGCTCCACGGCTATTCAGTGAACGTACTACAGTGACTCCCATGAACTTGGACCAGGTCCGGGAAGAACTAGAACGCGACATGAAGAAAGAGCTAGACAAGATCCGAACGCAGTCTACTCGTGAAGTTGAACCGGCGACCAAGACTGAAACAGCTACCAAGACCTACACTAGTACCGTAACGCCGCTCGGAACGCCAAAGATGCAGATTCTTATTCCCATTAAGGCTGGTAGAGTAGCTCCAGGGCACACGCCGGACGCTTACCGTACTCATGAGACAAAAGATAGTGTCGCCACAACGCCCAAGCCCGACACCGAGCCCATAGTTGTCGAGAAATCCGAACCTACAGTCATTGCCACGACCCCCAAGCTCGATGCCAAGCCCACCACGCCCAGTCGCCATCCTCCGAACCTTGAACCCGAACTCGAACCTCCGAACCTCGAACCTCCGAACCTACCTCATGCGTCCGGTACTGGTCCTAGCTCCGTTTCCGCGATCCTCGAGACGATGAATGAGACCTTGGATAAGATTTCGGCGAAGATTCCAGCCAAATCGCAGAAGCTGAAACCCTCGACCCAAGCGGTTAGGAAAGAACAGATAAAACGACGTTCGAGTCCATCCCCACACCCCGAAAGGACCTTCGAGCAGCGTATAACGGAGGTTTCTGTTCCTGGTGAACTTTCCGCCAATCGACCGGCCGCAGTTACTACCACCTCGGCGTCCAAGAAAGGTAAAGAACTGCAGCTTAGGCCATCCAAACCTTCGAAGAGCCCAAGCCGCGAATCTGGCAATACTTCCCCCGAAGATGACGCTGATACTGATTTCACTTGCGGAGCTCCGAGTATTTTCTCATCCAAGGGCTCTGCAAGCCGGGGTAGTTTATTGCTGGACACCCCGGCCGACGATAAAGACAATGCCCCGGGAGTCAACCTCAGTGAGGAACAGATGGCTGAAGCCTTGAAACTGTACATGCGAGTCAATGATGAAGACTTTGGAATCTTGCATGACGGTGATGTAATCGCTTACATTAATGCGAAGGGTGGCTTCGTTAAAGATGTAACACTCAAACGAATTGCTCGGAGTAAGCGATCCAATCATCTCCTCTGGTACATGGAGATTTACTACAGCGGGCAATTCCGCCGGAGTTACGCGACTCGAGCAGAGAATATCAAGCGAGTCTGGAAACGAGTAGGTTTGGAGTCTGCTTCCTTGGCGCGGAGCTTGGATATGTTGCGAGAAGATGTAAGTGATATACGGGCGTTCCTCGAGCAACGATTCCCGAGCGAATTCAGGCGATTCATCACACAACGAGAAGCCTCTCGCGGGCCTCGATTCCGTCCGGGTGATGCACTCACTCCTAAATCTGACAAGAATCTACAATCCGCCCCGGCGTTCGTCACACGGTTCTAGAATTTGTATCTCGGCTTTGCACCTTGGCTACTTTTTTAACATCATGCGGCATCTCTTAGTCGGTTCTTGTTGGCTACTTTTTTAACATCATGCGGCATCTCTTAGTCGGTTCTTGTTGGTTACTTTTTTAACATCATGCGGGACAAAAAATGAGAGGACCCCGTGAGAAAATGAGAGGACCTCCCTCTCACGAATCTGGGAGATTCCGTGAGAAAATGAGATTTTAGTCGGAATCGCCAGCGGCCATCGCCAGACGACGACCCTTACCGGCTTGCTGCCTGCTACGTTGCTTGGAACCTACGTGGTCCATAAATCTTACAGCCGAGGTACTATCAGCAAACTGCAACTCGCGAGTGGTAATTTCCATCACGGTAGGTCCGCTGGAAACACTGTTCCCACCATAGGGACCGGCATACATACGCCCGGCAGAGCGGGTAACGTAATGACCCATCACACGATCATCAGAGGACATGGCTTCCTTAGCGGGACTTACGCAAGCGGGATTCGCTGTTGTATACGGGTACATCGTTAATGGCAAATGAAAATAAACCCAATATATCCACATGAACACTGGTCTTTTCTATCGTGATTTCAACCAATTGTATGGCGCCGAGAGCTCAACACGGGTAAAAAATATCCCCACATCTCACCGCGGTTGCTAAAACTCGAGTCTATGTAGATGGCGGAATGGGTGACGAAGGAGGCCATGAAGCTACATCTACATTAGGGAGTGGGGTACAGACCCTCGTACATTACGTCCAGGTACTTCAGATGTACTAGTAGATCCTTGATCATTGTCTTGTCGGTGATGACGACGTTTTTGTTCAGGTGCGAGCCCTTCGTCACTTGGTATTGTGATTCAACCACGGCCGCCAAACGGGAAGCTAGCATCACATACTCATCACGCCAGGCCTTGATCTCTACCTTCTGCGGTTCCGCGTCAGTCGGGCGCATGCTGGCATTCTTGGGCGTGAAGCCGCTCAGTAGTTCGTGAATCAGGTCCACGATAATGTCGATCCGGCGCTCTTGATTGCCATACATCTCCTTGTATTGTGGGAACACATTGAGGAAGTACTTGAGGTTGATGCGATTCATCAGGTTATGCATCACCATGTACCGTACATCACGGAAGTGAGCGGCCTTGCTACGACGATCGCGGGTCTTGGAATTGGGCGACTCGTAGATCATATTGCGGAGTTCGGTCCAAAGACGACTCTCGATGATAACATCTTGGGCTGAGCTATTGGGATTTGTCGCTACGGCGGCAGCCTTCATGCGCAGAATGTAGCCAAGGAAGACCGGCGGTGGCTCCACATTATCTCCAGCGATGAGGGTTTGGCCCATGTGGGAGTACTTGAAGCGTTCCAAATCCGGGGGTAAATCACTCGGGCGAGGTCGAGCTACGTCGCGCATCGGGCGCCTTACACTACCGCCAAGGAACACTTCCAAGCTGATCTGGCAGTATTTGCGAATCGTGGGCAAATCCAGCTCCAGGTCGATCGGCTTTTGTACGGGAATCCCAACCTCTGGCTTGTCAGTCTTGAAGTCAATGCCAGTGCTGACGATGAGCCACATCTCATACATCCAAGCATTCTTGTCATCCAGGGAGGATTCAGCGGTCCAGACGGCGGGCTGGTTGAAAGGATGGAAGGCCGGGTGGCGAATTCCTAGCGTATAGGTACGCTTCTTGTCGAGCTTATCCAGGCAAAAGTCCGGATACTTCTTCGCGAGTTGCTCAATGATCTCCCGGTACAAGAAGCCACGCCAGCGAGTCTCCTCAACGTTGAAACTGTTCCTGGAGCCATAATACCAACGCCCGCGGCAGAGTTTGGCCGTTTCGGCGCTCTCATAACAATGCCCGGGATCGTAGTAAAGGTTCAACACGGTACCGTCCTTAATAGCAAAGACATCGTAGTCTCGCTCCTGTGGATTCTCGGTGTTTCGAGAGCGCAGATGGTAGGCGACGTCCTCTTCCACGGTAGGATTTACCTCATGGGCTGGGATGGCAAGTGGGTAACAGATGAGATGCTTCTCACCCTCCTCGAAAACTACTACCAAACCGTTGCAAATGCGGACTAATTCATTGTGAAAGTCAGCCTTCGTACGGCGTGTTTTCAGGACCATTCGTACGCGAACAGGGATCTTCTCGGAAGAATGCTTGCCCTGCAGGGTACGAATACGGTCAAACACGGAGTTGGAATCATGCGAGAACTTGATCGCATGGGGCTCCAGGACGCTCTTGACAAAGTTAAAGATCTCCTCGGATACCTCAAGGTTAAGTTGGAAGTACTGCTTAATGTAATCGCCTACCTGTGTCAGGAAATCGGCCAGGGTGATGTCTCTCGTAATTACGGGTTGCATGTTCACAGCAATTTAGATAAATTACTGTGAGGATTGCTGTGAGGATTACTGTGAGGTTCCGTGAAGAAGGCTCCCAAGATAAATAGGATCACTTGGTGTGTATAGATGCTATTCTCCAAATCAAATTTCGCCTTGGTGCTTTATCCACTTTGGTCTCTCGTTCTCCTCGCAGCTAAAGCTGCTTCGTCATCCGCTCGCCCAGTGGATAAGACACCTTTTCGTTTACTATACACACTTGACGTATATGATATATACAAATACTGAGACTTATTCTTACTATCGCGGAATTTGTATGATTCGCGAGATCGGTGAATAAGCCGAGAGGTGAGATTTACAATCACTGGAATTATTACTACGAATATAAGTTCGCTATGACGGAGGTACGAGTGATCGAGAGGGCTGTGGCCGCGAGGTCCGACCTTCCAAATGTACTGATCAGGGAGATTTTGAAGTACGACTTTGTTAGGGCCGTAGTTCCCGTAGAACAGTATGCCGCGGATGCGAATGTAGTTCGGCCTGAAGACGCCGATGCCAGTGAAGATACCGAGGCCGAGAAGGAAGGCGGAGCCAAGTTAGGTAAGTCGAGCAAGGGTAAGGCAGGTAAGCCGAGCAAAGATAAGGCAGGTAAGTCGAGCAAATCCAAGGCCGAGTCCGATATCTCTAAACAAAGTAAGAACAAACCTGCTACGCCCAAACCTGATACGCTCAAACCTGCTGCTTCCGAAGTCGAACCGGAGGTAAGAGATGAGGTAGATCTAGTTGTGAATTTGCCCCGTGAGGTAGATCTGATAGTGCACAGCAACGGTGGAACCCGGGCCTTACGTGGGGCTAAGGGGCAGAGCATCTCGGTGGTTGGCTTAATAGTGGACACCAACCCAGAAGTACTACGCCCCTACTACGTTGATCAATTGGATATGGCCAGCCCGGTCAGTCTGATGGCCGCGGGAAACGGTTCGGAGCGTTACTTGTGGGACACGGCTTTCGGCCCAGGATTACTGCGTTGGTCGGGTGACCTCGAACGTCAGCTTCGCAAAATGGAATTCCAAGCCTTTACCAGCCAAGATCTACCCCGAATTCCTATGTCCATGTGGCTCTTTACTCCTTCTAAACGCGCCTTGCAGGATCCGATGTTCGTTGGCAAGCTGCGTCGGCGTTTGATCTCACTGCTTGACTATTTGGAGTACATCACCTCGTCTCGGCATCGTTGGCCTGGTTTTGCTAATCAATGGACCCTGGAAGCTCTCGCCTATGCCACGGCGGAAGGAAATCCAGTCATCGACCTGGACCAAGCACTAAAAGAGGGTGGCGCGATGCGCAAAGTAGTGAAACCATTGGCCCGAAAGACAAAATCAGCTGCCAAAGTGAAGGCAGTACCGAAGCCGATAGCTCGAGTAAAGAAGGATACCTATAGCCCTGCTTTTCTACAGCTAGTGGAGTTCCTGAAGACTACCGTGTACCACGACGGCGTGGGCTCTAAGATTACCCCGGATCCCTTCTTTACCGAGGATCCCGTTGGAATGGAATTGCAAGAACGCTTGGCCAAGCTCAACAGTTGGCTGGTCCATAAGCTAAACTTTGTACAGCGTATCACTTTGGCCAGCACGCTACATGTGATGGGACTGGAGCCTTATTACGACAAGCTATTCGCACTGCTCACTGGTGATCACGGCAAAGAAATGCAACAACGCTACACCCAGGAGCTAAGCAGCCTCGAGACTAACCTACGTGACGGATACCAAGTGCTCGTCGATCGGACCGAATATGCCAGTCATGCCTCGGAGGCCAACTTCCGTGAGGCTCGCTATCGCAGCGTCTATATGCGCAAGTACGGCTGGGAGCGTTACAAAGAGGTCTCGGACAAGGTGAAATTCTGGTGGCCGCGAGTCTCGAATCGGGCTGGACAGAGCATGCAAGAGTACGTAAAGAAACACAGCGCAAAGGAGGACCAGGTTGTACAGGCGGAAATCGAGCTACTGGAGGCCTGGGAAAAACTCGTAGCGACAGGTGTAGGAGCCGAAATACGCTCCCTGCGCAATGAAATCTACCAGGGTTACACGATTCGGGACCGCTGGGTAGCTTGGTTGGCCTTGCGTAAGAGCCTCAGCATTGAGCAACGTTCGGGAAAGAATCAAAGCGATTGGTATCGCACTAATGATGGAATTCCACTAGTTTGTCCACACATCGTGGATCTCTTGCAGCTCCAACATGAGGAACTAGTCACTGGCAAAGCCTCCCCGGCGGCTGAGATCTCGGCTATTTATCGTCGCTACCAGCTAACGGAACTCAAATCCCAAAGTGAAGCCGTCATTGATTCTACGGTTGGGGCCTATTATTGCAAGATCTGCGGCGAGCCGATGCGACCCACCGAGGACATGGACAGCTACGTCACCGAGGAAGGAGAGGCAGACTTTAGCACCGGAGACGATCGAGACCCGATGGAGATTGAAATTCGCAACGTGGTCTTCAACCTGGCGCGGAGTTCTTTGGAGTTCGCTAACCCAAAGAGTCAGCAATACTGGCGCAAGATGATTAACGTCATTACGCAGAGTTTGACGCCCCTGATCACCCTGGTGGACCGCAAAATACGCAAGAATCGCACCATCACCGATGAGCAAATCCAAGATCGAGTACGTCTATTCATTCACGTTTACGTCTATGCGAGTCTGATGCAGATCGTTTTGGACCATGGAACGGAGGCGTATCTCATCGCTCAAACGGTGAGTTATGTTTCGAAAGGTGCCAATCGCGGAGCCGTAACGCGCATCGGTAATCGGTTGCCGGCCATGTTGAAATTCTGTGCGGAGCGAGTCAGTAATGAAATGTCAGAAGTGTTACGGCAAATCCCGGATGCAGATGCTGATTTCGTAAACTCAGCCTTGGTACAGGCCTATGAGAACATTCGCTCCACTACCCGCGGGACGATCCTGGGCGATGATGTACAAACAGACGCTTATATGCTGCCCTTCGACCCGCTACTGCGAATCTTGGGCATTTATTGCAAACTGCGAGGGACTAAACCCAAAACGGTGAAGGTGAGCCTGGTGCGGGCACAGGAAACGGATCTCGATCCCCATGCCACGGAGGCTGATTCAGGTCCGGGTGTGACTAAGCAAGCAAAGCGGAAGGGCAGGAAGGGAGCGGTCAGGTTGGCCAAGGAGAAGCTACAGAAGCGTCTGGAGCGTAACTCGAAGGGCGTCGAGCTGCATATCACGGTCATTGACTCGGAAAGCACCTATAATGAACAAAAGCAAGAGCTACAGAAGGCCTCGAAGCACTTCGCCGAGCGAGTAGAGAAGCTGGATCTGCGTGAAATACGCGCCGAGATGCAACATGGGAAGCTTAGCAGTGAATACTGGGACGCGATGATCTATCAAGCACTGAGCCGAACCTATGAATTCTCACACGAAAAGGTCGGAATGCTCCGCGATCCAGCCACCTTGGAGTTTACCAAAGCCGCTATGGCATGGACTGAAGCGCAACAACCAATCCAAAACGCTATCACAAAGATCTGGTCCAGTACGAAACTGTTCTACTGCAAGCCTAACGCGCAGTGGCCAGGCTATCCTGACTTGGACCGAAAGTATCAACCGCTTTCCTTGGCCCGGTATCGAGACTATCTGCGCTGCACGGTGGGCGCTCGAGTTCGTGGGGAAGTAGGTGCCAAGTCAAATAACTACACGGTGGGACGGTTACACACGCATAACTTCTCCACTTATGAGTTGCATTGGACCGGTGGGAATAAGGACGGCCGGAAAAACGGAGAGATTAAACTACTAACGGTGAAACAACTCAAAGCGGAACCGATCCCAGAGCTGTCCGGTTGGATCTACATTCGATCTCGGTGTACCATCTGCAAATACTCGGCAGAGGAGCTACTTGACAGTAATGAGAGCCCCTCCGAGGCGATGGATCGGGAACAGGAATCTAACAATCTGTTCAATTACTACGAAGTACGGTGCCCAGTCTCGGACCCATCACCGTATCACGAGCGCGGGCATGGGAAAGGAGCCGCGAAGGGGAAAAAGGAAAGCGAGGGTATTGACCCACCCTGCGTTAAGTGTGGGCTCACCTCAGCGATGCGCGAGGAGCAAGACGCTGGCTACTTCCGGAAGTACCTGAAGATGTTTCAGCAAGACTCGGCAGAGGATCGGGCCGAAGAGACGGCCGAGCTTAATGTAATTATGGGCTCCAAGAAGGACAAGAAGGTCGAAATAGAGAAACCAAAGGCGCCAGCGCTCTTACGTACGACGGCTGCGACGGCCAACGACCTCAGTAAACGTCTCGAGGATCTAATGAAGATAGGCGCCCAGAACTTAGGCCGAGCGATTCAATACATGGGAGCAGTGGAACTGTACGAATATGACCTGGTCTTGAACGGCAATGTTAAGCCAGACCTTGATGCCAACCGTGGACCTCGTCTCAACTTGTACATTGGGATGGTAATTCGCTACTTTGTCACCTTGCAGAACTACAAGAATCTATCAGTGATTCCGGAGGAGCTAAAAACTATCATCGCTGAACTACCGAATGGTACTTGGAGTAAAATCGATGGACACGGGAAGGTCGGGAAACTAGTAGTGGAAGCCGGAGCCCCTTACATGAGCTGGATGGGTACCTTGCGAGTCTCGGGCATGGAGGCGGAGGAGATTGCGGAACAGCAGCATCAATACTTGTTGAGTTTACTACTGGGAATGATCAAGATCGACGGCTTGGGTCCATTTGTGCGCTTCTTGGTGGAGAAGTTAATGCAGACCGATCGACTAACCAGCAAACTTAAGGAGGCCAAGGAGGCCAGCCTGGATGCTAAACAGCAGCTGTACCAAGCACAGTCGATTAACGAGGACAAGTTCTACCCCATGGCGCATGAACCCAAGCCGGACCCTCGTAACGAAATGGCGAATCCCTTTAGCTTCTCGCATATGGACTACGACGGACATAACGAGAAATATAACCGATGAATGCTATATTCCCTTCGAACTATCGTTCTCCTCGTGACTAACGTCACTTCGTCGTCCGACCGTCCGGGGAATAAGACATTCCTCTCACAAACTGAAAAAACACATGGACTACGACGGACATAACGAGAAATATAACAGGTAGATACTAATCTGGTCCAAGGACGTTCTCTTTTTTGTAACTTTGGAACCTTGCGACCTTGAATACCGAACCTTGCAACCTCGGGCATTGCGATCTCGGACCTTGAAAAAAGAGCTCACGTGTGTTCAGTTCTCTCTGGTTCGGGAGCGACTGAGCGGCTCCAATAAGCTCCTCTTTCCACGAATTCGGGGTCGCTGTCTGTACGATCTGTGGTCGGCCCGCATTTTTCTGTACCATAGCGCCTCTGATTCTATCGTACTCCACGCTTGACGACCGCGAATTATCCCGAAATCAGCGAACATTTCTTCGCGAGTTTTATACTCATGGAGCAAAGCTTGGAATTCTATCGGTAATGGAGTTAGATAGCGTCTTTTGAACTCCCTGGGATGAATTCGTAGGACTTCTATGGTCCAATCGTCGAAGGGTAATAACTCCTTCTTGTCATATTCGGGATCCATCCTCTCTTTCAGATAAAAAATGGATTCACTTTTGGCGACTCTGGCTCCTTATTTCTACCTCGCCATCCGGGCTCACGAACAGTTCTAATTCTCTATTTCGTCATCGCTAGGTGAGAGAAGTTCGTAGTTCCCCTGAACGAATCGATCTTGGTACTTTTGATAGTCATCGACTATCTTTTTATGCCACAGAGGCTTAGGAACGAGATATTCACAGTACTGAAAGGTTCGGCACGTTGCATCCAGTAGCTCCGATTTTGTTTTGTGTTCGCGTAGCACGACGCTATCCTTTTCCATGAAAGGTATGTATCGCCTCTTGACTTCTTTGGGGTGATTTTTAACCACTTCTGAGAACCAATGATGCATCCCCAAACTCCCGGGCACGCCCATTTCCCAGCTTCAGATAAAAAAGGTGGATTCACTTTTCGTCACTTGGTGAGATAAGCTCGTAGTTTCCTTGATCTACTCGGTCTTTGTACTTTTTATAATCGGCGAGTGCTTTTTGGTACCATAGAGGCTTAGGGTTAACGTACTCACAGCGGTACAAAGAATTGAGCGTTACATTCAGTAGAGCTGACCTTGTTTTATATTCACCCAACAAATCGCTATCCCCTTCCACGAAATGCATGTATCGTTTCTTAAACTCCTCGAGATGGACCGTAGCTACTTGCATGAACCAATTAGTCATTGATATGTGCCTAACTCCGAGAATCTTGTCCCCGGTCATGCCCAGCTTCAGATAAAAAAGGTGGATTCACTTTTCTCCTGGTGTAAGCTCGTAGATCCCTTTATTGAATTGATCTTTGTAATTCTGATAGTCATCGAGCACTTTTTCGTACCAAAAAGGCCTGGGCATCAACTTCCAGGCAGTGACAATAGTTTCGTACACTCCTGTTAGTATTCTATTTCTGGTCTTACATTCACGAAGCAGGAGGTGATTTTCGTCCACATGTGCTAGATAGCGCTTCTTGAACTCCTTGGGTCGTTCTACTGCTACTCGTTCGAACCAGTCATATATCGACAGGAGATGTTGTTCGTTGCCTAGTTTGGGGTCCATCCTCGCATATATGCGAACTCTGAGAAAAGGGAATTCGCGAGAGGCTATGCGCGAGATTGATAAAAAAGGTGGATTCACTTTTCATCACTCAGCCTTATTAGGCTTTTGTCTCCCTTGTCGCAACGGTACCTATAGTCTAAGTAATCATCGTTTACCCGCACAATCCAACCTGCTTTGAAACATTGGTTATAGGCATGTAAGAACATGTCGGGCATACCTTGTTTCGTTTTGTGTTCGTATGTGAGGAGGGAGAAACCCACCGGAAATACCTTTACATAACGTCGTTTGAATTCACTGGGAGATACTTCATATAGCTCTCTCACCCATTCGTAAAACCTCAAACAAGCTTCACCCCTTCGAGGCTGGCGAGGTTCGGGGTCCATCCTCGCATATATGCGAACTCGCGAATCTACAATTCCGTGAGGGTATATATTTCCGAAAGATGGATCTTTCGGAGAACGTGAGGATCTCTAGGAGAGGGTAACTCAATTTTATCACGACCTAAGGCTCCGCATCTGCAAAAAATAGATCCCTCTCTTAAGCTTGCTCCACGGGACGAGGGAACCAAGGAGCTCCGTTGTGATCCCTGAAGCCCCAGGCCATGGTACGATATTCAGTGCTGTAGCATGGCTGTCCCTTGATATCGTTGCCCAGGATTCCGTACTCGATAGCTCCCTTGCGGCGAACTAGACCGATCTGTCTGGCCACGTTACCCTGGTTCGGAATGAAGTCAGGGAAGAGGTGTAGACGAATGGAGAGAATCCTAGCTCCGTTAATGTCGCAGATGTTCACATCTTGGAACACTCCATCTTTTGAGTATCCCTCGATGGGTAAATGACGCTTGTAGTACCCGCCAGCAGCGGCCACATCGTTGCGCATCTTCTCATTTTCGCAGAGGATCCAGATCAAGCATGACTCGATCGCCATGCGGACCTCGGCGGCCAGTTCGACCACCGTAGTGACACCCATTTGCGCATAGTAGCGCTCCGGAACGCGCTCGGACAAGTACTCAGCCATTGGCCCATAGCTCCAAAACTTGTGGGCTGAATTGTTGTTCACCACTTGCAACGCCAGCTCAGCCTGGAATTCACCGGGAGCTTGGTAACCAGAGAGCTGTTCATAATGAGCCAGGCTCGAATCGATGAAGGCGGAGAGGTTAGTAACGCGAATGTGCCTGGCGAGTCTAGCCTCTTGCCAGACTGCTGCGTAGGCCAGGAGCCAAGAGTTTCGCTCGAAGAAGTCGTCGGCGAAGAAGTTGGTCTTGATCGGGGTAACTTCGCTGGTCTCGGAGTTTGGCTTCTCAGTTTCCAAAGGCAAATCCTTGGGCTCGGTAACAGGAACAACAGGGAGCTGAGTTTCTACGGCAGTATCGCTCATGATGAGAGAGGGTGTACCGAACATCGAAATAATCAATTTGTCTCCCTATATCCATCGGGACGCACGTGCTCCTAGCAGCTAAGGCTGCTTCGTCGCCCGTTTGCCCTAAGGATAAGAATCGACTTTTGTGTGATTTTGTATACTTTTATAGGTACGCGTGATTTCGGCGACGTATCGGAGGTTTTTTACGAATGGGAAAGTCGATTCTTATACATACTCTCGAGCAATTTCACGTACCGTGAGGATTCTCGAGAACGGTGGATAAGATGAGGCAGGGTTATGTTTTCATTTCAATAAATGAAGCTGACGCTTATTAGCTTTAAGTCCGAATCTTACGAAAGACCTACCCCGTGTTAGAAGATCAATATGTATGCCACTATTGTGGCCGATGCCCGTGAGCGAGAGGGTGCCAATCCCTACTTTGAAGCCGCCATTGCCGAGTGCAATCGTACCCGGTTAGCTCCTTCCGAGGGTGGAAATCCTATCGACTATCTCATCAAGACGATCACCGTGGGTGATTATGCGATCCTTATTCGTGGTGCCACTGGCCCTCGGGTACCCGTGCTCATCATCGAGCGCAAGACCTGGAAGGATTTGGCCGCCTCTATCAAGGACAAGAGAGCTAAATCACAACATGACCGAATGGTGAACCTGCAAAATCGCTCCCATTGCAAATGTTTGTACCTGATCGAGGGTATGTTCGGGTACAAGGATACCCATCTGGTGCAAGGACTGCCCTTCAAGAGCCTGCATTCCAAGATTCGTCACAACACGATCCGCGGGATCAGCTTCCTGCAAAGTCGTGATCAAATTCATTCCGCCAAGATCATTTGCGACTTGGCCCGAGATATGCTACGGATGGTCTGCGCGAAAGAGATCCTAGTCCCTGGCATTCATGAGGCACCGCTGATGCGTCAAAGTTACGAAACGGCCCTGGCTGATCTCAACGCCAAGTATGGAATCCATGATGAAAATCGAAACTTGTCGAACGAACTGGCCGAACTGACGATCGAGACTCCCGCCAGTGCAACTCGACATACTGGTGGGCAAACGGAAGCCAAGATAGCAGACCTCCAGGATTTCGAACTACTCGACGAGTCAGTGCTGGACGATGAGATCAGTAATTCGATGCCCGATTGCGAGCCTGGGAACCCAGACCGAATCTTTCTCTCCCCGATGGAGAACGCTATCAACGATGCTAGTCAAGATATCCTGACCATTCCCACGATGCTGACAAAGCGCAATGTGCTCGGCGATGCGGACATTCTCGATCGTCTTTGGTGCAGTTTACCCGGGGTAGGGGAGAAATTAGCACAAGCTTTGCGTCGCAACTGCACGCTTCGAGATATTATCAATGCTGATGTAGATAATCGTACCGAGATGGTCAAACGCTTGGCGGCAATCAGCTATCCCAATGGGAGCAAGCTTGGCAAGCCGAGGGCGGAGAAGATAATGGAAATTGCGGCCGTGGAAGTGTCCCCAACGGCGATGGCACATGTTCGGGACTTGAGTCGCAAATTACTCGAGGCGATCCCAGCGGTTAGTTCAAGTACTGCCCAAATCATCCTGAACCACTATAGCCTTCGACAGATTTGCCGTGGGGAGGTAACGGAGGCGCAGATTGCGGATTTGAAACGGCCGGGCGGGCGTCGCTTGGGGGTGGCGGTGGCTAAGGGCGTGATAAAATACCTCGCCACCGGGGTCCCGGATCCAGTCGCTTAAGTTCATATACTTACCTGGGTTTTTGAGTTTGTGTACTTGCCTGGGTTTTGAGTTTGTGTACTTGCTCGTGTTTCGAGAACTTGCATATAAAAATTGATTACTGGGAGGTAAAATATCCCTCTGCGGTGAATCTCACACTGACGTGATGTCTCTTCTCCGCAAATACAGTTACCTCGATGAGGTTGCGTATGCACACGCTGTCATGGGTTACGCTATGAACTCAGGTGTCTTGCCCCGTTACGTGGATTCTTACGCAGGAACTCACGAAGTAGAGCCCCAGTCCACCACCACTCTTCGCGAACGCAAGGATTGGTACCTGGAGATGATTTCAGCCGAACTGGAAGCCCTCCCTGAAGGTCCACACAAGGAAGATGCTAAGGTTGCGCTGCGCCAGATGGTGGCTCGGATGATTATCCTGGAAGATGCGCTCAAGGAGGCAAAGGAGGCTAAGAAGCAAGCTCTGCGCGATGCCTCGAAGGAAGTTCAGGCGAAGATTGAGGAGAAGGAGAAACTCGAGAAGGAGAAACTCGACAAGGAGAAACTCGGCGAGGAGACGATGAAGGTCGACACACCCACGGGTGCTCCATCCCTGCTTTCCTCACAGCTCGCTCCGCAACCCTAGTCATTGAGACTGGGTATCTTTTTTGCTTGGTATTGACTCCTTTTGGAGTTCGGTGGTATAAAAAAGAGAGACGCTTCTTTTTTATTTTGCCTCGATCTTGGGACGCTTCTCCGGCACCTTGGGTACCCAGACGTGCTTGCTAAAGGGACAGAAGGTCGAGTTCAGTGGATTCCAGGCCTCGGTGTAGCGCATGAACTTAAACTGTCCGGTGTGTCCGACGGCCGAGCTTATTTCTTGCGCGATCCAACGAGTGGCATCTTGACAATCCATAGGCGTTCTACAACAGTTCCAATATCCATCCCCGTGAGAGAACTCCTGCCACACGCAGGCGTACAGCTTTGGTTCAACGGTGGTCTTGAAGGTCAACTCGACAAGCTCCGAGTGGGACATTTTTGAGTTATTCGAAAAGATGGATCTTTCCGAGGTAGATGATAATGAAAAAATAAAAATCAACTTCTTCTAATGGACACTTCAACCGCGGAAGAAACGTGGATCCTTCAGGGATCTAGGATCGAATGAATACTTGGTTTGGATTGCTGTGCTCTCCGACCGGTCTCGCAGGGAGGCTCCGGCAGTGTAGCTAGGGCGACCAAAGTGCTCCGTTCCGCCAAGTGGTCGCGAACGTTCGCGATAATCCAGCCAGACCAGGATAATGATCAACACGGCGACAATAACCAGACTGTTCATCTCGGTCATCTGACAAGGCGATTAAATTGTGGACAAAAGATATATACCCCTTCACGTATACGTGAGTCGAGAGCTTACGATGGCGATCCGTCGGCATGTGATTTCCCGCGATGATTGGGTACGTCCAGAGTATGGAACCATGGCCATGTTCAACCGTAGCCCGCGCAAGCAAACAGCTACCGAGGGTGGTACAAGTCTACTCCGCAATTGGTATCCATATGCAAACAAGTATCGAGTGGATACGCGGGATCCCTCCTATCGGTATGTGGGTAAGATTCTCATTCCGTGGAACGGCGAGAGTACTTGGGACTATGCCAACCAATTACGTAGTATTCGGGATGCCGCCTGGCGTAATGGAGAGCGGGAGCGTCGAGATGATGAATACATTCACGAGTATGACATTGCTCGAGAGACTCGCGGAACTATCTACCGGATCTTGTTTGTGCGGCGCTTTGCGGATGGTAAACTGTATCTAGTAAGTAAGCCTTCGATCAAGCAGCGACAGCGCCAGATGAATCTCTACGTCAATGCCAACACCATGGAGATCCTGGCTGTGAGTTATTTCTAATTGGGTGTATTACTTGTTTGGTCTTCTCGTCTTCTGCGAAGCCGCTCCGACCACAAGTAATACATCCGTCTCATGTGCGTGGGGTATCCCGGGAGTGAAGTTTGGATTTTTTACTGGTTGCTATGCCAAGATACAAAAGAAAAGCTCTCCGCGCTTCACGCTCTTCACGCTCTTCGAATTGCGATTTTAAAACTTGGATCTTAGGCCGTCGAGGTACTGACGATAGCCGTCTCTGATGTCCTCAAGCAGGAAAGGATCGGCCTCACGACAAGCCGCATAGTTGTTCCACATGTACTCGGCCATGATTTGGCGTTGCTCGGGTGTCTCGCTACCCTTGGCGGCTCCTAAGCTGTTAGCATACTGCGAGGGTGCCATGAAGGTCTGTGCGCGTTTGTAATCGTTCACGAAGATTGAGATGAACCACTCCTTGCGAGACATGGATTGGATGTTGGGGATCTCGCTCGCCATGTTCTCAATGCAGGACTGATGTATTGCTTCTATATGTTCAATTTGTCACTCGTATTCACACATGTGTGAGGATCCATCTTTCCGAAACACTCGTAAACACTCAATGTTAAAAAATCAAGACCCAGTGTTAGGCCTTGGTGGGGTTGAGATGCTCCTGGTACGTGCCATGAAGGGTTACGCGACGGTACGGGATATTTGCATGTGATACAAGTTGAGTGACCCCTACTGGCCAATCTGGGTGCGGTTGTCCGATAGACATCTCATCCAAAGTGAGGATTTCGTTATCACATTCCGTGTCGACATGCGCTCTTATCCAAACCCAACGTTCAGCACCACCCGGGATAGGACTGGGCTTCCATTCAAGCCAGGACATCACTTGCCCATATCGAGAACAACGTTCTGGCTTAAAGATTTCGGGAACCCACCAGGCGTAGCGATTCCACCAAGCCGAAGCCCTGCGTCTTTCGGAAAGATGGATCCTCACACATGTGTGAATACGAGTGTTTTCGTCACATTGTAACGTTTGTTCCATCTCTGTGAGTTTCCAGAATATGAGTAAACAGAGAGATCAATTTTGTCGCTTCGATACCTAAAATCAGGATTAATACTTTGATAGAGTGTCTTGTTTTTTCTTCTCGAGTATAATCTACCCGGTGGTAACGTCACTCGGCCGTCACTCGGTCTTACCCCTCTACCGGAAAGAACCATGGCCTCGCGTAGTAGTGCCAACCACTTGAGTGAGACCTACCAGGGTACTCGCCGCGGGCGGGTCACCATGGGCGACATGGGCTTCGAAATGTTCCCAGAAAAGTATGAAGAAACGGACATTATCGAGGATCCCGGACAGCTCAACGATGATCAGCGAGCCACCTTGGCTGATTTCGGCCCCGAGCAGAGTACCCTATTCGCTTTTGAGGAGCCCCGGCGCGTCACTTACGGTAAGCATCGCCTGCTACTGCAGCAAACCGGTGAGTTCAGTACCACGACGCCCTGGATTAGCCACGGTGATTTCGATATCAGTTTCACCGATCAGGATCCACGTGGTTACCTAACTGAGCAGCCTTGGCGTGAGTATACTCGCTTGCAACGAGAGAACCTGAAGCGTGTTGACTTCAAGGACGATGGTGATTACAGTACCACCTCTGGCTCCATTAGCCCATGGTCCATGTACAAGAACATTCGCTCGGCCCAGAACTGGGTGAAGGCGCGCTTGAAGATATTCGATGACTCTTACGAGGGTCGTTCGAACGGTGGTGTCGGTGTCTATGCCCATACCAGTAATGTCTTCAAAAGCTCCCCAGAGGACAGTTCAGTGCAAACCGATGGTGATTCTGACATGGCTACGACCTTCGAGGATCCTGAAATCAGGCAACGAATGACCATGAAGCTCAGTAATATGGTACATCAAGGTAGTAAGGCCTTGCGCGTCAATAGCACCACTGATCACAAGGTGATGGTCTCCTCTTACGGGAAGCTCTACGGGCAGATGGGTCTACAGCCACACGAGACACAGATGCGCCTTACCGAAGATGATACCCCGATCTCCCGTCTTGATGGAATGAAGATGTCGCCCAAGAACCTAGTGAAGCTAATGAGCAGTTATGTGAATAAGGCTCGGTACGACGACGGTAATTTCAGTGATTATAATGCGATTACCGGCGCTCGAATGATGCAACAGGATGCCGAGACGGAGGATCAGAAGTTCGCTGGAATGCGCGGTGACTCGGAAGCACGGGACAATCGTAGTATTATGCTCACTCGCGATGTGCTCAGCCTGCTCGGAGTCACTGAGAATGAGATCAAGGTGGTCGAATCACAGGTACAAAAGAACAGTAAGCAAGCCAAGCAGGCGTTGGCTAACATGTACTATATGGCCGAAACGGTGCACAAACTACCTGCTCATGCCAAGTTGGAGATGCGAAATGAGCTATTGTTGCGTTCCAGCGGTGGTGGTTTGAAGCCAGGTTCGGCTAGTCAGCTGCGTAAGGCGCGTGATGAGGTGATCGTGAACCCCAAGATCATTCAACACATGGCTTCGACGGTACGAACTGGGAAGGCACCTGAGAATATCCGCTTGACGATGAACCACGTGGAGGGAGACCCGGTAGGCACCCATCGGCCCTTGGCGACCCCAGTGATGAGTTATCGCAGCTTTGCCAAGAGCACTGAACAGATCGGTGACAATCGTGGAGCGGCGGAAGTAGAGGAAAAGAAGTTCGGAGCGGCTGGCGTGGCGAGTCTAGCTAATAAGCAGGCGGTGAACTACTCCAGTCTGGGCGTAGTCTTCCAAGGTGACAACCGTAACATGGGACTCGCTGACCAAATCTGGCAGGACACGCAACAGGCAAAGCAAGGCCGTAATGCGCGCAACAAAGACCAAGACTTCCACAAGAATCTCCTCAGTACGGTTTTGGATGTCAACTTTGGCGAGGCAAAAGGGCTACGGCGTGATGCGAAACGCGCGGGGACCAAGAGTATGCGCCGTCACGTACAAGGTGATCACCACAGCTACGATGCGACGCTGGAGATGGGTGCCTCGGCGGCCAAGAATCCCACTAACCGCAACGCTCGGACGAAATAACCTTGGTGCTATACTCTCCGGGACGCACAACTCCTCTTCGAATCTGCGATTCTCGATGAGTCGATTTGCCCTATGAGTAAGACACCTTCTCATTTGATGGGGAGTGAGATCTCTATCTTTTTTAATACCAGGCATCTTTGTAGTCTTATGAAGTGGGTTAAAGTGCACACGACTTAATTAGCGATGAGGAAAACTATCTGACCACAAGGGGTGCTTTCATTAGGTGGGTGAGGTTGCCATTCTGCCGAGGGTTTGCGCATGGTTTTGATGGGCTTTTGGTCAGCTTTTGAATCCTTGAAAGCGATGGGAAAGTGATATGAAACGCAAGATTAAAGGAATAAGATGCGAAGATCAACATTCCGAATTCGCATATATGCGACGATCTATCCGAAAGAGCAACCATGAGATCACAAGGGGAAATTTGAATGGGTTAGATCTATTAGAAAATCACAAAAGGCAGGGGGAAGATACAAGTGAAACTCACAGAGGAAGATACAAGTGAGACCGCAGAGGATACAAGTGAGTGAAACTCACAGAAGAAGATACGAGTGAAACTCACAGAAGAAGATACAACCGGGATACCAACTTACCCAGCTACAACTCCGTAACGGATGTACTCCACCCGGCTGCCGAGTTTCCTTCGCCGGAGTTTGAACCTCTTTAATCGATACGATGACAACCTGCTACGCCTCATGCACGGTGGAGGCAGGTTGTACGATTGTTATACTAGCGACTTATACGAAAACCTCATCAGAGGTGGCTTCAAAAGACAACTGATTTGGTATATTAGCCTCGAGGATCGCCAATATCCCTCTGAGGCTGGGAAACTACACCGGGAACCAATACTTGGATACCTCGCGGCCTTTTACGGGCACGTCGGCCTAGCCAAATGGCTGCTCCTAAACTCGGCTGATCAGGGCCACTTGAGGCAAAAGCACCACGATGAGGTGGTCGGTGGCTGTATAGACTCTGGGCATATTCTGCATTTAACCGAATACGACAAAATGTCCTTGATTCCTGACTGGCGTCTCGATGTAGCTATGCGAACGTTCGACGAGAGTGTTTTGGGTTGGTTCTTGTTGCGAAGAGGGCCCTCACTTTTCGTTTCTCGGGTCTTGATGTGTCCCCTCATCCCAGCCTCGCCTATCTGGATTTGGCTACTCATTCACTTACCACGCACATCTCAAGCCGAGATATGCTATCGAGCGGTACAATATGACAATCTGTTACTAATACACACTGCTGTGAATGCAGGATTCGCTTACAACGTTAAGGAGTTACTCGAGGTGTGTGCTCCTGGGTGCCTTAGTTACGTCAAGTCATTGCCGACGTACAACGGGTGAATCGACACCTTTGATTTTTTAACTTCCATGTATCTCGAGAGGTAGGATCTAGAAACTTACTAAGAAAGTGCGAATTACTTTTTTATCCGGGACCCATCTCAAGTTTTTGATTAAGAGATTTATCCCAGGGTGGGTAACTCGCGTCCTCACGACGTCCACTCGCGTCCTCACGAAGTCTGCTTCCTGCAACGATGCTCGCCAAGTTACCTGCCGAACTGTTGGTAATGATACTAGTTCTACTCTCACAATCCGAAGCTGCTAAATTTGTCAGCACTTGTCGGCGAGTGCGACGCCTACGACGGTTCTATCCTTGGGTCATGAATGAGAAGCAGTTTATGTTGGCACCTCAGGCTGCCGAGATCTTGCATTTGCGTCCCACTTGCGATTTTAAGAGTCAGGATTTGCTCCAAAAACTCGAACTACCAGCGATGCTACGGCGTGTAAAGTCATTACATATCGCTCGTTGGTTGGACGTTCGGCACTTGGTTTCCGATACTAGCATCCAAACGATCTACTATTACGGGAATAATGGCTCACTACCGACCGCTTGGCCTACTACTCTCCGAACGCTGGTCTTGCGAGATATCGTAACGACCCAGGTGGACGGTAACCTCGATAATCTGCGAGTGTTCAGTTGTAACAATTCGCGGATGCGAGAACTACCGAAAACGCCTCGGTTGCGCGGTTTGTATGCTCGGCATACGCATTTGGAACAGATTCCCGAGCTACCTGAGCTACTCCGGATGAACATCAGCCACACGGCAGTGAAAGTTCTACCAGAGTTGACTAGATTGACACACCTCGATATAAGCTACACTCTAGTCAGTGTAATTCCCAGCGGTCTGATCAATTTGGAGCACCTGAACATCTCCTCGAGCCAGGTGACTGAAATATCCACAAAACATCGCCAGCTACGAGTGCTCAAGGCCCTCTACACTGAGCTACGAAAGATTCCCTCCCTTCCGAACCTCGAAGTGCTATACTTGCGGGGCTCTCAGGTACATTTCCAAGCGTTGGAGTTACCGTATCTACCACGTCTTCGTCACTTAGATCTAGAGGGTCCCAAGCTCGATCGATTTCATAATCCGGGTACTCCGTCGAAAAATACCCGCGTACATCTAACTACAATCGCCGGATGACCAGCGTCGGGTTCTTTTTTCCATGCTTCCTTGTTCCCGAACCTGGGTACCTGAATAAAAAAGATGACCAGCGTCGGGTTCTTTTTTCCACGTCTTAACTAAAATAGTTAAAAATGTGCACCTAACTACAATCGCCGGATGACCAGCGTCGGGTTCTTTTTTCCATACCTTCTTGTTCTCGGTTTTCCTATGAGTGTCATTTTCAACGCTGATTAAGTGAGGGTGACGATGATTAAGTTCCCGGTATTGGTGCGCATCGCGATCATCGTCTTGCTATGCCTCATCATATTCTGGACCTTACAGAAGCACCATCGGCCGAGCGGATTAGAACCCATCCCTACCTTTAAGGGTAACGATCTGCCCGGGATGCCTTTCCGCGTGCGTATCTTCCGTAGTCCAGGCTCTGGAGCTCAACTTACCCATCCAGTGGTACTCCTTGTGGGTGGCGTGCACGGTAATGAGCCAGCGGGCGCCCATGGCTTGGCCCAGTTCGTTAATGACCTCGATGCTGGGATTTCACATGTAAAGAAGGGCTCCTTGATTATCGTTCCGGAAGTGAATGAATGGGGACTTAACAAGTATGTACGCGAGAACGGCAACGTGATCCACGGAGACATCAATCGCAACTTCACTACTGCGGGTCCACAAGATCCTCCTTCCGCTGCCCTACAGCAGCTAGTTCGCAGTGCTGATATCGTCATGGATTTCCACGAGGGCTGGGGTTTCCACCGAATTCAACCAGATTCGCTAGGTAGTACGATCACCAGTGGGACTAATCCGAAGACCCAGGCCTTGGTCGAGAAGGCAGTGGGAGAGCTGAATGCCAAGATCCCGGACCAAGGGAAGTATTTCACACATCGTCCGAATGACGCTTGCAGTATCGTGGAGACCCTGGGCTGTGAGGCCGAGCGTAATGGGAAGGATTACATTCTGACCGAAACGACGGGACAGGACGAGATTCAGCCTCGCGGGGTGCGGGTGGATCAAGTTTACACGGTCTTGAAATGCGTCTTGACTGGCCTCGAAGTATTATCGGCTTAGTGAGTTGCCGAGCTTTAGTTTTTTGTACTTCCGTTTAGAATCCCCGTAAAGATATATCTTTTTCGAGGTCTCGAGCTTTTTTGTACTTCCGTTTAGAATCCTCGTAAAGATATATCTTTTCGAAATCTCGAGCTGAGACTTACATCAGCTTACGCGAGATGAAACTCTCAAACTTCGGTACCGAGTGCATTAGCAACTACTCGCATCTGCAGGAATACGCACCCGGGTTCATAATTGGCTCGTTACTATGCTTCATGCTGCTGCTTTCATCGTTAGCGTATAAGGCGTTTACTTGGGTAGCGATTCTACTCATCTCGGCAGCGATCATGGTCCTGACGGTCACTTCCTCTCCGCTTTGTGTTACTTTATGGTCTTGCTGCCATCTACCGGTAGCGAAGGTGCAGTATGAGGAACTCTAGGCTTGGAGAGAGGCACGGTCGAGAAGTATGTTCGGGATAAAAAACGCACTACGAGAAACCCCGGGAGGAAAATCTTATTCCCCTTATGTAAGTTCCACGCATTCACGCGAGCATAGCGGCGCCAGACACGAACTCACGTGAATCTACGATTCCACGTGAAGATGCATTGCTGTATACGACGTGATTCGGACCCCGAGTATGAACAAGTGCGGGCCATCGTTAATCGCTTCGACGCGAGTATTGAAAGAAAGTGGTTCACCATTCGAATCCTTGTAACATTGTTCTCGGTAGCCATTTGTCTGGCAACTCCCGGCACTGGGATCTATTTATATCCACTACTTTGGCCACATGTGGTTTGGGCCAGCTTATTCCTCACCTTGTTTGTCTTCTTTGTTAACATCGGCATTGGTTATCTCATTAACCGCCGGGTGAAAACCCTAATAAGGGAAGAGTATATTACTCGCTTCTCGGTACCAGAGAACAAGTCTCTAGTTCGAGCTGGAATAATCCCAAAGTTGCGTTGTCCGAACCCTTACGACAGTGACGAGGAAGTAGCACACGAAGACCCGCATGAAGAGGAAACCGTAATCGAGGAGGAGGGTAGTGGAAGTCGAGTATCAGATACCTTGAATACGATGGATGCGATCACCGGGGGCTTACGAGCGGCTCTGGGAACGCCAGCAAAAACTGTGCAAAGTATCCGCACGGTGGATGATAAACCAGTCGGGCGTGGATCCTCACTTCGGATGCGATCCAACGAGACCGGGGATCGTCCGAAAGATGAAGGTAACTCCTACGACCCGCTACATAACTCCCTCCTGGCCGAGAGAATCACAGTATAGCACAGATACCAAAAAGCTACATAACTCCCTCCTGGCTGAGCGACCCACGGTATAACGTGAAAGGCATCAAAAAAAGCTACATAACTCGCACCTGGCTGAGAGAATCACAGTATAGCACAGATACCAAAAAAGCACTTCAGACTTATAGTGAACGGAATTCCATGCACATGCCATGTAGGGAAACCAGTTTTTTGTAATCAGTGATACTTAGCACTCCTTTATGCACCTGAATGAGTTTCTCTTCTAACGATTCTATCCCACGAATCCATTCGTCGATATGTTCCGTACACTTGTTCATTATCGTATGCTTGGTGTTTTCTTCCCACCAAAACTTGTATACGCCCTCTCGAGCGATCACATAGGCAACCGGTAGCTGATTTCTTATCAAAACCAGCCAATCCTGCGGGCTAGGCGGCATGCATATTTGACCTCCGTGAGGGATATGAACGTGGTATGACAGCTCGTTCGGGCCTGGGATCGGACCTTCGACGGTGTGCGCATCTCCAAACACGATGCTACCCAATCGCCAAGTCTTTTTCCCAGATTCAGCCGACATTTCATCAGCTAAATATACCGTCCCGGCTACCTCCACACGTTGTTGTAGGGCTATTTCATAAATTCCTCGGAAAAGGGACAGTCTCAGAAGCCGAAGCATAGTTAGCGTTGGGAAAATCAACTTATCTCATCTTATTCCCCGGCACGCGTGTCCTCCTGCTTCACGTATATTTCCGAAAGATGGATCGTCGCACTTGTGCGAGGGAGTACGTGAGGTCGGCCACTTGGCCTTTCTCGCGGAATCAGAGGGATTCGCGAGAGGAATAAGACTCGACATTCTCTCACCAGTAAGTCCTCCGAGAGGCAGATCTTAGTCCAAAGACTACACCACTTAATTAGCAGCGAGGAAAACTATCTGACCACAAGGGTGCTTTTATTAGGCGGGTGAGGTTGCCATTCTGCCGAGGGTTTGTGTTTGGTTTTTATGAGCTTTTAGTAAGCTTTTGGATTTTTGAAGCGACGGGAAAGGTGCCAGAAACACAAGGTCAAAGGAATAAGATGTGAAGATCAACATGCCTCCGAAATACATGTGTGAGGAAAGTACTCCAAAAAAGACTCATCGAGAGATACAGAGGCATACAGGGGGTATTTAATCCGCCGCAGAGAAGCTTCACTCAGACTGGTCGTCGCCCGATACGTCATCCCAGACTGGTGCGATGCGGAAACGTTCACGAGCTTGGTTTCGATAGTGATCTTCTAGCTGCTGCCTGCTCACTTGGAGTCTTAGCTGCTCCTTGAATTTGAGGTAACGTACCCGGGCGGCTTTGTATGCCTCGGCTCGACGTTGCCGAGAGAGTGACTTGGGCTTTTGTCTTAACTCCTCGACCACTTCGCGTAAGCAAAGTCTGATGCGCTTCTTATCTTCGGGAGTGCGTCGGCGATGGGAGGGCATTCTTCGGTGAGCTAGGCTCACGATGTACATACTCCAAAATAATCAGTTTCTAAAACGAGGCTGCATTTAGAGCGCTTTATAACAGTTAGGAATAATACGTGTTATGGCCAAGATTGCTAGTGACGTCAGTGCTGACTTGGTCGAATGTATCAGCGTGTACTTTGCCAATACGTTCTGGCTCGCTATCTATAACTCGGCTGTCAGGCTGCATCGTGAGGATCGGGAAGGTAAGTATTTGTCCCTAGCCGATGCTTATCGCGACAATGCTGGGCGGTACTATAAGAGTCTATCGGCCCCAGCGGATCGCAAAGTTAACTTCATGAAAACCACTATGCAGGAGTTGTACAATTATTGCAAGGCACCACTGGAACTTGACTGTACGTTCGTGGGCTTCGTAGACCTATGCGTGAAGTTTATTCTACCGCCAGCCCATTATGAATCGGCCACACAGGAGAAGAAGATCATCATTTTCCGGAATGTGATCCTCAAGGCTTTGGCTAAGTTCACCGAGTACATCGTATCACAGGCCACACCCATCATCGTGGATCCAGCGAAACGTGAGGATACGGCCGCTATGATTCAATGCAAGGAGGAAATGGCGCGTATTTATCGAGCGGAACGTACGCACTTTTACAACTACGTCACGGCACAGGTATCCGGGCTTAAGAAAGCCGATGCTTCCACGATCTCTCGAAATCTGGTGGAGAAATTACAAGCGGAGGTTCACAATCTGCTACGCGAACGCGCGCACTGGCAAGAGGAATGCAATAAAAGGATGCAGTTCTGCACTGCCTTGAAAAACCTAGTGCTGGAGAAGGAACGAATGATCGAAGAGATGTCCAAGATGCAACAGGCGCAACGACAGGTGATGCGGGCGAATCGTGGCCCAGCTGTGCGACAGGCTCCTTACGTCCCGCCTGGCTATGCACCACCACCGCAGCCGTACTATCCACCCCCGCCGGATTCATTACGCACGAGAACTGACTCAAAAGGCGCGGTCAAGGTAATTCGGCAACATCGAGTGAATTCATCGGGAGCACCGTTACCGCCAGTAGTGGAGTACGCTTCTCCGCAAGCGAGTGAGGCTGGGCATAGCAACGCAGATGACTTCGACCCCGAGCTGGACGAGACCATCGCTGCGGATATATAAACTCTCACTAATCAGGGGGATTAGCGAGGACTGGGTTCTTTGTGAGGGGGATTAGCGAGGACTGGGTTCTTTGTGAGGGGGATTAGAGAGGACTGGGTTCTTTGTGAGGGGGATTAGAGAGGACTGGGCGATTAAAGAGGTTGTAATTTTTCTGCTAGTTTTTTGTGTCCTTTGAGTAACGCGCTCGCCCTTCGAGACTGTCCTTTGAGTAACGCGCCATGCCGCTGTATTTGGATCAGTTCCTCGATGATGTATTCACTAATCGAGTGGTGAAAAAAGTAGTCCAAAATCCGATCTTGACCGCGATTATCATTGTGCTCATTTTCGTAATCATAGCGCACTTCATGTTCTATGACTCCGATGATGACAGTACCACTTATGCCAAGACCCTGATTCGCTTCGGAGTGTATGGATTTGTAGGTAGTTTAGCGGTAATCTTTCTACATTACAAAAACACCGAGGATGACTACCAAAAGCGAGTGTATGGTAAAACTGAGAGCGATATTATGCGCGAGGTGCAGCAAATCAACGGCGCTTCAGATGAAGAACCCGTACAAGCACCTTCCTTTGATGTACAAGGAGCGGCGGATGTACCGGATCAGGCTCCTCGCGAGAATTCCGAGAAAGGCTTACAACCTAACACTCCAGTACGGGAAAATAGACCAGTTGAACAGGCTCGTCCAGCCGGTGCTCCACAGGTACAAGTTATCGTACAGCAGCCCAAAGTTACTCCACCGAGGCCGGCCCTACGCAGCCCCGTACATCTCAAGTAAGCGAAACCCAAGGGAGGAGATGCAGGTGAGACGAAGAAAGCAAGTTCGTCCCCACAAATTTTTTCTGCCCTGGGGTACAACGGCCCGCAAACAAAACCGAGTCTATTGCTCTCAAAAGATATACATCTTTAGAGAAAACACGGCGGAGCGACTTTAGGCGCGAAGCCAAGTGTTTTCACATATATGTGAGATTAGGGAGAAGGGTATGTCCAACATGCTGAATACTTTCTTGGAGGAGGACATCCAGCGGAAACAGAACCGGGCAGCGGAGAAGAATCAAGTGGCTGAAATACCACGTGGGATTGGCGGTAGTCGTGCTCGTCGAGGTGGTGCGGTCGCTGAGACTCCAACGATCTCTTCGCATCTGTTGCGCGATGGGGATACCTTTGAGGTAAACTGGGCCGTGAAGAAGATGCAGAAGAAGACCATAACCCGGCGGATGATCCCAACCCCGCAAATGCTACTCCGGAAGAGCATCTTGTTCTTTGGTGATTCGGGCTCGGGTAAGACCTTCTTGATTAACCACTTTATGTATCTGATGAGGAACTGTTTCCCGATCGTGGAGGTATTTTGCCCTACCAACAGCCAGAATCAGTCCTATGCAGGTACCATTCCACCCGGGATGATCCACGAGCGAGTGTTACTTTCAGATGTGCGTAGCATTTATGACCGGCAAAAGATCGCCTCTAGTATCGCCAAAATAGCCAAGAATCCAGCCACATTACACAAACTCTTCGTCCGGGTCATTACGCCAATCAGTAAGGAGCAGTACATTCGGATCAGGGCGGGGCACGAGAAAGAATATGCCGAAATAGACCGAGATAACTCACTAAGTCAAGGACAAAAGAAAACAGCTAGGGAGACAGCGAAGGACCGGCATAACATCGAACTGCGAAAGTTCTACCGGACACACATCGGAGAGAACATCAAACGCTTCAACGGCTTCCGGGATTTGGATGAAGATGAGCACATTGCGCTCAAATATCGGAACTTTAACCCGAATATGCTGGCAATATTTGACGATGCAATGACCGAAATCAAATCAATGTTGGCCCAGGGTAAGAAAGAGCATAACGATACCATTAGTGAATTCTTCTACCGGGGTCGGCATGCGGATGTTACGCATTGGTACGTCTTCCAAGATGATAATCACCTGGACACTGGTATCCGCACCAATGCCTTTATCACGATCTTTACCTGTGCTAAACTAGCATTGAGTTACTTTACCAAGGCTTCCAATAAGTTCAGTAAGGAGGAACAAGCAGAAGCAACGGCCATCATTGGGGCGATCTTGCCAAAATATAACCCTGATGGATCTCCAAACTACAAGAAACTGGTATACAACCGTGAAGCAGTGGACAAGTTCTCTTACATTCAGGCAGACGATCATGGAGAGTTTCGCATGGGTTCGGAGCTGGTGTGGAAGTTCTGCGGTGTGGCGGATAACGGTGGGATTAATCTAGATGCTTCGAATCCTTACCTACAAAAGTTCGTTCCACGGGCCGAGGCCAAGTTCGTCATTCCAAGTCACCGGCAATACCCGCCGAATTGAATTTCTCATCTGGACAGTTAAATTTGAAGGCAGGATAAGGGTATCTTAGAGAAGGGTGATGGAGGCACCACAGTTCGACATCTTTTCCCTAGATTTGATACCCGCGGTCGTCCCAGACGCTCCAGCGGTTGAACTACCCGTAGAATCTGTGGAAGAGAGCTATCCGGAGGTGATTCCCAAGCCTGAGAAGCTTGAGGATGAACCGGAGCCTGAAGGTAACGAAGAGAACGAGGAGAACAACGAAGGTAACAACGAAAATGAAGGTAACAACGAGAACGAGGAGAACGAGGAGAACCCAAACCCAAATGAAGATGTCAACGAGAATGAAGGTAACAACCAAGACGAAGATGAGGACGACGAAGACGCACCGCCCCCAGAGGACCCAGGAACGGTACCTGCCTCCGCTCTAGAGTTAATCGAGGAGCGCCTGAATAAGTCCCCTAGTGTCTACAAGGGCGTCATGTTCAAGATTCTAGAGTGTCTAGTTTGCCCCATTTCGCAGGACTTACCCAAGCAGCCGGTCATAGGTTCTGACGGGAACACCTACGACGCCGAGTGCATCAAGAAATGGTTACAAAAACACGAGACTAGCCCCATTACTCGGGAAAAGCTTCGTAAGAGGCAGGTCCAAAACCGCGCGGTTCGTAACATTATTGAGGTCCTGAAAGGTGCCGATATGGACTGGATTGATGGACCCACGGCCTTACACCCCGAGGTACGACACCGGATGCATCTGCTCCGAGCCGAGCGTTACTTACGATTGAGGGAAAAGTCGAACGGTAGTCACACCCTCACTACTACCAAATATCATGTATATAACTTGGAAATGGATGCCACTAGCTCAACTTTGGACGATTTGATCCTGGCTTTTGGTCACGTGGCTCACGTTCCACCCGAGGTAGAGCTACAGTTCAAATACCAGGATACCCTCATAACACGAGAGAACTGGGATACAATGTGTAAGCGAGAGGTATTCAATCTAGTGGAGTAGGGACCAGGTCCTAGGGCTTGTTTTTTCCCGAGATGATCTAAGCTGCGACAAACTGAATATTTTGAGCCTAATATCAGCTCGGACTACCCTCGCTAGGCAGTATGTCCATTAACGGGTGGAGCACCATTGTTCATCAGAACAAGAAGTTCATCGTTTACGAGACAAGTCGGAGGTCTTCACGTAACGATGGTTTCATCGATAGCATGAGCTTATGCGCAGTACTAGATTCCCCTGACCCGAAGAACCAGCCCACTCGTGTCCTCACGGAGCCCACTCGTGTCCTCACGGAGTCCACTAGTACCTTGCGCGTTTGTGCTCAACATTGGGGTGATATCGAGTTCAAGATCGATATTCTACCAGGACATCACGGGCACGGGATCTCCACTTACTTTATGAAGGTGCTGTTGAAGAACTTCCACGGGCGGATCAAGGCAACTATCCCCAAGTACGCTACACCGGCAGAACGTGATGGTTACTGTAAATTCTATGCTGGGCACGGCTTCCGCGAGGAGAACGGAATGCTCATCCTGGAGAACGGTCCTCATAACGGTCGCCTGATCTACGATGTATAATTCTCGTTTTTTAGTCCAAAGATGACCCAAGCAGCGACAAACTGAATACGACGTGACTTGTAACAGATGGACGTGACACCGGGAGCCCCGCCACCTCCGCCCGACATAAAAGTACGCATTGATGTAGGCGGGAAGCGATTCACCACTACTGTCACCACGTTAGGTAAGGACAATCGTCTTTCCGATGACTTGAAGAAAGTGGACTCCGTGGGGACACGAGTGGACGATTACAAGCTGTTCTATGATCGTGATCCTACTTTCTTCAGGCACATCTTGAACTATCTCCGCGATCCCAACAGTTGGGTTGACATAAAACGGAGTGATCGTGCCGAAGTGGCTCGTGAGGCGGACTTCTATCGCTTACCGAAGCTCCAAGGGATACTCGTTGATCCCGCGTTGCAAAAGATATACGAGAAGCATCCAACATTGGGGTTTTTGATCGAGGAAACTACCAAAGGCATCAGGTTGTGTCTTCACGCTTCAGTCATGCGAGAAATATATGACCGATATAAGAGTTTATTGCCGGGACGCGTGGCTGAGTATTCCTCTGCGTATGGCTTCGTTAGGTGTACCTATGGCGAAGTCTATGATCTTATTGCACTCTTCGTTAGGATCCTGCACTGTCTTCGTTACCATCTCGTCTGCACTACGAACATTAACAAAACTCACATTGAATACGCTTTCGAGCATAGATAGCTCGTCTGAGACTAGTTGATTTTTTACCTTGGAGTTAGTATTCACGTGGATCCATACAGCTTACGAGACTATGGCATTGTCGTACGATCTAGATACCGTGAAGGGAATGGTTGAGGTTTCGTTACGATTCGAGGTGGACTTTGTCAAGGGTGATTGTCGTTTGATTATGCGGCTCTACGACGGTTACACGGCCGAGAAAGAAGAACGACGAGTACAGCAGATCTGTTGGGAAGAACACACTGACAAGTCTAGAAAAGCGGCCCCGAAGATCGAGTACGGGATGGCCGTTTACCTCGAATGGGGACAGATTTGGCTCTCCGGAGCAATGGCGATCAGCGCAACAATGGAGAAAGGTTGGACTCCTACCTTGGTCCCTTGTGAGGTAGCGAGATGTTTCATCCCCTTCACTTCCGCGAAAAAATTACCAGAGGGTGTCCAGACCTACTGCAGCCTAGATAAGTACGGCCATCGCGGGGTCAAGGAGGAGTGAAGCCGCACTACGGGGGACGTTTTTTGTATTCGACTTACGAACCCTTAAAAGTTGAATTGTTACGACGAAGAATAGTGCAGTTGAACAGAGCCCAACATGGACTACCTGTATGAGGTCGAGTCCACAGATGCGTATGGGACGCCGGGTATCTGGAAAACAACCTCGTTAGAGGACGCTCAAGCCTCTTACAACGATTGCGTTCTCAAACATCCAGAAGACAGGCACGTTTTACGTCGTCGTACCTTGGAGAATGGACAGCAAGTACCCGGAGATGTGATACTGAGCTTTCACGCCCCCAAGCCGGCGGAGTCGACTAACCCAACCGGGACTTCCTGCGTAGTGGTATAATTCGCCTCCTGTCTTGTTTTTTCATACCTCGGTTCGACAAAAAATGTGTATCGATGGGCTTCGGCTTTGTTTTTATGAATTCTCCGGCGTTCATCAAGCAAAAAACGTGTGTCTTATTAGACGGCGGAGCGACTTTAGGCGCGAAGCCAAGTCTAATATAGCACACAATGTTAGTCTTCGCCGCGGGCTTCCTTTTCCATGAGTGACTTTTGGAATTCGCCAGGGGTCTTCATCTGCATCTGACCTTCCTTCAAGGCCTCTGTCGGGACGTGGAACTTCCAATTGTCGGGCCGAGTATAGACACGCTTCTTGCCGAGCAGGGCCGGGGCCAGGTTCGTTACGCCTACCTCTACCTCGTTCTTGGCACTAATACCGTGATCCTTGGCCAGCGGGTTACCCATGATATTGGGCTTTGCACCGTACTTCTCGAGGCCGGGACCCGTAGTCTTCTTGACCTGGTCCAAACCACCAGCGTCGGGGCCATGCTTCTCCACGTTCTCGCGCTTCTTCTTCTCCTGGCGTAGCTTATTGATTTTGTCACCGATCTTGGCGTCTTCCTCGTTCTTCTCGATGATGCGGCGAATGATCTCGGTCTTGGCGGTGAAGAAATCGCGCACCTTACGGTTCTCTTCCCAGCTGTCGAGCAAGCTCCACTTGTTGAACTGCACGGCCAAGATATCGGTCTCGAACTCATCGGCATACTTGCGCTGGTACTCCTTGACTGCCTTATCCACCTTCTCCTTGTCGTCGCCCTCGAAGACCTCCAGAGGCACGGCCGCGAACTCAAAATTGCTGGTCTCATCGTAGATATCGTCGGTGGCTTGGCGAAGCTCCTCGTAGTGATTCTCCGTGTAACGACGGTAACGGAAGAAGGTGTCATCAGGCGGGACAACGCTACGGCCAAACTCGGCCAACTTGCTCTCGCGAAGCTTCTGGATCTCAGCGCCAGTCTGGGGACGCTTGTCCACCGGTCCATAGTGCGGCTTGTAACTGCAGCTAACATGATTGTTGGGATCGTACTTCAAGTACAGCATCAAGAAATCGTTGATGGTTTGGATTGCCTCGGCGGTGTGTTCCTCGCGGGTCTTGGGAATGTTGAGCTCCTTCTTGACCTCCTCAATGATGGCGTCGTACTCCGCTTCTGTCAACTCCACCCGGTCCACCTCGATCTCGTCAAGCGGGTGCTGTGTGGACGCGAGCGGGTGAACAGACGCGAGCGAATTTGCGGACGCAAGTGAATCAACCTCTACCTCGGCCTCGGCGCCCTTCCCGAGACGATTGCGAATGAGGCTGGCCGCATTACGGAAACGTGCGTCGTATTGCGTACGAAGATCCTTGAGCGAGTCATTGTACTCCTTCATCTGGGCATTGAGTTCGGCTTCACGGGCCAGACCCCTGGCGAAACGTTCATCTAGCTCTGCGCGCTGCTTTTGTGACTTCTCCAGCTTGATCTTGGCATTGTCCAAACGGGTAGCGAACTTCGAGACAGGCATTTCCTTGGTCACTTCATCCGCGCTGAGCTCCTCCTCGATCATTCGCATATGCGCATTGCGGGTCTCGGGGTCCATTTCCTCGATCTTGGGGCCCTTGCCGCCACGCGCCGGATCTGCCAACAGGGCTGCCAACTTAGCCTTATGGGCGCCATGCCGGCTTTCAGCAATCTTAGCGATAGCCTCCGTTTGCCCCTCATCGAACAGGCGGCGCTTCTCTAGCTTAACTCCAGTGACTTCCACGTCGCGTTCGTTGCGCTCAACCTCGATCTTGGAGTTGTTGGTCTCACGGCGCAAAGCTTCGAGGGTATCGTTGAGGCTGGTGATGTCCTTCTGCAGGTAGAATTGACGGAACTTGAGCATCTTAGTACGAATGATGAAACTGTCACGGATCGCCTCGTTCATCTCACGCAGTTCAGCGGTGCTCATCGGGGGAATTACGGCTCCACTAACCTCATCGACACCCTTCTGGGCGGCAGCTGCGCGTACCTTGAATTCCTCTACCTTCGCGTTGCAGTTCTTCCACAGTTCCTTGAGCTCCTGGACCGGCTTCTGGCGCTCATACTCTTGGATCTTGCGGTGGTTCAACTCCACGAACTTGGGCTCATTCTCACTGGGGAAGTCTTCGGCTGACTTGGGCTCGTACTCCTTCATCATCTCAAAGATAAAAGCTACGAAACTAGTGGCCGCAAAGCGCATCGAGTATTTCTGGGTCATGTTAGTGGCACTCATGGCCAAAACACGATACTTACCATTGCCGACGATTGCCTTGCTGTAGGGATTCTTCATCGTGCGAAGATCCGTAACCACTTCCTCGTCAAGGCTGGCCAAGATTGCCTCTCGCTGCGAGACTGGGGTTTTCTTATCGGTAACGGTTTTCCAGAGCTTCTCGAGGTTTTCGCGATACTCTTCGCTCTTTTCTTGCAAGCTGACCACGCCACGATCCTCTTTCTTACCCTTTTTGCCGTTAGTCTCGCTGTTCATGACGATCGGCGTACCTGTTTCGGCCGCTTGGCGAATCATCGCCTGGGTCTTCTTGTCGGTGGCACGCTTAGCTTGGGCCATCTTTCCTCACAAATAGGACTGATTTGCGAGAGGTTTATTCGTTTCACCGCGGGATGTATTAGTAACATGACGTTGAACTCTAATGCAAAATTGTGCGCTATACTCTTCGGTCTCACGTATACGTGAAAACGCACAACTCCTCTTCGAATCTGCGATTCTCGATGAGTCGTTTGCCCTACGAGTTTCACATATATGTGAGGACGCACGCCCGGGAAAACACCAATGTTCTATATTCTCTCTGGGAAAAAACAAAAGAAAGTGATGTTCGGTTCCTAAGCTGACTTGAGCCCAAGGTCGGCGATTATTCTCTTGGTGAGGAATAATAGTTGTCCGGGTCTTCGCTCCAGCAAAGGTTCGTAGAACTTCTCCCAACAGTCGTCTCCGAACTGTTCTACACGTAAGTGTTTGTCGAGGCTGAGCAGCTGGGCATTGAAATGAGCGGGATGCCAGTCACCCTGCTTGGCTAGTTCAAGTAACAGTACCATCTGCTTCAGAGAGTTCTTGGCGATCTCGGCATGCACTTGGGCGAGGGGATCTTTTTTCTCGAAGAGCTCGCGCATCGCCTGCATGTGATCGGCGCCAAAGTTATCTCCAATGTCGCACATGTGTTTCTGAAATATGGATCGTCACACTTGTGCGAAGGAGTGCGAGGTAATACTGACTCAGAAATATTCAACTTGTCCCAATTCCGCAGAGATTTATGCCCCGAGAACCTGGTCCGCGCGACTTTTTGGGGTGCGCCTTAAAATGGTCTAATACGAAAAGGGGCTATTTGATATTAGAGCCCGCGCCAGGCGTAACCCAAAGTGTCGGGGTATGGGCATCTACCAGCGTGCCAAAAGTCAACCCCGATGAGCCCAAAGTCACTCGGTGAAGGTCAACCTCAGGCCGAAATGCACTCAACTTAATTAGCGTCGGAGAAAACAATGTTCCAACATTGCGCCTTTTTTGGGCTCGGTGAGGTTGCTCCTTCCGCCGAGGGTTCGGGATGGTTTTGACTCGTCCGCAAAAATTGGAAACTCTGGAAACTTAGGATCGAATCCATGAGGCGAAGATCAACACCCAGAAAGATGGTAAGGTCATCGATTGACCAAAATAAAGTGGTGAAGAATTATGGTTCATAAATAATTTCAAAGCCCATCGGGTGTTTTATGCTCTTAACATTAGGGAGCTGTTCATTTAACGTTCACTCAAGTTTGAACCACTCACTCGAAGTTCGAGTTTACTGTACGTCGGAGCGGCTCCTCACAAAGATCTATCTTTGTGAATACGTGCAGACAGTACAGTAAACGAGAGTATGCAAGCCCTCGAGGTGATCCACGGTAGGATCCTACAGAAGATTGGAGTCCTACGCGACTATAACCAGTACATGTATTATACTTTGGTTCGATTCGGCAACTGCGCTCGCGATGGGGAGGTACCTCCGGCCAAGGAAGTCAGTGTCAAGACTACCCAGCAACTTGATAACCTGGATGCTTTGGCCCCGGTAAAGAAGGCACCCCCGCCGAACCGAGTCACACGAGTCAAAGACCCCAGCGTTGATGAGTATGTGGACCCAGTACAGTCTTGGGTGGACATGAGTCTACGTGGCTTGGCTAAGGAGACCGTCCGTACGGAACGTTTGCGACAGTTGTATCGCAAGATTAGTACTCCGTTTGTGGCCTCACAGGGCGACCTCGGAGATTTCGAGATTCAGCTTGGCGCTAGTAACATCTTTGATCAAATGGATGAAGTGTATGATGCTATCGTCAAGGTGTGCCGAAATCTGGAGGTACGAATGCCTGACTACAAACGCGTCTTCAATGGGCTACAACAGGCCCCGATGACGATGGATCCAATCTCGGTTGATTGGGCTGATGATGCTAAGAATGACCCGGCCGTGGCACAAATCGCGATCGAATGCGTTGGCGTGAACATGAAAGAGTTCCAGCGTCTTTGTTTTGCGGATACCACGAAGCTGATCGAGGACAAATATCACGCCATTGAGATCAGCTTTCCACCACGGCCCAAGGAGAATAAGGAACTTTGCCCCGAATGCGAGACGATGCTCATTGTCGATCCCTTCAATTCGGAGTTGCATTGCCAGCGGTGCGGCTATTCGGATTCTCTGAGCGGGGTGGTGTTCGAGGAGTCGCAGCTCTACAGTCAGCAGAGCAGCACCAGTAAGCACAAGAATTACAAGTTTAACTCTCATTGCGAGAAGTGGCTCAACCAAATCCAAGCGCGTGAGAATCGAGTGATCCCGGAGGAGGTGCTCGAGAAGGTAAATGCGATGGCTAAGCGTGAATATACTCGCAGTGGGGTTCTTCGCTCGATGCGGGACATGAAGTGCCGCGAGATAAGGCGCTGGTTTAAGCAACTGGGGCTTACCAAGTACAACAACAATTCGGCCCTAGTACGTCGATACATTACCGGAATGAATGGAGAGGCGGTGATTCCACCTCAACTTACGCCGGAAGAGACTCATGATATCTTGTTCGACTTTAGCCAGGCAATGGAGATCTACGAGAGTTTCGACAAGGAACAACAAACTTTAGCGACGATCGGCAAGACGAAGGTGGGGAATAAGCCTTACTACCCCTATGGACTGATGAAGATCCTCATTATGCGGCTGAAACGTGGACCGCGCCTTGATGGACTGCTCGAATGTATTCACTTGCAGACGGAGACTACCTTGCGAAAGCACGATAAGGTCTGGAAGGAAATCTGTAACCGAGTACCAAACTTCATCTACGTGCCGACGAACAAGGCGCTCCTCAGTGCTAATTATGGATAACAACGTTAAAAAAGCTACGTGTTAATTAGCGATGTTGTCTACTTTGGATCTGAGTTAGACTTGACAATACGGGCACGTTTCTCGCGTTCCTGGGGTGATACGGGTAGGGGAGCTCGGAAGAACGATACCTCGGTGGGTTCTTTTTTCCTGTCCAACTCCTCGTAGATGGTATGTACACGTTCACACTCCTGAAAGCAGAGAGTACAGCGTAATTCGGCTTCAGTGGCTTTCGGATTAACGGCCCAGTCTGGAACGGTCATTGTTTGTGCCATGTATTTGTAGGGTACCACATGCGCATTGCAGCCGGTTTGCATGTCAGTAACCATGTATTTGGCGCCCCAGGGACCGAACTGCGGTAGAACGGCACATTCACCGGGGTCTAGTTTACACATCGGAATCGGGGCTTCCATCTTTTTGGTGCTTATAGATTCTCGGTTTGTCCTGACTTTGAGTGGAAAACAAAATCAACGTTTAACGCCGTCGAGGAACGTGTAATGACGGTAGTACCATCTCGAATCCACACTCGCAGCGCATAAAGTTCCTGTAGTTACGATTCACGCGAGGGCCAAAACACTCGGTGCTACATTTCTGGCATTTCCAGTGACTCTCGCGAAAGGTGTTGGCGATGCCGTTGGGATAGTACTGATTCACCTTAACGTTGTAGGTTAAGCGAACATTAATGCCAGCAGCTCCGAGTCTCAAAATCTTCTTGCTAGTCAAGGTATCGTAGCAGATATCGTTGGCCAGGTAGGGTACCGCTTCAGCTTCAATATTTGCCAGGCAAGTATCGCAGCCAGGGTAAGTACAAGTGACCTGTTCGTCGAGGATCTTCTGCGCGGCGGGATAATCAGAGCAAACGGCCAAACAATCAGGAGTTCGGAGGCCTTGCACCTGGTGGTAAATCACTACCCAGTAGACGTAAGTAGGCATGGTCGAGGGATTATACAAGTTCTCGAAGGATTATACTTGTTAATAATCAAATTCTCCCTATATTCTCCGGCACGCACGTCTCCTCTTCGAATCTACGATTCTCGATGAGCCGTTTGGCCTTTGAATAAGACTCGTCTCTGTTCTCATGTGAGTTCACAAGTATGTGAGTTCACAAGTATGTGAGTTCACAAGTATGTGAGTTCACAAGTACGCAAGCACATATACTTGAGGTTGCTAGCAACCCAGAATTGATATGAGGTTTTGGGAGAGAGGGATTCACAAAAGAAACATAGTCGTGATTACCGGTTGCTAGCAACCTCAAGTTAGTGGTGGTGTTATTGTGAATTTGGTCCCAGAATGCCTGAAGCATGCGAAACGGGTGTCTTACTCGACGACGGAGACACTTGTGGCGCAGTCTGGTCGAGTATAGCACCCAACGAGAAATTGATTATTAGTGAGTTTTTACTACTGACGTGATGTCCACTCCTGAGCGGAAGTTTCTGAACCCGACGTTGAACCGTGTCGCACTTGCCGGTATTGGCATCTTTGGCCTGTTGACAGCTCTGGGCGGCGTGATCTACGGGACAGCCCCTCCCTCTTGTGAGAATAGGTACTGGTGCTGGGTAGACTCCGAAGGTAACATCAGTTACGATGGTCGGCCAACTGGCTGCCCTGGGATCCCTAACGAGTTTTACCGTTGCGCTTATCGTGCCCCGATAAATCCTGAGAGCTGTCCGGTACCCTTGAAATGCAACACTTCTCGACATGATCGGCTCCAGGGCGTCGGATTAGGCTTCATGTGCTTGGGTGGCATTCTTACCCTCATCTTTATTACTGTACTAGCTTTGTCAATGTTTGGGCCTCACTGCCTCCTAATCACTCGAGAGTATGAGCAGCAGATGTAAATTCGCATATATGCGAGCTCCCCGTGAAACAAATTGATTTTTTATACCTTATATACCTCGTCCGTATACCTTGTCTGTATCTTTCGATGTGGATTGAAGTGTACTGGGTTTATCGCTCGCACCGTGGATCACATTTGGGCTTTGCTCCTGACTATTGTGCGATTTGCACTTCCCAAGCAGTGGCTGTTCTCTTAGCGAACAAGAACATCACGTGTGAACACCCAAACTGTGTTGAAGAGGACCCAGAGGGCTGTTGCGAGATTACTGTGGAGGTGGAGAACATCTACGTTCCCAGCAGTGTATTTAACCAGGGGGAAACAGTGTTCATAAAGCACATGGTGGACAATTGGATGCGGAAGAACGTCTTTCAGAACAACTGGAGTGGACAGACTTACAACGTGGTGAAGAACTTCTTCTACGAGGAAGGATTGTTGAACCAAGTACAAGGTTCTGAGGCTCAACTGCCAGAGGTGTACAGAGTGGAGGACACGAGTGAACTCCGCGAGGACACGTGGGAATAAGGGACTTTGTTTTATGTCTGTATTTTTATGAGGTATTCATCATAGGCATCTTGTGCGACAATGCATTCACTCGTGATTCTTTGTTTCCTGGTTGCGGTAGCTTTGGCTGCGCCAGTTCGTCTTCCCAAACCTCATGAAAAGACACAAGTAGGAGCGCATGTAGTCACCCCGGTTCGTTTCCCAGTGCAGAATGTCTCTGTTGCTTCATTCACTGTACCCCATTGGCTAGGTTTGTTCGTTGCCACGGACCTCATTAACGCTAATGCTGATTGGTCTTTACCGGAGAGCTACGCCAATGGCGGTGATGTTATGCCTGGCAGTATGCTGATGGTGCGTAACTATTCGAGCTGGACTATTACGTTGACCCCTGCCGCGGGTGAGTGGATCGACGGGCTACCGGAATATGACATCGTTCCATCAGAGGGTGCCGTTTTCATCGCCGTGGATAACGGATACATCGCCGTTGCGGAACTATCTTTCTAAGCACTACGTTGTCCTTTTTTCCAAGAGCGATGGTCCTAAAAAGTGCGGAACTATCTTTCTAAGCACTACGTTGTCCTTTTTCCCAAGAGCGAGGGAATAAGGGACTTTGTTTTATGTTTATTGGGTTATGGTTCCTTTTTTGCCAAGCCTTGTGAAAATTGACATATCGAGAATGTATATCTGTTCGAGAATCACAAATGGAGCCGCAGCAGATAAGCATCAAGTTCTATGGCACGCAGGGCGTAATGGCGCGCTATTTCCCCTTCTCGAACTTCTCTAGGCATCCAATCACGATCGACAATGTAGTCTGGCGAACCAGCGAACATTACTACCAGGCTATGAAATATAACGATCCGGCTCTACGTGAGCGAGTGCGGGCTTGTGTCACTCCTCGTGAAGCGGCTGCGATTGGCCGTGACCGAACCTTACCGATTCGTCCCGATTGGGAACAGGTGAAGGAGGATGTGATGCGAGTGGCTCTGCGGGCTAAATTCACGCAGCATGCTAGCATTAGGCGTTTACTATTAGACACTGGGGACGCTACCTTGGTCGAACATACACGAAACGACCGGTACTGGGGCGACGGTGGTGACGGCTCGGGACGTAATCGCTTGGGGGCTTTACTGATGGAACTCCGCACACAGCTCCGCGCGTAAGCCTGGTGCGGGTGGTCTTTTTTTAAATTTGAACTCTCACAGAGAAAGAGAAAATGGACCCCGAATTCTCGGGCGGTGGTGGCGGTGTTTGGTACTTTCAGTGGCTCTGGAAATATCATCGAGTGAGAGTGATGCGAGAATACATGCCCAAAGACCGCTCGAATCTGACCTATCCACCTGAGGATTATATTCCATATCATACTGATCGCAGAGTGATAGCTGGGTGTCATATGAGAGACGCTTTATGGAACAGTTTGCTATATAGTAGAGGGAATCCAGAACTGACGGAACTGTTTAGGAAATTTCAGGCAGAGTATAGCAAGGTGGTAGATTCGTGAGTTTTTTGTTAAAGTTGAAGTCTCACATTCTCTCAAATCCCCCTTCACAGAAAACTACCCTCTCGTAAATCCCCCTGATTCGTGTTTCTCACAAAGAACTACCCTCTCGTGAATCCCTCTGATTCACGAGAATATGGACCCTGAATTCCCAGGTGGGCACTACGCCAGCTATTTTAGCTGGCTCTGGAAGTATCATCGAACGAGGGTAATGCGAGAGTATGTACCTAAGGATGTCACGAAGCCGTACAGGCGCGTTGAAGAATTTGTCCAATTTCGCTCAGCACGTGAGATTGAGGCAGGATACCATATAAGAGATGCATTTTGGTATTACATGATGTACCAAGAGGAGGATCCGGAGGCCGAAGAGTTACGTGCAAAGTTCAAGGAAAGATACCATGCCTTGCCAAATAGTCACACAGTAATTTCAAGGAAACAGACCATGCCCCGCTAAAGACAAAGCAATACTGTTGATTTCGTGAGTTTTTTTATCTAGCTGTTGTGAAATTTGAACCATATCTCACAGAGAAAGTAAACATGGGTTACCAGAAGCGAATCCCCTCGCATCTACGAACCTGCATTACTCCGCGATTCGAGGAGATTTGCGAGAACAAGGACCCCGAGATAAGGGAACTACAAAAGAACGCCTTGATTGCCTCCGAGTATGGCTATTGGAGTCAGCTTCGATACTATGTCGAGTATGCTTCGAAGCACTTCCGACCGTGGTTTACGGAATGTATCCCCGATGCGGTGCAGGCCAACATTGTCATCAGCGGTAACTTACGTATGTTGAAGTGGTCATGTAACGCCATGCTTGGCATACGTAAAAGATCACTTGCGAAGGCGGGTAGCTATGGGAATTTAGAGCTGCTGGAATATATGCAGATACACCCGGGGTTCCCATTTCGAATTGATGTCAAGCAAGATTTGGGTAATCGGCACTGGTTGATCCATGCAGCAAAGAACTCTCACTTGGATATTTTGGATCTAGTGGCGAAAAACGGAATCCCCGTGTTGAACATCCTCGATCTCACATTCCGCCATGCTTCAGATGAGACCTTGGCTTGGTGTTTAAATCGCTTAGGAGTGGCCTGGTGTACTAATCCAAAGGCGCTGGATTACTTAGAACGTTGCTCTCGCAGGTACATGGTATTCTTCATTCTGGCTTGGCTGCAAAGAAACTTTGACAGACCTGTACTAGGTACTCCGTTTATAAATCACATCTTTAGGGAGAACTTTGGGACCTTTGGACACTTGGTTAAGCAGGTAGTGGAATACAAAATACGCATCAAATGGACCGAATGCTGTCTACATCGTTTCAATAATGGACTGCGACAAATGTGTATCTATGTGTTTAATGAAGTGCAGTTGTCGCAATGCTTGGAGGCCTTTGAGATAATGGTAGAGTTGCTCCTGATGGCGGGGGCGGCTACTTCCTGTGAGAAACATCCCATCCCTATAAACATGGAAGAGTACAAGGCTTATCTAACGGAGCAGGGACGAAAATGCATCAAGGCTAACACGCCGCGGGAAGGCGATAACCACGCGAGTGAGGCGGTGATGGATCCCCTAGATCCCGAACCTTACGAAGAGGAAGAGTACGGATACGAGGGTTTGGAGAATGAGATCCAGCCTTGGGAGGAAGGGAACGAGGGTGACGCAGATGATGCAGTTCCGGAAGGCTCGTAGAGTTTGAGAGATCGCCTCACATATATATTTCCGAAAGATCCATCTTTCGGAGGTGAGAGATCGCCTCACATATATGTGAATAAGAATTTGAGAGAACTTGAACACTTTTTTGGGAGCTGAGGGGACAAGTTGAATTACAGGGTTCGTACATTCTACTGCTCGAATGTTCGCCCCGCTTGAATTTTCCGCTCCTGAGGTCATTCCGGTTCTCGGAGATTCCGCGCCCGCTAAGACTATGAAAGGTGTGAAAACTAGAAGTCATGAATCTAGCACCAAGCAGCAGAAGGAGAGTCTCGTCGCTATGACTGAACTAGTGCAGCTACGTCTTCGCCAAGCTGAGGTGGAACAGGAACTGCAGACGTACTTGAAACAGATGCGAACACACATTCAGGCCTGCATCCGCAATGCGCAGGTAGGCTTCCAACGCCTCGCTTTGCAAGTTCGTACCTATGTGGCTTGCCTGGTCTATACCCGAGGTCGTGGTGGGGTTTTCATTGTTCGAATAATGAGCATCACAGCGGAGGAGATGACTGCGCCTAGAGAAGGGACGATTGCGGCGTACGTTCCCACCTTGGATTACCGAGAAACAGAGGAACATCTGCGCAAGTGGGCGCGCGAACACGAGGTGAAGCGTCGTAATGTTCGATACACGCTTACTTCCACACAGCTTGATGAATTCCTGGTGACGCCGGCTAACATCGGATACGAGGAGACCATGTACTGGATCACAGTCTAACCAAAGCCAGGCTCGTTGATTTTTTATATCATTGCGATAGAAAGCGAAAAAAGAATGCATAACTTTCGGAGACTTTGCTTAGGGGAGATCCGGCTCATCGGGGAGCTCAGTTACACCATCCTCAGCTGCTTGATTGGCGATCACTTCGGCCCGGGCTGCTCGCTTTTCGGCCGCCTCAGCTGCCTTGGCCTTAGCGTTTGCTTTCTGGACTGGTGGAGAGGCAACAGGGGACACCGCACGTCCCGCTGGTGGCTTAACTCTGGTCAGTGGGCGAGGTACTGGTTCCTCGATTTCCTTGATCTCGGTGAGTACCAACAGCCGTAGACCATCTCCGTCCTGGTAAACGTGGATCTTATTGCAAGCGAATTTCGCCTGCCGGGTGGTGGCGGCCTGTTGTCCTTTCTCCAGTGTAGTGACGGTACCGAGGAGGCGCCAATTAACAGCGACGTCCCAAGAAGTCTCAGTAGGCTCACTAAGAGGCCAATTCGCGATAAAACTAATAGTAGCACCCTCGGCGGTACGTTCGGTGGTGTAGAGAATCGTAGGATGATCATCGTAAGTGGCCGAGGTTATTGATGCACCGGGCGGGGCGTTGATGCGGACGCGAATGCGTGGATTCTTCTTGATGGGTGCATAGCCAACCGCGTAGGCCATGGCAAGAGTCTCGGGATCGTTACACTAACATGGCCGCGATCTCTAAATAGGACCATCGATTATACAAGTGAGACTCACTGCAGATTATGCGTGTAAACGGACGTATTTTTTCTGTATGTGAATCTATCCTGTCTCTGGAAGAGCGATGGGGCACGGAATCAATGCCCTAGTGGCAGTGGTGATTCTACTCATCCTAGTGTTGGTGTTTTTACCTCAGTACCGACCATGGGGTGATGTGGATGAGGCAGACGAAGAGCTATACGAAGAATTTGGGAGGGGACGGGGTGGTTTCGGAGGTCGCGGGAGAGGCTGGGGCTGGGGTCGCGGAGGTCATATCGGTCGCGGTTGGGGCAGGAGAGATCGAGGCTGGGGTAGGAGAGATCGAGGCTGGGGTTGGGGTTACGGCGACATAAATCCAATCTATTACGCCGAACCCACTGTTGTCATTGAATCCGTCACACAAGAGGCAAGGGACTATAAAGGCGAGACTACCATCACACGCCTTTGGGCTGATGGGCGCTGGACTCGTTCCGCAAATGGGGAATTGGGAGAACGAGGTCAAATTTCTCCCGCCCGAGCTGGCTCTATCCTGAAGTTCGCCGATAGTGCAGAAGACACTGAAGGTATCAGCTACAAAAATGATGGTATCTCCTACACGGTGGTAATACTGTATAGTTCGGGTAATACGAGCCGGAAATACGTTGGATCAAGCGTGATTCCGGACGACATCGATACCTGATTCGTGGGAAGGATTATACGGGTGTCATTTTTTACCCGCTCTATTTTACGCGGAGATGTATCCTCATTCACGTACGAACCAAGATGGGTTGCGAGCTCTCGTTCAAGTTAGTGGTAGTGATTTTACTGCTGATTCTGATCATCTACAACTGGCGGGACGGCATTCTCAATTTCTTGGGACCCAAATCCGATGCCGCGCCTATCTATGTCACAAGAGAGCATCTGAAAGAAGTACCACAGTATGTTGGATATGGACGGCCACCGGGCTCAGGGGGTGGACCGCTCTCGATGTCGCAAAAACAATCAGGTGGCTTTGCTGGGATTACAGAGAAGATCATGCTCGAAGCGTCAGGACATTGGGTAAAATCAGCCGAGGGTGGCTTTACCGATCAGGGATACCTACCCGCTGAACTAGCCAGGAAGGTGCTAGCTAATGCCGAGAAGGCGGAGCCCTCTGCTAATGCGGGTAATTGTATGGACTGTTACCGATATGAGGTAGCGATGACCTACCCGAGCACTCAAGTAGTACGGAAGGTGCTGGACAAGTCTGTATTCCCCTCGTCTTTATTCGATTAGGCCTCGCGTCTAAAGCCGCTCGACCAT
>CAZIRP010000002.1:167375-192262 GCA_964541665.1 uncultured Caldilineaceae bacterium | reverse complement strand
ATTCTTAGGCCAAGCGGCTCGAAGAGACGCGCGCGCCGGTGAATATAGCACCAAGAAAAAGTTGATGATGTGTACGATATATACTCCCCACGCACTTCCTAATCGTGTAAAAAATCACTCGAGAGATGGAGCATCCGGACCAACTCTTGTTTCCGGGACTTGCTCCGCGTCCGTATCCAGGGGCCCACCCGCCCGCGCAATATGTACAACAGTTTGGTGGTGGTTACCACGATAATCATAACGGTGGCGCTCACATTTTCCAACCTCGAGGTTACGGAGGCTATGGTGACTACCTCAATAACTACATCTTCCGGCGCACCGGTGCCTCTCCTGCTCAACCTAACTACTTCCCTACCGGTTATTGGGACTGTTCGGTAGAGGATATGCGGTACGTTCCCAATGCCGACGGTATCTACGTTCCAGAGAGCACCCTGTGGGTTGATTGTAACGGCGAGCGCATTGATGTAAAGGTCAACGATACCCCACGAGTAGCCGCGGCCGTGGTACGTCTCTGGCAGAAAAATAGGGTCACAAGTCTGCGAGATCTCTGCATTCGATACTTGAGTGCGTTACCCAAGGATGAACTAACTGATATGTGTGAACAATTCATGGGTGTAAAGACCTTGCCGGAAGTACTTCCCCTTCGTGCGTCGACTACTATTCAGCGAATCCTTCGCAATCGTTACGATCGATTCCTTGTTACGCATCATTACATGGCTCAAATCAAGGCTCCACACTGTCACTTATCCCTATTCGCCCCTACTCCCAAGTGGCGCGGCGCTAGAACCACAAGTGATCACGATGCAAGTATTCCAGATAACCTGCATCCATCGTATTCTGGCAAGCCAGGGTGCTCATTCGCGGCTTGGATGCGATACTATCGCATGCGTACGGAGCTACTGTTGATATGCGATCCGTGTAAGAAAGTAGCGGAAGTGGAGATGCGATACCTGTCGGATATGAAACCCAAACCGGTAACAGATCCACTCCGGGAAGCTTGTCGATGCGGATCAATGCCACTCTACATGAGTATCTGGCGCAAGAACCGGTATCTGTTCATGGTACGGCGGGAGCTTGGGTCACATGAAAGGTACAAACCCATGAACTATTCGTTCATCCGTGAGGAGCAAGGCCACGATCCATGGGGTTTTCAACGACTTGCCAAAACAGTTTCCGAAGACCAAAACAACTTCATTCGGTATACTGACTGGATCGGAAAAGCGTTGATTAAAAGACTACAAATCAAGCTAACAGAGTATCTTCACGAGGCGCCGCCCTACCAACCGGCCGTTCACATAGACCTGGAGCCCGCTATGTCGCTGATTCGTGACGCGAGGCCAGTTATTCCGCTAGTCCGAAACCCAGTACCAGTAGAACATAGAACAATATACGCTTTACTGAGAACACAGATCACACGACGGGTAGTTTGTGAGTCGGAGATCCTGACGCGACGACAGCTAGAAAACGAACCACGTCATCAACGTCGCCGTGAGAAGCCGCCCAGCAAGAGACGTTTTAAACGCTGAGAGCTTTTGCTCATTTTATTCACCGGCCCCGCACATGTATTTCCGAAAGATGGATCTTCACGTATACGTGAATTCGGAGGAGTGAACGCGTGTCTTTATTTTTTACGTGCCAGCATGCCTACCCCAGGTGGCTTTCATGTAACAAAAAAGTGCGATTCTATTAACACGGCGGAGCGACTTTAGGCGCGTAGCTACGTGTTAATTAGGGAGCATATGCATAGTCTACTTGCTACTAAGGGCCCGGCGGTTACCTTCGTAGGTGGCATACATACTCAACATACGCTTGGCTCGAGTCCAAACCTCACCCTTCTCGGCCGTCGAGAATAAATGCCAAGTCAGCTTGATCTTGTGCAATACTTCCGGGAACTTCTCAAAGTTATCCGCTGGTGGCAGCTCCTTGCGAATGTTGGCGTAGTTGGCCTTGAAATCTTGTGCTAGGAGAAAGCTCTCAGCATTGGCATCGGCGGCCTTAATCTGGTTACGGTACTCCCAAAGGCAGGAACCCACGGCTACGACAATCTGCGTTGGTACCTCATTCTTGACGGCCATGAAACGATCGCGAATCTCAGCCATGTCATCATCGCGTGGATTCTTGCTCTGCAGAGCAGCTACTAGGTAGGTCATGTCATCCAGCACACTCTTGACACATTTGTCCTGCTCTTGCATGAGCTCATTGTAACTCTTTTGAGGGCCCTTGGGTACGGGTTTAGCGGCAGCCTTGGGATCTGTCACTGCAGTTCCAGTATTGACCACTAGGGCTTGGAGGGCTGGCTTGGTAGAAGCGATAGGCTTGGGAGTTCCCGGCGGTACGCGTGCGGTAGCGTTCTTACTCATCTTTCCAAGAAGCCGTAGTTTCTTGGAAGGAGAGATAGATCTCTGTGAAGGAGTGATACCAATACGGACAAAAACATTCATATGCAAAATCGTGAACCCGCATACCTGTGAACCCGCATACCTGTGAACTTGCATACCTACTCACATACCTACTCACATACTTGTGAACTCACATACCTACCCGCATACCTGTGAACTTGCATACCTACTCACATACCTACTCACATACTTGTGAACTCACATACCAACTCACATACCTGTAAAAAAGTGCGATCCTTTCAGAAGTGCTTAGAAGGTATATGTAACCTTCGTCGGGGTGGCGCTCCCGTTTGGCTCTGGCTCATCATCAAGGTAAACGCTCAATGAGCCTATGTTTACGAGCCCGTGATGACCGTGTATGTGGTTATCATCCTCCTGATTGATTTCCGCGTTGATGATTGCTACGAGCTCCTCATTCGTGGCCAAGGGCGAGATGGGCTCCTTTGGCTCTTCTTCCTGGGCCTTGTCAGGAAGTGCGATACCTCCGAAAGGACCCGGCGGGTTCATCACCTGTACTACACCCCAACCGTGTTGATTTCCTGGGGCATTCCTTACGAATTCGTCCAAATCTACCGCTTCGGGATGGTCGGAACAACTAGTAGGCAGACCCAGGTTGATCATCAAACGTAGAATCGCCGTTGCGACGCGAGGAGTTCGACAGCCTACTCGATTAGCGTAATCGTGGACACAACCTTTCCACCCGATTGCTATCTGCAACAAGGCTCCGACATCAGTGGCTTCGATCGACCTCCCCAGTAGATAGAACGGGTTTGCATTGAAGAGATATTCGGTTAATTTCTGTCCCGGATACGGATTTTTAACATCGTCAAGGTAAGGCATCAGATTGCTCAAGAACCTCGAAGCGATACATGTACGAATTTTGTTCATGACTCCCGTACTCGGGACTCCGAATCGTTCGAAATACCAGGCGAGAGTAACGGGAGTCATTACGTTAATGAAGCTATCCAAGAACCCGCGCTTGATTATGTACTTTCGTTCGAGAGCCCAATCAAGTACATCGAGGTGCTGTAACCTAATAGCCTCACGAATCCAGGTGTTGGCACCAACGCTCAATAGGATCCCGGCATCAAAATATCTCAAGGCGTCTAAATCACCCATCAAGGCGGCTCCGATGCTGGCGTTCTCACTTGACCACATGAGCTGTTTTTGTAGCAGCTTGACGCACTTCATGTTTCCAAACGAGGTGGATACCTGTTGCATGATATGTGCCATGTTGACTACGATGCTTCGTTCATGTTCGATCAGAAAGGTAAGTCGATATCTCAGTACGGTTGGATGCCCGAGAACTAGCGCTAGGAAGCACTCAAAGATCTTAGTTAGGGTTCCGTTTTGCGCATGTTCGGTCCATTCTTGGGAAATGAGCCCGGAGCTAAGTAGTCTCTTGATGAGAACTTCGTTACAGTCTCGGAGCAAGCAGGAGGGAATTCGCGACTTGTAACCCATCAGGTGAGGTAAACGAACGGACCTCGGATCAATTTTTAGTACGTGCTCTAAAAAAAGGTAACCAGGTTCTAAAAGAGGAGTCAGGCTCTAAAAAAGGATAAGGATCTAAAAAAGGAGTCAGGCTCTAAAAAAGGATAAGGCTCTAAAAAAGGATAAGGATCTAAAAAAGGCGATAAGGCTCTAAAAGAGGTGTAGCGTTCTAGGATGAGTCTTCCACCAGGTCATCCAAATCATTGTAGTAAGAATCACCAATTTCGCTCTCGGGACTTCGGGGTCTCACAATGGAGCGTTTGTTGAGACAGTCGTTGATAATGTCCACTAGTTCTTCATTGGTAGTCGTAGGAGAGATAGGTTCGTAGGCGGGCTCACAGATAGACTCAATACGAGTGGATTTTCCCGGGATAATCATCACATCGTCCACATCCGAGGGCGTAAGCGGGTCATCGGCCGCAAACGTACCCCATGTCCTACCCGTAACAATCTGTCTACAAGCGCCTTGTAGGGCCATTTCAAGGTCCTCCAATGGCTCGGGATGCTGTGCACAGGTAGTGGGAAGACCTAGATTGAGTGCTAATCGTACTGTAGCTTCCGCTAGGCTTGGTGAATAAACTCGGTCGATTCGCATCAGCACTTCTTGAACACATATATCCCACTTGATGGATATATTCAGCAGAATACCGGCGTCAATTGCCGCACCAGACCTGGCGTTCATGAACGGACTAGTCCCAAGGATGAATACCAAAATGTCAGCACCTGGGTAAGGATCCTTGGGGTCATTCAAGCGTGGTAGAAGCCTATGATGGAACATTGCAGCGGCTCTGTCGCGAATCCTCTTCATCGTATCCTCTTTTGGCTGTCCGAACTTCCTGATGTACCAGTCGAAGGTCGGGGGCGATATACTATCAATGAACGTGTTCATGAACCCGCGCTTAATTAGATATCCTTGTTTACAGGCCCAGTCAAGCACATCGAGGTGGCAATATTCCAGCGCACCCCCAATCCAGGCGGTACCAACCCCGCTAAGCATGAGCCCGGTATCAAAATACCGCAGAATTCGCATGTCGCCCATCACGGCGGCCGAGTAAGGCGTACCAGGATCATTCCACATAAGCTCGCGTTGCATTACCTTGAGGCACTTCAAACTTCCGAAAGATACAACCATGTTGAACAGGTTCTGAGCAATACTGTGCAGTAATTCCTTATTACGTGCCATTCGCCTGAGGTGATATTGCAGTAACTTCGGATGCCCAAGACGAACCGAAGAGGCACAGATGGCCACACTATGCAATTCCGCAGCTGATTTTCCTGTATCATTCTTCGGTGAACTAAATTCCCCTGTGTCTTGCAACAAGCAGGAGGGAATTCGCGACTTGTAACCCATCAGGAGAGGTAAACTAACCACCCTTGGATCAATTTTTAGTACGTGCTCTAAAAAAGGTAACCAGGCCTCTAAGACAGGGTACTAGACTCTCTCGTACACCTCGTAGGTGGCTTCCGGTGTCTCACGGCTGCTTTTTATGGTCCTCTTAGAGACCCACTTTAGCTCAAAATACGTATCATAGTTCGCTTCCCATGCACCCTGTTTAACGACTGTGAGGTAAAGGCGATGCCAAGCGTTTGGATACATTTCCAAGTAGCTCCGGTACAGTTCCGCCCCGCCGATAATGAAGATCTTACAACCTCCCCAAGTTTGTGACTTGAATTTGCACAACGAGTTGGCATACTCGAGTGCCGCTCCTAGGTCGTGGGATAGGTAAGCACCGGGTAGTTCAACCTTTGTTTTGTCTCGGGAGACTACAATGTTAACTCGACCAGGTAACGGGCGATGCGTTGCAGGAATACTCTCCCAGGTGCGGCGACCCATGATCACTACATGCCCGAGCGTTACTTGGCGAAAATAACGCAAATCTTCAAGAAGGCGCCAAGGGATCGTACCCTGGTACCCAATAGCGAGGCGATCGTCCTCCAACTTGACGCCAGCCACGATGATATTCACCTCGACCTTCGTCTCGGTGTTCACCTCGGCATCCGCCTCGGCCTCGTTTACCTCGACCTTCGTCTCGCGCGGGGAGGATCCCAGAACTCCAAACTCCTCAGCCTCCGGGTCAAGCATGGATAGCTGAGCGAAAGAGGTAAACGAGAAGAGATGCTAACTCTATGGAAAAATCAATCCGCTCTTTTATGATCCTCATCTGTGTTCTCTGGAGCAAAAAAACAGGTGTCTTATTCCCCGTACAAACGACCGACAGAGTGGCGTTAGCCACGATGAGGGCGTGCGGACGAGGGGAATATAGCACCTAGTTAGACAGCCGTGGGGCGGCGCCAGGTGGTCTTCTTGTGCTGCCTACCCATGCTATCGGCCTCGCGGTTGAAGTAATCTTCCAAGGTCGACTGTCCGTCCATTTCGGTATAGTTACGCTCTGTCGGGGTCTGGACAATGTTATCCTTGCGACTGGCGCTGAGGAAATCAGCATCCGAGTCGTACTTCTTGGTCGCCACTGGTTTGTCGCGAATAACTCGACCACCTGGGACTGGCTTATCACCCGGTGGTAGACCGACCATTACGGTGCGTTTGGCTTGCATCTCCGAGGTCCTTTTGCGAATCTCCTCTTCGCGCATTTCCTTCTCGTCTGGATCCTCACTTCGGTTGGTCATTTCGCGCATCATCTCGCGCTGCACGGCCTCTTCATCGGACATCGCTCCTGGACCGGGACCCATCTTGCGATCGCGGCTAGGCGTTAGTGCGCGGATAATGTTGGGGTGTCCAACGAATACAGTCTTGCCGATGATCATGGTAGGGGTACTGGTGATTCCCTTGCGACGCAGAGCATCTTGGTTCTCTGGCGTGGCGTACTTGAATTCTACGATAATACCGCGTTGCGTGATAGCGCTGATATTCGCACCTACGAATTCGGTAATCGCATTGGTGGCACGGGAGCCCTTGGCTACGATGATGATCGCGTTGACACGGTTCGAGGCCATCTTAGGTGCTATATTCCCTTTGGTCTTACGTTCTCCTTGCAGCTAAAGCTGCTTCGTCGCCCGATCGCCCAGGTAATAAGACACCCCTTACGATTGCTCTAATTATAAGTCAGAGATTTAATGTTGTCTAAATATAGTTTTGTGAAAAGGTGTCTTATTCTTAGGCCAAGCAGCACCTCACAGAGATATATCTCTGTGAAAGAGACGCGCGTGCCGGTGAATATAGCACCGAGATAAAATTGATAGTTTACTATCTCAAGTTATAGGTGCGTACTAACACCGTGCCTTTTGCCTCACTCCAACTTTACCTCACTCCTCACTTTATGTCTTCGACCGTGGAGGTAGTTGCCGTGCACAAGTTTCCGTATGAGTTTCCGACCACTGGACCGCTAGCTGATGCCAAATTCCAAGCTGAGATCTTGTCACTCTTGCCCGAAAGCAAGGACGAAGAGATCGAGTTTTACGTAAAGAACACCAACCCCAAGGTAGTTAATGGGCTCCGTCGCACCGTGACGAACGAATGTACCGCTGCGGCCTTCCAGCTGCTCTTGGATGATATTGATACTGACGAGGAATTCATCCCCATCGAGGATCTGATAAATCGGGTGGGGCTCATTCGGGTGTATCAATCCACCAAAGTAGGTACCGTTTTTACCCTCGATGTAACGAATCCTTCCACCGAGACCGATCAGCTATTCGTTACCAGCGGTAGTTTGGTAGAAAGTACAAAAGGAAAGGCCACTCCTGCCTGTGATGGGACCTATCGCCTAGCCTTCCTACGGCCCGGCAAACACCTAAAGTTCAAGGTCACGGTCGTGGAGGGCCGCGGTTACATGGACGCCAAGTTTAGCCTGACGGGTTCGGTACCGGTATACGAACACATAGATTACTGTGATACTAAGTTCCTCGGCGCTTCGGGACGCATGATGGGTAATGTAGTTCGCACCCAAGACATCATTGACCTAATGCGTAGTAAGGAAGTGAAGGTCGAGGGGCTCGAGAGTGCGCGCCTGCTCAAGCAGAAGAGTCTCAACATTCGGGATATATACCCGCTACGAATCCTGATTGTGCCAAATAAGCAGCACTTGGAAATCTCTCGACCCTCCATTCGCCCCAAGTTTGAGGACTATGATTTGGTCTTGATCAACCTGAAGGAGCGAGCGGTAGATCCACGCAAGGATCATGAGTTTATCATGCCGCACAGTGGAATGACAGTCGAGCCGACCGAATATCACTTGCGCATCCGTTTCTGCGAGAACATTCGGGCTCGGGAGGCGATGGTACACGCTTGTAAAGACCTCTCAGCTCGTCTACGGGAGGTGCTCGAAGGCTTAGAGGCGATCGATTTGAAGAACTTGTCCAAGGAGGCCGGGCGAGTAACGCGTAAGGTGACGGTAACTCGGGACGGGAAGGTCGTCAAGATCTGCATCATGGAAGAGGATCACACACTGGGACACATGCTAGCCTACGGTGTTTTGGAACTAGATCCCAATGTTCCCAACGTTCGAGCGGAGATCGAGCATCCGTTGACTCGGGTCTTGTTCCTGCATCTTATTCACGCGGACCCAATCGGGATCGTTAAGAAGGTCTGCCAGAAGCACATCGAGATCTTCGACCGAATGGCGACCATGTTCGCTAATTAACATTGGCTGCGCGTGCAAGCCCGCTCCGCCATGTTAATAGACTCACACGTTGACTAACTTTTTTGTGCTGAGCGCGTCTCCGAGCATCCACATAGTCACCCATTCCACCGCCTCGACGGGCTCTCAGTTGACTTTTTTTACACCAAGGTTGCTCTCTGGAACTTTCACTTGTTCATCGTCGTTATTGCCTCCGGCGGCCGCGCACTTTGGGCTACGCGAAAAAGAGAGCTAGGTGGGTACCTAGGGTTAGTTTTGGAGTTTATCAATCGGCGAGGAAAAGCAGGCTCGGGTCGAGTAAAGTCTGGAAAATCACGCCCGATTCAGGTAAAGTTGGCTTTCGACCCCTTAAAGTCGGCCACTTCGGGGTCTCGGTTGGGTAAAATGCACTCGACTTAATTAGCGTCGGGAAAAACAATATTCCAACATTGTACCTTTTTCGGGCTCGGGCTGTTGTACCCCTCCGCCGGTGGTTCGGGATGGGTTTTGGCTGGGTTTGGTTAGCTTTTGGATCCTTGAAAGCGACGGGAAAGTGATCAGAAACCTAGGATCGAATTTGTGATGCGAAGATCAACTTACGGCGTAGCCCTAATGGTGGAACATGAAAAGGTGTCTGTTCGCATATATGCGAGTTTCTGAGGCCAAGTCTCACACATGTGTGAACACGCGTGCCGGTGAATATAGCACCAAGTGAAAGTTGATTTCCCTAACACTTGTGTTACCCAGAAAAAGATGGACTTCGAGGAGCCAGTGTTCGTGGACCTTTGCCGGTTGCTGCAGCGACTCCCGACTCCGCGTGCCAATGAAATCTTGCAACGCATCTGTTTGGCGGCCTACTTTACCCATCGCGAATATCGAGACCGGATCCCGCCCGAGGTGTTTGTAATCCCTACCTACGATGATACTATTTTGCTTCGGTTGCAGAAGATCGGTACCCTAATTCCCGGGGCGATGCCGAGCCTAGATCTACTGTTAATGAACCTAGCCCGATGCCGAGTGGATCTGTATCTGTCGTCCACCAGCCTTGATGAACACTTACGCTGGCGCGTCCAGGCCGCCCCCAAGGGTGATTTTGATCAACTTCTGTGCAGTTTCCACAAGCATTGCTGCGACTATATGCCGCGTCGGGAGGTACTCTTAGCTGCTTGGGATTGCGTGACGAAAGGTAGTTGGTCGGTCTCCGAGTTTGTGACCACCTCGCGGCGAATGATCAAACATTACTACCGTTTCCCGGCCGAACTGTTTATTGATCCCGTCTTTGTGAAGTTGATCGACTCGGATGACTTTCTAACCATCATTCGAGAGTTTAGAGCGGTGAGCGTGGACGATACGACACAGGAGCGCTTGGCAGCGTTAGCGATTGGTGATTGGCGCATCACGGCAGCGCGTTTACTCGAGGAGGGATTCGCCTTAGGTGAGATAGCTTTGCAGGCGATAGTGCTAAACAAAACAATCAAAGCAGATCGCTTACATGAGGCAGTGACGGCAATTCTGAAGCGGTTGCAGCAACAACGCGGGCAAACTGGCGCAAATCTGCTCCTTAGTGCTGAGACTTGGATGACTATCTTGGAACGCAACGATTATAACTTCTGTGAGTGGTTGTTACGGAAAGGGCAGGCACCTGACCCCGAGCTGCAACAGGTCTTGATAAAAAAGATTCGCGAGAGTGGTTCGGCAGTAAGTGTTCGCTTAATAAGACTGTACAACTCACACGGCTCCCGTCGCCGCAAGTAGAGTCGGGTGAGTATTTTTTACCCAGACAGAACTCCAAGGGAACAAACGGAAAAAAGTGGGTGTCTTATTCTTAGGCCAAGCGGATCCGGAGGATACGCGCGTGCCGGTGAATATAGCACCTAAGGTGCAGCTACATCCATATTAGGGAGCTACCGCGTAGGTAACTTTCTTGTCACGTGGCGACCAGCGACGCTTCACTCCATTCTCAACCGCCGCGACTACCTTATCGATCTCCTGGTTCCAGACCGTCTGCCAGGTTAACTGTTCTGCTTCCTTCAGCGTGGCCTTGGAATCGGCCAGTTTCTTGCGCAAGGAGGCGATCCCGGAAGCCCAGTAGTCGGACTTCTTGAGGTTTCCGATGTAATCGTAGGAGGCCTTAGTGCCCAACACTAGCTCGCGTAGTACCTCCCCAGTGGCCTTGGTGGGCTCGAACAGCGGGGTGGTATAGAACTTGGTGAACTCGTGCTTGGTCAGGATCGACTCACGCTCGGCGTCTTCCTTTCCGTCGATATTGAACTCCTTGTTGGCTTGCCCATCGGCTTCAATGTAACGCAGGACGTTCTCATAATACTGCACTCGTAACTTCATCAGCACTCGGCTGCGATTAATGCGCTCAATGTACAAGGCCTTGCGACGCGTGAACCAGTACCCGAGGATCTCCTCGTAGTTGTTGAAGCTATGGACGAAACCGTTCTCGTCTTGCATGTTTAGATCGGTAGTCATCTGCATGCGCAACTCCAAGTACTGTTCGATCGGGTCCATGAAGGAGTCTGGATCGGCCATCTCCTCGATCTGTGCCAAGGCTCCGCGCTTTAGCTTAACGAACAGCTCCGTTCCGTCCGTATCGTCACTGGTCTTATCGAAGACACTTTCGACCAGTCCCTTGGCCCCGAACCTTACTTTGTCCTCTTTATCGTGTTTGGCACTGTCTCCCTTGGCCTCTTCATCGAGGTCAAAGTCATCCTTTTTCTTCTTGGACTTGGGCTTAGCTTTTGCCTTGGCTTTCGCTTTGCCAGACTTGCCCTTGGCCTCCGTTATCGCGGCTACTTCTTTCTTAAGCTGGTCTTTCTTGAGGCCCAAGATGTCGCGACGCCAGATCCCCGACCACACCTTTAGGGGTAACTGGGTAATGTGTAGCTCCTCTCGTTCACGATCCAGGGTGTACTTACCCAAGCAGACCTCGCCCATTACCTTGCCGGTTAGTAGTTTACCGACTACGCAGCGCATCTCTTCCCAGAGCCACGGCTTGCCGAGCATGCTCATCGGGGCTCCACCACGGCTAGGATAGTCAAAGGTAATCATCCGACGCACATTGTTCACCACCGTGTAGAAGTCACGGGCCCAGCTGCTGATTTTCCAACCGGCCGCCGTAGTGGTATAGGTGGTCAAGATGCTCATCGGTAAGACCGGCACGTAGTACTTGGGTTCCACGATCGTACCTTCCTCCTTGTTGTATTCCAGTAGTAGGTCGTCAATGGCCGGGAACATTAGGTCCATTACCTTATTGTAGGTCAAGTAGATGTATCGAGGCGAACCGGTAACGTCACGACCTAGAGTACGACTACCAAAAGCATAACTGATCGCCAACAAATGTGGGATGTTGTTCGAACCGACAAAGTTCTGCGCCATCATCGTAATGGCCGCATTCAAGGGATCATTACCGTGCTTATACTTCTCTTTCTTGACCACATCGGCTGTCAGTTCATACACCAGCACCTCTTGGCCGCGGCTCAGGGCTAGGCGAGCGCCAGCTAGTACCTTCCGCTGACTGTCTACCATCCCGTCGATGGGACTCGGCAGCTTACGATTACAGGTGTCGATCTGGAACAACTTGGTCTCCCGCATCAACATCTCACTGAACAGCACCATTTTCTTACCAAGTAGGCTGGGATTGTAGCTAATGATCGTGTGATCACTGAGTACTCGTTTACGATCGGCGGTTCCCTTACCGTACATGATCCGGGCCGCCTCACGATCTTGGTCACTGTGCGCAATGGCAATGATATGCGAGAGTAACGACTTGGCCATGTGGTTAAGTTCATCTTGTCCGTGCCCGCCGAGACCCTTGTAGTACTTCATCTTGTAGTCGTGCTCGATTGCCTCGGCATCGATCTCCACGTTGGGCTGGTTGGCGGTTACCTCGAGTGGGTAGTGCTTCTTGGCCCAAGTATCGAACATTTCCTCACTGTGGAACTCCAGGACGGCCCCTAACGCGGCTCGCTTAGGGAAGGCACGGATAATGGGCGTCTCCAGGCGATTTAGGAAGCGGAAGCGACCCCCAGGGCCTACCGGGCGCCGTAACAGCTGCGGCCAGAAGGTCTGCACCCAATTGGCATACTGTGGACAAATCTGCCCCTGACCGTCTACGTCTTGATCGGCTGCTAAGACTAGCATGTTTACGTTGAGGGTGGCCCACTGGATATCACCTTGTCGGCGTAGTTCCTGGATTAGGGCGAAGCGTTCTGGGTTCGTCTTGGCCAGGCCAGGATCGCGATCAGCCTCTAGTTCGGGCTCATAGAAGTAATGGTAGCCATAGTTGAGGTTGGTCGCCATCATGAGGTGCGTGTACACGCGGTTGCTTACCACCTTGGCACTGGGCCGATAGCGAACACCGAGCACTGGATGGGCTGGCTCGATCTCTTCAGCGCGTTTCAAGCTGCCAATCGGGACTCCACGACCGGTGAAAATGCTACTATGCTTGCGAGTAATGGGGCAATGACGGCTGTTAAGCATATACTTGACGGGAATAGAAGCAGACTTACCCTCGCAGGCAAAGATCATCAGATGCTCAGCATGCTTGGGTCCAAACAGCTCGGAACACTCAAAGTCGGGGATTCGGTGCGGGTTGGCACGGGTGGGCGTGCTGATTTCCTCCACTATTTTCTCACCCTCGCTCTTCCCGTTAAGCATCTCGAGGTAACGCGGGCCTACCAGGTTCCAGATGGCGTCCAGGTCAGTGGTGGAGAAATCATAGGTACGGATCATTTCATTGAGGGTATCACGCCCAACGGTGAGTTTACCCTTGCTCTGACTCTCGAAGCCCTTGTGCGGGGCCTGGCGACTGTCGACCAAGAAGATTAGTCGCTCCAAACTCTTCATTTGCTCCACGCTAATCTCCTTTGGTGGTGGGGCGTCTTTCTTGGGCCTGGCGGGGGCTAAGGCTTTGGTTACGTACGGGGCGAGACCCTTCTTGAGCTTGTTGAGCAGCATGTTGGTATGGGAACCACCCTCGGATAGGTAGACACTGTTGATGAAGCTGACCGTTTCACAGACTGAGTTACTGCTTTCTTCACGACGGAGTCCAATGTAGAGATGCCAGGGGACTGCGTAGGTCATGTCAGAGCTGGTCCAACGGATAAAGTGGCCGCCTGAGAGGGGAAACATCATCGCAAAGTCACGTAGATTGCGTACCCGAATGAGTTTACCGTTGAAAAGTACTTGCGGGGTGTGCCCATAGTCGATTCGGACTCCGTCATTACGGTAGCGATACTCCAAACTACTAAAGTAGGCGGCCAACTGGTAGCAGCGAGTCTCCAAATAGCGGGCGTAGATCTGCGAATTCTCGGCATCGAACCATGTCGTAGTGCCTTTGCAGAGATTGGAGTAGTCCAGATCCATGATAAAACTGGTATGAGGTTGCATTTGCTCGAAGGTTAGCTCCTCGGTAGCGGCTGCATCGGTAAGATCGATGACCTTGGGTGGCACTACGACTCGCATTCCGTCGAGGAATTCTTGCCGGTAGTACATCTTGCTGCGCGCATTGACCGTTTCGATAACAGTACGGCTAGTATGGGCGATGACGGCTTTGAGGCCGATACCGTGAATGCCACCGTTAAATTGCCCATCGGGACCACTGTTAGTACCAGCGTGCTCTCTTGTGATGAGTAGCTCGACACTATACTTGCCTTTCATGGTGGCGGGGTCATAGTCTTTGAGCTGTTCGGCGGGGCAGATCGGGAAGCCTTGCCCATCGTTAGTGACGCTAATAGTACCGGTCTTCTCGTCATAGTCGATAGCTACTTTGCGGACGGGTCCACCCTGTTCTTCGGTGTAGTTACAGCTACGGTTGAACTGATCGGCCGCGTTAACGATGATTTCGTCCGGGCATTTCATACAAGCGGCACTGATATTGATAGTACTCTTTATGAAACGAGGCTGTAGGCCATCACGGTCGATAATGTAGATCGTATGATCGGCTACGTCGTGCGAACCTACCCACATACTCTCATCGCGGGAAGCCTCGCCGATACTCTTGATGCGAATAGACTTGGCTTCGTCGGTAAGGTCAACTTGGGACTTAGTCGTGGTCTTGGGCTTAGCGGGGCTTACGCGAGCATTGGCTTTGGGCTTAACAGCTGGGGCCTTGGGCTTAACGGTGGGTGCATCAGGAGTAGCGTCGGGAGCAGGTGCCTTGGGCTTGGCAGCGCGCGGTTTGGCCTTAGGCTTGACGGTGCTCATCACAAAGGTACCGTAAGTAATGAGCTACAGCTCTTCAGTTTTTGTTGGTAATTCGGCTTCTCTAAGAGCTAACTCGAAGTACTTGAACTAACAGTTGAATATTCCGGGTGAGGGTAGGATAGACCGCGAGCGTGAAATGTCATACCGACGTCGCATACCGCCCTTCTTGCTGCCGAAGCAACTCGATGGGCATATTTATACCTGTTTGCAACTGCAAAAATGCTCGGTAGACATAAAAGAATTGGCTAGGATCGTCGCTCTGGGCGGCTTCAAGTTGTTCTACCAGTGCTGGAAGTGTCTACAACTAGTCCCAAGTGACGTTTGGAACAACAAGTTACTCCCCATTGCGGTACTCGTGGGTGAGTTGGGTAATGCAACCTTCGCCTCAATGCTGGGTCGCAAATGCGTCGAGTTGTCCATGAGCCACGCGGTGAAATACATGCATCGGGACTATGTGGCGCATTTTAAGGGCTATGCGCATATAACAGAGTCAATGTTCTTCGCTGCCATGCACTATGGGACCTTCGAGTACTTGGAGCACCTCTACAAGAATCATCGACCGACAACTATGAATTGGGAGCTGATGGGCACGCATGCCTCGCAGAGCAAGAATTGGGAGCAACTCAGTTGGATCGTCTGGCGTAGTTACTCGGACAATCGACTACTCCCGATTGCAATGCTCTACACGACTGATGGTGAATGTCAGGAAGTATGCAAGGGTTTGTCGAGCGAGGTCGGGGAATGGGTAAGTAATGTCAGACGTACATATATGGGAGGTGGTGTCATCGGTACGAATTTTATGCGCGGAGGAGAATGAGTATAGCGAGAAATTGAATATGTCTTTTGTTTTATCCAAGACTTCGACTCTGCATATCTCTTCAGTAACTAGATGTCTCAGACTCCCACTGGAAATACACACCTCGGCTCCACGCAACCAGAGATCCCAAGCGGCTTCCTTCAACAACCACAGTATAATCCCTCAACGAACTTTCCGTCCGTGCAAAATCCCTACGCTCCTAACGCTTACATGCCGGTGGCGGATGCCTTCCGCGCCTCTTATGCTCAACAGCATTCTGGGTTCCCGCCGGCCGGAATGGGCTTCGCTGGGCCGAATCAGGGACAGGGCTTCGCTGGGCCGAATCAGGGACAGGGCTTCGTCAACAATCGGCACGCCTTACCCAATGATCTCGGAGAGGGATTCTCGTATGAGAACGTGGCTTTCATTGCCAAGTCGCGCTACAGTCCGCAGGAAGAGATCCTCGCCAATACCCTCGACGCTGGTTGGAAGCCCTCGGGCTCCGGCTACAAGTTCCCGCAACGTTGCCCGGCTATTTGGACCGATAACATTACGATCGTTTACAACCGCAATATGCCCGAGCCGATGATCGCCCTTGCTCTTTGGAGCAAGCCTGGCGTGGTCTGCTTCGGCAAGACTACTGAGCTTTCCGGTTTGGTGAGTGTGGGTGGTGGGCACTATGAAGCCATGGGCGATAAGGCTTGTGGTAGTTACGGTACTATCAAGTTCGAGAAGGGACATATCTCGGCCCGGGTGGCCGCTGATGCTGAACTGAACGAAGAAGTAGGCGTCAAAGCAGAGAATGTTCGCCATACCCGCCTCTTGGCTGTGGAGGATAACGTTCTCGGTGATCAGCGCAAGCAAGGGCTCCGCATTATCTTCGGCCGCTGGGTAGATCAGAGCGAGTTGAAACCGAGTCAAGAACTCACAAAAATTGTACTGATCCCGCTCAGCCAGATCGGTCGCCTGATCGCCGGTGAGCAGTATCGCATTGATGGGAAGGTCTACGGGATGATCCTCGGGCATGACAAGATGCTGGAACGCGTCTTCAAGCTACCACAGTGGAAGGCCTTCCTGCAAGAGGTAGCTCAATTTAGCCAGTTACCCCCAGCTGCGTACATGGGCACTCAGGTGATCCAGTAACTTTGGTGCTATACTCGACCAGACTCCGTCGTCGAGTAAGAATCGATTTTTTGACTACATCGGGTGATGTTGGGTTCATCAGTTCGATTTTTTAGTTACGTTGGGTGTCGGATTCAGTGACTAGATTTTTTGAGTACCTTGACTGAACCAGATGAAGAATTTTCGGCACGAGAGAATATAAGAGGTATAGGAATCCTTGTTTCCTTGATATAGTAAACCCAAGTACCATGCCCACCTACATCACTGTTGACAACATTTGGGACCCGTTTAAGGTAGTCATTAGTGGAGACTTGGTCACTGTTTACAAGTCTCGTAAAGATGGAGGAGAGACCCCAGTGTTTCACCCCAAACCCTTTCGTACCTTCAGAAGTCTGAAAACGTTCATTGGAAGTCATCCCGATTATCCAAAACTTCGAGGCAATTCGTTCTTGTTGCAAGTGGAGCCCGAGCGTTACGTTTATATCGGTGGGAGGATGGGTATTTACAGCTTTCAAGCGTCCGGTGGCATTCGACGATACAATTCGAACGTGGGTAATGGAGCTACACCCTATCCATATGCGGTCGGCAAGAACTATACCTATCTATTGTTAGAACAGCGATACGTCAAGAACAGCGAAATTCCCTGGGGTGAGGATCCTTATGAGGTATTTTATTCACTCACTGCCCCCAAGAAAGCTGAGAAAGCTAAATTACTGGAGAGTAAGTATCCCAAGTTCCGTATACGTCAGATAACGCCTGGAACTAGATAAGCTCCTCGTATGAGAGAACTGGATAAAAGGTCGAAAAAACTTGAGAGATCGCTTTTCACGTATACGTGAGGGAGGTCGAAAAAACTGAACATAAGGTGTGAATAAAGCCGAGCGATGTACCACACGCATGATAATCGTGGACGCCCCTTCCGGGTGATCGTGGAAGCATCAACTGTGAAGGTACATCGCCTACTAGGCGGGCTCTGGGAGAATGGGGCTGAATATGATGCGGAACCAGTACATAGTTGGGAATGTCTGCGCGTTATGATTGGCCAGAGTATCGGGAATGACCTCGCTAATACCTTCGATCATGGGCCACAATGCGATGGGAACTCAATCTTGCTGGAACTGGAAGCCAATAGGTATGTGTTCATTGGACACGAGGTGTATGAATTCACCCCGACAGATACCATCTTGCGTTTCTCCTCGCCCATCGGGAACAATGACGTGCCTTATGCTTATGCCGTGGGTACCCAGTATTCGTATCTTCTCTCAGACGCGTTGATGATCCCGAATGAAGAGGTGCCGATTTGGGACTTGAATCCGTACGAAGAAGGCTTCCGTGAGCTCAAGCGAGAAGAGTATATCTCAAAGTACCTACCGTTGGAGCGGACTGTCCTACAGGAGCGTCTTCCTTACTAAGTTTCGAACAGATGGATCTTTTCGAGTGTTTCAGTCTTTTTTTAGATACACCGGACAACAAATTGATTAAAAGAGAGCTAGACACACCCCTTCACAGTAATTTTTACGTAGAAATTACTGTGAGATGTCCTACCGCCGACGCATTCCTACTCCCTTGCTACCGAGTCCCGACACCGAGCACATCTTGACCATCACGCAGTGGCGTTTTAGGGAAAGAACAACAGATGTCCCCATTATATTTGGTCCGCTTCTGCAAAGTATTACCGATCTGAACTATAGGTTGCTCACCAAGGTCACTGAGGAGAACCCAGAATTTCTAGGAGCTAATGGAGGCCTCGTCACACTAGCCGTCCGTATGGGCGACCTGAAGATGGTGGAACTGCTCCACAAGTTCGGTAATCCTGAAGAGATGCTCCTGGCGGCGATACGATGCAATCATGCGGAGATTGTAAAGCTGGTGATGCCCCTTGTGAAGACTTCTCCGCTTTGGGGTCGGCTTGTTCTCATTGCTATTAAAAATGGCAGCGCTAGTGAAATATTGGACTTTCTCGCCATCAAGGATCAGGAGATGGCTCCTTATCGAGAGCATGAATGGAAAACCATGTTCTACGAGGCCAACTTGTGTGGTAACGGGCAGGCTGGTTACTGGGTCGTAGAGCGTGTGAACAGGAAGGTATGCATTTGTTGTGTCTCTCTCACCGTCTGGATCAGCGGTAGAGTGGAATTTACGAACGCGGTACTAAAGGACTACATTTGCCCACGCTCTACTTGCGATAGACAACCGAAAGCCCCGATCACCGAAGATTCTAGCTCGGCTAAGTGTTCCTGCCTTCCGCATTGATTTTTTTGTACAAGTCTACGGGGTCGGAAAAAACTGATCAAATGCAGAAGAATACAGGTGAGTGAAACTCTCCGCAGGAAAAAAAACGGAAATGTCCTATCGTCGACGTATTCCGTCCTTCCTGCTGGGTGCTCTTGGCGGGCGAGAGGCGGGAGCCTTAACGATGGCGCAATGGAAACGATATGACGCGATGAAAGATGCCCATATGAGGTGGATCTCGGTAGTTGGTAATGCCTTGGAACTTAACTATCGTTTGGTGCGCGAGATGCTTAAGGATGATACGAGGTTTACACCAATGCTTAGAAACGCGATATCCTACCTGGTTGCGGATATTGGCGACATTGAAATGATGCAAATCACTTACCAGGGAAATCCTAGTGGAGGAATCCTAAAATCTGTCATACAGTACAACCATGTGGAGCTTGCACGCTGGATAATGTCCTCCGCGATCTGTGCTCCGGCATTCGATCATGAGGGTTACTTGATAAACTGGGCTCTCAAAAGTAACTGCAGTATCGAAATGCTGGACCTAGTGGCGTCTGTAGATGAACGAAGACAACCTTATAGGGTTGCTGATTGGGTGCACATGTGCTACAATACGAGCTTATCGGGCGGCACTACTGGCTTTGACTGGATTATACGACAAACGAGCGGGAAAGTGTGCATCTGTGGGCCCCTTTCTAACTTCTCGGCCAGAACTTACGATTCTCGAATAGCGGACGACATAAACGATACGATCACCTTGGGCTCCATATTCGATGGGTACACATGCCCTTTGGAGGGTTGTAATCGCAGGGAAAAAAGATTCAACGAGCTTGGGCGCATCATCTGCTCATGCCTATAACACCCTCTCTGAGTCTACAGGACCAGGTCGGAGTTTTTTATTATTGAGGCGTATTAACATGTAAGTTAAGTTCCCGTGCTTATATGGAGTTTAGCGATCTAGAGGTCGAGTATCCCGACATTTCGCATTACCTGGACAAGTCACACGAATTGCCGGAATTATGGAAGCGCTTACCCCCTGAAGTCCACCTGAGTAAATACGAAATGTCAAGCTACGGTAGGATACGCTGCATAAGGACGGGACGTGTCGCGGAGAATACTGCTAACATACGTGGATACGTAATGTCAGGAGTACAATATGACGATGGATCGTCGGGAACTATGAGCCGACATGTTCTGGTGGCATTAGCCTTTATTCCAAATCCTAACGGGAAGCCTTACGTAGATCATATCGACAGAAATCGTTCGAACAATAATGTATGGAACCTTCGGTGGGCTACTGAACAAGAAAACGCCATGAATAAAGGGAGGAAAGAGACGTTGGCGTATGAAGTTCCCGTTCGCCAGATTTGTTTAGACGGAGAACTGAAGGCCGTTTGGAGCAGTATTACTGAGGCAGTAAGGGGCTGTGGTATCAAAGGTATTACGATATCACATATTTCCCAAGCTTGTAGATTAGGTGGGACTTCTATGGGGTACAGATGGCAACGCATAGAGAAACAGAAAGAAACGTCAGAAGATTTAGAGAATGAAGGATGGAATAATCTAATATTCGGCGACGTTGAGATTGGAGTATCTTCCCTAGGGAGAATCAAGACTTCTCGAGGTGTTGTTACACGCGGGTCCTCTGATGGAGTATATTTATACACCAGACTCAGCAAAATCTCTGTCGCTATGCACATATTGGTTTGTACCTCATTCCATGGCCCAAAACCAACGGAACAACATTCAGTGGACCATATTAATAGAATTAAAACAGACAACAGGGCCGAGAACCTACGTTGGGCGAATAGAGTAGAACAGAGAGAAAATCAGAACCCACGTAGGAAAGAAGCGAAAAACCCAACCCGCCAGGTTGAGGAACGAGAACCCGGGATAGGAAAAATTATTCGTATCCATGAAAGCCTCGATGCGGCGGCTCGATCGTTAACCCAAGACCCTGCGAAAATCAACTCAATAGCGGCTTGTATGGGACGTATATGCCAAGCTAATAGACGCGGAACTAACAACAGAAGAACTTTCTTTCACGGGCGAGATTGGTTCTTCGTCGAAGAGTAAAAAACATGGTAGTTGGGAATCACAGAACTAGGCCGGAAGGAGCGATCTGGTTTTTTATACCCTTTTTGAGTCTACAGGACCAGGTCGGATACCGTTTGAGCGAACAATTTTTCTTCAGAATCATATCGACTCGCGTTGCTGTTGAACTCCACGTTCAGTCTTTGGGAGTAATCTAGGTCCTTGTAGGGCATATTGTTGGCGTAGTCGAACGAACTGTCACCTCTTTGTATATCCGCGTTGATCACACTTGCGTAGGGGGCGAAGTGTTCTTTTTGTGGATCAGCTTGATTCGCTTCGGGTGCTTCGGGCCCTCCAACTCCCCGGAGGAAACCAAACTTACAGGTGAGATACCAAATCACAATGATCAGCAGGACCACTAGGACGGTAATCTTGAGGTATTCCAGATCAATTGCACGTCCGCGGGCATACTCGCGATCATCGTGCTCTTGCTGTGCCTGCTGTTTCTTCCACTCAAATTCTGCCTTCTTGAGGGCTACCTTGTCCTGCCTTACTTGCAGAAGCGGGTCAGTCATGGCTCACGTACAAGCGCAACTTATACCCGATCTCATAAAAAATGTGCTCGATATATATCTGCTTGGGGATATATCGCCACTGGAATATTGAAGTCATCTCTCGGTAGGAAATGGCGCTGACCTGCAATATTACTGACTTGCAGATTGGGCGAGACCGGCGCTCGATCGTGGTCTGTACTGGGCTGGATTTTCGTGTAGTAGGGCTCCTGGACTCTACCGCGATCATGTATCGAATGGATAGCTGTGTTCGGGCTGGAATGTTGGCGGGCTCTAATCTGGTTTTCCCAACGAATGGAGAGACAGTTCGAATCTGGGACGACGCTCAGCATCGCGAGGTGGGGATCCTGCAGGGGAAGAGTAATCCGGAAGAAGATGGCTTCGGACCGGTACAGAAAGTCCTAGCCAGTAAGAACATCATCGCGGTGATTGGGAGCACTGGATTGGTCCTGTACTCGTTGCCCAAGCTGTCGATCTTCGGCTCGGTCAAGGTACCTGAGCTTAGCTTGAAGGTGGATGCTTGTGACATTGATCGAGAGGGAACAGTACTTGTCCGCCCCGGTCGAGCGGATGGGGTCCTGCATGTGGAGTTCGCGAGTGGGGGTGCGAACGGGCTCCGTGAGAACGCGAGCGGCGTCTACGAGATTCACGCCCATCAGCACCCGCTCCGCATTGCGCGTTTGAGTGACAACGGTAAGCTAATTGCCACTGCTAGCGTCCACGGAACCCTGGTCCGAGTCTTCGATACCGCTTCCAGTAACAAAGTGGCAGAGTTTCGCTGTGGTAGAACTACCGATGATATCCACGGCTTGGAGTTCGATGCGACCGGTAATCTGCTTTTGGTCGCCTGTGGGCGTACTTTGCATGTGTTTTCGCTTACCTCGACGTCTGAACTCTCGAGTCTGGACAATTCTCGCTCGTTGATGCGCTACCTGCCCCTGGCACCGTCGTATTACAACTCTACTTGGAGTGCCCGGCAGTACGATTTGGATAAGTACAGTGGGGCTAGCTTTGATGGTGGATACGTCTGCGGTTTCACGGATGACAATAGTCACATCGTGGTCTTGATGAAGTCAGGGACGCGGATCTTGTTCCCCTTCCTGAATACTGGACAGTTGGCCCCAGCCGATGCCATGCCGGTCCTCTCGCGGTTCACATAACTCACATACATGTATTTCCAAAATATACATATTTCGGAGACGTGAACTCACGAACACATGAACTCTCTTAGACAAGAAGTTGATTGTTTTTTATCGAGAACATGGATCCGGTTCCATCACTACCGCTCGACATTTGGAAACTCATCTGGGGCTTCGCACAAGGAGCTCCCATTCGATTCGTATGCCAACGCTGGAAGGAGTATTGTGAGTACAAAAAGATTAGTGTAATTACCACGTCCGTCCCACTACTGCAATGGATAAAGGTCCAAGGCGGGCCAATAGGAATACGTACCTGTGCGTTTGTAGCAGCGGATGGGAAATTGGAAACGCTTCAATGGTTGTATGGAAAGACTTCAGACGATCCCCAGAGTGCGTTGAGCATACTGACAGTAATTGAAGCGGCCAAAAAAGGTCATTTGGACGTCGTTAAGTGGATTTCCTTGACCGCTAGTGCTGTGAACTATATCTCTTACGGTGCTAGTACTATTCCAATATGCCATGCGGCTGGGAGTGGTAACTTAGAATTGGTTCAATGGATGCGCGCCTATAGGTATGGATGGGATAGTAGTGTGTGCGCTTATGCGGCCGAAAAAGGGCATCTGAAAGTACTCCAGTGGTTACGCAGTCCGGACTATCAAACGTACGGAGATAACTGCCCGTGGGACCTGTGGACATGTGTATATGCAGCCAAGTCGGGACATTTGGAAGTGCTTAAGTGGGCACGGGCTAATGGATGCCCCTGGAATGGTTGGGTAGGAGCTTACGCCACCGCATATGCCTGTGAAAGTGGAGATCTGAGCGTTCTCAAGTGGGTATTCGAAAACCGATTCGTAGGCTGGGGTGAATGTCCCTATGACAAGGATGAGTGCCTCAAACGAGCTAAGGATCATCCTGTCGTCCTGCAGTGGATTCTCACGAATACGTGAACTCACACACTACTAAAGATCCATATTTCGGAGGCGTGAACCTCTCTGATGTTACTTTTTTAAGAGTTGATTTCTAATGAGTGTAACTCCCGATACTCAGAAAATGGAAGCCCCGCCGAGGAATGTATCCCTGGCCTCCAAGTTGCGTAGTGAACTGATCGCCCAATGTGCCTCGGACACCGATTATTCCAGCTCGAACATTTACGGAACGAAAAGTAGCTCAATGCCAGCTCCTGTCAGGAATGTTTGGGCTGATTCCATCGAGGCGCAGAAGCGTGCTGAAGCCGAGCGTAAACGCATTGAGGATGAACGTGAAGCCCTAATAATCGCTCTCGAGAAGGAACGGAAGGAGCGTGAAGCCAAACTCGAGGCTCTGCACAAGGATCGCGTGGAAAAGTATCAACAATACTTGGAGAGTATCCCCAGTGTCTTAACCAACAAGAATCGGGAACGCTTGGAGCAACTCCCGACCTCGGAGATTTGCAATCAAGAGCAAATCCTAGCTTGGGATCAAAAGTTTGACGCGATCTGCAAGCGTTTGCGTCTTTCGGACCGGGTGATCAGTTTCGACCACTGCGTACACAAATATCTGCTACCGAAAGGCTCTCCACACATCGAAGCTTGGAAAAAAGAGGCCGAGGAGCGAGTGACCGAGCGATACCGTTATATGGAGCGTTGGGCAGAGGGGATCTACGGTGAGAATTGGCGCGAGAGTAACTACGTCAAGGACGCGATCCAAGCGGAGAGGAATGCTCCCATTACACATAGCCGAGGTTGTCGCTTGTGTGCCAAGCTAATCCCGCTCAAGAAAGCAGACTGGTGCTTTGAGCACGGAGAGCCTGATCGAAGCGCTTTCCATAACTTGGAGTGGATCTTGGACCGAGAACATTTCGCGAGTTACTTGCGGGACAGCTCTGATAGTTCAGATGACGAAGAACAAAGTCCGATAACAGTTCCACTGGGAGTAAACTACCGCTCGGAGCAGGTCCTGGGCTGTTTGGAAGCGATGTATACCTTCTTGTACAGGGAGCCAAACGTCCTCAGTTCAGCAGAGTTCTTCGACCTGGTAACGACCAAGGACCCGGTGAATGTCTATGAAAGGGTCATGTTCCGTCGGCATGGATCACGCGCGAAGGAGAGCCAACACAGCGTACATCTGCCCAAGGAGGTCGCTATTGGTAAAGGGATCGTCAAGGTTGAGGAGCCCAAGAAGGAGGAGCCCAAGAAGGAGGAGCCCAAGAAGGAGGAGCCCAAGAAGGAGAAGATAGCCCCGCACGAACTGGAGATCCTATCCACGTTCCCGATCACGTACAAGGGGAAGGCACCGCCCAAGGTCAAGCCGCAAGCCAAGCCACAAGCCAA
>CAZIRP010000002.1:144250-167275 GCA_964541665.1 uncultured Caldilineaceae bacterium | reverse complement strand
ACCACAGGCCAAACCACAGGCCAAACCACAGGCCAAACCACAGGCCAAACCACAGGCCAAACCACAGCCCAAGATGCACAACAATCCCTTCGCCGGGCTCAACGAGCAGTAAGTTACATGTTAAATTTTTTAACTCTCATACAGGAGATTACAGCTTCACACACGCGTAATACAGGAGATTACAGCTTCACGCTTGTGTGAGAAATACAGGAGATTACAGCTTCACGCTTGTGTAATATAGAACACAAAACTATGCCCGAGGGACCAGAGGTTCGTATCATCGCCGGGGAGTTGAACTCCATTCTTAAGGGTAGGCAGCTTACTCACATTACCGTCGTGGATGGGCCCTTCCGTTTCAACGAGAAGCCAATCTACGCTAACTACCGTCGAGGAGTGGCAGAGCTCAACAAGTTCCACGAAAGTAAGGTCATCGTGGAGTTTGTGCGAAACAAGGGTAAATATCTCTACATGCACTTGATCTCCGAGGCCAAGGCAGCCGATGGAAAGCCTCTCTTCGAACGATTCATGCTTAGTCATCTATCGCTGGGTGGTAATTGGCTACTGGAGCCTGGGACGCATATGATGGTGACTTTACGTTATCTCGACAAGGCCGGGAAGGAGCAAAAGCTATACTACCATGATCATCGGCATCGCGGGAAGCTGTACATGTTCACCCGGGAGCAAGCACAGGCTTGGTTAGCTCGAATTGGGCCAGACGTACTTAGTCGCGGCTTCACAAAGGCGGTGTATGATAAGATAATGGCGCAACCGCGAGTGCAAAGAATGACGATCGATGTGATGATTATGGAACAAGAGTTCTTCAGCGGGGTAGGGAACTACCTACGAGCCGAAATCCTCAACTTTGCCCATATCGATCCACGCCGTAAGGTCAGTAGCTTAACGGCGGCCGAACATACAAAACTGTACGCTGCGATAGTGAAGAAGACCGAGGAGAGTTACGCAGCGGGTGGGACCACTTTGGACACCTATTCAGATGTATATGGGCGTGAGGGAGGATATAAACCAATCATTTACGATAAAAAGACTGATCCCAAGGGTAACGCGATAGCCAAGTATACGGATGCGAACGGCAGGACCATGCACTGGGTGCCCGCTACGCAAAAGTGATACCCCGAGAGAGGTACGAAAGAGGTGAAAAAAGAGTCCACGTGGACTTAGTTGGCCAGGCGAGCCGTGATGTGGGCGCGGCAGATGGGGCACTTGGGATCCTTGAGCTCTTGGCTGCAAACATTGCAACAGCATTTGTGCCCGCAACGGTAGAATATGACGCCAACGTTAGCCTCCAGACATACGCAGCAGTGATCGGAAGCATAGACCTTGAGCTCACGCAAGAGGACCCGCATTCCATTCTCACGGTGGTCCTTGATCTGCATTTCCGCGGCTTGGCGAATTTCCTCGTTTGTGAGGGCCGGGCCAAATAGCAAACCCGGCGCCACACTCAGTCCGAGGCAGCATAGCTTTCCGGTCACGTTCGAAGAGACATTGTAGCGATAGCGGAAGCCAGTCTTGTTACTGCGGATGGTGACCCGCTCACCGCTCTCCACCGTGCTAGCGAGGGAGTTGTTGACAACGTTAGCGGTCAAGCCTTCAGATTTATGACGCCCCTCTGCAAAGTCATCAGAGGCCGGGATGGGACCACCAGGAATGTAAAACACCGGAGAAGAAGACTGCAAACTCGCATAAGACACACTCTCGGAAGACTCCAGACCCGCGAATTCAGTGCGTTTGACGCCTCTGGAGCGTCTGGGAATGTCTCCTACTGAGCACAGTTCCATGGTATGCCCGCTCGCGTTCTCACAGAGTCCGCTGGATGGCGCGTCTACCACGTGACGAATGACGATAAAGTCAGCAACATCCCAGTGTGTCTCCGCGAATAGGGGAATAGCTCCGAATGCATTCTCACGGGGAGTCACGGCCAGATAGAAGTAGGCACCTTGGGGAGACGTATTGGTTTTTTGCGACCCTTGTTCATCCTGGCGAATCGAGAGCTGCTCCTTGAGGCTAGCGAGAATGAGTGCTCGACTGTCCTTCTGATCGCCGGTGATCGCATAGCTCTGGAAGCGGTGCAACTCGTTTACCAGGTTGAGGGCGCCCTTGGCCGCGCCTGGATCGGTATCTTCAACGGCAATGTTCTGCTTCATGATGTCAATCTTGATGGTCTCAAACTCGGTCAAGTTGCTGATGATGAACTCAAAGCAATGTCGATCCGCATTAAGCATGCCTTGGAAGTCAGCCACTGGGGAATTCAGGCGTGGTGTAATGATCGCGCCGACGGTGCTTGGAAGAGCTCGGAGGCCCACGGAGGCTATCGGGGTCCCGTTCTTGGAGTAGAGGACCATCGTGCTATCCCGAGGGCGGTATACATCGTATTGCCAAAGGTGTTCGGGGGTGGAGGGAACGGTATGGACCAGCTCGAAATACCTCGAATCCAGCCTATCAACGCGGTGATTCAGGAACATCTTAATTCGTGCTGGGGTAACGCAGAATGATACACTCTCCAAATCAACTTTTCTCACGTGGCTTCAAAAAAGAGAGATGGTAGAGGAAAGAGAGATATAAGTTAATCCGACTTGGATTCACATGCCTGAGGTTCCGATTCAGCTTTCTCAACCGCCTCGAGAGGGCTAAAAACGATGCTCCTTAGGCCAAATATGTGATCGAGTTCCTGGTTATTCTCGGGAGAGATCGGCAAGACGTGTTCAAAGCCCATGTTCTTACACAGCACAGCCAAGATGTATCGTAGTGTGATGACGTCCTCGAACATTGAGATATCCTTCCGATGATGATCCAGCTCCAACATGGCATCCACTTGTGGTTTGATCTCCTGTGAACGCGGATCGTCATCGTAAACAGCCCAGGGCCACAACCATGAATGATAAGTACCTGGTGCAATGCCACCGGTTAGCACTTCTGGATCACTCGGGGCCACGGTGCGGTAGCTGTGAATGCCCAGCAAGGTACGCTTGGCGGTGAAGATTACCTTCCCATTACATAGCATAGTAAGCGTTTCACCCTCAGGGACGTAAGTGACTGGTTGCTCGCTGCTGATTCTTTTTTGCAGATTGCTCTGGAACATCTGATTGTTCACCTCGCAGGCTTGGATCCAGACTAAGGCCTCAGCTGGCATCTTCAGGATATGTTGCACCTCCACAGGAGTCTGAGTCTCACTTTCTGCCTCTTCTGACTTAGTTTCGTCTTGGCAGCCGGTAATGACGCGCAGTTTGGCGATCTGTTCGCGAAGCTCGGCCTCGGCTTGATCAACGGGAGTCTCGGACATCTCACTTTGGGTACGGTATATATCTGGACAGAGCTTATCTAATTCGATTTCAAAAGTTGATCTCTTTGTAGCTTGATAACCCTTCGACACTTCGAACCTCGGAGACCTTACCATGGAGAAATTCCAAGATGGCTTCGAAGCTTACCAAGAAACTCGCTTGTACAAGCCTAAGGATCCTGTCATGGAGCCCCGTGAGAAATTAGCAGTGGCTATCCAGGGCAACAATGACGCCATCAGGGCAATTGAGAATCATCTGGCGCGTCTGGAAGCCAATACTCCAGGCATGATCGGTTCTCCTTACCATCAGCAGCTAATAAATGCCAGGAACGAGATCGCCTCAGAGAATCTCATCTATACCGAGATAATGAGCTGCGGGACTGACGAAATGGCCTGCGATGCCGAAATGGCTCGACAACTTCAAGAAGAGCTCAACCTGGGCCCCGGCCCTCTGCCAATGCCAGGTTACACTGGTCCGAGTTCACGCCCACCTGTAGCCATGAGCTTTCCCAAGGTGTGGACGAACCTGGAGCTAACTAAGCCCGAGTATCAGAACATCAGCATGTGCGAAGACAAGATAGCTAACTTACCGGTTGGTGCCAGTCTCCATTCACTCTCGAATAACGATTGGAAGGCGGTCTTTCAGCCGGTTCCACCATCAGGGCAGCACAAGAGACTCAACATCAAACCTTACCTCGAGCTGCTCATCAAGTACCGTGCATTCGTTCCAGAACTGTTCATACATTCGGAGAAACGAGGTCGTCTAATCGGGATGCGTTGGAAGGGAGCAGGTGTTTCAGTCACCCCAAATGATCTGCTCATCAAGGTTCGACAATTCGCGGAGGATTACGCGGCTCAATGTCGGGCCGATGCGACCGTAGTAAGGCTGGATCTGTACAACATGGAGGCTCTAGGACTAAGAGACGCTCCCGAGCACAACAAAGTAGCGATAGTGAGGATGAAGCATGTGGTCAAGGATGGAAACACTCGCTATGTGGAAGTTCACATCAATCCGAAGCTTGGGCGTAATGGTTTCCGGATCGAGATTCATTAGGGGTAAAAAAGCGGGCACGAGGTGTCTCATTCTCTTTTTTTTTTTATGACAGATCAACTTTCTCACGAATCTACGATTCCGTTCAACGCCCGGGTATCTCGTGAGATAAGGCAAAAATTCTCTGCAGTGACTCGAACTCGGGCTTCGATTTCTCATCAATACGTGGGTCCCAACGAGGGTATAAGTTATACGTTAGGTTAGTGATTTCGTTGTCCTCGGGAATAGTATGGGTCGGCGGTTCGTATCCGCTTGCGTGATACCCGCTCGTAAATCCAAGAAATACATGTTCGCTTCGAGGTATTGGCGATCTTCCCAAACCCATAAGTGAACGATTACTTCTTGCCGTTACGACGTCAATAGCGGACTCCGTGAGGACGCGAGCGGATTCTCCGAGGGTAAACGGCTCCTCATCATCCTCGACAGATGAGGAGGAACTCCATGAAGATGAGGAAGAACTCAGCTTGTCTGTTTCGGCCATTCTTCTCCTAGCTTCACCAGGTTCTTCTTTTGTTATTACAAGAGCAGCATTCAATATTCTGTATGGGAAATTCGTGCTTGAGATTCAGGAGGGAGTTACAAGAGCAGCATACAATATTCTGTACGAGTTCTTGTTCATTTTGTACCTCAAAGGGGGTAGGTTCATATCCATTTCTGAGACGTTTCTGAGTCGTTTCTCGGTTAGCTTTTGGATCCTTGAAAGCGACGGAAAGCTGGGGAAACCACGGAAAAAGAGGAACCTCCAACTCAAAAGCGGTGTTTTACTTTCCGAGTTTTTTCTCGACCATTTGTTTCCAATTAGAAATTTGAACGTACAGTAATAAGGTTACCTCGTCTGTTTCTGGGATCTATCCTCACACACGTGTGAACTCTGATGTCGAGTGCTCCACCCAGACAACCCGTCAGGAATGAGTATCGATCAGTCCCCTATAGCGAGCTAGAGTCCTTCGGCCTGCGTATCATTGGTAGCCAGGATTCCAAGATCTATAGTCAGGTCCGGATCCACCATCCCGATGTATCGAAGGATCATGCCCCGCTGGTGGGCGGTATTTGCGATCTGCGAATGGGTACCACGAGTCTAGAGCATCCATGCGGTAGTTGTCACCTCAAGTATAAGCAAGATCCTGGTCACTTCGGTGATTTGGAGCTGCGAGCCCCGTGTATTAGCGTTTTGTTCCGTCTCGAACTAGCCCGCTGGCTCAAGATCATCTGCTTCAAATGCGGCGGGCCGATCATTAACCTCGAGGGGCTTAAGCTTCCCGAGAATATGATCATTCGCGAATATGCCAAGCAGGCTCAAACCGGTAACAAGAATCGGCTCTGTAGTAACATTGTTCGCTATGACGCTAATGGAAAGGCCGTCACCTGTGATACCCCGCATCCCAAAGTTCAGCGTGACAAAAACAGCGAGGTGCGCTTCACTACCGAGATGTACAGCGGTGACCCCTTCGTTCCCAATAAGGTCGATAAGCTCTGGCCGCACCAGATGGCCGAAATCCTCGGTCGCGTTACTGATGAGACCTGCCGTAAGTTGGGCCGCCCTTACCACCCACGTAAGCTCATCGTCACTAACATTCCGATCCCGCCCAATCAAATACGACCCGAATCCAAGGTACACGGTAGCACCAAGAGTAAGAATAATGACCTCACGCAGCTCATTCATGACCTGGCTCGCGATAATCAGGCCATCCCGGAGAACATCGTCTGGACCTACAATACCCCGATCGATCGTGATCTCGGTATTAAGATCGAGCGACTGAACTTCCGCTTACACGCTTACATTAAGGGTTCCAGCGCCGGCGCTAACAAGAGTCAGGTGGTAGGTTCAGGAAATCGTACCCTAGTGGGAGTTGCCAAGCGTATTCCCGGCAAGTATGGGCGTATTCGTCGTCATATCATGGGCCGTCGTGTCCGTGTGACCTCGCGTAGCTTCATCACTTGCGACAATACGCTGCGACTGACACAGGTAGGCTTCCCTCGCTCAGAATGCAAGATCATTCAGCGCAAGGAACCCGTACGTGCCTATAATCACAAGCAAATGCTGCAGTACTTTGAGAACGGGAAAGTAGGTGAATATCCCGGCGCCAGTGCGATCTGGAAAGCCAGCAAGGGTGGGCATCGCTTCGATATCGGCCCCGATAAGAATCTGACCCTCGAAATCGGTGATGTGATCAGCCGTGACATCGTAGATGGGGATACGATTGGCTTTAACCGACAGCCTAGCTTGGAGCCCAGCTCAATGACCGCTCAAAAGGCCCGCATTATGAGCCACAGTACCTTCCGCATTAACTTGCAGATTGTGGACTTTTACAACGCCGATTTTGACGGTGATGCGATGATGTGTGTCTTCCCGAACTCCTCGCGTACCCAAAATGAGATCGAAATGCTGGCTGGGCCTAACCAGTTCTTCATCAGCTACAAGGAAGCGCAGCCCAAGGTCGGTAATGCGCATGATTCGTTGATCGGTTTGGCTACCATGACTCGTTCCGGCACGCGTATTGACAAGTACCATGCGATGAGTTTCATGACCAATACGCCTGTTTACAATGACTTTAGCCAGGATGAAGTCGGGCATGAATACACCGGGCGTGACTTGGTTAGTATGCTACTACGTGGTACGGGTAACTACATTAACTATCGCGGCACCCCGGCCTTCTATATCGAGGGCTACAAGCTTTGGATTCCCTACAACCCGGAGGACATCAAGATCGAGATTAAGCGCGGAAAGGTCGAGACCGGCATCTTGGATGGCGCTTGTCTGGGTGGTAAGATTGGCAGTTTATACCACATCATTCACAACCAGTACGGGGCCCAGGCAGCCTTGGATGCCAGTTATAACATGCAACAGCTAGCTTTGAACTTTATTGGCAGTCACGGTTTCACTATCGATCTGCAGAACATCTTGCTGAGTACCGAGGCGATGGATTCGATCCATACGATCATCTCGAGCATGGTGGCGGCCAGTTTGAACACCACTGATAAGCTCAATCGCGGTAAGATTCTAGCTCCACGTGGAACTACGGTGGCCGAGCACTATGAACACATGGTCACGCAGGAAGATCTGGCGCCAAAGGATCGACTCTGGGCACCGCTAGTGGGCGACATGGACGTGCTGAACAATGGGCTGATGCTTGACATTCTACACGGGGTGAAGGGTAAGATGTTCAACATCAAGGCCACCAACAGTGCTATCGGCTGTCTAGAGGTGAACGGTCAGCGCTTCCCAGAAGTCTTTGATCGACGCTGCTTGGCGCATAAGCATCGCTATGATCCACACCCAGGAGCTCGTGGCTTCATTGCTAACGGTTACAATCAAGGCTTGGAGCCTACCGAGTTCCTCTTCCACGCGATGGAGGCTCGTTACCAAATCGTCGCCCGTGCCCTCAACACCAGTAAGACCGGGCATCAGAACCGCATGGCGGTGAAGAATCTGGAGGGACACATTGTGGACAACATGCGACGCCTGAGTACCAGTCACAAGGTAACGCAACTGGTATATGGCGGTGATGGCGCTGATCCTCGCTACATTGAGCCGGTGGTAATTCCCACGATGAAGGCCGAGTTAACCCATGCGGAGATGGAGGCCAAGTTCCGCGCCACCCCGGCGATGTTCAGTACCGTAAAGGCTGAGAAGGCGAAGACCGAGAAGGCGAAGACCGAGAAAGTGAAAGGAAAGAAGGGTGGACGAGATACTGACTCGGATTCAGATTCCGAAGTACTTGGCGGAGCGGACAAGACTCACAAAGAAAAAGGTAACGCCACGAAACCGGCCCCGGGAATGAGCCTGGCCAGGGCCCTCGATGAGGAATTCCAGCGTTTGGTAGAGGATCGGACCTGGTACCAAGATGTCCACATGCGCTTGGAGATGAGCAGTGGACTTAGCTATCGCGAGAAAGTCAACAGCCCGGTCCCAGTAGGCCGCCTCATTGACAACATTGTCTCCAACTTACACCTCGACGAAACGAAGACTGACCTACCGCGCTTTGATCCTATCGGTACTATCGAGAAAGTGAAGGACTTTTGCGAGCGGTTGCCTTACTGCTTGCTCAACAGTATCCAGGAGCGCAAGCGTAGTGCGATTCCTGAGCATTTGACCAGTGCGGTTAAGATGCTGCAGGTACTCATCCGTAGCTATGTTAACTGCCGAACATTGATGAATCACGGCTTTACGGACGATGCTTTGGAGCTGCTCCTAGAGAACATTCGAGTAACTTACACTAGCAGCCTGATCAGCTATGGTATGGCGATGGGTATCATTGCGGCCCAGAGTCTCTCCGAACCAGCCACGCAGATGGTGCTCGACAGTCATCAAACTTCCGGTGGTGCAGGATCTACCAAGAAAAAGGGTCTGGTACGTTATACCGAACTACTAGCGGCCAAGGACACCGACAAACTGAAGAGCGGGGCTTCGATGACTCTACACGTCTTGGAACGTTTCCGTAGCAACAAGGCCAAGGTGCGCGAGATTGCCGGCTTGATCGAAATGCTCAGTCTGCGACAGTTCTATCGCTCTTGGAAGATCTTCTACGAACAGTTCGGAGAGCCAGTACACCCCAAGCATAAGCATGAGAAGGCGATGATTCAGGAGTTCCTCAAGTACCACCCGGCCAACAAGCCACCCGGTGATCTGGCCAATTGGTGTATCCTGATCAGCTTGGACAAGAATATCCTGATCGAGAAGCAGATGCGGATGGACCAAATCTACCAGACGATCCGTTCTAATCACCCGGGTACCTATGTGGTCTACACGAACGACAACGATCGTAGCCCGCAATTGCGTATCTATGTTCGCACCAGCATGTTCGACAAGGGCATCACGTTACAAAACATGAAGGACCTCACCAATGAGATCTTGAACTTGACAGTGCGTGGCGTGGAGGGGATCCAGGGTGCTTCGGTCAATGATGAGCCGGTGAAGATGCACGTACGAGCGGATGATGGTAGCTTGAAGGCCGAGGACATCTATTACATCACTACGATGGGTACCAATCTGGAGGCGATCTTGGAGTTGCCCTACTTCGATCATCGTTACACACAGAGTGACAGTATTCAGGAAATGTACAAGGTATTCGGCATTGCCTCGGCTAATACCAAGATCGTACAGGAGCTCAAGAGTGTGATCAGCAGTGTGAACGACAAAATCACGCACCGTCACTACACGGTGTATGCGGATGAGATGACCAGCTCGGGTCTAGTGACGAGTATTGATCGTTATGGCTCGGCCAAGCGTGATGCGCCAATCCTACTGCGCATTTCGGACTCGAGTCCAGTAGATGTGATTATGGAGAGTGCGCTCTCACATTCCAAGGATCGCCTCTCGGGTGTCAGTCCGCCAATCATGTTGGGCAAGAATCCTCGTGTGGGGGACTTGTACAATAGCTTCGTACTGAATGAGGCCTTCATCCGGGAGCTATTCGGCGGACAGAACAATCTGAGTGCCTTGCTCAGTCTCTAGTATTGGCATACTAGAGAATTCGCACCTTGGTTCGCAGGGGATTCAATAATATGAACTTGATTTGCAGGAACTCGTATCTGACTCGCATTTGATTTGCTCTTGGTTCGCCAAGGGTACATTTTTTATCCCGAGGGTACATTTTTTATCCCGATAAACCCGCGCGTCAAGGAGAGGTCGAGTAAAAAAAGTTAAGCGTGACACCGATGATTCACAAGAAAGTGAGAATCTAGCAGCTTAGGCCTCGAGGAGCTGTAGTAGCTTCTCAACCCTTGCTTGGAGGGAGTTGATTTGGTCTTGCATTTGCATAGTTTTATCGGGATTTTGTAGACTGAGTCTGGCTTCAAGCGAATCGATACGTTGCTGCATCAGCCTCATTTTACTTTCACTCTGTTCATCGATACTGGCGGCTACCGTGAGTACGCCGTCAGTGACAGAGCAAGTAATACCACTGCCGGCGGTACAGGAACGAACCACACGAACACCAGAGTCGTAGATACCAACGTTGCTAGCGGACATGGCCGTACAACCCGTACCCGCGCAAAAATGACCCGCCTCTGAGTACCAGTCGATCCCAGAGTCTCCAGTCCAGCGTCCGGCACTTCCACGATATTGGCAAGTGTCTATGGCAGTGCCTGCGCACCAGCCTGCGCCGGAGTTTGCCGCGTTAGTATTAGCCCATATGCCAGTGTTCTTTACAGCTCCAGTCTGTTCTGTGTAGCGATATGCCCAGTTAACGGGCGAGTTGGTATATGTCTGCGCTTCCACATCGTAACCTCCGCCACCTTGGCTTAGTATTACGTTAACGGTACCGGGTAGCGGGGTTTCCACCGCGTGGCCCCTTATGAAAGTTGCGTAGAGGTATATCGCTGGCGACCCCGACGAACTTATAGGTAATATAGCTGACCCAGTCAACCCTCCGGAGAATGTGTAATCGCCAGCGAACTCTTGGGCAGTGAATACGGTTTGAATTCGATTCACTCTAATTTGACCCGATTGCGTGAAAGGATTGGTAAAGTACATTTGATCGTTTGTACCAGTGAAGGTTCCACTGCGAACAGAATCAACACCGACCAGCTGAGATCTCCGCACGAAGCCAGTAAACGACGAAGATGATGTGCCCGTGCTATTTAAAATAGAGTTGAACCAAATGCTTATCGGCGTTCCGGAGTTTACGGAGTTCATAGGGGGCGAAGTGTAATGTATGCTTCTTGACGTGTCAGAGGTCGTTGCCAGTGGGCTCCACAGCCTAGTCAACGTAAGGTCCCCGCATTGCTTATGGAGTGGATCCACTGTTCCGATCGACGCCCAGCACTCTACCTCCAAGTTGTCGGCGGTGACATTCTGATTACTATAGTTCGGCAGGTTAACGATGACCCAATTCGGGTACCCGGAGAGGATCTCAGCGGTAGTGCCGGCGGGAACGTTAATTGAGGTGCTATCTTCGATGGTCTCGGGCGAGGTTGCGAAAAGGGTAATGTCAGCTGGTCCGTAATTCCTAATAATGAGGAATTCACCCGGATAGGTCTGTCCACCGTTACCGATCGTTAAGGGAAGGGTCCACGTGGATTGGACATCCACAGTCGCATAGAAGGCACCCAGCCACGCCGGCACTTCGAAGGTATCGTTTACCGTAAGTGTCTGCGTTGGAATGTGGAGCGGAATGAGTCGCCCGACACGAGTGAGGGATTCTGAATTCACTCGGATAGCCGACGCCAAAGCCAGGGAAAGCAGTACCAGTACCAAGGTCCGCATTCTGGTAGTACTTAAACGATTAAAAAAACAAGAAGTGGAAACGGATTAATATTCCGAGGTCTTAGTTACAGGTAAATACGTTGTCGATCCACTTGAATCTGAGCATCGCGTCATTACCGTGCGCTGAGGCCCAACTACCAAGGCGAGTCTTTCCCGGAGTGCCGATTTCACCGCTCCTACCGTAATAGTCAGGTCTGACCGGGATTGGGAGCTGACAATAATGTTCACGATACCAGGGCGAGTCGCATTTGTACTTGGCTATATATTCGCTTTTTTTACCTCGGATGGTGTACTCACAGCGGCAGTCGTGTGGTAGTTGATGCTCCAAGGGCCAAGTGATACTCACCAAGTACTCTTTCTCGAGGAACGAGCACCATTCGCATTTACAAGGCCAATCAGGCGTATCCAATCCAGCCGTGAAGCTAAGAGCGGGTTCTTCGGAGTTGAGGTTTGCTTCTTCATTGGATCGCATGGCGCCTTCATTGATCGTACCCACCACTAACAAGAATAGCAAGGCTATGCCCAGCGTTATCGAGCCCGCGAAAGCCGTGGGGGATGAGATTTCAGGGCACATCTACAGCTTACGATGAAGTAATGACTGAAAATGAGAATCAACTTTTTCATCTGGAAGAATACTTGGGAGACTGAGAATGAGTCTATGAAGGTGGCGGAACGGTTTACCGTGCAGCTACACCTTCATTAGCGAAAAGTTGATTAACTCTATCGAGATAATGAGAGTCCTGCTACTGCTCCTGACCCTCGCTCTTGCCCGACAAGCGCCTGGCTATTACTACGACTACGAAGATCACGAAATGGCCTACCAGAGCACCCTACTTGCCTCTTGGAGCTCCTTCTCCCAAACCGAAGAGTTCCGCACTGGACTCATTGCGCTCCTCAGTCGTGAGCAGCTTGTGCAGATCTATGCCGATCGGCTCCTAACCTCGATGGAACGCGATCTCAAGGACAAGGTCAAATCCAGAATCACTAGCAATTTTGCCGAGATGAGGGAAGATCTTCGCCGTCAGCTCGTTGATTCAGCTTCTACTTCACTCCGTGCGATTATTGCCGAGACTAAGCTAAGCCTTAACGACCATGTGCGAAGCGAGACCAAGAGCTTCATTTCCAACTCAGAGACCATCCGCGGCTATCTACAACAACACGAGGCAGAGGTTGGTTTGAAGATGCAGAAGGTACTTAGCGACTCCAAAGCCGAGTTGGAAGGCCTATATCGTGATCACTTGGCTCGCATTATTCAGGAGGATCAGTACCGAACCATCAATGCAGCCCTAATCGAGGAGCTCAAAGCTAAATACGCACAGGAGTTCTCCAATGTTCGAACGGCCCACGATGCTATGTTTGAGAAGTCGATCCAGGACTGGAAGGCAGTTATTGAAACTGCGCTGAATGACATCACGGCTCGTACGACGCAAGTCTCGAACACCTACGATCTATTCAGTCGAGTACAAGAGCGTCTAACCTACCTCGAGACAACCGCCAATTGGGCCTTTGGGCTCTCACTGCTGGCAGTAGGGATCATTGCCGTACGAGTAGTGGTGGGGCTTACTACATCGCGTTGATCGTCCACCCGCGGCCGAGGATCACCAAAAGATCTCTTTTTTGAAATTTGATTAGGCGAGTCTTATTAATTCTCTCGAGGAATCAGAGATTCTCGAGAACAAAGAATAAGACGATATGGATTTATTCAGAGAAGTTTATTTCGGACCCCGCCACCAGGGACAGATGAAGCGAGGAATCCTTCACGAAATCGAAGCCGACTCTCGTGCAGGTACTCGGCGACAGCATGTGGACTCACAGGAGCACCAGGCACAAGTTATCCCCGTGAACAGTTATACCTCTCGTATGCCGTCCGGGCTTATTAGCCTAGCTCAGATGGACGAAGGTGAGGCCAACATGTATCTCATTACCAAGCGCCAAACCATCGGATTCCCCAATCCGCTTCCACTCTCGGATTACCTCAACATTACGGTAGAGAAACTAAAACGTGCCCTACGCTCGATTACCTACGCAGCCATTCGTTTTAGCTCCCTGAAGCTACTGAAGTGGCTCTATGAACTCGATATCCGATCGATTCCGGACGGTCCCATGGTCGGAAAACGCCTAGGTAATACTTCCGTCAAGGTCATTCGTTGGCTGTTCCAGCACGGTAAGATCGACGCCGAGGTCTTTAGTTACGTCAATTACCGTGCAGATATCCTGTCCGAGATGACCGACTTACTAGCTCGGGCCAGTCCGAATGAATGGTATAAGGTCTTAGGGGCGAATTGTAACAGCCTTCGCGATCTTCGGTCAGTCTTTTCCAGGTGCAGTATGGAAGACAAGGAAAACGTTATACGAGGAGTGATCTTGAGCGAAAATATGGTACTACTCCGAGAATATGCGAAGGATGGCAACCTAAGTTTCGCCTTGAAAGAATTGGCAATGTCGTATTCCGACGAAGGGCTGGAACTCGCAAGGGATAGCATCCTAGCGCTATCTGAATCAAGGTTCACTACCCTGTTAAGGAAGAGCGTGTACACTGGCGGGCTAATGCCGATAGCTTATCTTCTGGAACATAATCCACATGCGATCCCCGGCTTCTGGAGTTTTGCACTCTGCAGCGCGGCCTTGGATAGATCTATCGAAGTAGCTAAACTTGTCTTTGGACATTTCGTCAGGCAAGGTCCCGTTTCGAAAGAAACACTAGTAAATATTTGGAACAACGTAGCACATGTTACGAACAGGCCCTGGCAAGCAAGGTTCATGGTAGAAGAAGGCCTCTGCAGTCCAGCTTGCTTTGTCAGCATAGTTTATTGCATTACCCGAGAAGCCGCTGGGTGTGTCTGGGAGGCCCTGGTGTCAAAGCTAGGAGTACCGGCGGTTGAACATTTACAAAACGCCCTGGATAGCTTACCGACGCGAGGTTGTATTCATGCTGCTGGAGTGAAATTCCTCGTCGAGAAGGGTGCCAAATGGGATACGAGCCATTCCGTCGGCTTGGTGGAGTCAAACATTGACACGAGAATAGTGGCAGATATACTGCTAGAACTGAACGCCGGAGTGGGCGAATGCCTCACGCATATCGCTGCATTGGATACCATTCGAGCTAAGAATTTGTATCGTCGAGTGATCAAGGGAGTAAGAATACCTCCCAAAATAGCACACGGGGACTACAGTTATGAATGGTAATAACGTCGCTAATATGGATTCGTCTTCAGGCCTCCTCTGCGAGGGTCCTTCCGACATCCATATAGACTCCGTTTTTTTTTGCTTGCAGAGAGTCACCTCCCCACATACTCCCTCGCACAAGGGGTGAAATCGGGAGACAAAAAATACGAATCTTAGGGAGTGGTTAGTATTCCTCGTCCGGGGCCTCCAAGAGCTTTTGTACATCCACACGTACTGGCTTGTTGACTGCTTTGGGAATCGCGAAAGCCGCCGCTGGCTTAACAGGTGGTTTTGGTTTCGGTATTGGTTTCGAGACCGTCTCTCCTTCCTCATCCAAGTTCATTTCGAAATCCAGAACGGACTCCTCATAAGTTACAGGCTTAGCGACTGCTGCCGCTGGCTTCTCAATATTTACAACTACCTTCTTCGGTCGAGAGAAATCATCTTGATCTATCACTGTCGCTTCGAGAACAGCGATCCACTTGGCAAGTTTTTGCTCCATTAGCATCCGCCACTGCGGCTTTCCAGTAGTGTTGTCCTTGACATGGCTCTCCTCGGTTATGGTGTGCCAGTAAGCAATCTTCCAGAGGCCAGTATCGTCACGCTTCCTGAACCTAAACCCATCCTCTTTGATCTCTTCTTGCTGGTTTTTCCATACGGCCCAGAGCTTTTTCGAGACAAATCTATCCCGAGGAAAGTCGCATTCGACCACGATGTAGGCGTTATTGACCAGGCGAGACTGGCTCCACACTACACCCATATCCTTGTAGGAGTAAGAGCTACTTATCCTAATCTTCATATCAATTTTTCATTCGTGATCTTATCCACTCGTGGACTTATTCAACGTTCTCGAGAATCCTTCTGATTCCTCGAGAGTATGAAACTCGCATATATGCGAACAGCCACTATCCTTTTTTACGCGTTCAAGACAATAACAAAAGCACTTAAAAGCAGGTATGTTGAGAGTTGGCAACATTATAGTTCTTAAATACAGATTACATTCAGTTGAACAGCAACCTCAACTGGATAAAAAAGGATAGTGGCTTATTCTTAGGCCAAGCGGCCGACGTAGGAGGACGCGCGTGCCGGTGAATAAGTCCACGAGTGGATAAGTCCACGAGCGGCCTATCCGGCCAGCCTTACGAATGTATTGTACTGGTACAAGCTGGAGTAGAAGCGATCTTCAGTTGATAGACGAGCCGCCAGACCCTTGCCGAGCTGTTCGAAACGTCCCCAGAAGTCTTGGAAGCTGCCTTGCTGTACCAACATGTAACCCGCTTTCGCCAGCGCTGCGACTACTAGCTCCGTGGGTAGGAGGTTCTCTTCGTAGAGTTCCCCGTTACTGAACGGATGTAGTACACTGATCTTAAGCCCATAGACGAGCGTCTTATCGTTATAGTCGCGACGGATACTGTACTTGTCCTTCTCCGAGGTCCACTTCTCACCCTTCTTGAGCCCGCTTAGCAGCTGGAAAACTCGGCTACCGTTAAAACTAGTAAAGATGAACTTACCGCCGATGCGAAGAGTGGCATCCAAGAACTTGATGAACGATTTCATCTCAGCCTCGCTCCCAATGATGTAATGCAGGCCCAAGTTGCATACCACCCCATCAGCTAGAGCAGTACCCAACATTTGTCCTTCGGTTAGTCGTTTCGAGAGCCCAGGTAAATCCTTACTCATATCGTACTCCATTACATGCAGATCAATGCCCGGCCGGGAAGGCATCGGTGGGTACAAATACCAGTAACCTTCGTTGATACGATCACGGAAGCGAATACGCAGCTCATCCAGTGCCTTGGCATCTTTGTCCACGCAGACCAGACTCTTAACCTGGTATCCAATGAACTTGAAGAGATCCTGACCCTTTCCGCACATAAGATCCACTACCTTATTAGCCTTAGCTAGTTGCTGCAGTGGTTGCGCCTTGGCAAAGTTGTTGTAGTTAGTCGTGGGTTGGTAATCCATGTCTTTATCCTTGGCAAAGTAGGCTTCGTCTTTTCCATTCTCATTCTCATTCTCGTTGTTTTTCGATTCACGAGCAGGTGCCTCAGGAGCGGCCTCGACCGGTGGAGCGAGTAGATCGGCATAGGTAAGCGGGTTCAGAATATCATTGAAGGTATCCAGAGCGGTAGTGTAACTGTTACCGTAGGCCAAGCCGTCCTGTACATTGGCATCCTTATCGGCGCGTAACTTAACCAAGGTCCAAGGTACCATCCCGGGTAGTAGATTCAATCCGCTCGCACCCTCATGGAGTCCACTTCCTGTTTTCCCATTAGCTTTGGCTCCGGTTTTCTTCTTTGTCTCCTTGGGTTCGGGGATCCAAATGAATTCGCCTACGTGCCGGTGTAGCTCATCCTTGACTTCCTTGGGCTCCGTTCCCTTGAGGGTGAGCTTTTTCTCAGTCTTTTTCTCACGATTTCTCAAATCGTGAGAGTTGGGATGGTAATAAATGTAGGCGAGCTTGTGCGTGGGGGCAGTGAAATGGATCGGGAAGATTCGCCCAGCCCCGCTGAAGCTCTGGAACAGTTCTCGATACTGCGGTAAATCGGCCGTCGAGATGTTGAACTGTCGCATCTTGTCTTGGTTAATGCCCGTGAAGAGCAAGTACATCGTGTAGCCGGGCTGTGGAACGTAAGGTGCGGTGTTCATCATCTGTATCGGCGCCCGCATAATGAGAAAGTCGATCGTGAGGCGGTCCGGTGGTTTCATCTTGTAGACGGCATCGGACCTCCAATAATCAGAGTCATTGTGCGTGAAGATGAGTCCGTCTACGTGATATTTCGTGGCGTTACCCGATTTCGTAGCTCCGCTGGAATTCTTGCTACGCCCGTTGGCGGCCGGAATCAGCTTCTTAATCTTCTCTACGGGGTTACTGTCCAAACGAATCTGAGCCTTGATTTCGATCTTGAGAGCTTCGGCGGCCTCCTCCAGTGCCTGTAAACGAACACTCATGGGGGCTCCGGTTACATCAGCATCATTGTACATTAGGATATCGAAGGCATACAAGGCTCCATCCACGTGCTCCATGTCAATGATTGTAACACCGTTTAGCTCCTTCAGCTTGACTGGCTTAATCACCTCCACTGGCTTCAAGGTACTGGTGAGCAGATAGGATACGTATGGGGATTCCTTCTTGGCAGGGCGAGCGTTTTTACCAGCTCCAAAGACTGGATTCTCATCCTCGGACAGATACGAGAGGTCCTCTTCCCCTTCCTCATTCGAATCAGTCTTACTCTCCAAGATTGGCTCATCCAGCGCTACTTCCAGGCGAATGATCTCACGTACCTTCTCCACTAGGGCCTCTTCGGTCTTGCGGTCAAAACCGCCTACTATTTGATCCTCGAGGGTACGTCGCTCCAGGCGCAACTTGGCCAAAGAGTCCATGCTTGGGGTTGTACTGGCCCCACCCTCTTTCTTCTCCTCCTCTTTTTTCGTTAGCGGCCACTTGTCACGCGGACATACCACCAGGAAGGCACGTTCACCATCGGCCTTGTCCGTAATGTAATAGTCCGCCAGGTTTGGATGTATTACATTAACGTAGGTATGCAGGCTCAGCCCGATCGGATTGTTACTGATTTGTTTCAGGGTACTCCGGTCCTTCAGGTTGCGATCGAGGAGCTTGGCCAGCCAGCGAATTACCATACTGTACTCGTTACTCTCGGTTTGGGTCTCCCAGACGAGCTGTCGTACCTGCCGAATACTGTTTTGGATCTCAGTCTCGGTGGGCGGACGATCCTTACGTATCCATTCGATCTCCAGCTCGGGAGAAGCCCCGGGGACCTCTACGATCGATTCCATGAAGTTAGTGGGGCTAAGGACTCCCTTGGGTAGGAAACTCTTGCGGATATCAGTCAGGAAGGAGTTAAAGGCCGAGGATACATCGGTAGAGGCCACGTAAGTGAAATCTACTCGCCAGTCGGGTAGGGTCGGGATCTGGAAGCTTACACGAATACGTAAACGAACGATAGTGGGCATCAGCTTCTCATACTGCTCGGCCGGGCCTTCGGTTTCCTTACTGAGACTTACCTTGAACCCATCGTATATCGTATTCATAAGGTTCTGCTTGGTAATACCTAAACGTCGAGCGAGGGTTGTACCATTATACTCGGCTTGTAGGATACGATTGACACCACCTGAACCGTCGATCATTCGTACACTACATTCTACCGAGGTAATCCAGCTCTCTTTCGTTTCCTTAGATACCCATTCTTGATACTGTGCCAAGATACGATTATAAGCGCCACGCCAAATGTTTAGCCAATCGCCAAGTAGATACTGATTGTGCGGGACGCGTATTTCGAGCTCGAGCTGCGCCTTATCCTGCCGAGTGGCGGTAAGGTTAGAAGCATGAGCTTGTACCACTTCCGACAACGTTGTATGCTTACGAGTAGCCATGTTAGTTGTAAGTGACATGGTTCAGTTTTTCTCGAGTTTTCTAGCAGGAGCGTGGAAAGTAGCTCCCAAGTTTTTTAGCAGGAGCGTGGAAAGTAGCTCCCAAGTTTTTTAGCAGGAGCGTGGAAAGTAGCTCCCAAAAAAATGAGCGGACAATACATATACGCTTACAATGTCTCTAAAAGGAAATTGGATCAAGTAAAGATGTAGTCTCACGCAAGCGTGACCAGTCGCCGTGTTTTCTCAACATTCTCGATATGCAAAAAAGGGACGGAGTCTATATACATATTAGCGACGTTAGTTAATCCTCCAGGGTGGACATTCTATTCGCGACCCCTTCCTCCGTGAATTGCAAGAAGCGGAATCGATCTTCCGGGCGTGGAAAGTTTAACTCCAAACGCAGCCGAAAGTAATGATCGTTTTCGATCTCATCATCTTGGGGCGCTTGGTAAGCTTGGTCGTGTTTGTTGTAAGCTACCTCGGGGACATAGGTACCTACTCCTTGCTGCAAGTTTGTAAAGGCGCGGGTCTGATTTAGGTGGAAAGCCATATGCCGCGGGGTAAGCAGTTCCACGTAAATGAATACTCCATCGGGTACGGCGCTCAGTAGGTGTGTTTTGTACACCATGCGGGAGGTCTTGGAGGCATGAGTGGCGTCGATGAGTACATGAGAACCACTCAAGAGTACCTTCTTGGCCTCCGCCGTTCGGGCAGCCGGGGTTTTGCGATCATCACCGGCCACGATGGATAACTTGATAGCTCGGGAGAGTGCCTTGGCGAAGGTGGTCTTTCCGGAGCCGGGTGGGCCAAGCATCAGGATCGTGGATGGATGCGAGGCTGTGAGTTCCTTGATCTTCTCGATGATGGTCTCGAGACGTTGTTCGGCTGGGATCTCGGTTTCGCGGCGTAGGTATTCGGCCGGCCAAAAGCCCCACCATTCACGCGGCTTATTTAGGACCTCGGCAGGGACGGCTTGTTTGGTTTCTTGCTCGATTGCTGAGGCAAAGTACTCCTCGGGGGTGAAGAATGCGATTCTCGGGCGTTTGCTCTTGTTGTAGACCTCTAAGTCAGTGATCCAGGGGATCTTGGCCTGTGTTAGCTGCAACAGTGAGGCATCGTAAGTGGGCATGGCCTTTCGCTTATGCATGAGCTCCCAGTATTGGAACAATAGATCAATGTTGTAGGCAAACTTGCGATCAGTGGAGCTGAAGTCACCCTCTCGTCCGGCCGCGTCACCCACGTAACTCCACTGCATGGCCTTGGGAAAGTTGGGCCAAATCTTTGCTTCGAAGAGTCCGGTCATTGGTTTACGATACGTATTACGATTCCCAGCCACGTAGCATTGAATGGAGGCGCTTGGGAGTTCTTTGGTCAGGTCGGTAAGGATACGCTCGAGGCGGGGTAGGATCTTGGCATTATTGTAGGCCAAGCCACCCTGATTGGTCATGATGACGATCGGAACGTTCGATTTGGCCAAGCTGCGGAGTGTTTCCAGGACCCCGGGAAGGAAGGTGTCCGGCTCAGCTGAGAGTCGGGAGTTATGCGAATTATGGGCTGATTTTACTAGCGTATCGTCAAGGTCGAACATTACGACACGATTAGCGGTAGTGGACTCCGTGAGGACACGAGTGGACCAATAGTAGGCGTCTCCGCCCAACTTGGTGAACATACTCGAATTAACACTCGTACGAGGATCACTTTTTCCCTGGTTTGTAAAACAAGCTGCCTTAATCTACATAGCAAAAAACATACCTCTCACAGAGATCATTCTGTGAACTCGCTTTCTGAAATATCCATATTTCAGAAGCATATATGCGAAGTTACTTCTTCACCCAGTTGCTTCGCTTGTCCGGGACCGGCTTATCGCTCACGATCTTCATGTCCTCTAATAGGTGCGAGGTATATAGGCATACCTTGACCTGTACGTCTAGAAACTCTTCCCAGTGGTCGATCATGTGTGAACTTAGCCGCCAGTTTACCCAACCTACGAAGTGAATGCATTCATCAGAGGGGTCGAAGCCACGTTCCATGAGTTCGCTCGGCTGCTCGGTCTTAGGCTTCTCTGCATAGTCGAGTAGTATTGGAGTCTTCCAGCCCAACTTCTCGAGCTGTGGATCGGGCTCTGCGATGCAGTATCGGAATACTTTCGGAGTGTTGAGTACGATACAGTCGCGTAGTTTGTACTCCTCGAGGCCCGGTTGCAGTTCTCGAAGCCCGCGTACTACCTCTATGTCACTGACTTGGCTCATTAGATCACCCAGCCGATACGAAGTGGTATGTTCACCCCCGAGGGCTAGTAACTGGCAGCTGTTGGCATCAGTGGGAGCTACTTCCCCATTGTAGATCACTACCTCCTGATCGAACTTGTTCGGGGTGGGTAGTTTTGTCAACGTCGGGAACCATACATGCTGCTTACTGGCGTTCCACAACACCACTCGATCAACGGAGGCGGCGCTGTAGATGCGGTGAAAGTTAATGACGGCCTCCTTCTTGGGTTTATGCATTTTCACAGAAATACAACTGCGTCTATTTCTGTGAGTTAACGAGAGGGTCTATTTCTGTGAGTTAACGAGAGGGACTATCTCCGCGAGTTAACGAGAGGGAGCCGTTACTATGCTTCTGCGTATTCAATTCTCTAAAAAAGAGAGCTACCTTTACTCTCCCGAACATGATTCGAGTCCCTCGATTGTAAGAAATGCGATTCTATTAACATGTCGGAACGGGACCGCAGGGCACGTGAAGACAATGTTAATTAGGGAGCAAATGTTATACCGTGCTCCGCTTCATGAGGGCCGTCATGTCGAAACCACGAGTACCTTGGACGCGACGATCCTGTACACCATTTTGTGCCTGACTGATCTCCACATAATCACGGTCAATAGGGCGATCCGAGACCGAGTATTGCCAGCGAGGGAATTGTTCGTTCTGGTAGCGACCGTTGCCCTCGTAGTTGTTATGATAAGCATTACTCATGTAACGATGCCCAGGCCCACGATCAGCTACGGAGGTCGGATTGGTGTGGTAGTTAACCTCGATGGGAGTCCAGTAATCGTTGTGACGGTTGCGAGCCTTGTTAGTGAACAAGTGCTCTGGGTGCCAAGATCCATCACTGTAACTGGCCGGACTATAATCCGACTCGCCCACTTCTACTAGTCCAGTATCGGGGTTTACATCATTGGCCTGGGCCCAGAGCGTATCGGGTGTTTGGACGAAATTCTGGCAGGCCTTTAGTACAAAGTCACGGTTCGTGTGATGTAGTTGAATTACCGGGTTAGCCATCGGTAGGTCCTCCGAGTAGGGAAATACAAAGTCATCGACCATGTTTGGGACCAAATCTCGAAGCAGACTTAGGCTACGTTTGAAGTTGGTCACTAGTTGGGAGACCCGCAAGGCGCGTACATTACCGGAACGGTTACCGAAAGCACTGGTAGAAGAGGAAGGATTACGCATCGCCCGGGTATCCGAACCAGAGCGGAAGTTGGCCGAGACGCTGTCCTGCGGGTCATTACTATCGTCTGGGAGATGCTTGGATACAAAGCCAGGGTTGGTGATCGTCTTATAAATCTCAACGGTGAGGTACTTGACATTGGCTGGACACTTGAACAGACCCTTGAGGGGACGATCGGCGTATTGACTCTTGGGGTTGATGAAGCCAGAATACTTGTTGATGGAGGCCCGAATCTCTGGCGGGATCACCAAAACTACAGGACGCGAGGCTGGGTTAGTACCTCGTTGCGGTGTACGTTTTCTCAGAGATGGATCTCTGAGAAGGGCCATCGGGCAGCGTCTTGCTTATGAGACTATTAAAATAGTGAGATGTAAAATACAATGCCGCGAAAAAAGTGCATAACCCTTCAGAGTTTCACTCTCTTGCATAACCCTTCAGAGAGTTTCACTCTCTTGCATAACCCTTCA
>CAZIRP010000002.1:98051-144150 GCA_964541665.1 uncultured Caldilineaceae bacterium | reverse complement strand
AGAGTTTCACTCTCTTGCATAACCCTTCATAGAGTTTCACTCTCTTGCATAACCCTTCACAAATGCAGAGTTAGATCTCGGGGAACTCCTTGCCGTAGTAGTGGACCCGCATGAAGCGGCATTCCTCACGTAGCTCTTTAAACTTCATGTAATCCTCGCCCGGCGGGTCGGAGAGAATTTGCAAATATTGTCCAGAGACCGAGAATCCCTTGTCGAGAAGGTACGATACTATCGCCCACTGGTGTCCGTCGACGGCTTCTTCTAGAGTATGGATCGCCCAGCTGCAACGCCAATAATCCAGCTTGAACTGTTCAAAGACGTCTATGATTCTCACGACGGTTCCTAACCGTCCACATCTGACAGCAGCGGAGGCTAAGTCGCGAAGTAGACGAACATCCTCGAGTAGTATCAATCTATTGATGAGACCTTGCCTGTTATACTCGAAAAGAGCGTCTAACTTTCGGACACGATGCGGCCATTCGTAGATCACATCCCATCGATTATTTGCCTCGTGGTACCATCGAATGAAGCTCGAACCTCCAATCTCGCAAACCTCTTCCCAGAGATTTATCTTCACTTGGGATCCTCCGAACCGCGACATTTCGGTCTGTAGAGCCCGGCGGAGAAGCGTCGGAACGCGTTTCACGTAACCCATTTATCCCTCTTGAGAACTCAACTTTTGTAAGATTCGAGACGTATGGTAAAAAAGGAGTATAATCTCGCATCTCCACTCCGTGAACCTGCTAATCTCGCATCTCCACTCCGTGAACCTGCTAATCTCGCATCTCCACTCCGCTAATCCTGGAGAGGTGAGTCGTAATGCGTGGCGGTACGTATATTGTAATGTTCTCTCTCTAGGGTCATATATTCCGTAAGTTGTTCGGCCGTTATGTCCCGACCGAGAACGAACCCGTAGATGCGAAATCCCCGAGCTAGTAGATACTTCACTAGATCCCACTTGCTTAGTCCAACGATTTCAAGGAAGATACGACAGCCCCATCTGGAATACCAATACTGCAGTTTCTGGTCTTCAAATATGTCGAGGATTCGCTTGAATAGAACGATCTTATCCTCTCTAACAGCCGCGGTGGCCAAGTCGCGCAGTAAACGAAGGTCATTGAGCTCTAGGAAACGCTCGATAAGTTTGGCGCTGTTCCACTCGAAAAGATGGATCAGATTCCTTTGGTAATCGGGCCAGGGGTAGTTTCTTCGCGGACCTAGGTCGTCTGTATGCAGGAAATGATAATACCACAAGATCAAACGCGCAGATCCGCAAGCACATACAAATTCCCAGTTGAGTTGAAAGATTATGTTGTTCTCGGGACGTCTGAAAACCCAGCGTTCAGTACCTCGGGACAGAAACTGACGTAGCCCAGAGGGTATCCGTGAGAAATACGACATGGTAGGGGTGAGGATGGAATCTTTACCCGGTATGGAACTCAACTTTTACGAGAGCTTCGGAAAGATGAACCCTCACACATGTGTGAATTCGAGAGCTTCGGAAAGATGCACAAAAAAGTACACCCGTACTCCGTGCGTGAGTCTGCGTTCCCAGCCCTGTATGTAAACTTATGTATCTCTTACCCGGCATACCTTGCATGCGATTATATGAAGATGTCGGAGCGGTCACGACGCGCAGACAAATCTTCATATATGAGCATATTAGACACGCTGTGCCCGGCGGTGCGTCTTGCTTTTGTCCTCGAGACCGTTTCGCCGGATCAGCTCTTCGATCTCCGCCGTTGCCTTGCGCCGAGCCTCTGCACGTTCCAACTTGGCTGACTTTTTAGCAGCTTCCGTGGGCGCACGAGTAGCCTCTGGACGCTTCTTGTTGAGCTCCCGGTTCTCCTTGGCGATGAATGCCTGCAAATCTTCCTCCTCCAGGCGCCGAATCTCGTTCAGACGTTCCAGTTCGTGAATTCGCTCGTTCATTTGGCCGATACCATCGATCAACTCGTCGTAGTATTTGTCTAAGTCTCGGTAAAAGTCCCGTAGCTCCTCAAAGGTCATGTCATCAACATTCACATCCACGACCGATGGTGCCACATCCTTGATCGGAGCCATTCCTTCAGTGTTTTCAGGCTCCTCATAGTTACTGAGGTCGGGCATCGCTTGCTCGGGATCTGCTGGGGCCTCGGCGTTAATGAAGTCGAGCAACTCGCGGCGACGCGCATCAAGGTGCGTCTTTTGTTCATCTTCGAACTGATTCTTCAGCTCCTCTTCGTCCTTCTTGATGTTCTTCACCCACTTGCGAAGCTGCCGGTGCTCCATTTCCCAGCGAAGGTTGGCCTCCTTGACGTTGATGTGACGCCGCTTGGCCTTGCATTCCTCCTCGTAGAGAAACTTGGCATAATCAGCCTGGCGCTCGATGAAACCCTCCATGCCCTTGCCCGGATTATCACGCTGCTTGTTCAAGAAACGACGGAAGGCTTTCTCGTTGTAGAAGCCTTGCGCAATCTTATTAACGCAGACCGGGTAGGCCTTTGCGAATTCTGGATACCGTTTTACTAATTCATCGTAGCGAGTCTCGGCCGTGGTACCGGCTACATACTTCTCGTCCGTGGCGATGGTAAATACATCCTTGGCAAAGTTCAAAGACTGCCTGATGTTTTCCTCTAGTTCTTCCTCCTTGCTCTTGGGGACGGGAGTTTCGGCCATGAGTCGGGTAGTTCGAGCGATGTGCGTACCTCTCTACTCATGGGGAGATCTAAATGTAAAAAAGATTCGATACCCGCTCCGCTAGAGTAGGCTTCCATGGATAGATAAGTAGGCTTAGTCATCCCTTTCCTCGTCACTGATAGACACTAGCATAGAATCGGCTGTGATGTTATCACTCCTCGAGGAACTGTGTTCGTCTGCATTCTCTGCATCGTCCTTCAGATCCAGTTCGGAAACCTCAAAGTGAACTCGGGGTCCGGAATCACCCTCAAGTTCTACTTCGGCTTCTTCCCAGTCCTCTTCCTTTTCGTCACCGCTCGCGTAAGCCCCGCTGCCACCCTCCTTGTCCTCACCATCCGAGAGGTCCTCGACCATTACTACCGGGTCCTCCTCAGGGTCTTTCCATTCATCGTCCTTGGATTCAGCATCTTCTGGCTCACTGTCCGAATCTTCTTTCGAATCTTCTTTCGAATCATCATCCGACTCTGCCCCGCCGCGAAACTCTTGGAGAAATTCCTTAATGTTACGCTTCTCCACCCTTGCACCGCCATGCTTGATGCCCAAACTGACCGAACTGGGGTGCACGGAGCCTCCGCGCATGCGAAATCCAATCTCGCTCCCCTTGTCGATGAGGTCGAGTAGCTCACCCGGACCCACTTCGAACATCGTAAAGTAACGCTCTGCTCATAGTAATAAAAAGAATGTATGCTGTAAATGACAGTTCATTCTCACTCGAATCTCCCTGATTTGGGTGAACGTTAATTCTTCCCCATGGTCTTGGCCCGGACGAAGGCGTGGATGTTGTTCAAAACTGGGTCAGGTAGTTTATTCAGGTTGACTCGAACACCAGTAGCCGAGTAATTCATACACTTAGGATCGTGTCGGTAAAGAATCTTGGCGATCGCTTTCAAGTCGTCATGACGTAAACGGCACCGCTCGTCGCGAACGAATTCCATCTTGGCCTCACGACTCTCGATCTTAGTCTCGGCCATCTTTTGCCTGTGTTCCTATAAAACCATGGCACTGTTTAGAACCTAATTCTCGCTAATTCGTGTACAGCTTCGTACTTGTGCGAGGGAGTGCGTGGGGCATATGCGTGAACTCTGAAAGGGTGAGGTTGCCATTCCACTCGCGTCCTCACGGAGTCCACTCGCGTCCTCACGGAGTCCGCCGATGGTTCGAGGATAGGTTCTTGTTCATTTCTGAGTCGTTTCTCGGCTCTTTGGAAACTATGGAAACAGAGGAACCTCAAACTCGAAGAAACAAGAGGTGAAGAACAACATTCTCAAAAGCATTTACAAGGCTCATATATTTCCGATAATCCTAGCGAAAGAGAAATCTACGATTTCAAGACAACAAAAGGGCACGAGCGAATAACACATCCAAACTCTACCCGGAACAGATAGGAAACGTAGACGAGTCTATGAAGATGGTGGAGCGACTTTAGGCGCGAAGCTACATCTTCATTAGAGAGTAGAGAAATTTGAAAAGCCGGGGCTAGGTATTGTCGAGATGACACAAAAGGAGCTCACTTTCTCTAGCTATGCCGAACGACGCCTACAGTTGGCGCTCAACCATGAATTTCCCACTCGCAGTGAACTAGAGTCGCTGATCATTCTACTGATCTCCGAGTCGGAGAACTTTAACCCAGTGGATTTTGGCTTCTTGTACCACATGATCGAATCCTCCCCGATATTCGGTCGAGCCGATAAGATCGAGCTTTACCGGCGCTTACAGGCACTCGATATTCCCGTACAAACGGAGCGTTCCGGCAAGGCCTCAAAACATTGTACCGGAATTATCGACCCAAATGTCTTCAAGGGTCTATTCATGCCTCTGAATATGCCGATGTTGGACATCTTACTGTCTTCTGGCTGGATTCCGAAAGCCGATGAATTAACGGCCGTAGCCGGAACCCCGGAGCTACGCTGGGTAATTGAGCGAGTACAAAATATCAAGAGCAAATGGCAAGATCAACTGGTATGTCAAATTATCACCTCGGTCGAGGAACCCAAGCGAACCGCTTTCTTGGAATACTTGTTCGAGATCGAAGACTGGGACCTAACAAAAAAGCCCACGAGGGCACTACAGGACACCTTGCTTGTTAACGTTGATATCTATCGCAAGTACAAAACGCATCTGTGCCTCTTCGGCGACGCTTCCAATGCTATCACATTCCTTAACAATAACGGTAGACGTGGCGCCTACGCGATCAATGAGGCAACCTTCGAGGCATTGGACATTGCGACCCCTAAGCTTCGAGCGTTATTGGATCCCGCGGGAGCTCGAGCAAATCGGCGCAACGATGAGGGCTGGGCTTGCCTGTATAGCATCGCCGAGAATGCCATGCGAGCTGGAGAGATGGGTCTACTGGAACGTACGATGGTTATCCACCCGAACCAGTTCACTAATCCCACTAGTTGGCGTCGTGGTAAATACCTAGGAGTTATTGTCTCTGGGGCTACACGAAACCTACGCTTGGATCCTTGGAAGCTGTTGTTCAAGTACATACCCTTGGAAATGGCTATGAGTCAATATCGTCGCATCTCCAAGCAGTCAAAGTTCAACAAGTTTGCAGTGGAGGTCGGCAATCTATTCCGCGAACAATACCGACAGGAGCCACCCGTACGGGCCGGAGCCAGACGAGGTGAGGTGATTGTACAGGATGTTGATCCGGTGGAGGAAGACGAGGACGAACCAGCGGATGTCTGAATTCACGTGTGTTTCCGAGATATATACGAGGGAGAGTGAACGTAAAAAAGGAAACCCCTTGCTCTATTTTTTATAGTATTTTTACCTGGGGAGTTACGGATATTCCAGAGTTACTTGGCGGACTTCTTTCCGGTGCGGAGCGGTTGTGGGAGCCGGCGACTTTCCATGATCGTCCAGATTCGATCATTACGCTTGAACACCTCCTCCTCGAGGTAATAGTGTGCCATTTCCGTGAGCATGGATAAGTAACGCGTCTCTTGGTCCATCAATTGACCCAGGAGTTGGATTAGATTCTCGCAAACATAGGTAGGTCGCAAATCCTTATCGTCCAAGCTGAAGATTTCGGGTCCGCGTATCGGGCTGGTCTCGATGAGTTTGGGATCCACTTGGAAGATGGTGCCAGAGGCGGGATCGGACAGGCAGTGTGAAACAAGGACCAGGCGTTCCTCATCGCCGTAGTTGCTGATCTTGTTTTTGGTACCTTTTCCACAAAGCTCCAGAGCTAGATCGGATACGTGAATCATACTTACGCCCTTGGGTAAGGCTGATTCACTTATCGGACTGTCGAAGTTATAGTAAATGGATTGGAAGTAATCCCTGCGCTCGGCCGGTGCGGCTTGGAAGTTTCGCCTGGCCTCCGTAAGTCGGGCCAAACTACGCTGCAGGGGTTGAAGCAGTTCGGGTGAGGTGGGGGCCTTGGCTGGATATTGGGTATCATACAGGATAGTTCGGGGGAGGTTGTGGTATACGATACCGGAGGCGGTAATGGTTTCACTACCTTGCGGATAAGAGGAATCGGTTACTTCCGTAGTGATTGCATTACCAACCTGCAAGCGTCTGGCTAGGGCGGGTGCGTCAAGAGTGATCCTTACCTTCGAATGCTCACAAGTGACATTGTTACCCGTAATGTTCTTGATGACGCAGCCAACTAGCAAGTCTCGGGGTCTGAGTACATTTCCAGACACTTCGAATCTAACGCTAATGTCGCCGGAACCATCGAGCCTAGCCTTACTCATGCGCAAGGAGCTACGCTGGATGATTTTCTTCACCGAGACTACCAAGCATCGTCTTTCACAATATCCGACGTACCGCTTGGTAAGGTGTCGAATAATTACATCGTCGATCGGCATAATCATGTCCGAGGCTGGAATATTAAGAGTGGTTTCCAACACGTACGAGGTCTCTGCTAACGCCATTTAGTTAGGGAAACTCTGTGTCTTGTATATCAGGTGAGGTTTTGATGAAGATGGGAGTCGAGTTTTAGTTTAACGGTGCCGAAAATACCCAAACCTCGCGTGGAAATTAACCCTGGCGAAACTACCTCTATTAGTCTAATTGCTATTTCACTTTTCTCACGTATTCACACGAATCAAGGATTCCGTGAGAGGGAAGACTCAGCTAGCAGCACCAGTAAGCACAAGTCTATACACAGTAGCTAAAAAAGGATCGATGAAATTACTGTGTCGATTTATTCGTCTCGCTGAGGTTTACGAACACACAAGTGATGCCAAAGACCGCTACCGCAAAGGCAATACTGGAAACGATAACGTAAACGCCGTGCCAGAACCAGCATATCAGGCGCCATACTGCCACTCTGTTGGAGCTAGGGTAGGCTTCGATACTCGCGCCAATGAGAATGATAGTTAGAAGGGTACAAAGGGTAAGTGATCCCACCAGGAGCTTGGCTCGGAGCATCGCTAGTAAGTTAAGGTAAGCCAGTTCGAGTCTTCCCTCTCACGGAATCCTTGATTCGTGAGAATACGTGAAAGTGTTACACGGGTACCGGCTGCTTCTCGAAATGCAAGTAGAACCAGCGGACGCGCGGATGTCGAACTCGTTCTGCTTGGCTTAAGTGATGCACCCGGCGCAAGTCACGCAAGTCTTGTTCCATCAGGTACACCTTAATGTAGTTGCACATATCCTTGATGCTGGCCGTTTCAACGTCGAAGTCCGGCTTTAAGCCCAAGTTCTTGATGATAGCCTGGTGCTCTTCCTTCTTGCGCGTGTTACAGGAGCTACCTGTCTCCACCATACGATTGTCCTTATGCCTTTCGATCTTTTGTACCGGTGGGCGGATCTTGAAACGCACCTCCAGACTGGAAGGAGTTCGTTCATAGTAGCCAACATAGTGGTTGTTTTCCACACTAGGCATCTCATAAGCTTGGCTCAACTCTGGGTGATCGTGGAACTCTAAGCTAGTGGGATCCAAGAGTCGTGGTTGTGCTCGGCCGTGGTCGATATCCAAGAGGTGCCCCACTGGTAATAAGTGCGCATAGACTGGCCTAATCTTGTGCTTCTTGCGTTTTTCCACGATTGCATAGAACTTTGCCATTCGTTCATGGCGATCACGAGCCGTGTTTTGTACCTGCCTCGGGCCTAAGAACTGTGCCAAGCGATCAAAGCTGGGGTCTACTCCCTTCCCCCGGCCCGGGCCATTACGCACCACACTGCTCATCATGAAAGCGTTGTACTTGCCACCCTCTTGGATTTCTTTCATGATCGCTTTTGGGATCCCGGGAATCTCGATCGGGGTATCGTCGGAGCTAACGTACTTTTCATAGGTCTCCCAGAGTGGAGTATCGCGCAAGTATTCCGCGAATAGGATCAGTTCCAAACGGTCGTAGATGTACAACATGCGAAAGTAAAAATCATGTAACTCGCTGAGGGCTTGTTTCTCATCGGTTAGGACACGGAAAGCGTAGCTAATGGCATCTTCCATGAACTGTCGATGGAAGGTCATGTCGTAGATCTCGGTACTGGTCGGGATTTGCTCCACCGGTAAGTCACGATACTGTTGGAAGAACTTGTACTTGAGTTGTGCATAGTTGGGATAACTACCCCGGAGTTGCTTAGTGATGGTGAAATACATGGGACGATTGGTGTTGGAGGCCTCACTTCGGTACCAAGAATCCACGTCAGTGTCGGGAGAACCGCTGCTGTAACGCTGATTAACGCCCAGCATTGGATGTGTGTCGTCACTGACGGGTGGTTGCACCGGGACCAAGATGTACAACTTGCCGGACCAGATGATCTGATGATCTCTACCGCGAGTGATAACGTAAGGATCATCAGGGTCTAAGTAGCGAGAGACGTTCAGCTTATCAGCTACGGTGGTACCTTCTATGGGTAGTAAACGCCCGGGTCCATGTACCAAACGTTCCAGAGCTACGCGGAAGATTCCCTCATCAAGGAGGGCGGCATTAAACTGTACCTCGAAGGGTGGACTGCGCACTCGAGCCCATAACTCCTCATAAGTGTAGGCGAAGCTCTGTTCGGCAAAGAGGCGCTTGATGAGATACAAGGTTCGGTGCAGTGATTCTTCGGAATAGTAGGGCTCAAAGGTATCAGTGGAGGCTTTGACAATCTTGTTGGGTGATTCGTAAAAGTCGAGGATCCGTTCATACATCTTGGAGGGTTTGTAGTAAAGGGTGCCGAGCTTATTTGCCTTAAGGTCAGATTCGGCATCTTTCAGGTTCTCTGAGTTCTTCGGTTCAGTGTGAGTCTTCAGAGAACTACGGCTCTCTGAAGGTGGGAATATCAAGTCATACTGGATGGGGAGGTCCAGGGCGTTCTCGTTAATGACGCGTTCGATCTCTTGTATTACTAGGTAATCTTGCAGCTTTTCATGGTAACGGAGTTCCTCGTACGAGAGTGGACCACCCTTCTCTCGCTTAAGTCCCGCATCTCGCTTAATTCCCCCCGAATTAAGCGAACTGACATAGATCCGAATGTGGACCTGGCGGCGCTCTGGCGGCATCATGCGGTGACTACCCTTGCGAATGACACGTCCAAAGATCTGCAGGAGAGTGGGAATATCGTCCGGAATGTGCATTACCCATTCGTTCTCACAGGCTACCAAATCTACACTTTCGTTCATTACGCGAGAGCCGATCAAGGCCCGGTATTGATAACCGAGTAGGTTCTCTTGGCTTCGGAATCGATCCAAACTACGGTTGCGCACCTTCTCATCGATCTCTCCATGAATAGTGACGAACCTGGCGGGAATGAAGGCATGTCCTTGGGCTTTTCGAAAGGGTTTCGAAAGCTTGGACTTTCGAGCCTCGTGCTCTTTCATGATTATTCCGCATCGTGAGCAGCGCGTCTCGGCCGCCGGGGTGCTGTTCTCATCGATCATTCCGTTACGTCGCAACACTTCCTCGATCAGTTTGACCCCGCTCATATGCACCTGTTGATGACTAATGAAGATCTTTCCGCGGTCATTTTCCAAGTTGTCGAGCAAGTCGAGCACCATCTGATAGTATTTCCCGGTGTATTCTTTGAGATGTGCTAGTTCGAAAGCACTCCCGACGATGTCACCCTCCACGTAAGAGACTCCCACCTTGTCCGACCACTTAGCTGGAGCCGCCGATAGAGCCATTTTGACTTCCTTACTGCGAAATAAGCCCAAGTTGGAACTCGTGTCTGGGTTCGGGAGTACGATATCAGTCAAAGCTTGCCCGTCCGGTGGCAGGGTTCCGGTCTCCTTGATCGCTGCCACGTAGGTTCGCAAATGCAGAGGGCTCATCGGGCAGCGAATGAATCGCAAATAGGGCAAGGTTTTCCCAGTGTAGCCTTGAATGCGAGTGTCAAGTAACTCGGCGGGGATCTCGATCTCTTCACCCTCGATGATTCGCTCCGGGTAGTAACGGCTATTAGTGTCGCGCATGAAGCTGACCAAGCCACGAGTCATCTCCCCGATCAGTTTCAGAGCGCCAGGCTTGAGATTACGGGAGTCGACAAAGAAATCAGACTTGAGTAGGCGGGGGACACCAGCTTCTGCGGAACTGCGAGCGGCTTTACCGCGAATCTGCGGCTCAAACTCCGCGATGCGACTGCTTGGGACCAAGAGATTCAAGTGGTCGATGATTTCAGTGGGACTGTTGTTAATAATGGTAGCGGACATCAGCATTAGGCGTAGAGTGCCTGTTTTGTAATATTCCAAGCGCTTGGGACTGACACTGGCGTATTTCGCCATCAGGTCCGGGATGTCGTACATGTTGAGGGCGAAGCGAATAGCCACGCCATAGTTGTTAATCTCGGCCGAGTTGTAGACATTGTGGATTTCGTCGCAGATAATGAGACTGTTACGCAAAGTGTCGAGCAGTTCGAGGTTCAGCTGCACCTGGCCAGTTTTGATAGCCTCAAGGAAGGCATCCTCGTCTAAGTGGGTACCCGTCGGGAAGGAAGCTTGGTTAAACAAGCGGTTGTAGAACTCCTTGTAGCCGTAGAACTTGAAGAAGCCGCCACGTTGACGCTTGGTAAGGCGCCTTCGCAGACGTGATTCAAACTCACCCAAAGCGTCCTGATCGGCCTGAGTGCCACGTTCCGAGATCTCCCGTAAGCGGTGCAACTCTTTTAATTCGGCCTTAGTGACGAAACCAAACTCGGGTCGGCGGAGCAATTCGCGTAAGAAGGTGCTCTTACTGAAGCCAATGATGAAGACGCTGGGAGTTCGGACTGGTTCGGCGGAAGCAGTGGCAGTGGAATTCTGCGCGTTGTACATCTGTTGATAGAGCCTAATGTACTCCATCGCGGTGACGATAGCCAGGATCGTCTTACCGGCACCAGTACCTTGATTGACTAAAATGCGGGTGTTATTGGTCTCGGGGCTCATGAGGTTGCGCACCACCTGCTGATTGGGATGCAGGATCAGGTTGTTTTCGCGGAAGAACAATTCGTTGAGGAAGCTTGGATTGGTATGCCCTTTTTGGACGGGTTGTAACTTGGTCAGGAGGGTGCGGTTCATGTAGAGTTGGGCGAACTCCTTCCGGTGGAGCATATCATAGAGCCGGTCGGCCTCATAGAGGTCCTGTGGGTAGGCCATCTCACGTATATTTCCAAAAGATCTATCTTTCGGAGAACGTGAATTCGGAGACTTTGAGAAGAGACTACTGCTATTCCTAACATGATTTATGCTGCAAAAAATTAGACAACTCTCGATGTACGAGAAGATGGTAGGTATCGGAGTCCAAGTGCTGCAAAAAATTAGTCAATCCTAATAGATTGGGGATATTATCGGGAGATTACGCTGAGAGGATGAACTTCTTTATTTCGTCGTTCTTGTGGTACTCGGGACGCAGAGCGGCTTGTGATGCCTCGATCTTTCCAACGCGGAGGGAGATTTCCTGCTGATCGGGACCACTCCAGAGGCTAAACCCGGCTGCTGGGAGCTCTTGACCCGCTGCTCGAAGTGCCCTAATATCGGTGAACATGCCACGCAGGTCAACCATACGTCGCCCGTCATCATCCCACTCCTTAAAGCCATAGTCGCGATAGGCTCGAATTACCTTCGCGTAGTTTGCATTGTTAGTTTCCAACCAAGTGTAAGCAGTGTCGTATTCGAATCCCTTCTGACATACCCCACCGATGATGACATTCTGGTAACTACCACGCTTGGCCAATCCACAGCCCGGTTTGAGAGTCTCCCAGATGATGTCATTGAGGATATTGCGATGGGAGGCAGCTATCCAGAGCGGTAGGGATGAGTTAATACCCAGTACGTCAGCGCCGAACTTACCAAGTGGGTACCAGCCACTACACTCGAAGCACATCACCGCGAGAATACAGGTAAACGAAGTTTAACGCAGAGAGAATACAAGTGAACAGAGCTCACTGCAGAGAGGATACTTACCTTAATCTGAATAGTCGAAATGCTTATGAATGAGCGGGTCCTCTTGGTATTGAGGTCGTACCCATTCACGTGGAATTGTCAGCTTACCTACTTTTGTCCCGCATAACTCACTGAAGAGCCTGCCTCTTACCTTCCAAAGCGATAGATGGTCTGACAGCTCCCGTGTTTCGGGACAAAGTTTCCAACCAAACTCTGGCATGTTGAGCATGTTATAAGCCATAAGCGGGTATACCTTATCCTCTTCTGGGAGCGGGGTGTAGCTCTTCACGATCTCCAAGTAGTTTTCATGCTTTTCCTCCATCCAGGCGTGGAAGTTGGGGAATTCATAGTCTCGGTCGGACGAAATAGTAGACAAGGAATACTCAAACTCGTAGGAGATCTCACTATGGATCCAGATTGGCAGGGAAGGGTCCAAGCCCAAGATTCGATAGCCATCAGGGGACAAGGGAAGGTAAATGTTGCACATGTAGCACATCGTGGGGATACGGGGTACTGTAGAGAAAATGAGTGATTATCTATCGTAACTGAGCTCCTTCTATAAGGCTTATGGTACAAATTGATTATTTACGGGTTAGTATTCGGTCCATACATATCCACAATGAGCCTAACTGAGAAGCGTATGAAGGAGCTGCGTTGGTCTTGCCCTGGCTTCTATGAGCGCCACGACGTGATTGTGGAGATCGTGAGGGTGGTCTATGACCTGATCCTGGGTCTACATGGAACACGTTGGACTCGCGTTGCCCCTACCGCGGCCTTGGGTAACGTCAGGCTCTGCGATTTGAGCTACTACGAGAGCGCTGGTTATACTCACGAGGAGCTGGTCTACATGGCGGTATGGAGTTTGACTTTGCCCAATGCTATCAACTGGAAGGTTGCCAAGGTCCCGGTTGACGTGAAGATACAAAAAGTAAGCACTGGAGGTTTCATTGAAATCACCTGGTGATCCTTTTTTACGATGAGGGTGGGTCCGGGGAAGGTGAGGGTTCGTAATAGGTTCTTGTTCATTTCTGAGTCATTTCTGGTTAGCTTTTGGATTGTTTCTGGTTAGCTTTTGGGCCTTTGAAAGCGATGGAAAGCTGGGAAAGCGACGGAAACCACGGAAACAGAGGAACCTCCAGCTCGAAGGGTCCCGGAGGTGAAGATCAACTCGCCAGTCAATAAGCAAAAAAATAGAGTCTATTGCTCTCAAAAGATATACATCTTTAGAGAAAACGTGCAGCTACGTGTGTTCGCATATATGCGAGGTTAGTGAGATTCTGATATTTCATGCTCCCCCAGGCTATCCATAGAATCTTTGTGTTCTTTCGAAGTGACGCTCTCGGGAGCTAAGGAGGCGCTAGGGATTAAGGCCGGAGATGTCTCTTCTGGGCTGGGTAATGGAGGCTCGGCATCTGTTACTTCCCAATGCACGGTAATCCCCCATACCGAACGCTCATCGTCGGGCGTTCCATGTAAGACTCCGAGTTGTACTTGGAAAGGAGCTAGTAAATCGCGCAAACATTCCAATACAGTTCGCACCTTAGCGCTACGATAGTTTTCCAGGGCGGTCTCCGATGGCGAAATGATGCTATGATAGGTAACGGAGCCACGGAACAAAGCGCGACGATCATAAATAAAGATAAAGGCATAATCGTGGAAGTTCTTGGCGGCGACTTCGATGTTATTTTGAAAGTCTCGTAAGATTTTTTCACATACCGCATCAGTAGCCAACCGTAATGATTCGGTGTGGTTCCGCTTACGCTGGGCTGTGGCTACGATACGCTTGTAGTACTCGGACATCGGCTGGGTGTTCGGGCCAGAGTTGGGTGGTACATTCGGCGGCTCCATTCTACCGAGACCGAGGGATATAAAAAAGGTACACCGGATGTCTAAATACAACGCCTTGTGAAATCTCCTTATTCGCACATGTGTGACGATTGATCTTTCGGAAATATATATGCGAGTTCACTCCTCCGAAAGATATATCTTTCGGAAATACATGTTTGAGTTCCTTGACCATCCCGTTTTTTCTTGTGAATGTTATGTCAGTTTGTGGTATTTTTTGAGTACCTTGACCATCCCGCGCAGAAACCCGTAAAGACGACCGTAAGTGTCTGAAACTGCGATCTCTTGCAAGCCCATCCAGCGCAGATCTCGGACTTCGCAGTGTTGATTTCCAGCGTAATTGATGCGGAGATTCCGCGGATTATTCCATGCCGCATTCTTCAGCGAGGCCAAGTAGAAGTGGTTGATGTAGTGACAGCCAAAGCTCTGGAACTTTTGTAACCGAGCTTCCGTCTCCAAAAGGGTATAGTCACTCACCGGGATCCCAGTCTCTTCGTAGAACTCCCGAATAGCACAGTTCAAATCACGTTCGTGGGATTCAGCCCGACCGCGTGGGATGTCCCAGAGTAGACCGTTGGAGCCACCACGGGATAGTTGCTCGATGATCCACTTGCCTCCATCCGCTAGGAACGTTTTCTCAAAGTGCGTCTTATGATCGAGATATTTGCGGTAACGATCCTCCTCCCGGGAAGGTACTTGGCCGTAGATTCGAACATAGCAAGCATCAAAGTTCAGCTGGGCTAGGATTGCCTTATCTTCGGGTGACATGTCGTTGATTAGGGCCGTAATGGTCCCGATATCCGACTTGCGATGATGGTGAATGATGAACTCTACGAAACCATACCGGTACGGGCGTTGCTCCATTAGGAACTCATAGCAATGCCGTGTTTGGTTGAATCGGCAGAGTAAAACACCATACGAATGCCGCACTCGATGACTATGTTCACGCCGTGAGGACACGAGTGGACTCCGTGAGGACACGAGTGGATTCTGTGAGGACACGAGTGGAGTAGAGTCGCGTAACATGATCTATACTGTAGTTCTTCGAGAGGGAATCAATTCTCTAGAGGTAAACGATTCCTATCGGTGTAAAAAAATATCACCCAGGTCTATTGATACACGAGTGGCACATGTAGAAGCTCAAATCGCGGTTCATCGAGTAAAGTTCTATGTACTGCAACTCCGACAGCGGTAGTTCTTTGTAGCAATGGTAGCACATCTTGGTTTCCTGTAGATCGGTGACATATTTGAACACGTCTGGCGGGAGAAGGCTAAAGTAGGTGCCCTTCTTGTTGATATCTTTCAGGCTGGTGGAAAACCAGCTGCCCATGCGTGTAGTGAATGAGCGTCAAGAAAGAATCAACTTATTAGAACGAATCAGTCATACAATCGCGATCCAACTCACCGCAAAGGTACCCAGTCATACAAAAAACAGGTGTCTGTTCACACATGTGTGAGTTTCATAGGGAAAGCAGCCCGGAGGGATGCGCGTCCCGGTGAATATAGCACCTAAACTAATGCATAATCTTACGCTCGGTATCGATGATCATCAATGCCCGCATGATGCCACTCAGGTAGTAGCGTCGAGCAAAGGCCAACTGGCTGGTGCTGCATTGCGCCAAGTCCGAGATGACTGTCTCACTACCTCCGATTCGCACACAGTATTGTGTTCCGCCCAATTTGGCGATCGAGATCGGCCGAACGTGAGTCTGCGCCAAGAAGTTGCCGGTATCTACCGAGGCACTATTTTGTACCGGATCGATGAAGAACTCATTGCGAGATGGGTTCACCACCGTCTTTGGGTTGTTGTGATCGATCACCTTGTAAGGCTTGTGCAGATCGCTCTGCAGTTCGGGCACCCAGAGGGGGATAATGTAATCCTCCAAGCTGAACACCAGTAGCCCACTGCCAATGATGACGCAAATGCGACCTGGGTACAGCAGGCTTTCCTCACGCTTGCTGATCGAGATGCACTTTCGGCGATAACCGGGGACCACTTGTACCTCGTCGTACTTCAACTCCTCGATGGAGGGTGAAATAGGGATCGGGGTTACCTTCTTACCCTTCCTTACCTTGACCCATTCGGTGCCATTGGTCTTGGGTTTAGCCACGATGTTGTCCAGTTCGGTAATCCGGTGCTCCTTGACCTCTTTGGTCGAGGTGAGGAGTGGGGTAGCCGCGCTGTTGGTAATGGCAGCAAGCTCTGAAGCAATGCGGTTCAATACCGTGTGAACCTGCTCCGTTTGCTCGCTAACGAGGTTCGAGAACTCACCCAAGCGTACCTTGCAAAGTTCCAGGGCTTTCTTACTGCGCCCGGCGGTACGGTGGTCAGCATCTTCCGATACGGACAACTTACGGATCACTCCGCGGAGGGTACCGAAAAGTGCATCGAGTTCAGCGGTGGGATCAGGGGTTTCCATTTTATAGGTTCAGGTTAAGATAGGGTATTGGAAAACTGAAGAATCACGTTCCTGTGTATCAGACTCTCTAAAATCAATTTCTAGCTGGGTGCCTTCTCGTGGAATCTCTCCGATTAGTGTCCTCTCGTGGAATCCCTCACGCTAATCCCTTTCTCGTGGAATCGTAGATTCACGAGAAGATGCATTTGAAATGCTACCTAGCGGTGGCCTCCTATTTGAGCCTTGATGAGCTGTATAAGCTCTCGGGGATGTGTAATCTGTCTTCCTACATGTTGGGTCGCGATACTTATCGTCGAATGCGGCAGGCCTTCTTGCTGATCCCGCTTCCTGAACTAATCTCCCGCACCAAATCTAAGCATGAAGCTCTGGAGGTGTACAAGCAATACTACAGTCATTTACCTCGCCAAGGAACCGAGGAATGGAAACGAGCCAGGGCCGGTGAGTTGCAGATGCCGCTCATTGCCGGGGAACGCGAATTGCGCTACATTGCCCATCGGGATCGAGTGGAAGGTTCCGATGCCCTCTTGGACTTGTACGATTTCACCCTGCTGCAGATTGACGAACTGGTCCAAACTGGCCAAGTACGTGGTAGCATTGCTTTCGGTGGCTCTGAAATTACCAAGATCATGAAAGAAAGGCGGGATGCGAGTTCCGCTTCAATCATTCGTGACAAGTTCTTGGACAACTTTGTTGGGAATATCCATACTCGTTGGGGTAACGTCTTCGAGGACGTCATTAACGAGTTCATGGACATGGTTTTGCAGTGCCAAACAGCCAGCTTCGGCAGTATTCCGGGGATTCGCAACGCAGATGGTGCAGCGGTGCAAAACTACTCTCCTGACGGGGTGGCAATCGTCCGGGTGGAACAGCTAATGCGTGTCTTGTGTGGCTACATGGGTATCAATCACATTGGACAATATCCCCCGCTGGCTGATTTCCGAGAGTGGGTGACCGCTCAGATGGCGCAAAACGCTGGTTGTGATGCAGCGATGCTCTACGAATTCAAGTGTCCCACCGTGCGCGTGCCTAACAATTCGGTGCCGGACGCCTATACCTTGCAACCACAACTGGGAGCCCTCACGATTGGAATCACTGACATTTGCCTGTTCGTCGATACTAGCTTCCGCAAATGCGCGGTCGAGGACTTTGGGTTCTACAATGCCAACTATGATCGCAACTTTCACAACGGTAGGTATGAAGAGACGCTAGATCAGCCACATGTAGCTTGCGGCTTCCTCGGCATTTATCGAATCGGAGAACTAGATCCCGACACCGATGCCTTGACCCGAGCTCTCGAATTTGATGAAGAGCCGGAGGAAAATACCCCAGCCGCTGTTGTGCCGGACAAAACACAGCTTATCGAGAAAATAGTAGCCAATGTTTACCCACACATGCAACGAGATCTAATCCAGGCCGGAGAATCGATGAAGAAGGTGGATCTGCGGCGTCGTTCTGTACATTTGGCCGGGATGGCTTACCGATATTTGCACGTATTCACGGTTGCGCGAGTCTTGGGACCCCAGGCACCGCCGCAAGATGTAGTGGAACACCTGAACGAGATAAATAAGCTACTCGAGCTGCGCGAAAAGGCTCGTCGTATCGCTAACTATAATCCCATGCACAGTTTTAATGCGAGTGGAATGGCCGATGAACACCTGACAGACGAGGAGGAAGCCTTGCTCCAGGCTAATCGTACCATCTTCGAGTACATTCGCACACATTGGAAGGCCTATCGCGAAGTCGTACAAGAAGTAATTGTGGAGATCTGCATGTGCTTCATCGCGGGAGACACCGAAACGCTGACTCCGGCTGGCAAGGCCGCCTCAGATCGTGAACAAAAGACCACCCGGGAGATCTTAGCTGGGCATGTTCGCGGTACCATTGAACTACTCGAGCAATCGCATAGTCGTGCCACCCCTGCCTACATGGACCTAACCGATTACGGCAAGGCCTCGGCTTACGAAATGGGTAAACTGTTGGCCGATTTGGAGCAGTATCGACACACGCCGGGAGGTCTCAAGGTCTACTATCCCAGTGGGTACTACTGTGTGCGGGATGTGGACGATGCAAGGATACCACTCATCGACGCACGTAAGGAGAACTACATCAACTTCAGTATCGTGGAAGAGCATCGCCGGGCGCGTGACTGGCTAGGTCGAGAGACTGATCGCTTCGTCGAGTTCTGCAAAAACAATGGGTACGTAGCAGTAGGCTTGATCCCATACAAGATGATGAAGGTGTCGATGATCCCGATCGTTCCCAAGAGTATCGAGGAGCTGATTCGACCGGTCTTGGAAGCTCGCGCGAAGGCTTGTAATGAATATCGTGGGCTCGACAAGGCCGAGATCCAGCGTCGCTTAGGGGAACTGCCAGAGAATGGGCGTCGTAATGGCTACCGGCAGCCCGCGATGAAACCGGCCGATATGGTGATGGCAAGGTACAGAGCAGCCACAACCAAGGTGTATGAAGAGGTCTCGGAGCTGGACAATCTACTCGCTGATTAAGTTTGGGGTACATGTGGTGGCCTTGATTGGAAAAAAGCGAGTTAATCTTTTTTAACCCAAGGTGTATGAGGAGGTCTCGAGAGACTGGACAAAAAAGCGAGCAAATCTTTTAACCCAAGGTGTATCGGTGAGTAGATTATCCCTCAGCTGATCCGCTTTTTTAGTAGTTCAGCTTAGTTAGATTCGCTTTTTTTAGTAGTTCAGCTTAGTTCGATTCGTTTTTTTAGTAGTTCAGCTTAGTTCGATTCGTAGGCCGCACCTAATGGTCGGACAATAAGTAAAGTAATACTTTTCTCGGCTAGGGATACACCCGAGACAGGTATTGGGAACCCAGCGATGTGCTTCTCGACGGTCTCGAAGCTGGAAAGACGCCTTGCAGTTAGAGCAGTTTACCTGAACGGGAAAAAGACCAGGCCCCGTACGCCAGTCGGGGAGCCTAATTCGAGACATTCAAATCTCGCGGAGGTGTATCTTTCCGAGAATGAGATATCTAGCAGGCGTACCGGGTATAAAAGGGAAAATCGCAACTCAGACCAGAGGGGTTTGTATTGAGTAGCATATTTTGTACTCGTCCCTACCACTGGTGACAGTTACGTTCGTGACAGTCCAGCCCGATAGACACAACTCTCGGTCCACGGCTTGACGATATATTTCACCGCGATAGGGTAAGGTGAAGTACGCTTCCTTAGCGTTCCGTTGCGCGGCGATAGAGATGCCAGTGTTGATGAGCTTGCGGTCATCGACATGAATTTCCAAGTCTTCGATTTCAGGGGAGAAATTTTTCACCCGGTTAATGGCACCACGCCGCAATCGCTGCAGCTCGGAGATCTGTCGATCAATATCGCTGATCTCTAGGGCGATTTCTTGGCAGTACGTCGGGCTGGGGAAGGACATCGAAGGAGCGTAGATCTACAAACGCGGGCGGGTTTTAGTACCTACGAGAATTCATCTTTTAAAATGCAAGATCTCCGAGAGGCCTGTAAAAAAAATCACCCTAGAACCCAAGAGGTCCGCAAAAAACTACCCAAGTGAAATCCCCGGACACCAAAGGCGAGTCTTATTCATAGGCCAAACGGCTCGTCGAGAATCGTAGATTCGAAGAGGAGACGTGCGTGCCGGAGAATAAGATGAGCAATGTTATATCAACGGACCCACCTTCACCAGACGGTAAACGATGCCTTGCCCGGTGATCTCAGAGTCCACAATCTGCTTAATGATCATCCCGGGTACGAATCCATACCAGATACTCATCGTGTCGGTGTTACGAATCACCGGCAGGGAGGTCTTGTCGAGCCGGAGAGTGCTCAACAAGGTACGCTCTTCCGACTTCTTAAGCGGGATATGTGGAATCGCGGTCATGTGCTTGGGGATCTCGGAGGTAAACATGTGGTACGGGACTGTTTGGATGGTCTGAAAGCCGGACAATTTGCGTGTCTTAACGCCATTTTGCTCTTCTTCCGTGACTCCGGTCCATTCGAAGTTAGCCAGTGCATTGCTGCGTAAATTACTACCAAATACACCTTTGTATACCAGGATCAGCTCTACGTTCCGATCAGTGGGTGCCTTGTTCAATCCTACCAAGCGAATGAGCTTCTCGAGGGAGGCCGACTTGCTCAGGTGAACACTAGCTGGGGCGATCTGCACAATGTAAGTTACCGTGGGTAGGGTCTTTGTGTGCTTTTCCGTACCCTTGGGATGTCGACGCTCCTTACCCTCGCCATCCTTGGCCGTGATAGTAACATACTGATGGTTTTGGAACAAACGGGTGAATTCAGCTTGGCTAAGAGGAGTGGTATGGCTCTCACCGGGATAAGTAGCGGACTTTGTGAGGCTCAGCTTTCGATAAGCGAGCATTTTGAGGAGGTTAGAGTAGACTTCATAAGGCGGGTAGTACCCTTCCAGTTCGTCCATGGTGGATGTTCTTCAGTCCCTATAAATTTCTATATGCCTAATTACGCCCTATATTCGTTTTAGTCTTACGTTCTCCTCGTGGCTGAAGCCACTTCGTCGCCCGTTCGCCTAACGAATAAGAGGCTCCCTGACTTTACGGGAGGGACAAGAGGCTCTCTTGGGCAATCTAGACACTATCAATTTTCTACCTCGATACCCATGGATGAGAATGAACCCAAGGTCCGATTCTTACCCTCCCTTCTCAGAGATCCCGTAAGTTAGATGAACCCAAGGTCCGATTCTTATTCGATGGCGAAATGGACAACTTGTTGGACATGAAGCTACATCGAATATAGGTAGGAAGAGATATTTTAATTTTCGATCCCTTTTGCAACCACTAATATGAACCGGACTGTGTATTCGATTTGCATTCGCACTTCGAATTCCTAGTATTTAGGTTATTTTTCCACTCGGCGTTTTAGCACAGCCTATATAACGTTCCCTCCCCAATAGCAACATGGGTGACACGCTTAAGAAGGTCGATGAAGTCCTCAGCACTGTCTGGTGGAAGATCGCTGTAACGGTGATCCTTGTTATCTTGCTGGTTGTATGGCTTACCTCCAGGAAGGAGCACTATCTCGGCGACGGTACTGTACAGACTAACGTTCCCTTCACTTCGGGAGCTACTATGCGAGTATTGAGTCAGCTGCCTACCGCCACTGATCAGTCTGAGCGCGAGTGGGTCTCCAACTCTGAGATCAAGGAGCTGATCCCCGGTATCGTTTCCGCCCCCGGTAAGAAGGAGCGTCTGGTCAGCGGTCGCGCAGAGCCCAACTTCTTCGAGATCGGTGACGAGCTTTCCGCGTACCAGTCGGGTGAGACCGCCAGCATGCGTGCTGATGCGGCTAGCGATCCCTCTGGCTCGGAGCGTTTCAACTCCTCTCCCCTCTCGCAGGTGGAGACCATCGAGCTTGCCCAGCGCCTAGGTACCTACCCGGCAGCCATCAGTGCCTATTGAGAAATTCCCATCAAGGACCCCTCGAAGAATTATTGAGTAAGCTTAAACAATCTCTTTTTTCTCTTCTCGCTTATGAAGATTTGGTCTGCATGCCCATCTTCATAGACTCGGATCCGGGGTGTTGGGAGTGACAGGGTAAGCTTGGTGCATCTTCATAGACTCGACTTCGGAATAAGCTTGATTCGCCTTTGTGAATTGATTTTGGAGTAGATAGAAGCAGAGTTTAAAGTGACGCGATGAGCACCGCCAACCTCTTCACGATCCATGCGAGAGGTATTATAGATGCTTATGATGCGGAACTGATTGGAACAACTCCGGAAAAGTACCACCAAGTCAGCAAGGAAGAGCGATCCACCTGGTGGACTTGGACATGGATCAAAGCGATGAGAGTGGAGAAAGGGTGATTTGGTCTTGGAGTATCTCGAGATAGAGTTCAAAGCGTCTCGATGAGCTCCGCTGGCGTTTTTATACTTATAGAATCTGATGGAGTGGATGTGCGTGAATTGGAAGCACTTGGGATAACTTTGGAGGAACATCGTTGGGCACAAAAAAAGCGAGCGCATGGTGCGAGAGAGTTGGGCATTGATCAAAGCAATGTGAAGTATGTCCGCGCACTTGGAGTTCTTCCCGTTCTCGCTTTCCATATTTCATTAAGATTTCCGACTTGCATTGGGCGCACCAACTCGGCTGTTTCATGATGTTGCAGGGAAAGTGCCGCTTCCAGGCCTAGGAAAAGCACTCCTCGCTTCGCCATTAGCTGTATTTCGATTCGGAATTCCCGAGCGACGTTTACCGCCCCAAACTCGCATACTAACTGGGTTAAATAGTTTATGGGAGGGATGCATATCGGTGAGTAGAGCCTTTTGAATCTCTTTTTTATTACCTTTACATTATCCCGAGAGATTGCCTCGGCCAGCCACTCGGGGGACGTGTATTCTCCGACGACATGTTCTCGTAGCACCAGGGCCCGCCTAAGCGTTGATGGAAGGTGCCGAGTGTACATCCTCAGATTCTAGGTATAGGGGTATTCAACTCTCACACATGTGTGATCTCGTAAAGATACATCTTTCCGAAACTCTCGTAAAATTGATTCTAGAGCAAAAAGCATACCTAGCTAAACGAGTTCACGCCTCCGAAATATACATATTTCGGAAATACATGTGTGATGATGATGCACGCCACTGAGATAGCTTTCATTGTTCCAACAAGCTGTCAGTATCGGCCAGTTACTGCCCAGATTATGCTCGGCGGTGTCTTACATGAAGGGAGTGAGCCTCAATTACGTGACACACTTGCCTATACCGATCTAGACGAACCAACGTCCGGGCATGTCTATTCCACTAACTTCACCTGGAACTATGCATCTAATTTCATTCTTCGCGTTATTTTCGACAAGGAGGGTGAACCGCTAATCATGGAGGCCAAGTTCACAGCTGGTTATCTGGACCAAGATCATCTAGCGATTTGCTACGCTTCAGCTGGGAAAGAGATACCCTTTACAGGGCGCGCTCAACTAGCAGAGCTTATTAATAGTCCTCAGGGCGATGAAACAGATACTTTGGTCCCCGCCGTTGCATCACTAGAGCTTCTCGCGCAATACCTCGAACATACAGGACATTCGGACCTAATGTGGGTGACCCTCTACGGTGTCCCGGACGATGCATAAAGTCGAGCATTACTTTTTTAAACCCAGGGAAATACAAAGTGAATATACCTTTCCGAAACACTCGTAAAGATCCATCTTTCCGAAACTTGCACGATGTCCTACCGACGTCGCCTTCCCACCCCACTGGCCAATACGATGCCGCGCGGGATCTTCGGTGAATATTGTTGCAAAGACGCCGAGGCGCAAATGAAAGACCTGACCGAGTACATTGTTGATGTGGTTTTCAATATCTCTGCTCACAAACCCTCACCCGCCAAGAATGCCGTAATGAATAAGCTGATCATGGACCTAGTGTACCTACCTAGCTCCCCGTTCCTCCAGACTCTGTTGGTCAGGTGTGCAGTGATGCTTAGCTTTGTATCAAATGGACAGGCATCACTCCTTGGACCTATCGCCATGCGAAAGTTCGCCGAGGGAGATCATAAATTCAAAGCAATCCTGGACGTCCTCGCTTCCAATCTCGACCGCGGAGGCCAACAAGGCTCACTTCGCAGCGACATTCTTAAAGGAGCCTTGACCGGGGCCGTGTTTGGAAATCAGCTCGAATTGGCTCGTTATGTCATTGATCGTTGCCGTCATTTCGATGAATTGGGCGACATGTTATACACCTTGGCACTGATTAATCACAATCGAGCAATGCTTGAACTCTTGATTGAGTTCGGATTCAAAATGTCCGATTATATGTGTCGAACTAGTGAAACTAAAACCGAAGCGAAGCGGTTGCTCAAGAACGAGTATTCGGAGTATGAAGAAAAAATCATCGACCGTGACGTCATTTACTGGGGCGATCATCGCGTTAGTTCCTATGTCATTTAACTTTCCTCTATGCTTTTGCTTTTTTATACCAAAATTGATCACGTCCAAAGTGTCGAAGATGTCCGGGGGAATATTTGACCTAGGAGCTACATGCACCTGTGAACACCGCCAGGGGGCTCCACCGCCTATCAGAGCGTCGAGCGCATGTACCTCCGATACTATGCAAACTCGTGATTTGTCTCCATCGACAGACACTACGATCAGTGCCGTCGCAACGATCGCCAAAATCGCGGGACTGTTCCACATGTGAGTTCGCATTTCCAAAATCCACATGTGAGTTCGCACTTCCAAAATCCACATGTGAGTTCGCACTTCCAAAATCCACATGTGAGTTCGCACTTCCAAAATCCACATGTGAGTTCACATTTTGACTTTTTTTGAGCGTATACGGATACGCAATGTGCTTTACCTGCAACGGTATCTACTTTCCGAATCCACTCCCGGATTATCTAGCGGAGATATTGGGCCTCGAATCGGGCAAGTATTGGTACGACGGAATGAGTGATTTATGGAAAATACTTTATGACCTCGGTGATGGAAAACGGCGCCTGGTACCTAGACGATTTCGGCGCATATTCCCAAATATGATGAGCAACCGAGCCATCGCTCGTGTAATAAATCAGCACAAAGATGACGCAGATGAACCACATGCTTTTAACAGAGGAATTCCCATGCATAATTTCTCGCAGAAGGATTTACATGAGACATGGCCAGGCTTGGGGATTTACACTGGGATAAAGCATTGCGGTCCTATCGATGAGTTTGAGAATCCGGACCCTGATTTTAGGTACTACAAGCCTGACCTGGTCAAGCTATGCTGATTTTGAAACCGGACCTCTGTTTCAAACGTGCAAAAAACAACTCAAAAGTAGAGCAAACGAAAAGGGTGTCTTTAGCACCTATGTAAATCCTTCTTGTAGTAGTAAGTCCATCTCCTTGCGGAAGAAGCGTAGTACCTTGGGCTGCGTAGGTAGTTTTTTGTCAGCGCTCAAGCTCATATAACTTACCACGGCCTTTTGTCCGAGCACGTTTTTCTTGAAGAAGTCACCGGTGCTGAGCTTCTTGTAGATATGGCGACGCAGTGGGGTCGGTTGGTTCGGTGTAGCACTGAAGGTCAAGCGTTCCTCGAGTGGTAGTACTCGGCCAACGCGAGCCATCACTCCGGTTTCATTCTCCGCCAAGATCCACTTAACGATGCCAACTTCCTTACCCTTGCCGTCGGTAAAGCCCACTACTGGGTACTCGGCGTCTGGTCTCGGCTTCAGTTTCAGCGTATCATAGCTGCGAATATCCTTGTCTAGACCGAACTCGTACAGGGCAAAATCGTTCCGAACTACTCCTCCCTCTAGGCCTTGATCGGTATAGACCTTAAAGTGGCGCTGCACATCGGCATCATCGTAGCAACGTTGCGAGGGGACTCGGACTACATGCTTAATCTCCTCTCCAAAATCATCAAACAAATCATCGAGCATCGTGCGGCGTTCCTCATACATTAGATGCGGTTTGTTGATGTCGAAACAGTCAAATACATTCGCAATGAGCTGTTCAGCGGTCCCACGACTGCTATTCTCGGTACGACGCACGGCTCCAGAGATGTCCTGCAAGCTTCGACCTTCTTTCCAGATCTCAAAGACGATGTGCAGCCCGGGATACTTCCTTAGGTACTTGTGTAACTCTATCAGTAGATGATCCTGGCTCTCGATACTCTCCTTGGAACGGGTATAAATATCCATCCGCACTCCTACTTGCTTTGGGGCTCCATCTTTAGTGATCGTGACTGGACGTAAAGGAAGCGAGGGATGGTAGACGATGATCCCCATGATTCCGTCATACTTGGGGTCGATCCAGCAAGGGAACTCAATGTGCTTGGATTGTTTTTTGTAATCGTGAATGAGCATCGCAAAGACGCGCCAGGGTGGGTGGGGACCGGTCTTAGGCCTCGCGATGAGCTTCTCGAGTGTGATAAGCCCACCGCCAAGGAGTTGGGCCTTGCTCTCTACGTTACCTTCTTTGACATGGTCCTTGAACAAACTCATCGCGTCGAACAAGGCTTGGGTGAAAGGCGTGGTGTAATTGCTAGCTCTGGTGGTACCTCGATTACCCTTCCCCACGGTAAGGATAGTAGGAGCGGAGACGATCGGATTGGGAGTATCTTCGACCCCACTTTCGGTCCAGTAAACCCCACAAGCACCCTTGGGTAAGTCGGCGCGGTTCACAAACTCTTCCGTGATACTGAGTAGCTTTAGGTTCTGGGCTGTGGTAGGATGCTCACTAGCGGCAATACCGACGTGGATATCCCAATAGCGGAATCGTTTACTTGAATCGAGGGACCAAAGCCGGGGCGGCGAGACTACGCGTCGCTCAACTATCGTCTCGGCCTTGTGCATACCTTCGCGGGCTACGTTATACCCAGTATAGTAGCTACACTTGGTGTTGAGGAAATCGAGGAGCTCTTGCTGATTCTTGGGCTGCGGGGCTTCCATTCTCTCGTGGGTCGGAGAGATTCGTGAAATGGTACAGAAAAGGCAACTCAAATTTCTCACGGGGATGTCCGTTCGCATACGTGAGAGGGGATATAATCGTCTACATGCAAATTCTTGAAGCTCGCGGCTAGGTTTGGGACAGATGTTCGCGGCTAGGTTTGAGACAGACGTTCGCGGCTAGGTTTGAGATACTTAAGGTTGCTAGCAACTTAAGCATACGGTAGGTTTAAGAAAATAGAAACTCAGCTGCGAACATCAGTTGCTAGCAACCTCAGGCATCATTAGCGTGCAAGAGTAAATGGAGACACAAAAGAGTAAACGAAGGCATCCTGGAGGACAGAAAAGGCAACCTGGAGGGCGAAATCGAAGGAGAGCTGGAAATGGTAAACCGAATATGAAGATGGGCGGAATGGACAACTTGTTGGACATGAAGACCAAATCTTCATTCTCTCAGAGATAGATCTCTGAGAACGAGGATCTGATTTAGAGATTTGAGCCGGGGCACTTGAAACTCACCCTTTCCGAAGATTGGGAAAAATTGAAAGGCGCTACCCCATTATCGCATCCTCTGACGATTTCAACCCCTAATATGGCCGACCTTCAGATTCCCCTTCCCGCTAACATCGATCCCGCCCATCAGCGTGTTCCGATGGAAGACCCCGTCCAGCTCCCTAACGGCGAGTACGAACAGGTGCAGAAGTTCGACATGCACGACAGTGAGCCCGCCGCCATTAAGGTAGGCACTAACGGTCAAACCGTGGAAGAGTTCATTCGTACCTTCCCACCCTCCATGCTCGATTTCCTGCATTGGGGTAACCTCAGCAAGGCTGGCGTGAAATTCAGCGATGAGTTTCTCTCCCGGCATGCCGATCGTCTTGACTGGAACATGATGAGCCTCTTTGCTCCCTTCAGCCCCAAGGCCGCTGCCGAGAATAAGGCACGCCTAGTCCCGCACATGTTGATGAAGAATCCCAATCTCAACGATGAGGTACTGGCCGTTGTGGCTGACCGCCTCGACCTAGACCGCGTTGTTAAGGAGCTTAAGATTAGCTCCGACTTCGCTCAGAAGAACATTGACGTCCTTAACATCGATGATCTCATCAAATACCAGAAGCTCAACGATGCTTTCTGGATTGGCGTGCTACGCTCTTACCAGACCTCACCCATCAAGCTCATTGACCTGGCCACTCGCATTACCGAGACTCAGGACTTGGGCATGGAATTCGTCAACGGAGTCCAAGCCATCACCACTGAGGTGAACTTGTACCTGCAGAAGAATCCGATCCCCGGAATCGCGCTCCCCTTGCGCATTCTCGACGGGGCGACCCTAATTCGCCGCGCCAAGATGGATCATCCCTTCATCGTTAGCCTCCTCAGCTACAACTATCCCGAGGAGCGCAAACGTGAAATCAAGCAACAAATGGTCGCCTATCAAGACCTCAGTGCTGAAATCATCCAGCGTTTCTACTCTGGACCCGAAGACCTGGACAACGAGGAGCTCTGCTATCAGATCCTTAGTCGCCAACCAGTCCCGGCCGAGTATCTCAGCTCGCAGGGTAAACGTATCCTGACTATCGCTCGCTTCCGCGTCGCCGTAGCCACTCGTCAGAATCTCTCCGATTCACAGATCGAGGCCTTGTTGGCCTCCGCCGAGCCCGATCAACGTACTATTCTCATCAACATCTTGGTGGTACGCGCCATGCACGAGCCCACGCACCTTCGCGCCTTGAACATTGGTGCTGAGACCTACGCTAAGTTGGCCCCGCTGGCTAACTGGGCCTTCATCTGCAGCATGGTGCTCACTCATAGCCAAGCTTGCTATCTGCTTAACCGCGAGACAGCTCGCCTTCACTGGCGCGAGTTCATCACCGCTAGCCGCAAGGTTTTGAGCGAGGAAGATCTCGAGAATGCCCAAGCGAATAACAATCTGGGCCCCCTCGAATGGGTCCTGATTCTCACTGCTGAGGACAAGAACAAGAAGCTAGTACGGCTCACACCCTCTAACAGTCTCGGTCTCTACACTGCGGACTTCCTAGCTCGTCACCAAGCTCGCTTTGACTGGTGGAAATACGTTGCCGGTGATCAGGTTCCTCGCGGCATGATGAACCGACGCATTGAAGACCTCGATCATCTTCGCAAGCAGATCGATGCGATCCTGCAGGTATACGTGGCTACGGCCGATTGGGCACATTTGCTCCGCTATGAGGAGTTGCCGCTCTGGTTCCTCGATGGTATGAAGAAGTACGCTGACCGTCCTGAGATGAATCGCGGGGCCAGCTTCTGGTGGAAGGTGAGCGTTTACCAACCTCTCTACACCAAGCCCAAGTTCATTGAGGAGCATGCTCACCTGCTCGACATGCAGATGGTAGCCAAGAATCAGCTCCATGAGATGTTCAAGAAGGTAGGTCCTACTGCTGTTATGCAGATCCTGCGCCAATATTCAGACTTCTTGGACGATGATTCGATCGAGTTCATCAACCGCAATCGCGATCTGAGCCCCTTGCTGCAGGCCGTACAGGCTGAGAAAGCCACGCAGCAGGTCTCGAATCCAGTACCCGAGCTCGCGATGGCCAATGTAGCTGTCCCTGCCGTTCCGGCCGTCATCCTCTCCTGGCCTGGTATGGAAGCTACTAATGCTGCGCCTACCTCTCCGGCTACCAGCCTGCCGGTGACGGAAGACGTCCCCAAGCCGATGTTCGACTAGATCTTTTGGAGAGACAGATCTCTGGAAAACTCTACTCTTTTTTGTTCTCGTGATGTAAAAAATCAAAGTAGTTTAGAAACTGTTGAGCCAAGTTACCGCCATCTCAATTTGCTGAAGAACCATGTCAATAAATTCATCCTTGAGGCGCCCAATACTTAAGTAGAGAAAAGTCCTCTCCCTGACTAGCTGTGGAATTACTTTAGCCTTGTTTTTGCCTTTTATCGTTATCACTGCTTCAATGTACCACCAGAAGAGTGCTGACCAATCCCGGGTAGTTAGGCTCGAGACTTCATACCAGACGAACTCGAGGATGTAGGGGTAGCTGGCGTCCCGTAAGCAATAGCTCAGCGCCAGAAGGTTTCCCGCTTCGATGGCAAGGCGAACGACAAGCCTAGCCGTGTCATCGGGCTTACCAGGTAGGTTAGCTACAACGTAATTTATAACGCGTGAATTCTCATACTCGCTGTACATGATCGCGAAAATGAGGTGGTAGTCATTGTTTTTGTACCAGATATCCAACTGAGGTTTCACCGCTCTGAGGCATCCGGATTCAAGCTGCCATAGCACCAGTTCAGTATGTTCTGTGGGTGGATAGGCCAGAGCGAGGCTCTTTCGCAAGGCCGTGGGTAGACGTTTAGTGTAGTTCATAGTCGCAATATATATACAAACTCACATATATGCGATGGGGAAGTCAATTTATCACCCGAGACTCGTAAAAAAATCAAGCCTGGGACTCAGGGTCCGCCAATCCTGCCTTCTCGCTCCGTAAATTCACCGATACGGGCTTCCGCTATCTCGATTTGATCCATGACCATGTTGATGAATTCGTTTCCGTGAATGGCAGCACGAGGTATTGAGGTATAAATTCGTCTTTTTACCCTCTCCCAAGCATCCTCGTATCCCCGGACAGTGTAACTCGGTCGAATAGCTTCCAAGTACCACCAGAACAAGGCAGACCAGCCCTGAGGGAGCAGGTTTAGGACGTTGTATCCCACTTCTACCGACACTTGAGCCCCATACCTTTCAACCAAGCAGCTTAGCGCTAGTAAATTGCATTCGTTAGTAGCGTACCTGACAGCATCATTCAGGCTTTTGTGATTCATATTGCTCACGACGTAGCGCATGATACGCACGTTTTCATGCTCTGTACGCATAACGGTGTTGATTAGTCGAGGCATGGTATGTGTAAGCCAGGTGTACAACTGATACTTTACTGCTTTGAGACGTCCATGTTCGAGCTGCCAAAACACTAGATCAGATTTCCTGACCGGTGGATGGACCAAGGCGAGACTCTTACGCAAGGCCGTGGGTAGACGTTTAGTGTAGCTCATATATGCGAGTTCACGTACTCCGAAAGATGGATCCTCACGTTCTCCAAAAGATCTATCTTTTGGAAATATACGTGAATTTGTAAATATACCGTGAGTTCGCATATACGCGAGAGTAAAGTCAATTTGTCAATAGTTGAATCTGTTAGACCAGCATTAGATGGACATACCACTCGTGCCATTACTGCCACTCGTGCCATTACTGCCACTTGACCTTTGGAAGCTCATCTGGACGTACGCAAAGGGCGCTCCTATCCGGTTTGTATGCCGGCGATGGCGAGATAACCATGTCAACAAGAAGGTAACCCATCGCTATGTTCGTACCGTAGCTCTACTTGAATGGATGAGAAGTATAGGTTACGTGTGGAACGAGTACACTTGCGCTTATGCAGCTGAGAATGGATACTTGGAAGTGCTTAAGTATCTGTTCGCCAAAGGTTGTTCGTGGAACATCACGGTGGGTCATAGTGCAGCCCGTTACGGACAGCTTGATGTACTCAAATGGTTGTTTGAAAATCGATTTTCAAATGAAAAAGGGATCTCCTTTGATACACATACACCCACTTACGCAGCTGAAGGTGGGCACGTGGAAGTGGTTGAATTGTTATGGGGGATTAATTGTCCATGGTCTACAGCGTTCTGTGGATGGGCAGCTATGAAGGGGCATATAAATATACTCCAATGGTCATTGGGAAAGTGCTTTCCTGGAACTACTGATTCCTTATTGGATATCAGAGTCTGCGACTGGGCAATAGATGAGGGACGTTTCGAAGTGATTCAATGGGCGTTTAAAAATGACGTTCAATGGAATAAGGGAACATACACCCGCGCTCATAAACAAGGCAGATTAAAGATACTTAAGTGGATGTTCCAGGCGCAGTTTCCCGGCGTGATTCTCCCGTTACTTCCAAGCCCGTACGCGACTGAGGGGGCGAATAGAAGGTTCTATGAGTGCACCGACTCGGTCGATATGGCGAGACTACTTTTCGTAATAGATACGACGGAACCAGCTCGCTACTCGCGTGAGTGCCCGCTACTCGCGTGAGCCCCCCCACGCACACTTCAAGAAGCATAGATATCGAAGATACAAGGTAACAGTTCACACTCGTCGAGGTATCTCCTTTGTCGCGCTACAAGTATGTAAAAAACGAGTCTTACTCGACGACGGAATGGCTTTAGCCATGAAGTCAAGTCGAGTATAGCGAATAGTTAGACATTCCGGCGATTTGGCTCTCGATACTTCATGTTCAACGCTTCGAAGATTTCTTTTTGTGTCTTGATACCCGTGTCTACTAGTTTCTTCCCTTGCACTTTGTAGAGCCCGTGCTGGTTGAGTAGGTAGCCCTTCTTTTTTGCGATGTAACGCATACGAATGTTGAAGATGCCAGAGCCAGTGGCATATAGCAAGGCCAGCTCGTACTCAGCCGGGGTGGTTAGGAAAATGTCAGCCTTGAAACGAACCTTAAAACTGTCGTCGATGTAGTCCTTGATATGTTCGTCATCGCGCATGGAAGGCGGTACTCGAATCTCAAAGGCAGTTCCGATCTTATCGTTGCCGATCCCGAAAGGTTCCTTGATGTGTAGTAGGTTGCTTTCCTTGTTAATGAGCTCACGGAAGTAGGTCCAAGCATCGGCCGGGCTACGCGCGGGTTTAGTGGAGGTTTGTAGGACCAAGTCAATATCACCACTGGTTTTAGCTCCGCGAAGGTAGGAACCAGCTACCGTTACCTTAATCCCGGTGGATTTCTGCCCGTCGAGAGCCTTATCGATCTCTTTCTCCATCATCTTGATGAGTTTGCGAGGTACTCGGTCGAGTGGATGTTCATCGAGGTCCATCTTGGTAGCTAGTGGAAGGGTTGAGTAGATCTTTTTGTCTCGCAGTGCATTGCGTAGAGCCTCATCCTTCATGTTAGTAATACCCTCCACTGTACGTGGGATTAGTTTGGCGGCTGCCAAGGTGCGAATCAGTTCATTCCCCAGCACATCACCAACCCCATAGAGGGCTTTAAAGCGAGGAAGGGCAGCTTCGAGATACTCTGCACTTAGTTTAACAGAGTTAGGAGTCTCGGTAACAGGTGCCAAAGCGGTGACCTTGGGAGTAGCTTTAGGGGTCGTCTTGGGTGTTGGTTTCTTAGCGGCGGCTTTCTTAGCGGCAGGTTTGGCAGCCGGTTTAACGGTCCGAGTGGGGGTCTGGGTCTGAGTAGTCGGTTTGGCTCCAACATAGATAGATTTGGAATGCCGTGAGGATAACTGCGGGGTTAAGCCGAGCATTTTCGGGCTTCTGCATAGGTGACCAAAACTCCTCCGGTGCGAAAATAGTTAAGGATACCCGAGATCAGAATGAGCATCGGGTGTAACGTATAGGCTCGTCTTCACTTTCTTTTTTAATCGTATACCCTGATGAAAAAAAGATACCTTTGGAACTCAAGAAGCGAGTCTATGTGAATGGCGGAATGGCCGCCGAAGTGGCTTCAGCCACGAGAAGGACATGAAGCTACATTCACATTAGGGAGCAGAGCAGTTAGAAATCCTCACCGTCGAGGTCGAGATCGACTCCGTCATCCTCACTAAGAACGGGAGCGGGAGGTGGGGTAGCGGGCGGCTTCTTGCCACCCTTGACTACGGGGGTCTTGGGTACCGCCACTGCAGCTGGTTTAACAATAGCAGTTACGTCGCGAGCCGGACTCTTGGGCTTCTGTTCGGCCGGGGTAGTCAGCTTGGGCGCGGCCTTCACGGCGGGGGCCTTCACAACCGGGGCCTTTACGACCGGACCTTCAGTGTCGAAATCATCACCAAAGTCTTCATCTTCATTAGTTACTGGATCAGCCGGCGGTAGGTCCTCTGGGGAGATTATGAAACTCGGATCAACTTCAACGGGAGCTTCACCCTCTACGGCGGAAGTCCCATTGGCAGCTGCCGCGATTTGTGCCGCTGCAATGGTCTCATCGGTGTTAGCACCTTCGGCCATCTTGTCGAAGTAAGATTCGTCGATTGCATCCACAATGCTAGTGTTATTGCCACCAGTGCCACGCTTGACGATAATCTCATTGAACTTGTGCTCGAGAGCGCAGGCCATTTCGGAATTACTCCAGCTATTGCAGAACTCAATGCCGGTGATTTCACTACCTCCGAGGAGGAAGTTGGGCATCGTGCCATAGGTGAGGGGTACTTTCTCCCCTTCTACCATTACCATTACAGGTTGGGTATACCTGCGGCGTCCATCTTCGCCCTTCTTGCTCTGCGCAATGTCGCGAATGATGCACTCAGGCTCCGCATTGGGAGCACTTACCTGCTGATCCTTCTCCTTCTTGAAGGGGATCTTGACGCGAATGATGTAATCTTCACGAGGTAGCTTGTTACGCTTCGCCTTCTTACCGGGCGTTGGCTTATCGTTCTCATCGGCGACGTCCATTTGCACACCGGTAGTGATGGAGCTCTTACCCTTGCCACCTACGTGTTCAACGTGGCCTTCGTCCATGAGCTTCTCCATCTTATTCTTGTACGCTTCGGCGATACGAATACGGGCTTCCCCGTACGGTTCGACCTTACCGTTGTAAATGAAAGTGGTCTTGGTAGTAAAGGAGGCGGTGTAGACCTTGTCCTTGTCCTTCTCGGTCTTCTTGCGGCAGCCGGTGGATACTGGGCAGCCGGCAAGCATGATCTTGAGCGGGGTCTTGACGGGCGGGGCCTCGGGTTTCTTGGGGTCCAAGCGATTGAATGCCACTTGGCCGAAGAAAGTCGTGTTACGTGCATTGGCACGCATTTTCTGGTGTTCAATGATCAGAGCATCGTCCTTCAGCTTATCGAAGGCGTAAATGATCTCACTGGGGAGCAGGGCTGCAGAGGACGGCGGGGAGCGGTCGTTATTAGCGGCGGCGGGCTTCTGGGGTTTACTGGCGGAAGGTTTGGAAAGCATTTTGTTGTTTTCGAAGGTTCTTGCGGGAGTCTCTGGTAGCTGATGGACCCGTTTCAATTTTCTTGAGACGAGACCACGGAAGTATATGCTTGCCGGTACAAAAGCTCGAATTGGAAATTTGAATAACGTACTAAAGGCAGAAAGAGACCGGGATGCCAGAAGGACGAAAGATAGCTATTGCGGTAGTTGAGCTGGTTATCTTCCTGGTATTCCTGAACTTTGCGATGGTAGCTTACGATTACCTACGGAAAGAACAAGCTCTCTCATTTCCGATTGCCTTCGTCCCTCGAACACTGCCCAATGAAGTATACCTGGCAATAAATATCGTCACGGTGGCCCTGTGGGTACTCACGATCGTCCGGAACATTCTCCAGTACGGCTTCTGAGACATCTTTTTGGAAACATACGTGAGTTCGCATATATGTTTCTGAAGTATGGGTATTTTAGATGGCGAGAAGAGATTGATTTTTTATACCCATAAACATCCAGGGTACTTATCAACTGAGATACCCCTCTTCGAATTCACACTTGTGTCTCACGTATATTTCCAAAAGATCTATCTTTTGGAGAACGTGAAAGAGGATGTACCCCACCCTAGTAAACTGTTACGAGCATGTCCGCACCACTGACGATCGATACGATGCAGGGCACAATAGCTCACACTGTCTGGACGTTTGGCATCGTATTCACCGTTGTTATGCTCCAACCCAAACCGGCTTCACCCAAAGTGAGGAACTAATGATCCTCGAGGCAGCCGCTCTCTTCCACGAGCAAGGCGATACCAAGTTTGGACAAGATCTAGCGACGAATGAGGCATCCCTACGGCAGGCGATGAAGCAGGACCAAATCCCGGCCGAGCTACAAGAAGCAGTCTTGGAACTGATCGAGCATTGTTCCTTCAAGAAGCGACACCTCTGGGTGAGCAAACCGAAGCTGGTCGGGCTAATGGATTTACTCTGTGCAGCTGACCTGGCCGAGGCGGTGGATGAGTATGCACTTTCCCGATCTTATGGCTTTCATCGGCGTCGCTTGGCAATTTCGCATGGAATGGCGGAGATGGAAGTAGAACCCCGAGAGATTTGGAAACGAGTTTGTGAGTTCTACTACTCAACGGAATCCGATGGGTACCGAGCACGCTTGGCGGCGATCCGGGTGCAAAAAATCAGAGACGAACTGCAAGGCGCCGTGGAACACAACGACGTAACGATGGCCGAGATCTGTCGACTGTACCTACTTTAAGTTTTTTCAACCTCTCAAGATTTTTAACCAGCCCGGGAGGGAAATTCCATGGCCCGATGAAAAAAGGCGCCTATCCTGATTTCGTTACCTTTAGATAGTAATGCTTAGGAGTGTGTTTCCGATCCGGCCTGACGAGCAGCTTCCAGGATTTTCTTGATCACCGCTCTCGCCTCGGCTATGGTATCTCGTGTCTCTTGAGTTGCGTGGCACCTATACACTCGATCCATGCACAGCAGTAAGGTTGTGTAGGAATCCATATCCTTGAAACGATATCCACGATCCAGAAGTTGTACCAAGATGTTCCAAGCCGACCGCTCAACTATCTTTTCAACTATGGAAGAGCAGGCATCATGACCTATCTCTCGCTCTGGACATATGTACTCCAGGACCTCGATCCCAAGTTCTTGATTGAAGCAGCTCCACACATTGACGCGGGATCGAGCGACTTCTACCGAAGGATAGATTGATTTGATATATTCTACGAAGCCGTACGAAGGAGCCCAAATTTCCAACACCTCCTTGAACGTATTAACACGGCCAGGCCAAACCTCAGGACCCGAAAGGAAATGGGCCAGTTCCAAGTTTCGACGCAGGCATATTGCACGAGCTATCGTGGTGATAAGATCTATTTCGAGAACAACAGTGAATGGGGTAGGGTCATCCGCGTCGGAGGTGAAGGTACCGTCAGGATGGACCCATTTGTTTTTGATGAATCGAAGAAACTCGATGTCTGGGGCATAGCCAATAGAGACAACTTTAGCTCCGCTATTTGCCCGATCGTAGATGTAATTGAAGAGATCTCGGTGTCCTCGCATGGCCGCCCTGAACAAGGCTCCGGTGTGGAGGTGATGCATTCCCGTGGTAACGACGCCCTCGATGTATTTTGTACAAGCCTCATAGGATTTGAGATTGCCATGGGTAGCAACTATTTGCAGGGCCAGCTCCCACAGGGTCACATTACCGTTAGCTCCGATCCAATTTCGGTCGAGCGAGAGGTCTTCCACTGTAGGGTTGCAAGTATACCCAAATACGTTAGAGTGGGTAGGATGATACACTTCAGTAAACCAACCGATGTGATAACCGTGATTTGCTCGGGAGAATCGTTCCACCGTTCTCTTTCCCAGTAGATTTAACTGGTACAGGATGTAGGAAGTGGAGCGCCCCTTGACGGCCTCTTCGAACTGGTAATCAATCTCATCGGTAGGCGAGAGCACCAAAGTTTTCCGGAGAGGTCCCGGGAGACACTTCACGTACGACATCGGAGGTGAATAATGGACCCAGTGGATCAACTTTTTCCTGGATCCTTGAGCTCCGATGACCCGATGAAAAAAGGCGCCTATCCTAGGGCCATTACCTTTAGATAGTAATGTTCAGGGGTGTGTTTCCGGGGTGGTATTTTGGAGTCTCGCTATGATACTATTCAAGGTCTCCTTCCTATTGGGTCGGGAATGGAGAAGTTGCTCGCGATAAGGATCCCACAACTCTAGTACTTGTTCTACATGCACCAGTAGCCGCCATTCCTCTGCTCCCACGAATGTATAACCACGTTCCAAGAGTTCAAGTAGCGTCTCCCAGGCCCCGTAACGCATCATCGCAGTAGCAATAGTACCGTAGGAGATTTCCTTGTGGGGATGCAGGTACTCGAATACCTCAATACCCATACCGTACGCAAAGCACACGTCCAAAGCATCTATTGTTGCCGCGGTTACGACTGTTGAGTCAGGTTCCATCGGTGTGCGTGTAGTGCGTACGTACTCCACAAACCCGTATATGGGCGCATAATAATACAAGTTTGTCCTGTACTTGTGCAGACTCTGTCCCCAAATGTCTGCATCCAAAAGGGCGACGGCTAGTCCCAAATCTCTACGCTTGCAAACTATCGTGGATACGAACTCGATGAGAGTGGTATTTGCCGTGTCGGGCATGAGAAAGCAACGGAGGTGTTCGAGGAATTCTACGTCAGCGGTAAAGGCAAGTGCTCCGAAGCGCATGCTTGTATCCGCTAGCGGCCAGATGTAATTGAAGAGCTCACGATGTCCTCGCATGGCCGCTTTGAACAACGCACTGACATGTAAGTATGGCATGATGGCGGGATTATAGGCGTGGATGTGTTCGGCGCATGCTCGATAAGCTTTCAAGGTTCCCCACTGTGCGATGATTTGCAGGACCAGCTCCCAGAGTCGAACTTCATTACCTGTTATTTTAAGCCTCTTTCGAGCTATGTAGATTTGCTCAATGTTAGCACCGGTAGCGTACGTTAGCAGATCGTCAGTGGGTGGATGATAAGTATCAATGAACCAATCAATCTGACAGTAGTTGCGGTTTGCGTATCGTTCTATCTGGTCCATGCACCTGAAGTAGAAGCATTGGCGAATGTACTTGGTTGAACCAGTCTCTACAATATTCTCAAATCTCACTTCAGCTTCGAGGAGTGGCGGTTCGGCCTGCAGACAGTGCCGGATAGGTGTGGGAAGGCGCAAGGAATAGCGCATTTCCAGGAATCTCTGGAAGGTTACGTCGCGAGTAGCAGTTACGTCGCGAGTAGCAGTTACGTCGCGAGTAGCGGGGCTTACGCAAAAGGAGTGATTCACTTTTTTCGCGGTGAAAAAAAGATACATCTCCCGAGACGCAAATCTAGATGCCGATCTCCTCGAGTTGCTGAGCCGACATGATCGAGGTGCGGCAACAGTAGGCCATCTTACTAAAGCGGAGTACATCAAAGATCGGTTTGAGCGATACTTCGAAATCCGGGTCCAACACTCGTCGCTCGGGTACCGTATCTGTCTTAACACTACTGGTTAGTTTAGCTCGCATGGCTACATAGGCCGCGTACTTGCTACTGATGGGTGTTCCGCAATGAAAGCAAAGCATGGGTTCCATTTTTTCTCAAATCGGGGAGATTTGAGAAAGGGTCCCTGCACAGAGGTTGTTATATACCACTGTATTCATTTTTCTAATTGTTAGAAAGTTACATCTCGTGAGGTCTTAAGTGGGGTTGCCATTCCACTCGTGTCCACTCGCGTCCTCACGGAGTCCGCCGAGGGTTCGGGGATAGGTTCTTGTTCATTTCTGAGTCGTTTCTGGTTAGCTTTTGGATTTTTGAAAGCGACGGAAAGCAATGGGAAAAAGAGGAACCTCCAGCTCGAAAGAACAAGAGGCGAAGACCAACTCTCCGTAAGATAGACCTTTTGGAAATCTCCGAATCCACGTATATCTCCGAAAGAAGATGCGCGAAACTACCGAGCCGTAAGCGAAAGATCGATTCTTACTTCACTGGGCAAGTGGATCCGCAGGATACGCGCGACTTCGCATATATGCGAGAGTGAAGTAAGATGAGATAAGTTGATTTAGAAGCAGTAGTAATTCGCAAGTCAAGATGGCTGAGTACATCACTCGCACCATGTGCCGAAGCTGTCGCTACAACAACACCCAAGAAATTAGAGACCCCGAGAAGGACCGCTACTGTGACACCTGTGCGCTTACGACACACTATGTCTACGTTTCCACTGGTGAGGAATTTGCGGTGTGCCCTAACTGTGACTCGACACGCATTGAGATAAAGAGAGTCCCTACCCGTAGAACCAAGCCTAAGACTGGTACCTTCAACTGCGCCGCCTGCGACAGGGTTGGACGTACTGTACCCAATACCTGTTCGTGCTGTAAGGCCAAGGCGACTGTAAAGCGCGATTTCGGCTGGCTCTGTAACGAATGCCATAAGCACTGGTACACCGGGGTAAATGCTCCTACACGTGCACCCACCCAAACAGGGAGCACCAAGGTCGAACCAAGTACCAATGTCGAGTCAAACACCAACCCGAACTCCAAGTGCACCTTCTGCAAGGTCGGACACACCGTACCTAATATTTGCGGAACTACCTGTCGCGAGGCTCACGAGCTACTTTGGTGTGGCAGTTGTCTCAGACTTTCCCACGCCTGTGGTAACAAGGTACTAGATCAGCCTCATTCGGATGGTCACGTGCGCTGTATTTCCTGCTATGCGGATGAAATCGAGGGGAGTCGCGCGATACTCTCGGAGAAGCTTAAGGAGCTCGAGAAGTTAATCGTCCCCGGAGGTCGTTGTCCCTCTTGTGGTGACCGCAACTACGTAGATAAGGTGCAGGAAGGAGTGGCCCTGCGCGTTTGTACCATTAAGCTTTGCGAACAGGTTTGGCACCTATGCCCCACTGTGCCTGGAATGATAATGTTCAAGATGCCCGGCAAACCAATCCACTGTATCGCCTGCAATCCGCATAAGCAAGCAGTCGCAGAAGAACGCTCGATCCCCTGCATTCAGTGTAAGCAGGCTCCGGTGACACCATGCGAGTGTAAGTTCAAAGGTAAGTGTGGTCACTATCGATGCGGAGGCTGTAACCTTACCTGGCACGACTGCATGAACCATCGCGATCCCTATCGAATTAGGCCAATAGGACTTCCGAACGTACCCATTAACGCTCACTTGGCCTGTGTGGACTGTCAGGGAGAGCCTTGGATGATTGAACTAGTGGCGGAATACAAGACCAAGAAGGAGGACAATGCCAAACGCGAGGAGAAGCCACCCACCTCCTACTATGATCTGGACTAAGTACAAAGATGGACGTCAAGTACAAAAAAGTAAAATGAAGTACTTGTTTTTTATGCCGCATCGTCCCAATGGTGAAACCCTCATGATCCCGTGTATGTGGTATCTTTGAGTCAGCTGGGACGAGTCTATTACCACGGCGGAGCGGCTTCAGACGCGCAGCTACGTGGTAATTAGGGAGAGCGTGAGAGGGCCTCAGCCACCTTGCTCTGCTCACTGGGACTAAGTAGACGTACCTGACTGATCAAGACCTCGACCGCCGTATCACCGGAGCTAGAATCGCCAGTCTCGCGGGCCAGAGAACTGATCTCCTCCTGAGCTTCAGAGACATCATTGTTGTCAAGCTCCTCATCACTGTCATCCTCATCGCCACCGCGACGCACCTTACGACGACGCTTACCGGCACCCTTGACCGAGAGATCGTGACGGCAAAGCATGCAGCAAGTGGCGAATACCTTGAAGGCCTCTGGTAGTGCCATGCTCTCGCTCATCACCTCGAAGGTGTCCTGCTTGGAGAAGAAGCAAGCGCTAACACCGCCAGTCAGCTCGCCACGGTAGCAAGCATCAACCCAGCGGAACAGCTCATCGTAGCTCTTGGCCCGGAAGGCGCGACGCTCAGGATCGGCGGGGTCCTTTCCGTGGAGCTTCTGCTCGTTCACCATGCTACGCAGACAGGTATAAACCTTGCACTTGATCTCATCGAGGAGCTGATGTAGACCAACGTTGGTGCTGAAAGCGCGAGACAGCGCCTCAGGATATACTGCCTTGTCCTTGAGCATCACCTGATCGGAGATCGGATTGACCAACCTGTTGCGGAGATCGGCATCATCGTAGAGCTTCTTCACGCGGCCAACGATGTTGGTGGTATTACTGGTAGCCAGGAGATCTTCCACTACCTTGCTTAGAGCCGAGCAGAAGTCCGCGCAACCGTCCTTGGTCAGGAGAATCGCCCCGGAGCCATCGTCCTGGCACTTACCGCCGCAGAAATCGACCACTGCGTTACCGGGCAAATCAGCCGAGTTGTTGTACGCCTGCATCACACGGTCGGGCATAAACATCAACGGATTGCAGAACAACAAGAGGAAGTCAATGGTAGGCTCACAAGTGAGAATGCAATGCGCCATGCAGAGCTCCTCCTTGAACATCGCGGGGTCCTTCTGGAAGCCACGGATGAGTCGCGCGTTAGCCTGCAACAAGGGGCAATGCTCCCCCACGACACCATTAGCGGGGCCTTCGCGAACGAAAGCGACCTTGGCCAACTGCAAACGAGTGCGAAGCTGCGCCAATGGGGTGGACTGCTGGCCCTCGAAACCGCCACGCTTGGCTCCCTTCTTGGCCTCCTTACCGTTCTCATAGGTGGCCTTGGGGGTATCAGTGTTGATCTTGCCCTTGAGCTTCCAGACCGACATGTTATTACGAGGAACGCCACCCACATGGCTGAAAGGCTGGAACTTCTCATCAAGAGTAAGAACACCGTTGTCGACCTCCACTCCCTTGGCAGTGATGGCCTTGACAACGAGCTTCTTGCCAAGCATGTTGGGAATATCCTTCTGGTACTTGTTGAAGGCGGCAATGTCGGGCAAGTGAATGGTCAGGATCAGCGCCGAGATGATATTGGTGGCTTCCTCGGGATTGGGACCTTCGACGATCTTGTTGAGTGCCTTGACGTACTCAGCATCGGGAACTAGGAACGTGATCGCGCCACCACGACGAGGATTGAGAGCGTTTGTCATGCTGAGCCGATTGAGCAGGGCATAAACACCCTTCTCGTGCACCTCGAGGTAATCGATAATGCGGGGGAACTTCTTCATCTTACTATCTGCACCGCCGTGGGCCATGATTGTCTTTGGTCGAAACTCTTTTTGATGAATGAGTTCTCACGGAATTAGAAATTCGTGAGAGAGTCCTGCTTTACTTCGAGTATCTCTCGACAGGAGTGTATCTACGGCGGGACAAAGGTTCGAATAGGAAAATAACCTTGTACCAATGGTACCCATGTAAATTGAATGCACCTGAATGGGTATTGTCTGTGAGATGAACATTCTCGTCTTACTCTTGCTCGTGGCGTTCGTGGCAGCTGAAGAAGCGACCTGTCGCGCCGATGCATATCCGAGTCGCTTGGACCAAGCTCTTGAACAGCTTATCATTCGTGCCACCCAACGCTGCGTAATAAACATGGGCGAAAGATACTCTGGATTCTTCGATGAGAGATATACGCGAGCTATGCGTTATGAGTGTTGCCCGATACCCGTTTACCCTTGCCCGTGTAATGCATCGGATTTGAGTTATGGGCACATCCGCCTGGAGGATTGTCTCTACGACTAAGTTCGGGGCTGCTTTTTTGGATCGACTGTTCTGACATTAAAAACTGATTTCTCACTTCTACATCACTAGCAATATGAGCGTCACGATCCTCGTCTTGCTTTTGCTCGTGGCGTTCGTGACAGCTGAAGAGGCAACCTGTCGCGCCGATGCATATCCGAGTCGCTTGGACCAAGCCCTTGAGCAGCTTATCATTCGTACCGCCCGACGTTGCATGTCAGACTTGGGTGAGCGGTATGGTGGTCTACCCATTTCAATGGAAGAATATGAACGGACCATAGACCGAAATTGTTGTCCAGTGCCGGAGAATCCTTGCCCGTGTTCTGTCTCGGATTTGCGATTTGGTTTCATACGTCTTGATGAGTGTCTGTACAACTAAGTCTGAGGTTACTTTTTTACCCAAGTCACTCCGGGTAAAATTGAATTCCTATATGAGTATTAGTCCTCACACGGAATCATAGATTCGTGTGACAATGGAATTCCTCCCCTGGACTGAATCGAAAGCCCTTGACCTGGTGCGTAGTGGTCAAACCACTGAGGTGGTCCGAGCGTATGAGGCCGGCTTCCGAGTACCCGATACAATCATCGCTGAGCTCCTGATGTTAGGAGATCTTCCGAGTGCTAATTACTTTCTGGGCAAGGGTCTCCCGTGCAAATCTACAATGGACACGTGGAATCATGCGGTACAAAATAAGCACGTGGACGTGATGGCTTGGATCTTGGAGCATTGTACCGACACGGGCGTGGCTAAAAGTCCCTATCTGCAGTACTATCGCACCCATGGTATTGACTGTGTGGATGAGCTACTCAGGGCAGACATTTATCCTAGCGCTTATGAGTACATATTCATTTCACAGGATGATGACAAGTGTGTGGAGTTGATGCTCTGGCTCAAGCAGCATGGGTGCTGTGTACACTCAAGTCCCGAAACGCTAAGGATAGCCAAGGGCAATGCACAGGCCGGAGGAAAGGTTCAGATGCTGGCCTTCCTGAACGATATCTAAGTTCGTAAAGATCCATCTTTACGGGGACCCGTATTTTTTCGACTAGCATATGAAAATATTGATTCGTTTCATGTAGGAGAAGATGGAGGCTCCTACCGCGCGTTGCAAGGCCAAGGATTGCGTTAAATCGCGCGTCAATGAGAACTTCTGCGGTACACATACACATAAGCTACACCCTCTCTACAAACGGTACAAGAAGCTCGAAACCGATCTAGGTAAGGATTCTAGCGGATTTGACCTTAGTACGATTTCTACCCAGGATATCCCTACTCTCGTTAAGTTATACGGGCAATATGCTAAGGTATATGCAACTCGACGCAAGTACAGAAACGCTCTAGACCCTTTGTTCCACGATTGGGGACATGCTAATGCGATCGATCTGGTTTGGAATTCTATGTGTATCATCGAAGAGCGCCTTCATGAACTCACCTCCAAGTCCGACTCGACAAGCCTTCCCATGGCTAGCCAGAACCCTCCGGAGGATGAATCCGAGTCTGACCTCGAAGACCTAACCCCAGATGCTGTGATTCGTACTCATACTAACTATGAAATGTGGGATCATCGACAAGACTGTTTCTACTGTGTAATTACACTACAAAAGGAGAAGTACGATCGTCTGTTCAAGGCTTTGGAGATTGTTGTTCGTAATAACATTCCCTCAGCCATACCCGCAGGCATTCCTACTGATAGGTTAGCCTCTATCATTGATCTGCTAAGCAAATACAGTCATTCTATCTTGTTCTTACTAATGGCAACACTTGCTTTTGGCGAAGAATCCGCCGTGGAGAACAAAAACTTCGATGGTAAGATGATTTCTTCGCATCAAATCACCCTGTACAAAATGTACGAATATACTCGGGCCATTCGAGCGATTGTCGAGTACAAGGGCCTTCTCACCATGATTTGCGCTGTATCTATATACGTACTAAGCGGCCCTCCCAAACGGGCGAACGAAATTGTACGCAGAACTCATGTTCGAGAGGGAAAGGTCTGGTTCTACATGTCACCGCGAGGACACTTTATCGCTGAGGAGGGAATCCCAGTCCCAATAGAATTCTTGCTTCCACCTCCACGTTCACCTCGGATGCTATTCTGTCTGGCTTGTGCTATGGAACTCATGTTACACAAACCTTATGGTACGCTCAAGGGACATGTATTCGAAGTCCCGAAAGAGGAATTACAGCGAGACTTTGAGGCCGCGGTTAGCAATCAACCCAACCCTGACTCCGTTCTCGGCTGTCGTTATTTAGAAAAAGAGTCCCCGTAAGTTCTCGCCTTTCCATATTAGATTATTCCCCTGCTACTTTTTGTAACAGTGTGTAGAGTTTTGGATTTTTGACGCTCAACTGAGCACCGTCCAAATTCTCAGAGAGAAAAATTGATATTAAGACAGCTACCAAACCTTACCGATGGCGAACCGAATCACAGTAGCCCCGTGTATCAATTCGTTGGATCAACCCAGATATGTAGTGAGCAGTAGCGGCGGTCAAAACATTGTTCTATCTCTAATTGTTGCAGCTCCATCAGAGTTTCAAGAATTAATCGAGACCATGTCCTTGGTCTTGTTGTTCAAGGGACAATTCAATGTTGTTTATGATTGGTCTCGAGTTCCAGAGACCTTACTGCGAGGCATCCAAGCCCAACCTTGCTGGCGCTTGCTCTACGACAAATTCTCCAAAAATGGGCTCATCGAACTAGACGGACTGACCTCCCGTGGCGTCGTAATGGAACGCCCAATTGAGGATATCCCAAAGGTGATTACTCCACCAAAATTGTCCCCTGTGGTCTCAGTGCCAAAAGCTCCATCAGCTGAATTTGACTTCTTCGGGCATCGTGAGCTAGAGGAAGTGGTAAAACCGGTCCCCAAAGGTGAAAAACTCTCTCGAACATCATCAGGCAGTGCGGACAAAAAGCATCCAGTCTTGCCACTGCTCCCGGCTGAGAAATCACCTGCACAAAAGTCACCCACGCAAAGAGCACGTCCAACACCAAAGGAATTTGAGCGATATGTACGCGATGTATCGGATCATATTCGTGTCCATGGTGGCAATCCGCCCATGCTGGCTTCGTCCACTAGTAAGGTACTGACTAAAGCGATGAACTATATTCGGGATCAACTAAACCTCCGGCATCTCGACGAAGCATCACTAGAGGCAATAGTTCGCCGCCTCGAAGCACTAGGAATAGGCGCTCCCTAACGTCGCTATATTCACCAGCGCGCGTGAATCCTCTGGATTCACTTGGCCTATGAATAAGACTCGTTTTTGTTTACTTGTTGACTATCTGGGCTCATCCACCTCACTCGAATCGTTTACCTCGTTTACCCCTCACGAATCGTTTACCTCGTTTACCCCTCACGAATCGTTTACCTCGTTTACCCCTCAC
>CAZIRP010000002.1:87610-97951 GCA_964541665.1 uncultured Caldilineaceae bacterium | reverse complement strand
GAATCGTTTACCCTACTCGAATCGTTTACCTCATCGCGGCACATATCCCGAGCACTTTGGCCTACCCCTTCCGCGGTCTCTAATATCAATTCATTAATTTCTCTATTAGACTATTTTGAGGGCCATACCTTCCCGGGAGCTTGGACCCTGCTCTCGACGTTTACCAGAGTGATGGAAAAGGTGCGATTCCCGGTCCCTCCTTTCTTTTTTCGTTAATCCCAACATACCACAGTGAGAGATACGAGCCTATCACTTTCTTTTTCTCTTCAAGCTTGATCAGTGTTTACCGGAGCGATAGAAAAGGTGCGATTCCTGTTCCCTTCTTTCTTTTCGCCAGACCCGACGTACTACAGTGAGAGGTCCGAGTCTATTACTACGGCGGAATGGACCGACTTCAGGAGGGACATGAAGCTACGTGGTTTCTCTAAAGATGTATATCTTTTGAGAGGAATTAGGGAGAAGGTTATTTTCCCCTATAGATTTTACTGAGCGCCTTTATTACGAACCCGCATTCGAAGCGGTAGTATCCCTAACCAGGCTCTACTACTTGTCTTTTGACCTGCCGCGTGGAACTCTCGAACTCTCCTTCACACCTCTGTGATATTCGAACTCCCCAACTCACCTCCACTCACCCTCACGTAAACGTGAATTAACATGGGAGCAGCAAACTCAACCCCCGCCGATGGCGAAATCGACTGTGCCTCTGAGCAGTGGCATCGCGTAATGGCAGCCACCCTCGGCAAACCCGTTCTTGGTGGTGCTGGTGGCAAGACTGGCATGGCCCGTGTCAAGGCCCTCGCCGATCCCGCCATGAGCTCACAACGTGCAGAATTCGTTCGCCACGTGGCCGGCATCTTCGTCAAGGAGCTCGGTCTTCGCGGCATTAATCCTGATTCTAGCCTCAGCGAGCTCGTGACCGCCATGCGCTCCAACGTCCCCGATCCCCGTAACCCCGAGCAGGGTGGTAACCGCAAGGTCTATCGTACCGATGATGAGTCCCGCAAGCGTGCCGTCCGGGCGCTCTCTAAGGCCGTTAACGGCGCCATGAGCAAGATGGGTCAGAGCCCCGCCGTGGACGAGAAGGCCTCCGAATCGGAGCAGATCGATGTAGTGATGGAGAAGGTAGGTGCCGCGATGCCCGGTATTGTAGAAGAGTTCCAGATGGTCCATGCGCCCGTTAAGAAGGCCATGAAGAACCTCCGTAAGTTGCAGCACTGGCTCGACCAGAACTACAACTTGCTCGAGAACAAGATGGCGCAGGCCGATGCTTCTGGCGATTCGACCCTAGCGGCTGAGACTGGCCTTATTCGTAGCGTCCACAAGGAGCTCTCGGAAGAGATTAAGCGTAACCTTGACATGCTCGAGCAGCTGGTCACTGGTACCATCGATAAGGTAGACACCAAGGTATCCCTCCTCAGCAAGGAGAACGAGGAGTTTAAGCGTCTGGTGCGTAACATTAAGGCCCATGCGCCTGGTATCAAGCAAGCCGCCAAGATTTCCTACGCGATGGCTGGCCTGCGTGGCGTGGCGGAAGCTGCGGCCGAGGTAGAGAAGGCCCTAGCCGCTCTCGGGGTTTCCAAGGGTGAGTATGAACGCCTCAAGACCTCCGAGGATCTGGACCGGAAGCTTGATGCAATTATTGCTGGTAAGTTGCACGGTTCTGAGAGCTCCCTGCGCGACTACCTGAAGGCTGTCGATAAGATTCGCAAGAATCAATGGAATCACGATGCTATCGCCGATGTGCTCAAGAAGGGTAAGTCTGGCGGTGCTGAAGGTGACGATAGCCAGGGTGCCATCATCAAGCATGAGGGCGGTAAGAAACTCGACAAGCGAGTGGTAGAGCGTCGCACAATCCGTGACAAGCTACTCCGAATCTTCGTTAGCGAGATGGGAGTCGGCCTTGATCGTTTCCTACATGCCGTGAAAGGTGTGGCAGCCCTCACCAAGAGTGGCAATGGACTCGAGATTACCGATAACATCGAGAAGTTCACTCGTGCCTTTGAGTCGCTCAACATCGCGAAGAAGTATATCTACTATGCGCTTTCGGGCTACGACCCTAGCGTCAACTCGCGCCAGGAGCGGGAACAGTTCCTGAGCAATGCCCAGTACATCTCTCGCGTCATCTCCGACATCGTCAAGGAAGGCCCCAAGTTCCACGAGCACAGCACTGCGGCACAAAAGGAGGCGGCCAAGAAGGCTTTTGCGCACTTCGGTGGCATGCGTGATGGTCTCGAGATGATGATCAAGACCGTGAATCAGTTCTCGGACAAGTACGCCACGGGCTTCCAGAACCTACTACCGGCGGCTAAGAAGCCCGCTGGGGCCGTGGGTGCTTCGGAGGAATCTAGTGTTCCAGATTCTTCCGAGTATACTGGCTCGGCTGACATCCCGGAGCTCACCAAACTCAGTGTCGATTTTGATAACGTGAAGAACGAACTCATCTACGGTGTGCGCCTCAGCAAGGTGCGCGTTAATCTCCTCAAGAGCTCCGAGGAGCGTTCTCACTATTCGGAGAACTACATGAAGATTCTCCCTGATGCTATCGCCGAGGCTATTGATCGGCAGACCACGGAGGTGCAGGAGTTCGTGCAGAGGTTCAAGGAGCCTGAACAGTTCTCGGCCACGACAGAGAAACTCTTGATCGAACTTTTCGCCAAGAAGCCGCTTACCTCCCCACCCGTGAAGGAGACCGACAGCAATCTCCTCAGTGCGGCGCGTCTTAAGCTTACCAGCTTGCTCACTTACGCCGATGCGCAGTACAAGGCACGTTGCACCCTCTACCGTACCGCTGAAGCCACCGATTTGTACATGAAGCGTTTCGCTGATGGGATCGCCAAGGAACCCGACTCGGTCAGCAACGTGGTCCGGGCGATGGAGGTAACGCACATGAATGCGGCTTGGTTCACCGAGAAGAGTGGCGATGCGCTCAGCTACGTCTTTGACAGCTTCCCCTCTTGGTACGCCAGCAATGTGGCCAAGTTCAGCCATCTCACTGACTCTAAGAATCGCACCCTCGGCAATCACTACTATGAGCGCGTGGATGCAGTTTGCGGTTTGGCCTCGGGTGCTGCTGGTGGCTCGAAGCCGGCCGATGTGGTGGGCGGTGGTCGCGGCTTGCCCGGTAACCCGCTGCTCTCGACTACGGTCGATAAGGCCAAGGACCTGATGAAGCTTACTGAAGGAGCTCTCGCCATTGGGGCCCTGAAGAACATCTTCAGCACTTTCGCCGTCATCGGTGACAAGTTTGCTGGTAAGAAGCTCGAGGATGAGTCACACATGGCCGCTATTGAGATCTACAAGAATCTCCTGGAGTACATGGCTTACAGCAGCTATGCGCTCGGCTTGACCGCAACGGGTGGTGTGGCCGCCGTATCCCTACCAGCAGAGCTTGGCATTCCCAGCGTGGATTTGGCTGGCCTTCCCTCTGGCGGTGCCAATACCTTCCAGTCGGCTTCTAGCTTGATCGCTGGTGCTTCAGATGCGATGCGCGTGGCCGGTCCCGAGGTCGAGTGGCGCACAGTGGGTGCTCTTACCATGCGTACCATCAATACCCCGGTGGCGGCCAAGCTCTACAACGACCTGTTCGCTGAGACGGACAAGATCTTCGTGATGATCGTCAAGTCGGTAGTTGTGAAGGTCCTGACCGCTATTGGCGTCTTCAACATGTTCAACCGCGGTGTTAATCAGCACGGGCTGGGCTATTCGAGCGGTCTGCGCCTCTACCTCGGTGGTTCGGCCGGTATTCCCAAGGTGATCCCGGAGGCCTTGGAGGCTTATGTGCGTCTACCGCTCTTGGCCGAGTTCTACCGCTCGATCTTCCGCTTTGGGGATCTCAACGCCCCGGAGTTCCGCAGTATCTCGCTCGTTCCCGAGATGGACGGCATCTTCAGTGAACTCATCGCGATCGTCTTTGATAAGGCGCGCTACGTGGAGGACGGTGGCTATTCGGAGACTGATGTACGGTTGATCATTGAGGCAATCAATAAGATCTACCTGCAGTTCAAGAGCCGCCAGAATCCTAACAACGAAATCTTCCAAGAGTTCGCAGCTGAGGTCAACCGCCGTTACGGTATCTACAAGCGTGAGGAGCGTGTGAAGTACTTGGAGGACCGCGATGCCCGCTTCTTCGACAAGTACCGCGAGTCGGAAGACCTCGACGTGGATGTGGAGTTGCCCGGCCTCACCGAGCACACCGTGCAGCGCCCGGCACCCAGCATGAGCTTCCAAACGAAGGGTCGCAACAGTGCCACCTGGAAGGATCACAAGTACAAGATCGAGCTGGACCAGGACCAGAGCATGATTACTGAGCTTCGCGAGAGCATCGACAGAATCTTCCAGCACGGTATGCGGCAGTTGGCGGTCGGTAACGCCGATCTACAGGAGCCCGCTGAAGCGCTCGGTCAGGTCAAGTCTGGTCACATTAGCTTTGAGCCGATGCTGCGGGCCCGCAAGGAGGAGCTCAAGTATGCCAAGACCGATAAGGATCGTTATGACATCATCGTCAGCGCGATCAACAGTCTCGGCACTTTCAGCGTCAATGCGCTCGGCAAGAACTTGCTGATGTTCCACGAGGCCGTAGCAGCGCCTCTGAATACCCTGATGGGTCTGTATGTAATGCTGAAGCAGTTCTCCAGCGACATTGGAGTCATGCACAGCGTCGTGAAGGCGGCCCGGGCCTTTAAGGGTGCTTTCCCGGCCACGGCACAACAGGCGATGGATGCTTTGGCGGGTCCCGGTGGCTTGGCTACTAGTGCTTATCGTGGTAAGTTTGCTCCCCAGGCACTCCCGGAGGTTATCGAGACTGGTCCCGGCCGTCAAGGCTACAATGGGGCTACCTCAGTGGCTTTCAGTGCCTTGTACACTCGCGCCCAGGCCCTCGGTGGCGACAAGGGTGCCGATCTCCTGGCTCGCTTCGGTGTGAAGCAGAGTGCGCTCTTCATGCATCTCTTTGAGCACTTGTTTGCTCACGGCTCTTCGCTGGAGAAACTGGTAGATATGCGTCTGGAGGTCGCCAAGACCAAGGACGGCGATGCGGCTTGTGCCATCGCACTGCACTTGGACCACAGCAAGCTACACCAGTATGTGGCTGATACCTTCAATGCGGTCAAGGGTGCCGTCGATAAGTTCCGCGGTTTGGTACCCAAGAAACTCCTCGAAGAGTTTGAGACCTACAAGAGCGGGCAGGCAGGCTCCCTGTACTACATCGAGAAGGAGTTCATCGATACCTTCCTGCAGGGTCGCGTCTACGAGCAGGACATCTCGCGCGCGGATCCTGGCTATGTCGAGAATCGTGGCTTTGACAGCGTGGTCATTAAGATTAACGACATTCTGAAGTTCCTGACGAATGGCTGGTCAGTCGATGGTTCGGCGCTGTCGGGTGGCTCCGGTAACCCGAGCGCTCACGAGTTTGATCGTGAAATGTATCAGTTGGTCTTCTACGGTATCGAGGCGATGAATAACTTTGGTGTTCCTGTCGGTCCACCGGCCCCGCACTTCAAGATCGGTGACGCTAAGGGTCTACAGAAGCTAATCTTCAATACGACCGGGAAGGCCAAGCCGGGTGCGGCCGATGGCGAGTCCTGGATGGGCGGCTTCAGTGTCGATTCGCGGATGTACGATCCCAATAACGGTCTGATGCCCGGCAATACAGTACGCGGCGTGATGATGACCTTCAATCGTCTCTTGGCAGCTTATGTGAATCAGATCTACGACGAGCCCAGCCGCAAGTTCTACATGACGGCGCTTAACGGATTCGCCAACGGAGCCTTCAACAAGGCGGTGCTCGGTAAGCAGACCTTCGAGGATTCCAAGTTCTGGATCACTAACAGCTTTGCCGATGTGGCCGAGAATACCGCGCGGGCTCACGTTAAGGGTGTAGTCTTCAGTTCCGTGGCGGCGGCCATTAAGCAGCTGATCATGGAACCCAACCACAAGGGTGACAAAAAGGAGTACGTCGAGCTGGACTTGGCCGAGATCCCGATCTACGTGAAGGAGCGTTACCGCGCTTCGTTGCCTACTTTCACCAAGTACTTCGCCCTGCTGATCAAGCGTGCCGAGATGCTGAAGAACATGGTCAACGCCCTCAACGTAGCGCAGTCGGCCGATCTTACCGTTGCCGGAGTCGTGCTCCCCAAGCGTGATTCGAAGACCAACACGCAGAGCTTGAACTTCGTGCTCGACGAGGTCATCGGTGGTAGTAACTCGATCTTGCAGTGTATCACCGATACGCAGAAGGACCTGGCTGACGATCCCAAGTTCTTCGAGCTGCACAGCGGTAGCATCCAGGAGTACGAGGGTCTCAATGGCCGCGCACCCTTCATGCCTCCCAGCAGCATGTTATTCGCCCTGAGCAACAACGACGGTGTTTACAGTGCCGCGGGAGCCAATCAGGATCGGGCCATGCTACTGCAGCCTAGCTCCAAGCTCGGTGAGAATCGCTTCAAGTTCCAGTTCGGTACCCGTGGAATCTTCTGCCACGAGAACGTTAAGCTGGACGAGATGCCCGGCATGTTGGAAATCATGCGAGAGCACAATCAGAGCAGTGATGATAAGCACCACTTTACCGACAAGGACCTCTCAGCACTGTTGGGTGGTAGTTTGGCACTGCTTCGCTACTTGGTTACGGCCAAGTGCTTGGTACAGGATCTCTGCGCTTTCTCACGAGAGCACATTGGCGTTCCAGCAGTGGCAGAGCAGCTGAATCACAGCAATGTTAATTTGGTAGGCGCGGGTACCGATCTCATCTCCACCACGGAGCGTCGCACTGTATATCAACTTAAGCCGGCGCACAACTTGGCCGAGGTTGTTACCCTTACCGAGAGCAACAACAAGGCGGATCAGCAGCGTAAGATCATCTTGGGCTTGGAGGACAGCGATGACACTTGCCGCCTGATGGGTGATCGTAAAGCCATGTTGGCTTACAACATCATCGATCTTAACTTCATGCCCATCAACGTGCACGCCTTGCAGCGCGAGATCCCGCTGGTGAACCTCTACAACGCGGTTTACACCTTCGACAAGCTCATTCAGGAGGAGTTCAACTTGCCCGAGCCCTTCTCGCGAGTGGGACATCCGGCCGTGGAGCGCGGTAACATGAGCTCAATTGATCCTGACGGTGCCAAGGGCTACGGTTCCAAGCTGCCTTACGAGCCTAGCTCTGATGATGCGAAGCCTCGCACGGCTAAGAATCTGCTCGGTAAGATGCTCATTCAACCCCATATGCCGATGACAATGGATACTTACATGTCATTGTTCTCGCAGATTATGCGTGGTGATCTCGGTATGGACGGGCTCGGGCAACCCAAGTACTTGGCCCAGGAGGTGTACAACAAGGCGCTCTTCGGTGAGATCTATCCTGGCGCCCCTTACTTCTCGGAGCTCGATGCTGGTCACGGTAACGCGCATCTTCGCGGCAAGGAGGAAGTGCTGGCAGATATGGTTCCTGGCCCTGGTGGATTGAAGAGCGGTCACCCCTACAGCTACAAGGACATTCTGCGCATTCTCCTGAAGTATCTGCTCGTCGAAGGAGGCGGTTCTAACATTATAGTGCTTCCGGCCGATGCTCCAGGCTTGGAAGGAAGTCTGGGTGAGATCGCTGACGAGGTTGACCTAGCCTTGAGTGAGAAGGATCACGATTTCCGAGACATCACGACCGCCACGATGCTTGCAGAGGGTTCTAGGGCTTACAAGGCGGCGGACAAGGTAACCAAGGGAGTACCCACGCTTCGTGGATTTGTGCTGGTCGTGGCTTTTGCTATGGGTGCCTTGCTTGACTCCCCCTCCTTGGCACAGAAGGTATCAACGCTCCTCAAGATGGTTCGTATCAATCCGGGAGCTGAGAATTCTGAGGTTGCTTATCGTGAACTGAGACCAGTGGCTGATGCTTTCCTTCTCGAGGCCTCGATTATTGCCGGCGGATGGAAGATGGGAGAAGATGTAACTTTCATTCCTCCTCGAGGATCTTCTCTTACCGAGGAAGATTTGGAGTACATCAGGTCTAGATCCGTGGGATTGAAACTCGGAAAACTCACGACATTCGGCGGGCTTCCCGATGCTGAAAACACAGCTCGTGCTCATCTCATCAATCACTTTGCGCGTAACATGAACGCGATGCGCGTCCCGGCGGTGTCGCCTCCTAGCGTCTCGGCAGCTCGTCGGGCGGCTAATCCTAACTACTTCCCAGCGGAACTGCACTACTTGGCTCACAACAAGTCGGAGAGTGACCTGAAGAAGGTGGCGGTGGGTAGCATGAAGTCTTACCTGGTAGTCTTGGGTAAGATTCGCTTCGACACGGTACTGGCGCGTAACATGATCTGGGTGGCCAATCTGCAGCGTGCTCTGCGCCTCAAGCTTCGCAAGGAGCTCATCTGGTACAACGAGAAGGTCGTCAGTGGCTACAGCATGGCGGCGGCCTCAGTCACGGAGCTCTTCGATCACCGGATGCACAAGCAGAAGACCAGCCTGATCCAGTACTAAGTTCGCACATGTGCGAGGGGGATTCACGGAAATGGAGTTCTCTGGAAGTATGAGGAGGATAAAAAACAACAAAATCAAACATAAAAAGTAAAACAACAAAATCAAACATAAAAAAGTAAAACAAGTAAAACAAACATAAAAAAGTAGCGACGCAAGTCGTGAACAACATACTTTTTTGTCAAGGGTTGTAGTATAACGCGGCGTGCCCGTAGTACCCGGGGTGCGGTCCTGAATACGGGCCCGGATTTGGGATTGGTACTCCTTGTTCTTCCTTGAGTAGATCTTCCTGGAAGGGGTTATCTGTGAGCAAATTTGACCCCAAATGCACCAAAGAGAAGCTGGGTCCACGGAGTTGCTCATCGCCTGGGTGCTCGATAGGGATATTCTCGAGGGACCGGTATGCCTGCAGGACCCCGGCCTCGACGGAAATTGGCTCATGTTGATATTCTTTTTTCGATTCATGTGAAGTCGGGATATCTACCAACTCATCACCGCTATCGGTGTCGTGAAATTGTACATCCATTCCCCAGGTGTGGATTTTAGTCACGCAACGCTCTCCTGCCTTTTCGGCTATTAAGAAGGCACCCTCGATCCTACCTTCGAGCAGATCTAGTCGATCGGTAACCTTGGCTGTGGTACCTTCTAGCTGTAGCCACTGAATCTGCTGAACCTTTCGTGAGGTATCCTTGAAGGAGAGAACGGCCATCTCGGTTCGTCCAGACGCATATGATTCGCCAACGATGATCCTGCTGAAGATACCCTCGAGGGTCATGACCTGTTTACTATCAAGACGTATCTCAAAGTCGATGGGTTCTCTGTTATCATTGGGCCTTACTGCTAATACCTCAATGCGAAGGATGTTCCGGTACAACTCGTAACCGGCTTCGTTTTGCACTACCGACCAGATATCACGGGTGGTCATTTGGTATCGACCAGGGAAGGGAAGCGAATGTAAAATGTCTAGCGTGATAATTCTACTGGCGAATCGCGCGTTGTTCTTTTCATACATGATAGTTTGGGAGATAGGCTCGGGGAACCAGCGTACCTCCATGCGATCTCCTCGAGGAAGGTCTGTTCGTAGTGTGGTAGCTTCTGGTAGATCGTAAGTCATGATTCTAGTTTTCGGGAGGCGAATCACAGCCGAGAAGAGTACCAGTAATGGTCTTTCACATTCTATCTTTGCAAGTGGGAGATACTTTTGTAGTAGACGTCGCCCAACGAGGTGAAACAAGCGTCTCCATTCACGGCAGACTCGAGAAGCGGCCTGGATATCGACTATTCCGAGTGGATCAACGATCTTCCACCAGAGGTCCGAGGGAAAGTAACGCAGGGGGTCCTTGGTATTGACGAAGGCAGTACGCGCGGAGAGCATCTAGTTCAGGGATGGTATTAAAAAAGAACGCGCTGAGTCTAACTGGCTACTTTCTCTATGTCGAGTTTGGTGGAGAAGGAATGAGTTCTACCGACGATGTAACCTAACTTGTCGCTCGGGTCCGTACAGTAGATCCACAGCCTGGTATAGGCAGGGAAAGGAGAAGCGGCTTGAACCTTGTACTCGATCGGCTTTGAGGTCACTCGAGAGTATGGGAAGCCGAGATCTTCGATACTGCAGTCGCCAAGCTGCTCCTTCTTGATCCAAACGGAGCCACCTACGCGAAGAATCGCCCCGGCTTCGATATCCGTTACGTATTTCGCAATAGAGGCACTCAAATCCTCGCATCGAACACCGGTCCAGGTGACCTTGTCAGTACGCTCTACCGGAGGCTCTTTCGGCTCGCGGAGACTCAACAGCCAGCTCAGCATTGTACAATGCTTGTAAGAATCAACTTTCCCACAGATAAAAAACGAATCGCTTGTAAGAATCAA
>CAZIRP010000002.1:0-87510 GCA_964541665.1 uncultured Caldilineaceae bacterium | reverse complement strand
GCTTGTAAGAATCAACTTTCCCACAGATAAAAAACGAATCGCTTGTAAGAATCAAATTTCTATGTGTTAAAAAACGAGTCACGAGAGGCACATCTACGGCGTCACTACTTCGGCCTTTGGAAGTTCTAGACCTCGGCAGATGAAGCGAGAAATTGGATACATCACGGCCGGAACGTTACACTGCGGGCAGAAGTGTTCTTTCGAGAAGTGACAGTCTCTACAGACGACCACATGGTTCCCGGGACAGGCGCAAACCATATCCGGGATCTCGTCTAAGCAATACATGCAGGACTTCTCGATTCTGAGCGGTACAAGTTCCCACGTTGATGGATTGTGGACCTTAATGGGTGGCATATCGGTGCAACTCGACAAGACGTATTCAAAGCCGATCGGTACTCGACAAACACTGAAGGGATGTAGAGTTTTGTCTTTGCGGAGCAGGTAATACAAGCACGGCAAGGTAGGACCGGAACCTTCATGGAGGAAGGTACGTGATGGTAGTTTGACAACATGTCCGTCTGGACGCTCTCGAATTATCTTGACGGTGACATTCACTTCCCTAGTTTCTTTTTTTCCTCCAAGCCGGAATCACCACCCTGATCGCCATCAGCGGGTAGATCTTCTCGTCCGCCTGAATGAATTCACGGTCGTCTCGGCAATCTATGAAGCTGGTAGAAGGGCTGTACGCGAGCATTGTAATTGTAATGTGACGTAGCTCAGTTTCAAAGCAGCCTAGAACTCGAGCCACATAGGACGCCATCCTGGCCTTGCTATAAGTGACGGGTACCTCAACGATTAGATAGTCGTCGCCACCGCCACTGATGTACACCTGGAGCAGCTTGGGTTTCGCCATTGCTTGGATTATACGTTACTGGGATCAATTTATGTTGAGGATTCATTTTTGTCGCGTTAGTATCCCTCTCGCGAGAAATGTCCTACGTTGTCGAGGGTTACCTGCGCGAGCTACCACCGGAGGCCAAGACCTCGCTCGGTTCGGTAAAAAAGCTCGAGCTTAACATTACGGATCCAGTACAAATTGAGAAGCTGGAGCGAATCTTTCAAACCTACATTGCGAATCACCCAGTTTGGATTGCCCCGCGGCGTCACGGGGGCCGAGATGCCTACGGAGTGTTTCTCAAGCTTAACACTACTGGGTTAGTGGTCAAAACGGATGCCGCCTCGCTGCGTTTACCTCTAGAGCAGTGGTTAAATAGGCCGGCGAAGGTTAGCTTCAGGATCAAACCGTATCGGTTCATCAACCAGCAGGGTGTCGTCCTCGTAGGTGGGACTGCCCAGTTGGTGACATTCTCGTTACTCCCTAATTAACACTGGCTGCGCGTCTGAAGCCGCTCCGCAGTGTTAATAGACTCGTCTTATCTAGCGGTTGTATTACGAGGGGCTGGCTCATGTACCTTTTTGCTCATGGTTGCTGGTTGATATACACGCCTTTTTTATCTTCACTCGTGATTGTGAATTCATATTGGATAAGAAAATTGAACCAAAGGAGTAGTTATACAGGTTCACAAAGATCTGCGATCTCTGTGAGAGTCACCCTCGCGCAGATCAAAGAAGATGACCAGTAACGGTAGCTTAGTCCCCGTCTCCCCTAATACCGCTAAGGCTTTACCGGCCGCCTTAGATCAGTATGATCCATCGCAAGTACCCGGGATCTTCCGCATGGAGGGGTTTGGCCATCTGTGCTACATGAACGCACTACTCCAGAGTTTCCTGAGCCTTAGTTCCGCTAATAGGGAGATTCTGCGGATCAACGCCAGTACCAAGCGAACCCCACTAACGGAGGCTTTGCAACGACTCATTAAGACCGAAATAACCGTTACTGAACAGATCCCAAGCAGTGATGCCGTGAAGGTCTGGCATGCGATGCGCCAGTGTCAAACTGACCGGCATGAGTTCGTGTTTGGGCGCCAACAGGATGTTCACGAGGGCTTAACTTTCCTAATCGATGCTCTCGGTAAAGATGTCCAGTCGCACTTTGAGATTCGCTATGCCTGCGAGATTATCTGCAACAAATGCGGCGCGCGGCGGCCAGCCGGTCCTACGAAGGATTGGGTAGCTCCACCCGAGATCCTCACCGATCTTACCGAAGTAGAGATGCCTGTATCTAACCAACAACAAGTGCAAGCATACCTACTTGGGCATCATCAATATCCTCGCGATTACGCCTGTGAAACCTGCGGTGCTAAGAACATTGCCACTCTGGGTCCCAAGAAGGAGGTGATCAGCGTCGAGAAGAACGTTAAGCAACAATACTCCTTGCGTCGAGTCAATGAGGTCATTGTGCTGTATTTTAAGAAGTATGAGCGTAAAACGCGACAGTATTTTCCGCCAGCCTTGGACTTTGATGCCACGCAAGGCATTCTACATTACGAAGCAGTGGCGCAGATTGATCACTACGGTGGGCTCAATGGTGGGCATTATGTGGCACGCATCATTCGACCGAAACCAAAAGGCTTCCAAATCCAACGTGAGAGTGATCTCCAAGCCGAGCTGGAGCGTGAACGCGACCCGGTCAGACGCTTGGCATTACAAACAAAGATCGCTTCTTGGCAAAGGCACTCGCGATTCCCCAATGCAGTGTTCTTGCTTAACGATACGGAAGTCAAGTACGCCGGCAACGTGGAGCCAACAGAGAACACTTACATGGTATTCTACCATCTCCAACGCATCGAGCCCAAGGAGACGAAGAAGTAGTTTCTCCCTAGACTCGATTTTCATCATCTAGTTTTTTCGTTATATTCATCGGCATCACACATGTATTTCCGAAAGATGGATCTTTCGGAGGAGTGAACGCACATATCCTCTGTACCTGGCGGGAGCTGTGGAAAAAATCAACGAGAGACCTGTTGCCAAGATCAACTCTCGAAGATCGATAAAGCAAAGACTATGTGACTTAGGGAGTCTGAGAGAAGATGCTCTTTAGGAGAAGGTAATACCCGTCCGGCTAGAAATTGATTATTCTCAACTCGTAATACACCGCGAGATGATTCCCGCTTGCGTAAGTCCCGCTGACTTGGCCTCCAGAGCTCGAGCGTTTGTCCGAAAGTTGGAGAAGAATGGACGGTATGAGCTAGTGAAGTACTGCCATGTCGCGGATCCTCGTTACGTAGCTCCTACCCCCGAACCCATCTACGCCGGTTCAGGTAGGCACAAACAATGCGTCGGACATTTGCCGGTTCCCGAGCCACCCAAGGTGCGCATGATGAATGAAATGGAAACTCGAAACGGGTTTGAGAAGATGCCTTTACGGGAATTCGAATCAATGGTATTTGAAGCCGCCGGCCTCGTCCTGGACGTTTATTACATCAGCGTTGGTGGAGGCGGTGCACACTGCCTAAGTCCGGATTGGTGGGGTCTGAATATGGAACGAATGGAGATCATCGCCGTCCTGGCAACCTGTTACGGGATGCACTCCACCGAGAATCCCAAGACTCACTTGCGTGAGTGTGTCGAGATTTCCCTAGCGGCTAGATACGTCCATGAACAGAAGAAAACACAGCTGTATTGGAACGACAAACATAAGGCAGACCTGATCCCCTTCTGGCACTTACCACCGGGCTGTGGTAGTATCTCGCCCGTCGAGTTGCCCTAACTGATGGTGGTTTGATTTTTTGGGAGATCCCTCGCGGGAAAAAAGTTATGCAGGTGAATTTATCTTACCGAAGAAGTGCAATGCTTCCACACTTAGACCCTGCCGCGGCTCTAGAACATAATACTTGGGATCTGCTTATCCAGCGAGAAAAGTGGCTGTTTTAATACCTTAGCTAGCTGCCTAACTTGGATGTCGTTATCGTACTTCGAGGGGGTTTTAACCAAACGTACTATTACACGTCCTCGCAGTGGGATAATCAAAAGCAAATTGCCCATGTAGCCTTCGAAGTAGTATCCAAGCGGATGTTTCCATACCAGCAGTGATTTAGAGGCCATCTTACGGATGTATTTAGACGATATTAACCCGCTCCCATTGCTAAGTAGCATCTTACCGACCTTTAGCATATCGCGATAATCGAGACAGAGACCCCAAGAGGCATACGAATTACCCGCTCGGTCACCGTACCAGACCGGTTTTTTAATCCCGAGTGGTTTGAACAAACGTGAATACAAGAAATCCCGGAGGTTTTCACCCGTAATGATTTTCACTAACAGGCCTAACAGTTCTACCGCGTTGTTATTGTACAGGATCTTTTCTCCAGGGGCGCTGGTCATCTTTAAGCCTAACACGTATGCGTAAACGTCCCTAGCTGAGTCGTGTTCACGGCCCGAATTCCACTTGGCGTTAAGACCCGATCTGTGGGTTAGAACATGTTCTACGGTGATACGATCACTTTGAATGTTCGGGATCCACTTTGCTAATCGATCGGATAGTTTGAGTTTACCGGCATCGCACAGTAGCCCAATGGCCAGGGAGGCGAATGATTTTGTGCATGACATAATCTGGATGGGCTCATCGGTCGAAGTATAGGCTTTTGTAGTATCAGTGGCGGCTTCGTAAACGGCAAAGGCACTGCTGTACCTCGCCATCTTATTCGCTACCGCACAAAAAATGGCAACTGAAAATCAGCTGCGCTACTAACGAAGGTGGCGCATCCGACGAGCCCGAGAGACATCTTGGAGGTACTGCTGATGTAGGGTCATGTTGTATTCCCACATTTGATCGTAAGAGGGGCCGTAATTGTGACGATACCAATAGGGTTGGTTGAGTGCTACGTCTGAATCGCGAGTGGTAATCCCGGGCGTGATGTTGTAGGAGAGGGAAGGATAGGCCGGGTGTCCGCCCATGTGCGCCCGCGCGCCTGGTTGTCCGAGTGGTACGGGGGTAGATTTCAGCGAAATGTAGGGCGTGTAAACATAGTACTGATCTGCATAGGGTAAGTTGGGGCTGAAGTGTTCTTTGCGGGTCGCGGGGCTTACGCGAGCGGGGCGAGTTCCCACTGCTCTGGAGGCAGCTCGAGGGATGGCCGAGCGAGAGGAAGGACCGCTGTTGCGCAGATGCTCCTTGTATTGAATCATATCACTCCGGGGGACGGAAGTGGCGCCACCGGGTACGGGAGCTCGAGAGGGATCGGTCTCCCCGACCACTCGCCAGAACCGCGTGGACATTAGTTACTGAGAGGAGAACATACTGGAACAAAGAAAACAAAAGGAAAGAAGAATTCACCAGCTCTGGACCTTTCGACGGGGTTCGGCATCGCCTTAGACTCGACAAAAGAAAGTTATAGTACATCACCAACCCTGGACCTTTCGGCGGAGTTCGGCATCCTTATTTTTTGCCGGGTAATGAAAGAAAGTTATAGTATACTATCAACGGGGTCTATATGAATGGCGGAATGGGCGACGAAGTGGCTAAAGCCACGAGAAGAACATGTAGCTACATTCATATTAGCGACGTTACCAACCCTGGACCTTTCGGCGGAGTTCAGCGTCGCGAGAGCCGCGGAGGATGTTGTACAACTGTGACTCGACCCAGGCGCTGAGTTGCGTCAAAGTGAGTGTGAGATTCACTGACTGACCAGAGTTAGTGGCCTCGCGAGCTAGAAGATCAGCGATCAGATTGCCATAGTTCCGGCTGTGACCGTAAGTGTGAACAACCTGGACCTCGATGTTGGCGCGGAGGACCTCATCTAGCATCTGTTCGATTGCAGACATGGGCTCGTCGGTAAGGTCACGCATCTGTTGGGATGACTGTACGGCCCGCTCAACACGACGGATACCTGAAGCGCTATCGGTGATGATGGTGCTGTTAAGGTCTCCGTTGAGAATGGCCATGCGCCCAGCGGTGAGAATCCCGTGTGTCTCGGCCTGATTGTTATCGGCGAAGACTCCAGGAGCGAAGGCTTGACCGTAGAGGACTGCATAGATCGCATCTCCCTTCTTGACGATGGTGAGGATGCCAACTGCGGAGCCCTGGGCGGTCCAGCTAGCATCAGTGTAACGGTTTACAGTAGTATCGAAGATGACTTGCGAGGATCGTTGAAGCCCATCGTTGAGACAGACTGGAATGGTTCTAGTGTTGAGGTTGGTGATGGAACCAGTAAGCTGACGAAGGATTTCGGTAGCCATGGGTAGATCTAGAAGGTCTCTTGGGTTTGAGAGAGTGTCTAGGTGTACATAGGTCCAAAATAATCAATTTGTCCTTGGGTGCTATTTCACACATGTGTGAGATTCGATTAGGTCTTTGCGTCTAAAGCCGCTTCGCCCATCGAATAAGACACCCGTTTAGATCGTCAAAAGTTGCTTATGAGTACTTTGAGCTGCTAGTAACCCTACAATTCCCTGGGTCATAACTTGAGTTTTCCCTCGATAGATGTAATATCAAAAAATGTCGATTCTTATCCATAGGCCAAGTGGCCAGAGGCCGCGCGCGCCGGTTTCACGTATACGTGAGGGATATAGGTAGACAAATTGATTAATTTATGGTATGTATTGTTCCTGGGAGATAAAACTTTCAGAGATATGCATTTGTTAATGCAGAGATCCCCGGCTATGGACCAAAGTGTCAGCACGGCTGCCGTCAATGCGATGCAGCAGGACCTGGTGGAGATCCTACGAGAGAATGGGATCAGGGTAAAAAACGTTCCTCGTTTGAGGAAAGAGATCGCCAGCGTCTTGGCTGATTGGAATAAGGAGGTCACTGATTTGATCAGAATTCGTAACGAGTTGCTTGACCGTATACGCGACGACAAGAACCTCTGGGAGCGCATCCCGGAATGAGAGCCTCCAGGGTCTCTTTTTTTACTACTCGAGTGGGTCTCTTTTTTTGGTTACTCGGGCGGGTTCTTAGGCGGGTTCTTGGGAACGAACTCCTTCCATGTGCGCGACGTCCAGGTGGGGTTAGGTGCTGGTTTGAGAGGTGGTGCTGGTTTGAGAGGCTCGAGTGCGTGAAGTTCGGCATCGTGGGTTAGGCCTTCCATGTCCGTTATTCTTACTCGAGTTTTTCTCTTTCGCCAGCGTCGCTGTAGGATCCTAGCGGCCTCGGTTACCGGAACGTATAAGTAACTAGGGATCGCGACCGAGTAAACAGCATTACTCATGTTATCGAAGTGCTCGGTAAACTCTTTAGTGAGACCCATTCCAAAGCCCGCATAAGCCAGCGCTGATATCTGATTGTAGTAGAAGTGAAGCCCAACTCCACAACCGTCCCGAGAACTATCAAAGGCGGGCTCCGCTACTAGAGTACCAAGTGTATAAACAAAGCTTCGGTCGTGGATAGAGTAAGTTTTCTCGACATCGAAGCTATAGGCTAGCGTATTTCCGACTTGTCTGATGGTAGCCATGGCGATGACCTCGGCCTTGTTACAGCGATGCTTTTTGTTGTCGAAGTGATTGCTAGTGACTTGAGTATCCGGCAGGAAGCCTAGTTTCACCAGTACCGAGTCTCCATTAGCGGCTTTGGTGGCCTTATACCCCACGGCGGTGTGATTCGCATGTCGAGCATTGCTGAGTTTGAGGCTAGGGACGGCAGTACCGTGTGGATCATATTCGCCCTCGATGTAGACCTTCCCGTTAAAGTATTCGGCGAACTTGAACTTACTACCGAGCTGCTCTTGCTTATGCTTGGTCGCGGTGACGTAACTGGGGCTATACTTGATAACCAGTACGTCATTCTCGGTATCCATCGGGTCCATGTCCTCGACTGAAGCGATAATATCCCAGTTAATCAGGCCAGGGTTATTGATCCAGCCGTGCGTATGATGGTTCTCATCGAAGAGCAAGAGCGTCCCGTCGCGCGCATCTATGAGGTCAACCGATCGGGCCTCGCCACCGGTATTGGTCAAGTTTATGGTAACCAGGTTGAGACCACCGAAGTTTAGGTGATGGAAGAGGTGACCCTTGCTGTATTCGTGAATATTGACTGGATCTTCAAGCTGCCGGAGCACTTCGGTCCAAGTTCGCTGCACATCGGAAGCGTTCGCTTGGGTAGAGATTGGGGAGGGTTTAGTGCTGCATAGATATTCGTAGACTATGCTTAGAGTTTTGTTTAGCTCATTTGGGGTGAATTGTGGCTGAAAGTGCGCCTCGTGTAAGGACCGCAAGGAGTCACTAACGACATGGCGTCGCTTGGCTCCGTAACAGATAGCTTTACTCTTCATCACCTTGGTATTGTACTTGATGAAGTGACTAAGCTCGGATACGTCTATTTCGAACTCATCCTGTGACGGACTGAGCTCCTCTGTAAAGTTCCATGGCCCGTTGAATAGCTCGAAGAGGTCCATTAGTCGAGCTGGTGCATTTCATATTTCTAATTGACGTATCTGCGTGTGAAAAAATACTGAAAGATTTTCGAAAGACTACGTCTTGGTGATGAACCTCATGATGCTGGATGCGATTCTGTAGTACTCCTTCTCGCGTTTAATTAGCTCCGGGCTGTCCAACCAAGGTATCGCTTCACTAGGATAAATTTGCCCGCCATTTCGCGGTACCAAGCCGGCTTTGGCGATTATGTAAAGGCATTCTAGGTCTTCGTTTTCTACTGTGTATTTGTAAGTGCGAAAACAGGTATAAACCAACATGCTGCTACGTAGATCGGGGAAATTCTCAGTGATCCACGCTGCGATGTCCGATCTACCGTTTAATACGGCGGCCGCGATGCCTAGGTCCGGGCGAAATCGATCCCCGAAGTAGTCTCGAAGCCACTTCAATAGCTTTAGGTTTCCGTATTCACAGGTGTATTCCACGGCTTCGGTTTTCGGGCTGACGTCCCCAGATGGTGCTGAATTCAGGTACCACTTCATTAGTTTAACGGAGCCAAACCGTGATAAGGCGAGCATTGGACCATATTCGGGGGATAAATGCGGCACTCGTGGGATACGTATATGCTTGTCCTGAGTGATGTCGGGAATCCAATCTCGATGGAACCTCACAGAGATAGATCTCTGTGAAAGTGAATACCTCAGAAAGCTCGGGAGCCGGGCCGAGTAGCTCATGGTGTTAATCTCGTTGAATCAGTTTTTTAGTCGCATGGGTATGTTAAAAAAAGAGAACCCAGGAGCGCAGTACATGTGCGAATCTATGGTTCCACGTCGGGGTATGTGTAACCTCACTCTCCGAAAGATCCATCTTTCGGAAATACATGTGTGAAAACCTAGTAAAGCCTGGATGCGAGGTGGTCTAGCACTTTCTCCTCGATTTGATCGGGATATTTGGTTCGAAGCTCCACGAATACCGGTAGCAGGAAAGCGTAAAGGTACCCGAGCTCAATTTGACTGGGGGTACTCCCAAACATATCCAAACCTCCTAACGCTATTATTTCAATGTCGTCAACATCCCTCCATTTTAACGTCATTCCCTTACTCACTAAGTACCTGATGATGTGTTCGTGACGGCCAGCCATTGCGAATAACATGTAGTATTTATTGCCCTCCTTATCCAAGGGAGCGTTTGGATAACTGTTGTGGTATCTCTGTATCCAGTCCAAGTTTCCTTGTTCTATCATCGACATCATAACATGAGGAAAGATCACGTTGTCATAGGACCAAGAATTGAAAAGTTCATTCAGGTGTAGAAACACGGACCAATTTCCAGCTCGAACGGCAAGCTCTAGCGTCTTATATCCACGATCGTGAACCTCGGTACCGTTGTCGTAAATGTAATGCCTGGACTCGCCACCCATTCGCGGCACTGGGAACTCTTCCGATTTGCAGATAAAGGTCGTGTAGTAATGCTTGACGAATCGCAGACTTCTAGTGCTAATGATATAATCGTTGTCGATTACGTACTGTTCATAGCTTCTCTTTTGTGGATTTATTGAATGAGTGAACCGCGCGAACTGCCCCCGGAGGGTACTCGGGATTCGGGCCGTGTAGCTCATCTTCTAAAAAAGAGAAGATCAAATTTTCACACTCGTTTGAGCGCTTTGATGGTGGCTCCACTGACCTTATCGGGATACTTGGCTCGAAGCTCCGCTATAATCGGTAACAGTAGCGCATGTAGGTGATCAAGTTCGGCCTTGTAGTTAGCGATCCCTATATCCTGCAAGAGCAATGGCCCAAGGGCGCAAATGTCATCTTTGGTCACATCCACCCCATTTTGTACAAAGTATCTGATGATATGATGGTGCTGTTCGAGTAAGGCGGAGGTCATGTAATTGTAGTGGTCCTGGTGTGGGAATTTAATTGAATAAGTTGCGGTGAATCGTCGCATCCAATCCAATCTTCCATGGTGTGTCATCGACAGTAAAATGTAAAAGATCGGCGGAACTTCTCCCGATTTAATACGATGTATTTCGTATATGTACTGAAACACCTTCCAGTAACCCTCGTAAATGGCTCTGTCCAGATCTGCATAAATGTAGTTAGTAACACCGTATACCATATCGTACGTCTGACCTAACTTGACTTTTACGAATCGCAGACTTCCCGTATTTATAACGTGATTTCTACCTTCCACCGTTAGTAGGTTTACTGAATGGGAGCATCGCGCGAACTGCCCCCGGAGGGTACTCGGGATTCGAGCCGTGTAGCTTCTCCCTATATTTTCACGTATATTTCCGAAAGATGGATCGTCGCATATATGCGAGGGAGTACGTGAGACCGGCCTCACACATGTGTGAACGCACGTACCCTTCGGGTCTGCTTGGCCTTCTCGCGAATCCCTCTGATTACGCGAGAGGAATAAGAATCGAGATTCCTCGCACATCTATGATTCGTATAATGAAAAACGAGTCTATAACTCACAGAGATAGATCTCTGTGAAAGTGGAGCGGCACCTCTCAGAGTTTCCGAAAGATGGATCTTTCGGAGTTATGGATCTCTGAGAAAACGTGCAGCTGCGTTCATATTAGGGAGAAAATCAACTTTTACAGGATCAGTCAAGGCTTGGATGAGCGGGAGATAGGGCCTCATATTCATACCAGCTTCCGTACGTATGTGTGCACGGAAACACGGATCCTCGTAATTTCTGCAAGATTGGCTTCACCGTCATGTCGAAGTGATCCAGGTAGTTAATACTGGGATCGTTATGCATACTTCTTACCCAATGGGCGTAAGCAGATCTAGCGTTGTAATAGTTATTCGCACTCAACTCGAAGCCGGCGCGGAACATTAGCTCAATGGTGACCGGGTCGAGAGACCGTAACGCCCGTATAACCAGTTCTCGACGAGTATCAATGTGCATTGTCTTTGCGGTGTCAGGGTATCTTTGAAGGTACTCTTGGAGCCAGTCGTTCATTCCCAACTTCATCATGGGACTGAGAATGTACTTGTAAACGAACCAGGGGTCCGTATTCAGGGTGACAAATTTGGGAATGATGATTCGGAATGCTTGTTTGTTGTCACCCAGAATCGTCCTCTTAAGCTCAATGTACGAATAGCCGACCTGGCCAAATTTTATCTGATAGGTGTTGAACGTTCGCATGATTAGGCTTTTACCACCGTATTCCATCGCGTAATACCTACTGTGCCAGGCATCGCAGTGCTCTTTCGTGAAACTGTGTTCCTGATGGTGTCGATGGTAGCCTCCTGCATGTTTTACATCCGAGCTCCCGCATACACAAGTGAGTGGCTCTCTAAGGGAGGCTGGGAGCCTGGTGAAGTAGGGCATCCTCACAGAGATACGTCTTCACGTATACGTGAGGCGTCTATCTCTGTGACAGTATAAAAAACATGGAGAATCAGTTTCTCTTTCGGAAACATATATGCGATTTTCCAGAGATTTATCCTTCGGAAACTCCGGAAGGGGGAAATAAGAGGCTGTACCAGCTCCAGTTACGGTTTGGATTCTCCTCTCGCAGTTTCCGCAAGATTGGCCACATTGTCATGTAGAAGGTAACTCGGTGATCCGTACTAGTATCTTGGTTTGTTTTCACTGCGAATTTAGCGTATAGATCGCTAGCTTTGTGGTATATCTCTAAGTTTACTTCAAACCCAGCACGGATCATTAGCTCGATCGTAATTGGGTCCAGTGACCGTAATGCTAGCACCATCGGATCACGGCGAGTGTAACCAAGTAATAGTTCGGCGGTGTCGGGGAATTTTTGCAGATACTCTTGGAGCCAGCTGTTCATTCCCAACTTTATCATGGGACTGAGAATGTACTTGTAGATGCATAACGAGTCTGTTCTCATCGACTCGTATTTATTGATGAACCACCAGAACGCTTGTCGGTTGGCGCCTTCCACAGCCTTCAAGGTCTCCCCGTATGAGTAATAGTTAGCGTCGCCCCATGTACCAAGAAAGGCATCGGTTTTCATAATGAGAGATTTTCCACCGTACACTGCTATGTAATGTCGACCGGGCCATATCATATCGATCATCCTTGAGTTGATGTTGTATTCTCGGTGCACTCGGTCGGTACTTTTGAACTGACTTTTGTATGCAAGCGGGTTATTCGGATCCGTGATGCCCTCCGTGGATAGCTTGCACACCTCTAGTGTTCCACATGCACACATAAGCGGGTGTCTAATAGAGATCGGAAGCCTGGAGAAGTAGTTTTGCATATCACGTAAATCGGAGGGATTTACGTGAACACAGAGAGTCCCCTCACACGGGATCTTTGATTCGTGTGAAATCTCTGTGAAAGAGTATAAAAAAAGTAGAGGAATTCAGTTTCTCTTTCCGAAAGATCTATGCGAGGGAGGGATCGTATGTGAGGGGTATTTGTGAAATCATGGACGTCACCATGAGTGTCATTTCGACAGGGTATACTCGTTGTACCAGGTGGACGTCAGTGCGCCAGGATCCCTCCTGTCCGATCCCAATCTGGACGATTATCATACCTGGCACCTGATCAGTGGTGTATTTGAGTAGCAAATATTCTCCAGCTATCAGTTCTTTTATGTACAGTTCATTCGTTATTATCGCGTTGATCGCGGTGAAATCCTGCAAGGCTAGGGCCTGTTCTAGAAGCATACCCCGTTGTTCATAGTTGGCCTTTCTGATGACTCTTGGAAAACTCTCGATGTATTCCACGAACCAATCTGAATGACCGGCTTCTATCATGGTTCTTAACGCATTCAAGGTTGGAACATCGTAATCAATGCACCTATAGACGTCAAACAAGTACCAGAAGACCTTTCTATGACCACGGCGAATCGCATGGTTTAGTTCCGCTGACTCATACAAACAGCCCGAATTCGGGATCTCGTATTCTTTAAATACCGATTTTACCCAGGACAGGACGCCGGTACCAACGACATCAAATCGATGGCACCAAGGTGTCGTAAGCGTGAGTTCAAAGCTGTGGATTCTTCCCCAAGTCTCCAACGTTCCGAACAATGCGGCCCGAATGAATACAGGTAGACGCTTGGAATAGGACATATCCCCTCACACGGAATCTTTGATTCGTGTGAAAGGTATACAAAAAAAGAGGAAATCAGTTTCTCTGTATTTCCCTCGCTCAATTTGGAAAGATTTGCGAGAGTGTGGATAATCGCGAGAGTATTGTTGTTACCGTTGATATTACTTCAGCGGGGTACGTACGAGACACATGATCAGTGGCCTTGTGCCAGAATTTACTTGACTTGAAATCGATCCAGACGATCATTTTGTCTCCCACCTTTTCGGTCACACGTTTGAGTAGCACATAGGTCCCAGTCATCAGTTCTTTTATGTACAGTTCATTCGTTATTATTGCGTTAATCACGACAAAGTCTTGCATGATTATTGCTTGTCTCATGAACAGGTCCCGATTCCTGACGCTGGACTCTCTGACGGCGCTTGGAAAACGTTCAATGTATTCCACGAACCAAGCCGAGTGGCCCAAATCTATCATAAGCCCGAGCACTACGTACAGGGTTGAGACATCATATCTGTCACATTGGAAGAGATCAAACAAGTACCAGAAGATCTTTTTGTATCCATGGAGAACAGCATGGGCTAGGTCTGATGTATCGTATGAGTAGCTTGGATCCAGAGGTTTGTACCCCTTGTAGGCTAATTTTACCCAGGATATAACACCGGAGCTGATGATGTCGAAGCGATTGTGCCAGAGAGGCTGTCGTGTAAGCTCGAAACTGTAGATACCACCCCAAGTCGTCGCAGTCCCTGATAACGCGGCTCGGATAAATACAGGTAGACGCTTAGAATAGGACATCTCACGTGAAAGAGTATAAAAAACAGAGGAATTCAGTTTCTCCTTCCGAGGGATCTATCGTCGCTCTCTGAAATATGTATATTTCAGAAACGTATACGCGAATTGGAAACATATATGCGAACTCTCTAATTTGAGAGAGCGCGGAGCATTGATACTGCTATTTGCGCCACGCTGTTCGGATATGTTTGACATGATTTGTAAGTGATGCCGGGGGTATCGTTTCTGTGTCTGAAATGAATATAGATGGTCGTATGCTCTCGCATTGGTGATTCCTTGTACTCTACCAACTTATATTCACCATTTTCTCCCATGAGATCAAGGTACAAGCCAGATCGTATTAATTCACGGATTACGTCTGGATCTTGAGTGACTACCGCACTATCCATGAGCATACTTTGGTGATTGGGGGACATGCATCTGAAACCGTTCGGGAAACGCGTAATGTATTCGATGAACCAGTCACTGCGACCCTCTTCGATCATAGGCTTAAGTATCCAGTTCGCAATTACAAATAGTTCAAATTCGCGGGATGGTAAGAGATCATGTAAGTACCAGAAGATCTTTTTGTGACCGCATTGGATGGCCCAGGCCAGGTCTTCATGACCGTACGGGAAGCCTGTTTTCACGGAGTCATACATCGTGTATGCTAACTTTACCCAAGCCATGATCCCGGTCATGATGACTTCTTTTCGGTAACGCCAAAGTAGGATAACGGAGGCAGTGCGGTACCGATATTCAAAGCTGTAGATGTTTCCCCAGTTCCCGGGAGGCGGTATCGGCGCCCCTTGTTCCGTTAACTTTATAATGCACCCGATCAGGGCGGTCCGAATAGGAATAGGTAGGCGCCTAGAATAGGGCATTTCTCGCGAATCTAAAAGATTCCGCGAGAGAATAAAAAGTAGAGGAATTCAGTTTCTCCCTCCGAATTCACGTATATTTCCAAAAGATAGATCTTTTGGAGAACGTGAGAATGGATCTTTCGGAAACATATATGCGAACTCTCTAAGGTCTATCTTCGTTATATATCTCTGGGATATGTGGAAGTAATCTCACTACCGCTATCCCGGCCACACGTTTCGGATATTTCTTTCGAAGATGTCTCACGACAGGGTACAAGGCATCCGCCATTCCTCTGCGTTCCCTTGCAATGTTAACATCTCCTCCGTGGATCTCTAATGCCGCATCGACCATCTCATCGCACGCAATATCCAACACATCCCTAGTGATACATACGCCGGCTTTTACTAGTTCGTAGGTCGCCCAGGTGTCCTGTAGATGAAGCGACTTAATCATTAAACGTTCCCGGAAATGAATAGGCATCTTCTTAATACTATCCGGGTAGCGTTTATTGTATTCCACGACCCAATCGGTGCGCCCATTTTCGATGATGGGCTCAAGTACCATCGATGCAGCATCCCCTTAGCGAAAGGATGTCTCCTAACAAGGAGTAAATCAAACAAGTACCAGAAGATCTTTTTACGGTCATAGATGATGGCGCTGCGTAAGTCGTCATAAATGTGATCACATCCTGCTCCTCCGAGGTGTGGGGTTACGTATTCATAGAATGCTTTGACTAAGTGTAAACTACCACTGCGAATAACATCTTCCGCGAGATCCTGAAGTTCTTCTGGACTGGCTTTGAACATCCTGAGTTTAGTGGTCGGAGATTCGCCCCACTTCTCCGTCTGGCCTGTTACCGCGGTTCGAATAAAGCTGGGTAGGCGATTGGAGTAGGACATCTCACGTAAATCGGAGGGATTTACGTGAACACGGAATCTTTGATTCGTGTGAATCTCCGAAAGATGGATCTTTCGGAACGTATATAAAAAGGAAATAAGATCAGTTTCTTTTTCTCTCAAATCAGAGGGATTTGAGAGAGTGCGGCGAACTCTATTCCCCTGTATTTTCGCTCGCTCTCTTTCTTGCAAATTTTCCAGAGAAGGGATTAGTGAGAAGATACCCCTTTATCGTCTTGGAATTTCTACATGAATTCTCGAAGGCGAAGACGATCTAAAGTAGGATCTTCATTGTATATCTTCAAGATAACGGAACAGAATTCTTCAGTGAAGTTCTGTTCGGGGTTACGCGCCCAGCTATTGAAGTGCCTTAGCGCGCTGTCGTACGTGTACTCGTCCACACATACCCCAGCCTGGAATAACAGTTTGATAGTGACAGGGTCTAAGGTGCGCAAGGCCCGGCATATCGTCTCATCATAACAGCTGTTTGCAATTTCATGCACGAAATCGCCGGGGTACCTCTGAATGTACTCTTGTAAGAGATCATTCATTCCCAGTTTTAAGATGGGACGTAGAATGAACATGAAGATGCTGATACGCCCGTTCGGACCGTCATAGCGAGCATTAGTTGCGTCGAATAAGTACCAGAATACCTTTTTAGTGTTCCCTTTTAGGGCACGACTGAGTGTTCGGTATGAGCATTTTGCTCCGTCCCCTACTAGGTCATGTTTTGTGAAGAACTCCTTAACGAGGCGTAGTCCGCCATATTCTGCTACATAGTATCTATTGCTCCAATCGAATTTCATACGTTTCGTCATTAGATAGTATTCTGGATGGTACTTGGAATCTTGGATGTAGCTGAATTGCTTAGCCGTGGCAAGCGGGTCTCGGATGGAGATAGGTAGGCGATTGAAATAGGACATATCCCTCACACGGAATCCTTGATTCGTGTGAAAAGTATAAAAAAAGAGACAAGATCAGTTTTTTGTTATTCATCGTGCTCGTCGTCTATTTCGGTACGTGCGGTAGGAGCAATGAAGCTGCTATCGGGTCGACCTGATTTGGGTACAATTCCTGTAGGTGGATTACGATAGGGTACAATGTCTCCTCCATCTTTCGACACTCGGCCGCCTCGATAGCAGCAGCGCCTGTACCGTAAATCCTGCTTACCTGGCGTCCGATTTTGACGTAGGCCGCGCCCACCGTCACCTCGGTAATATGTAAGCCAGCCTTCACTAGTTCACATATCATTCCCGCGTCTTGCAATTGCAAGGCCGTATTCATAAGCTCGTATCGCGCATCGGAATTTGTGTCTTGGATGTCGTTGGGATAGCGCGAATTGTATTCTACTAACCAATTAACACGACCCATCGTGACTATCGGCGCGAAGATATCCCAATACAGTTTAATGTCAAAGTTGGAACCCTTCCGAGCGGGGAAGAGATCGAATAAGTACCAGAAGATGTTTTTGTGACCGCATTGGATGGCCCAGCTCAAATCATCGTAATCGTAGTCAGGCTTTCCTCCAATGGTGGACTCCGCGATTCGCTTGTAGAACTCCTTGACCAAGCTCAGGCTACCCCTTTCGATGACTTCTCTTCTATTGGACCATATATAAACAGGGTCACTGGAGCCCAGTATTTTGAACTCAGGTGAAAAGATATTACCCCAAATGTGCGGGGCTGCCTTGCCGGAAAATGGATCTCGGATGGAGATGGGTAAGCGTTTTAAGTAGCCCATGTCACGCAAATCGGAGGGATTTACGTGAACACGGAATCCTTGATTCGTGTGAAAAGTATAAAAAGAAATGGAGATCAGTTTTTGTTACCTGTTCTCCCCTTGCTCGTCATCTTCGCTTTCGTCTTCGTCCCCGCTTTCGTACGGTTCGTCGTCTATCTCCGGTACGTGTGGTAGGAGTAACGAAGCCGCTATCGTGTCGATCTGACTTGGGTACAACTCCTGTAGATGAATTATGATGGGGTACAATGTATCCTCCATCTTCCGACACTCGACCTCCTCAATAGCGGTAGCGCGTCGCCCGTGAATCCTCGCTACTTGGCGCCTGATTGTGACATAGGCTGCACTTATAGTTAGATCGGTAATATGCAAGCCAGCTTTTACCAACTCGCATATCATTCCCGCGTCTTGTAGTCGCAGAGCCATAACCATTACCTCTTCTCGCGCGTCGAATGTCATGGCCTTGATATCTCCGGGATAGCGTGTATTGTATTCAATTAACCAATCAATGTGGCCCATCTCGACCATCGGGGCGAAGATCCCTTGATACAATATGATGTTAATGTCGGAATCCTTTCGCGCGGGGAAGAGATCAAACAAGTACCAGAAGATGTTTTTGTGACCGCATCGGATGGCCCAGGTCAGGTCGTCATAATCGTATTCGATTTCTTCTATGATATTAAGCTCGGCGAGATGTTTGTAGAGTTCTTTGACTAACCTCAATCCACCTCTTTCGATAACTTCTCTTCTACCGGACCACATATCCCGAACATCATCGAATGTGAACACACAAAGTTCGGGTGACCAAATTGCACCCCATCCACACTGGAGCGCATCTTTCCCCTCGTATAACTCGATCTCATTAGAGAACGGATCTCGAATGGACTGGGGTAAGCGTTTGAAATAACCCTTTGAGGGGTGATAGATTTTCGGGAGTTCGTGCATACAGTTCCCTGGAAGGATATAAAAAATAGAGGAATCAGTTTTCATCCACGTTTCCATCTTCATCCTCGTCGTCTTCGCTTCCGCCATCCTCGTCTTCGTCGTCTATCTCTGGGATATGCGGGAGAAGCATCGAGACCGCCATTTGCTCCACGCGCTTCGGGTACTTCTTCCGAAGATAGCTTACAACTGGGTACAAAGCGTTCTCCATTCCTCTATACTCGGCTATCACGTCTACTTTGCCCGTCGTGTGTTCAGCTTTACCTTCGTTTTCTCCATTGCCCTCGTCTCGCATCGCAGCTTTCTTATGCGCTTCTGTTGCCTCACAGCTAGTTATGATGTAGGCCATATTTACTAACCTTTGGTCAATGGATAGCCCGGCTTTTACTAGTTCATATATCACCCATGCGTCCTGTAACTGGAGTGCCATGGCGATAAGTTCGTCCCTAAGAATGTCAGGTAAGCTACCAAGGGTGTCTGGGTAACGTTTGTTATACTCCGCAAACCAGTCAGAGCGTCCCATTTTAATCAGAGGAGTAAGAACCCAGTGATATAACATCTCATCGGCGTCAAAGTGTTCGTGGATTTTGAATAGATCAAGCAAATACCAGAAGATCTTTTTGTGTCCATACATGATTGCGTAAGATAGATCTTCGAAGGTGTATTCGCCGTTCCTTTCTTTCAATACGGCAGGGGCTATGATAGTCTCATAGATAAACTTGACTACCTTTAGGCCACCGCCGCGAATGGTCGTTATCCTAAAATCCCATGCGTGACTAAGGTCAAGTTTAAGCACTTGTGGTTCCACACTGAATACATTACCCCAGTTACCGGGATGCGGGATCGGGGTACCATCATCTTCTTGGTACGTTTCAGTGAAACCCGATAAAGCGGTTTGAATAAAGCTAGGGAGACGTTTGTAGTAGCCTCGATCGGGACGCATCCTCTCTTGGCTTGGGGTATATAAAAATAGAGGAATCAGTTTTCTAACTGATCTCATTCGTCTAGATAATGAAGGTCTTCCGTTAGCTCTAGGGGGACATCATGGACCTGGATATTACCAGCTGAGGAGAGAATGTTATCTTCACGGTCGAATTGATCGTTATCACCTTCAAGAGACGCGTATCCTACCATACATTCGAGAGTATCATCTTTATGAATCTCGAAGAACGTGTCTATTTGCTCTCTGGATATAGGTTCCGCGACGGACGCATTACCGATCATACATTCCGGTAGTTCCTCTCCGAGTAAAAGTTCTACTTGCAACTCCTCTCGCTCCTTTTCCGTGAGGTTGTGAAGCCTTAGTAGATAATCTCCCGTATCGAGATGGGTAATAGGATCCATTGGATCTTCCTCTCGCCACCTACATTCCCTAACCTTCCTATTGTAAGCTACAGCGATTGAAATAGCAGAAGGATTGACGTTGTACTTCTTCGCGGCTTCGTAGATGGTATCAAAGCGTTCACATGGCGCATCAACACTAGGATCCAACCTATATACAGCGCCAAACTGACTCGCGGGCTTCGTTACCTTAACGCGTTTTTCCATTGTTTCTAGCATGAACGGATCGGTGTCATCTATGAATATCCATTTGTATTTACCAGCTAGTTTCCTACCTTTTATCCCTGGTGGTCCAGCGGCGGCAGACACACGTTGAGGCGTTACGCCTACGCTCACAGCTGCCATTTCGATACTAGGAAATCTTCTGATTGCCTTTTCCGTGATGGGATTTAATTGTAAGACATGCCTACATACACTGTCGCCTCCATCATCTGGTGCACCTTTATGTAGAGATTGCTCGCGATGCGACGCCCACTCTAAATTCTCCGCGCAATTATTTGACGGGTTCTTATCTTTGTGATTTACCGTTCTATGTTTTGGGGAAGGAGGAGGTCCATGGAACGCTTCACACACAAGCTGATGGACGAAGAATTTACTTTGTTTATCTTTAACTTTCCTACCCACGCCAATTGACTTGTAGTCCTTCCCACTCCCGTAAACGACTCTACCGCTGATCATACGAACCCTACCCTTGTTGGACACACCTATTTCGTTATCATTCTTGGTAAGTGTTACCCACTCTTCGCCATCTATTTTTTCCTCCTTGTATCTCCAGTCGAATCCATTTAGTGATGTCCCGTTTCTCGCAGCGTGGGAAATTTCATCTACCCTCACCCCAATTCCCTTTGCGGCTGCAGACGCGGATTCCCATTCCTTAATTATGCCGCCATCAAACGCATCTATCTGCTCCACAATCCTCATATAGCTTTCCGGTGGAGGCATGACATGCCTATTAGCCATGTTTTCCACCTCCGTTACCCATCGGAGATTACTTACTTTGTTGTCTGTTTTGATACCGTTGATATGATCCACGTATGGTTTGTTTTCTGGATTCCAGATAAAGGCCCTCGCCACCAGAACGTGCCTACGCACGTCGTCGCTTTGACCATCCTCGAGGAATATTCTGTCTACCACATAGCCATTTTTTCTAGGTCTATTGGACTTCATACGCCCGGTTGATACGTTTTTAAGGCGACCTAGACTTGATACATGGTAGTCGTTAAGCTCATCACCCCGTATGGGTTTCCATACTTCGTTTTCCTCGTCGTCTAAATCTACGAATTCTTCGCCAAGTAGATCATCAACAGAGTCGTCTTTACCCTCCATTACTAGTTGTACACAAATGAACGGTCTACTCGTGAAACTAGTAACCTCGTATTGGTATATCAATTTTAATAAAAAAGTAAAGAGCGTGGACTCTCCTAGATACGTCTTTTTAGCCGTGATGCTGTTGGTCTACGGGTAACGTGTTTCCAACACCCGGAGGGCGACGTAGGCCGATCCAGTTTGTGAATGGAGGTGAATCAGGTTCCTGTTCTGTATTGACTGTTTGCGTGGCGCTGCTGTCATCGTTTGACAATTTCGAGTTCGGTCTGGAGGACATCGCTTCTTTTGTACCGTTAGTGTTCTTATTACTAACCTTAGTACGGTAGCGTACCCACAGTGTCCATAGGGAAAAAATGAGAATTGTACTTGACTCCGGAAGGCTGTAGAGTGCTGTAGAGGTGCTCAATTAAAATAGGAAAGGACGATTGCGCTTAAGCACTGACACGTCCAAATCCTGCTGCTGCCTAGCGGATGCTCCGATTTCTACGTGTTGAGGACGACGCAGTCCGATGAAGTTAACGAACGCAAAGCTGTTGTTTGAATCATCCTTCTCGGTAAAGTTCGCTCCGGAGGAGAAATTGCGGGTATCAGCGACGAACGCGGCATGGTTAACATAGCTACTGGGATCAATTTCCGAAGCCTGCATAACCTCATCCCAAGGGACTTGTCCCGTGTACCCGAGGGCCAAAAGGGTGTCCGAGGTCTGCCCAGCCGGGAGAGTGCCAAGGCTCTGATTCTTGCCGGGATTAGCGAGCCGTTCTACGGGAATATTGTCCTCATCGGGGATACCGACCACTGTAGAGTAACGTGGCATCGGCTGGGCCGGATCCAACATGCCCGCAGCCGTGTACAAGCTGCTACGAAGCCAGAAGGTAATCTGCTTGCTCCAGATAATTACCATGATCACGATGATCACCAAGGCGACAAGCAGTGAGACACATACCATCGAGCCACCACGCGCACTGGGGGCCGGGACTACCGCAATAGGGACTTGACCGTCCATCCTAGGGTCCGGCAAAACGAGATGCGACGAACGTTATATGAGGGGTGATGTTTTTCCACGGCTTATAATTAAATGCATTCCGACGAGCATCGTCGAACGGAAAAGGTGAGAGAGTTCAGGAAAGTGGATCAAAAAAGACAAGTCTATTTCTTATGAGTTCTTCCGGTCTATGAAAAGCAAGCAACGACCGATTCTATTAACACGGCGGAATGGTCCGACGGAGGAGGAACATGAAGCCAAGTGTTAATTAGGGAGGTTAGCGAGTCTCACATTCCAAGATTTTCTGGAGGAAGGCAGCCGTAATTGCCGGCAAGGAATAAGCATCCATCAGACCGGCCCGCGCCCCCGTGGTGTGATTGTATATCGCCATCTTACCTCGGGATACTCCAGCCCCAAATCTACCGCTTCGGATATTTCCACCCTCTGGTATTTGCATTTCTTGGCGCAATAAACTTACTATATTAGCTAGGTCCTCCAACGACATGTTCTCCCCAATTGTCCACATGAAGGGAACCTCCGGATCCATCGAAGGAGTAGTGTAACGCAGCCTAACAATCTTCTCGCCGTCGGGTCCACGTGAAGTTATGTACGATCGAATGAAATTCTCATAGTGGTATACTCCACAGTGAAACTCCTTGATCTTCACCATCTCGAGGAACATCTCGGCTAGGTATTCCCGCGACTCATTGTTGATCTCCACCGCCAAACACTCGTCCTTGCTGGGTCCCTGTCCCAACACCAAAATATTAGGCGACACTATGATTTGGAAGCTGTGACCATGCTCGTACGACTCCAGGAAATACTTTTCCGCATTATCGCTAGAGACCCTAGTCGCGTCGTGGCGAGGATCCAAGATGAACGAGAGCAAACGGTAAGTACCCGGACACGTACGCGCTAGGATCATCGGCAGGCCGGGAATCTCTACTCTGAAGTAGCCTGAATAAGCGTGACTGATCGTCCAAGGCTTCGTAAGGGGGACTATATGCGCGGTGATGTTCGAACCTGCTTTGTTTTTGTAAGTTGCAGTTCGTAGAACCTTGATTCGCTTGAGATCAAACTCCATCATTCCGATCTCAGGGTAATCGACATGAATAACGGTCCTCACTCCCTTGATGGAAGGGACTCTGGCAGGTGCGGGAGGGGAGGGGAAAGGTGAGGAGGGGTCAGAAGGGACGGACGCGGAGGGAACGGGAGGTGCGGGAACAGAAGGGGAGGGAAGTGCAGGCGCGGGAGGGGCAGGAGCAGGGGCAGGCGTGGCGGGCGCGGGAGGGAAGGGGGCAGGTGCGGGAGCCTCTACATGAACCGGAACAGGTGCCTCGGCCGTGGAATCAGCATCCTTCTGCAGTTTTTTGTATGCGGTAAGCCAGACCTCAATAGCCGCTGGGAAGGGCTTCCCATCAAACGTGCGCTTCTGATTTTCAGCGTAAATCTCGGGCGCAAACACTGCCAAGAAGCTCGGAAGATGTAGCAGAACTTTGCTTTGTATTTTTACACCCCCGTCCGGAAACATTCGGGCTATGTTGCTCCAGGGCGCAGTTTGACCCCCAGTTCGAATCGAATAGATCAGATTCATCAATACTTCGGGTAAACTAACGGCCAGGCCACCATGCATCAGGTAGATACCTTCTTCGTTCTTCCCCCAAGAAATCGGTAAGTCCATCTCGCTTTACAAGCACTTGGATATCTGGAATAAAAAATTCAACTCTCGCTATACTCGTTTTGTCTGCGCGTCCAAGGCCGCTCCGACAACGAGTAAGACTCGGCTTGGTCAACTGGGAATGCGGGTATAAAAAATAGTGGAGTAAGGCCCAAGATTCTCTCGCCTTACCTATCTTCCCTCTCGCCTTACCTCTCTTCCCTCTTGCCTTATCTCTCCCCTCCAAATTACATGGAAGTCTTCCATGGATACTGTTCCGTGTTTGGATAATCGCGGAGGATTTGCCCGTATAGTCCCACGACGATCGCACGGTCGAACTCGAAGCATACCTCGCCTGATGGATCTTTCATCACGACCCGTGTACCCGAAAGAGAAATCGTATGCCGGTCCAAGGTCATCTCGCTTCGGGCGTGGATCGCCTTCATGTGCTCCAGGGAGAGGAACGAGATGGTCGCCCTGTTCGTGTCTTGCTGAATCAGGATCCCATTCTTGCCGCCGATCTTGGCGAACATATAAGCCGCTAGCGCCGATTCGGGATGCAGATCTGTGCAGGCATCAGCCGGGTGAATCATGGCCTCCACTTTTAACATCGCCTCGTGTAGCCTAAGCATGTTCAATCTGCTCATTTCCATCGCCACATAGGATCCGGGCAGCCTCTTCCGGTCCAAGACGACGATCATGCGCCCGGCTGGTGTATCATTCTGCGGTGAGGCTCGCTCTCCTGTATCATTCTTCAGTAATCCTTGATTACTTGTATCGTTCTGCGGAGAGGTGAACTGAACATAGAACACATGCCCCACGTCGTAGCACCCGGGTACTAACGCGAAGCTCGTTCGGGGTGACTGACCGCCGTGTTTAGAAATGAATAGTAACTTCTGCACATGGAATCGACACTGACGCATGATGATGGGCGGGAGCGTAGGAATGCGTATCTGTACGTGGCCTGGCATGGCCGGCAAGACCTCCCATTCCCCTGGAGCATTCACAATACCGATCTTATAACCGCCCACCTCGGGTAGTTTCCTAGTGTTGGGTACGTTTTGCCCTCGCATCATTCCGAGTTCTCTAGCGAGAATCCTGGGCTCTTCGGGCACCATCAACTCCTGAAATCCAGCAGGGGTCATCCCTCGCTTTAGTAAATTGACTATCTGGTTGTTCAATACTATTAGCGGTGTCGGTGGATGGGCGATGTTACCGCTGCGGAAATGTAGCTGAACTGCCATCATTGATCGGGCATCGGTAACATCTGGCGGGATTTGTAGTCCGACAGTGGAGGCTATTAGCCTAGCGAATTCCATCTTCCTCTTCATATGATCAGGCTCGGGTACCGCGGCTGAACGCTCCACAACTGGTGAAACTACCTGCACGGCCATGTTCATCAGTTGTTCCACGGGTTCGGGTACTTCTTCCGGTACGATCTCTAGGACCTCGTCAGCCTTCCGCTTAGCCATGGGATCGGGGGATAGACCTCCGAGGAAATTCAATCTGTCTCGACGTTTTATCGGCCTTGAATTGGAAAAATCCGGGAGCAGGTACAAAAAGAATAACCGAAGTAACAACGCTTAGGAGACAACCTTGGGGATCCCGTTGAGTAGTCGAGCTGCGATTGCCTTAGCAATACTGAAACTCGTTCCGTTTGATGGATCCGTTAGTAAGAAGCGGCCAATTTCGAAGGTAATTATGGTACCATCCGAGACAGCAATAGACCTGGCAATCCTACCCTCGCATAGTAAACGCATGGCCTCCATGTATTCCAGGGAGAGGAAGGTAAGTACGTGTTTTTTGTCCGTATCAAAGCGAACCAAGTAGCCCTTTCGGCCATCGATAATAGAGTCCATGTACGCGATGCGATTACCGGAGTCATGTGAAAGGGTACAACAGATCCCTACGCTCATCAACCTCACCTTCAGCATCGCGGTATGCATCCGGTCCAGGTTTTCTCTGGTCATTTCCATAGCCAGGGAGATCTTCTTCTCATTGGTGGGTTTGTCCAGCACCATAGCAGGAGGATTGATGCCGGAATGAACGTAGAACGAATGTCCTATCGCGTAGTTGTCGTTTATCAAGGTCAGTTCTTTCTTGGGATCGCGAGCTCCGTACTTGGAGATGAACAGCAATCGGTCCGCATGGTACGAACATAAGCGCATGGTAATGGGAGGGAGTTCAGGAATCTGGATCTCGACGTAGCCTGGTGCGACAGGTTTGACGATCCATTCGCCTGAAACCTCCACAACATGCACCTGCAGTTCGCTATTCCGACCTTTGTAAGATTGTATAATGGGCGGCATCTTCTGGATCTCTGCCATCCCAGTCTCTAACGACAACTGATTCACGGGTGCTACTGGATCGAACAAGGCCTCACACAACGTCTGCCCAGACGGGAACTTCTGCTTCAGCATTGTTACCACCTTGTTGTCGAGGGGTATCGGTGGTGGGCTAATATAAACGACACTTTGGCTACGATAGCTTAATTGAACTGAGGTTGTGAATAGAACATCAGTAGCACCGGGAGGAATGGGATAGCTGCCAGCGGAGGAAAGTACCTTCGCTAGCTCCATCCTGGTCTGGCGCTTTGCATCGGGAGTTACTGCACGTATGGTTTGGGGCTTCGTGTTTGGGAGCTTCGTGGGAGTCGCTTGAACGGGCTCGGCTTCTGTTACGTCATCGTCATCTATCTCATCGACCTTGCGCTTTGCTGCAGCTGGAAGAGCAGACATTTGAGTCTTAGAGGAATGGACTCCAATATTTGGTCCAATTAATTCAATCTGTCTCGAATCTATACGAACAGCCTCGAATTGAGAAAAGTGATTGCTCTTCTCAGAGAATTCACAGAGATAAACACAGTTGTATCCTCTCGCGGAATCATAGATTCGCGAGAAAGTGAGAGGATGGACCCACCTCCGTATCAAGATGTAATCAAGTCGGCCTGGATAACCTGGCTCTGGAAGTACGATCGACGCCGATTCAAAGCCTATCTGACGCCAAGGAACCTGCTTATGTTGGAGTCTATCATGCAGACTAAGGCAGGGCGCGAACTTTGGGGTCAGCCGAGAAATGAATACACGAAAAATATGCTGATCAATGCTCTTACATGTGACTACGAAAGAGACCAACATATTCTGTCAACAAGGTTCACAGAAGATTGGGAAAGGGGCCTCGAGGGTTAGAAATTTGATTCAGTGTACATTTTTTAGTATAGGGCTCTGTTTCTCCCAGCTCTCGCAAATATCACAAAGAACTACGCGCTCTTTGTGAAAGATGGACCCACCAGAGTTCAACGGGGCGATGGAATACGATTGGTTCAAGTGGCTCTGGAGATACAATCGACGTCGCCTCGCGGAATACTTTACACAGAAGAACCTAGACAAGCTGGATTCACTCAGGCTCGAGTTCAAAGCACCGGGTAGAAGACACTGGAAGCAAAAAAACAAGGGTAAAAATATTGACGAGTATGTAATGAGGACAATGTACCAGGAGCTCAGGTTCAATTTGGACAATGCGAAGCAACGAGCCCTGAGTGAAAAGTTCTCTAGAGACTTCAAGCAAGTCCAAATTTGAAACTCTCTCCTCACTTTCACAGAGATGGACCCACCGAGCACCCTGGGTCTTGACACGTGGGAGTGGTTCAAGTGGCTTTGGATGTACGATCGAAGACGAGTTAAAAAATACATAGTCGTGCCTCGCTTGAATATCACAGAGGATCTACTGCATTGCGGGTCATTGAAACCAATGGATGCGAGAGCAGAAGTATACTCGGCTATTGTGAAACATTCGTTTGGTAACGATAGACTTGAGAGGAGGCTTTTATTCATGGCAGACTGGAGACAATGCACTAGATCACCTTAGCAAATTTGAATCACGTTTTTTAAGCTAGACACTCTCACAAAGAGCGCGTAATTCTTTGTGAAAGATGGACCCACCGGAGTACCAAGGCACAAAGAGATCCGCATGGATACGATGGCTTTGGCGATACGATAGACGCCGGTTCAAGAAATACATAAGAAAGCGCAAGATAAAAGAGTTAGATCGGCTCGTTAACGGGGCGGATCATCAACTGAGGAGAAGCTACGGAGACGTGACCGGGTTCGCTTACGATCGAATAGAATATGGATTGACCCATGGAATTGGCTATGCTTCGGAAAGAGGGTTAGGCCTGTTCGAAGAAGATTACGCCCGCGTATCCGGCGAGCGATGAGCACTCTTGTTTTTTTCACCTCCGAGATCCCATTCCCGAGTCCCTTTTGACCCTCGCTCAAAAAATGCTCTAATAGAGAAAAGGCCCAATTGATATTAGAGCCGGAATAAGAGTAGGTCCAAAAGGGAGCGCGGGATAGGTTTTCAAGCGCGCGTGATGGGGTCCGGGATCTACGTTCACCATATCTGGGATCTACGTTCGTACACGATCGGGATTCACCATGTCTGGGATTCACGTTCACCATATCTGGGATTCACATTCCTATTTGATGCCCTCGCAAGCAAAAAAGGTGTCTTACTCGTGGGTGGAGTGACTTTAGGCACGAAGCCCAAACGAGTATAGCACCAAGTTAGTATTTCATCCCGCCGGGCCCGGAGATGACCGTGTTATCGGCCGCCAGGAAATCTGCAAAGTCACGCATCATCGCATTACCGGGGCGTCGGAACTCTGCCAAGACTCGCGGATCCGCTCCACGGCTGTCACGCTTATTCTTCTCTCGTGACATATCTTCCAAGGTACGTTTCATGTAAGTGATCGACTTGTAAACGTACTTGGCCGCCAAGATATCAGAGTAGCACGCCTGTACCTCTGCCACAATATTCTCGGCCTCTTCCTGTTCTTCCGCCATCGTAATGTCCAGGCTGAACTCTACCGCTTCTTCGATCGTCTCTTCGGGTACCGATACCTTGACCTGGATCGACTTGTCGCCCTCGATCTCCTCTTCCGTTTTAACAGCCGGCTTCTTCTTGGCCGCCGCTTTCTTCTTCTTTCCGGTTTTCGTTTCAGTGGGCGCTTCCTTCTTGACCGGGTGCGCCATCCGATTCGCATCAGGTAAGATTGGCCGCTTGTCCAGTTTCATCTCCAACATCAACGATTCCATGCTAGTGCTTAACCATTCCATCTGGCGGAAGGCGAAGTCCTGCAAGCTGGGCAGTAGTTTCGCTAGTTTTACTTTGGCGTTCTCCAAACGCCGCTTAGCCCGAGCTTCCCGTGCAGCCAAGAGTCGGCGATACATTACCGTGATCTCCGGGATTGTCATCTTTAGGCGCTTCCGTACCACTCGCAAGTCACACATCGGTAACTGTTCCGCTTCCTTAGAGGCTAGGAGCTCCAGGTCGCTCAACATCAGTTCCACGATGGGGAAAGTCTCCCGAATCTTGTTGGCGTCCTCATTCGCCGTAGTGATCATCTTGGAGGCCAGGTCTAGAATGCGACTACCTTCACCGTAACGCTCCTCCCAGCGTCGACTGATTGCCTTACTAGCGCCACGGAACATACCCTGTACACTGCTGTTGTAGTTGCGGTACTTGGTCGCATAGTTCAGCTGGTAGAACTTCTTTAGCTGGTTGCCGGCCATATCGTGGGCCTTACTGTCCGCCTTCTTGTAGATATCGTCAAAGTCAGCATCGTCCGTCACGTCGCGCAGGTACTCATGTACGCGATCATAGTCCGGGTGATAGATAATGAAGCGACTCAACTGTCCGATCAGCTCATTCTCCACGTAGTAGTCTAAGTCGGGGCGTAAGGTTTCCTGCAGATAAGCCTCATAAGCGGTGTTAGGCTTGCCGGCCTCTGGTCCATCCTTCGGGCCACAGACCACGCTGGCATATTCCATCCGTTCACCCATTCCGAGGCTCTGCGAGACGCCGCGAATGTTGTAAGCATGGGGATACCGCTCCACGATGATGAACTCGAAACGTTCACCCAACTCCGCCACGCGAATGCCAAGCTCGGGGTGCTCCTGCTGCACTTGCTTCATCCGTGCCATGAAGTCTTGCACCTTGACGTTACCGTTGCGCAATTCACCGGTAGGCTTGAAGCCACGCTCCTTGTACTTGACCGTCTTGACGAACATGCGCGGATTCCAAGGCCTAGTCTTCACTTCCTTGAGCTTATCTTCGCAGATTTCACGCAAGGTACGACTCTCCGCTACGTTAAAGGAACGCCATACCACTTCCATGCAACAGGTTTTCAACACTTCACTGCTGCCTCGTTTCTTAAGCTCCAAGCCTCTAACGAAGACCAACTTGTCCTTGGCGAACTTCTCGAAGGTACATTCAGGCTTGCAAATGGTCAGATCCACAATACCCTCATGCTTCAGACCTACGTACTTCTTCTTACCTACCATCATGTATGGCCAAAGGACCTCCTCATAGGCCATACTGAGGAAGCGTGTGCCGGTATAATCGTAGAGCATTTCGTTTACCTCATCACGACAGCGATCCATGACGTCCATACTATGATCGGCCATTCGGTACCACCACTCGAGCTTGCTGATCTGCCCCGATTCGAACAGCTTGTCAATCTCAGTGTACTCGGAATCAGGCGGGGAGCAGTACAATGAATCGGTATCACCGTAAACTACGTCAAAGTCCTTGTCGGTAATGTATGCCTTGGGTAATTTGAGCATACATTGACCCATGAAGGTAACGGCACCAGCTACCTCGACCAGGAAGAACGGACTGATATTGAAGCCAGTCTCACCATAAGCGGTGTTCATAATCAGCTTAATGGCCAGCTGCTTGGCGTTGAAGTAGTTGTAGTTGAAGGCTACCTCATCGAGGAACTTGCTGAAAGGCATCGCGCGGAACTTCTTGACGGTGTCCTCCAGCTCGCATACCACATCACACTTCTCTGTGCAGACATGCGGATACTCCACTTCGGGATAGTTACCCTTCTCTCCGAGGACATCCCACTCGTTCTTGATGAAGTCGATGATTTTCTTCATGTGGTGGATTTTCTCCTCCGAGAGCTTCTTCTTGGTCTCTGCGAACTTAGCCTCGCGGTTCTTGAGCTCTACTTCGGCGGCCTTGAGGACCTGCGCGCGTTGTTCCGGGATCGGTAGGGAGTCCAGGTTGGGTAACCTGTTCTTCTCACGCTCGTTTACCATGCTGTTGAGGAACTCTTGGGGTAGACCGAACTTGCCGAGACCAGCCTTCAAGCCTACACGCATGTCGAACAACTCCTTCAACACGGCCGGGTAGATGCCCATGCCGTCGAAACGAACGAAGCTCTTTTTTCCAGTCTTGGGATCTACGGCTTCCACGGGGGTGTACTGCACGAACCAGGCACGGATTTCGTTCTCGGGTCCCTTGGGCTCGTCCTTATTCTTGTAGTGGAACACGATCTCACGGAAGCGATAGGGATTGCCATACTTGTCCTTCTTGCCGAGCAGTGATTCCATCTGCTTACGGTTCCGGATGCATTTCTCGGGACTAAGGTTGAAGGTAATGATGATGTTTGGATACAGACTGCTGTGATCCAAGCCCGAGTTGGGCCGATCAGTTCTCGGGAATACATCATTGTTACGCTCGATCTCCTCTACCTGGTTGACCGTGAAGTCAGGCCCGGCCATGATCTCTCGCATGATTTCGGTCATCGCATCCTCGACATTGGTTGCTGGTTTTGGTAGCCGAATACGCACCGGACGATCCTCGAGCAGCTTATCTAGCTCCGCGATGCGTGCCTTTCGTTTCAGGGCTTGATCCGCGGCTGTCGTGTTCGCGGTATCCACACGCAAGGGTACACTACTGCCGAGCTTGGCGTTCGGGGTCTTGGGAGCCTGTCCAGCTAGGAGCGCCTTCGCAATGGCGGGTGAGACGTCCACTTCGATCACCTTACCTGGCTTAGAACCAGAGGCTGGGGTCTTGACGAGCTTCGGAGTCTCTTGATTTACGTCACTTTCGCGTCTTACGCCGCTATCTTCGCGTCTTACGCCTACCTCTTTTACGTCACTTTCGCGTCTTACGCCGCTATCTTCAACCTCGATGATACTGGACCGGGCGTCCTTGCTACTGGTGCTCACTTCTTCCGTTTTCTGTCGGTTACTGGGCATCCGCTCTATCGCCCGATACAACTTGACCTGCAAAGCATCACAGATCTCCCGGATGATTGGCTGAAAGTCCGGACTCTGCGGATTCACCCACTCATCGAGCGGTCGTTCTGGATTCTCGGAACCAGCTGCCTTTGCTTTCTCGATCAATGCTCCAAATACCGCGCGGAACAGGTCCGGACGGTGCAATGATAGTAGTCGAGCCGCCTTCATCCACTTGTGATCACGATACAATCCCTTCTTCGGGGGAATGACGTAGGCACCCGGGAATTTCTTGGTACTCTTGATCTTATCGCGAGTAACATTACTGAACGCGATCCGCCAGTCTGCCTGTGTGGCCTTAGCCATGATCTTGTTGCGCACTTTCATGCCACCAGCTCGATACAAAGCATCGAAGGTACTCACAAAGGTAAGATTGGCTGTCTCACGCTTATCGGCAATGATGTTTCGCTTCTTGAGTAGCTCTTGGCAACGTTGGGCATCTACGTTACAGTAACGCACCACTTGCTCAGACATCTTGGCCAGGACGATTACCTCGTCAATGGTGAGCTCCTTGATGTTATACTCGGAAGCATCGATACGCTCGAAGGGGTTGTCTTCCAGGTCGATACCCTCGAAAGGACGGTACATGGGACCATGCTTTACCTGCCACTCTTCCAGACAGGCCAAGATCTCCTCATAAACCGAAGTTCCGAGGTCATGGGCCAACTGCCGCATCATTCGATAGATCTTAAACATCGTCTGGTAGGGCATGTCCTCCTTGCGACCAATCTTGTTGGCTTCCAAGAAGCTGTTAAGACTGCTCACATTCTCCATGTTAGGGTACATCTGCCGGAAAACCACGCGGGTATCCAAGCAAATGAAGCCCGGTACGTGAAGGAATTCGACATTGACATTCGTATCAGCATCGATCTTGACGTTAATACTAGCATCAAAAGCATCACGGAGCACCCACTTGCGGAGGTCCTCCGTTACATTGAGCACACAGGGACGCTCCTTTAGCTCCTTGCAAAGCTTGTATCCTTGCTTATCGAGTGCTTCAGCCCGACGGAAGATGAATGGCCAATCATAAGCAGAGTCGTTGAACCCGGCTACGTAGTCCATTTTCATCCGCTCCATCATGATCGCCTTCACTTGGATGATATCGGCCTGGCAAGTCACCTGAATAACGGTACAATCAGCCACCATAGGGCTGCACATATCCGTAAAACTGAGCCTGACGAGGATCTCATCGTCGTGATGATAGCTGAACAACATCGACTGCATAATGATGATGTCTTCCTCCTTACCTTGGACGTTGTAGACTCGTTCCACTTGTGGGGCATCACCGGTACTCTTGATCGAGTACGTTTCAAGATCCCAGAGCATAATGACGGCCGGATCACGAACTAAATCGCGATGATCAGCTGGATTGATGGGCTCGGTGCGATGCGTAGCCGGCTCACAGATATCGGACAACTTGACCCGAATCACTACCGGGATGTTCGCTTTACCGAAATCTTCACCGGTTTTTCGCATATCTACGTAGTTGCTCAGCATCATCCAAGCGGCCAGTTGTAGCTTATTTTCGCGACTAATGAGCCGATAATAGCAGGTTTTGTCGTTATTAGCGGTCTCCAGGAACACTGAAGCGTTCACCTTATGCACGTCATCGTAATAGACGAAAGCATTCTCGTGGGTCCATTTGAGCTGCCCGTTACGTTTGTGTAAGTTATCGTTATAGACGCGGATGTACGGAATCGCCTTCTCGCTGAACTCTTTAGGCGGATACAGCTCGATTACCTCGGTACGGGAGGGTCGATTAACGTTTTCTTTGTACCAATCCAGGAGTAGACTACGGAAACCATCAGCGCTAATGCCGGGTGGGACTCGAACATCAAAGCGAGGCTCGATACCTTCCACGAGCACGATGGCCTTGGCGCCACCGCGTACGATACCGATTAGTAGCATCTGATACTTCCAGTTACGCTGCAGATCCATTACGTCGATCGGCATGAACAGAATCGGACGCGTAGAACGCATTCGAGTAATGATATCCTGGTGCTTAGGTAGGTCTACCAGGTCCATTCGCTCGGGAAGTTGGGCGATGAACTGTGCCCAAGCGGCATTAAAACTAGCTTGGTCAGCGAATTGGGCTCGCTTAGGAAAGACTAGTCGAACGCCCTGATACTTGCGAAGTCGAGTGCTTTGCGACTCCATAAGTGACTTGGTTCTTGGTCTCGTTAAATTAGTTCAAATTTATAATTGGGTGCTATACTCTTTGGTCTACACGTGCTTCTCGTGGCTATGCCACTTCGTCGCCCGTTCCGCCCACGAGTAAGACACCCGTTTGGGTTGCATTTTTGTGTCATTGTATTCCATCGAATGCTATCGGGAACATGATCCCGAGCTCCATTTTGACCTCGCCCGGAAAATGCTCTAATAGTAAATAGGCCTAATTGATATTAGAGCCCGCGGAAGCGGTACCCCGAAGTGGAGCTTGGATATGGATCCTGAGGTTGACAAAAAAATACTGGAAAGCCTTGAATGTGCGTGCCGCAAGGGCCTCAAGCGCGATCGGATTCCATCGAATGTAAACCCAAGAGAATGGAGACGCGATTCTATATGAACGGCGGAGCGGCTTCAGACGCGAAGCTACGTTCATATTAGGGAGCGATGTATCATAAATTCTGGGACATATTTTGTCTCAATTTGCAATGCTGGAACTTAAGGTAGCCGTGGTGGTTTTGTTGGTGCTGGTTCTACTCTGGTTGGAGTCTGTTTGGTTGGGTCCGGTCTTGCTCGGAGGGCTGGGCTACTTGCTCTATGAGGCCTTGGAACCGGAACGCCTCAAGTATGGAGCTGGTTGGATCTGCGCCGATAAGGGGAAACCTTACCTGGAGCGCTGTGAAGAGTCTCCGAATGGCTTTACTAACCGTTGGGAATGTGAGGCGGGTTGCTTGGAGGATTCGGAACGTACTGCTACCTATGAAAATATCAAAAAACATATCCTAGACATGGGTTTGGTGCTTCCGATCCCCTCAGTATTTCTTTACAACATCGAACACAATGCCTGGCTGAAGCGTGAGTATGAGGAATTCTGCGCTCGTGAAGCTAATTACTCCTGGTTCATCAACTTCTTTAGCACTGATGCCCAACTTACCGTCATGCGAAGGATGGTTCCATTCGGGGTTACTGTTAGTTGCATTGTCTCATTTGCCGATTCTTCTGACCCCGACGTCTTGGAGAAAAAGTTAGGTACCAAGGTACAAAAAGCGAAAGAGTACATTGAAGCCCTCGCGAAGAGAGATCCGAATACAAATGACTTCGATTATGGGAGCAGATTCGTATACGTACCACCGGAGCTAGTCGTGGCCCGGGACGGTGGAAACATCCAAAATTACATTCGAACTCCCGTTACCGCGGGTCGCGAAGTAATGTTAGTAAATTCTACCGGAACATTTGCACATTCTAACGCACTGGCTATTGATCACGATGCTAAACGCGTCCTTCTCTTTGAACCACACGTAAACAACCCAGATCCATCCATTATTGCCCTAACCATGTCGATCATTGAATGGGTAAAAACACAACCTTGGTGGACCGACGGATGGGAAATCGGTAAGTTGGACTGGTTTATGGAGTCCTGCCCGTTAGCCATGCAATCTACCGATCAATTGACCGGTGGTGGTTACTGTCAAACATGGAGTAAGTTCATGACCTTGATGTATCTCCTTAATTTGACCAGGCATCCCACTTACGTCTTCGGGCATCTGATCTTTATGCAGAAACACACCGGTGATTTGTTGCTAAAGTTTATGTTCTATGTTCGAAAGACGTACCACGGGGTTGGATTTAATGCCAATGAAGTCGCCTTCCAGAATAAAAACTTGAAGGACGCCGTTGCCCTGATATACGAAAAGGTCGAGATAGTTAAGGAAGCGTTGACCTCGGCCTCGGTCGGGCTTGCGCAAAAGCATTACGATGTGGTTGCTGTTCTTCTGACTATCGTGCAGGATATTGAGGCTGAAATGGAGGTATTATCAGCGAATCCCGACATGAAGAGCTTTGATGAAATAGTGTATATGCAAGAAATGCTCGCTGAAATAAGCATTTTCATATTTAAGGGTGACGTGGAGGCTACCCTGACCGCCTTGGCCAAGACAGCCCGCGAAAAGGCGAACGATACTTGGTTCCGCAACCGAATCTTGGGCAAGATCAAGGACTACGAGAACCGCCATCGGGCCATGTGTACCTTGGTATAAGTTTGGGTGTACTTTTTTGCATTACTGCGCGAGTGGATTCCATCGAATGCTATCGGGAACATGATCCCGAGCTCCATTTTGACCTCGCCCGGAAAATGCTCTAATATCAATTAGGCCTATTTACTATTAGAGACCGAAAAGGATGAGGTCAAAGAGACGCTCGGAATCGGTCCTCCACCGGGTTAAAAATTGATTCCCGAGTCGAGTGTATCACCTTTCCGAGAAATCTCTCGAAGAATGAGCGCCACCACCTTTGACAAAGTCGTGAAGCTAGCCACTGCGGCTCCGGGAACCGGCGAGCCCTTCAGTTACCTCCACGAAGTGACCAAGGACGGGGTCAAGCTGTACCTCAACAGCGGTATCTTTCAGCGAACTTACCTCATTCAGGAGAATATCAGTAGCCTAGTCCGGTACCTTCGGGACCTACTTAGTATGAAGTTTTCAAACAACATTGAGTTCAAGGTGATGGCCAAGGGCTGCACGGTGTCTTTCGGTATCTACAACCACGGCCCGCATCCCGCCAATGAGGTAACGATCGATCAGCCAGAGTTTCGCGTCGGTGACTTGTACGCCCCGTTAAGCTGCAGTGGGTATCTCTACAAGTTCCTCACCGATATCGACAATGTGATGACAGAGTATGCCGTCCTCTCCGGTGTCAACTGTGCCGGGACGTTCGAGCCGCCCGGTGTAAAAGTCAGCTTTGGTGAGTTCCTTACGGTAACTCTAAGTACCCCGCGCTTTAAAGAGGCTGGGCTCCTCCAACAAACTTCAACGTTTGGCCGGTTCAACCTTATCGGACTATTGGATATGCTTGAGTGTGCTCATGGTGTAGTAGATCGTAGAGGCGCGGTCGAGTTTTCGATTCGTAGTCCCAAGATCTACAACACCTTGACTAGAAGTTCATCGCAACAGGGCTGGGTCTTCAACTCTTCGAACATTGTCCACGTTCACACCGTAGAGGGTAAGTTCTACATCGACAATTACATGATTGCACCACTTATCGAGGCCTTGAAGACCGCTCTGGCGACCCAGGAAAAGTGGATCACTGGTGCCTTTGCTGGAGAGGATTTCGAATCTGCAAAGCTCTACGAGGGCTCTCGCTGCATCGGTGGCCTAATAAACTTCTTCAAGAAAGAAGAGCCGAAGAAGGAGGAGGTAAAATGCGAGGAGGAGGTAAAACGCGAGAAGGAGGAGGTAAAACGCGAGAAGGAGGAGGTAAAACCAACGCCCGAAGTCAAGAAGGTCACCAAGTACGACTCGAAGCGCCTGGCGTACCTCGATGGGTTGAAATACCCCTTGATCATACCCGGTGGATTTACTGCCTTGGGTTATCCTAGGCCTATCACAAATAGCTGGGAACTGGCTAACTGGATCCTTTCCATTAAGAGCGACGAAACTCTTGGCGAAGTGTGGGATTACCTAGCCAAATTCGAGCCTAAGAAAGAAGAAGTGAAGGCGGGCAAGTCGGCGGCAGAGTTGTACGTGGAGGGTCTGATCTACCCCTTGACGATTCCTCCGGCACATACTAAGCATGGGGTGACTCTTCAGTTCTCCAGCAGCGGTGAGTTATTGAGCTGGGTGAAAGGTATCGAGGACCTAGCTTACCAGCTCAAAATATGGAACTACCTGTTCAGCCTAATGTTAAAGCAGGCCTAGATCACATCTCCCAATCCTTGGAGGTGACATTTTTTGTCCTCAAAGTGCATAGCTCGTCAAAAATACAGAGCAGCAAAGCTTGTCGGAGAGTGTTGAAAAATTGATTCTTAGCAGGCTGATTACCTCATCAGAACTTCGATTCTTCCGAGCCATGTCTACCACTCAGCAGTCACCCTCGCACACTCCGAAAGATGTACCTTCCGGAAATAGTTATGACCGCGAAACTCGCAGAGTCCTCTCCTCACACGCTCCGAAAGATGTATCTTTCGGAAATACCTGTGTATCCGAAACTACCTACGAGATCGTCGTTCGTCGCAACGGAGTCTTTCTGACCTTCACTTCCGGTTTCATCATTACCGAGTACCGGGTTCAGGAAAACATTCATCGCCTGCTTGACTACCTCATGGAGCTGATCAAGACAGAATACCGCGGTATGATTGAAGTCTACGTGGGTACTGGAACCGGCAAGGCATTCGTTGTTGGTCTTTACCACAAGACCCATCCTCATAATGGAACTCCATTGTCGGAATCCTTGTTCCGCTTCGGCGATGTGTTCATCCCGCTGAGCGAACGAGGGTACATTTTCAAGTTCATTCAAGAACTAACGAACGCGATGGTGGAGTACAGGGGAGTTTCCGGTACTCAATCCACGCCGACTTACATCCTACCCAAGGCTAACCTGAGCGTTCGCACAACGGGTGCAGTTATCGAGACCTCATTGCCCAGCACAACCGGGGTTGACAAGTCATACCAGAGCGTAGCATTCGACTGCATTGAGCTCATCGGAATGCGTGACATGCTGATCCTAGCTCGATCGCAAGGACGTGGTAGTCATGTAGACGGAGCCACTTTCACCAATTCCTTGATCGTCTCCGGGGAGGGATATATCTACCGTTCGACTCTTGATGGGAAGAACAAGTCCACCCCGAAGGACATCTACCTCGACAAGTGCCACCTCACACCCCTAATCAAGGGATTGGAGACCGAGTTTGCTGACAACAAGAAGTTCATCGCCGAAATCTTCGGTGGGGTTGGTGTTGGTACCATCACCTGGATTGACGGTAAGGGCGTCGTCGGGGACCTCGTCAATCCGTACGCCAAGCCTAAGGAGGAGCCCAAGAAGGAAGTCAGCGGTGTAAAACGCGAGGAGCCTAAGCCAGAGACCAAGTCCGAACTCAAGCCCGAAGAGATGAACCTACTCTGCGTCCGTGTAATTGATATGCTCAAGTATCCCCTGACCGTTCCCGAAAATTTGGTCTCTATGTTGGGTCGCGGCGAGGTTCTCGGTCCAACTCACATGGCGAATTGCCTCCGCAATTTTCCTACACTCCAACGCACCAATGCGGTACTAGATCTGTTCGCCATGCAGATCAACGGGTCCGTTCAGCCACGTAAGTAAATTCACATATATGTGAGTTCTGTTTTTTGTCCATCTTTTGGAGGTGAGAGAGGTCGAAAAAGTTTGAGAGATCACCTCACATATATGTGAATAAGATGTCGAAAAAGTTGAATAGTTTCCCGCCTTATATCCTCTTTCTCAGCAACGAAAATGGAAGTAAACAAGCAGTCATTCCGGCGATTTGTGAAGGCCCCACGCCGCGAGTTCGGGAATGGTGTTCCCTTTACTTACAAGACCAGAATCCTCGACAAAGGAGTCGAGTTGACGCTCCAATCTGGTAGCTGGGCCGGAAAACATACTATCAAGGAAAACATCGTCGGGGAGTTACATTACTTCCAGATGCTCCTACACCTCGGCTACAATGACAATATCTCCCTTGATATAGAGATGGAGAATGGTATCATCGGCGTCGGAATTCGCTACAAGGGTCTACACCCCGTCCTTGATACGCCCTTGAAGGAGCCAGTGTTCTATCTAGGGTGCCTATGCGTCCCGCTGAGGTATGAGGAGTATCTTTACAAGTTCCTCGCCGATCTCAGCGCTGTAGTAGTGGAGTATGGAGCCATTAAGGCTCTTGTACAGAAAGTTTCGTTCGCTCTACCTAGTGTGAAGGTAATGCAGGTGGGTGGAACGGTAAATATAACCCTGCTCACTCCATCCCCCAATGGAAAGGAGAATGTCATACGCGAGATAACCCTAGTTCGTCATAACGTGATCGGGCTCTTGGAGATGCTCAAGGCAGTCTCGGTGAATCTATGCCCCAAGGTTACGGTTTCGTCTGAGAGTTGCCGTAATACGCTGACTATCAACGATGGTGCTACTGGTTACCTTTACGATTCCATCCACCATCGTGGAGGTAAGACGTATCATACGAGCTTCTACATCGCTTACTACATGATCGAGATGCTGATTGATGCCTTGGAAGGCCTATTTCGCGAGGATCCTTGCGGTGCAAAATGGCTCAGCGTAATTGAGGGCTACGAAGACACAACGTTCAGTGATGGAGTGTACACTCATAAGCTCAGCGAGGTCAGGGAGGGTAAGCTCGAACCTGGAACCCCCGGAAAGAGTAAGACAAAGGAGCCAAGCTCGCCGAAAACTGAGACAGCGGTGAAAACTGAGACAGTGAAAACTGAGACAGCGGTGAAAACTGAGAAGCAGGACCCTCTTGAAAGTGACGTTAGGGCTATCCTGGTAGACACGATCAACAATTGCATCGGTGGGCCGGGTGTATTTCCTGCCTACATACGTCTGGCACTTGTACTCAAGTTTCCCGTGAAGGTACCTCAGGCGTATGGATCCAATTTCATTGATGACAACTCGCTCAGAGGATTTCTGATGCGTCTACTTCAATTCCCATGCCTCCAGCGCATGAATATAGTCTCTGACTTCCTCGCAGAGCAGCGCAAGGACGAAGAGGCGAAGTGAAAGAGTCCCTTGGGCCTTGTTTTTTCTCAGTGCAAAAAAAGTTGGGGAGCTGTGAACTCACATACCGTATATGACGACGTCCTCGATGACGTTCATCTTGATCATGAGAGCTGTAACAACCGGACCCATCAGTGGGTGGTTGTGTAACCAGTACAAATCTGCCTCACATTCATTTAAGAGTCCAACGCGGATGACATCGCTAATATTTACAAGTTTGTTTTGTAAGAACAGGGTCTGTATTTCCGAGTGTTCCATTCGAAGAGCCCTGATTACGTCGCGAAAAACAGCCTTGGTAGGATTCGCGATCACGAGCACACCTCCTAACATGTGTGAATGCCCGTACTCCATCGCGGTGAAGATCGTTAGCTTATTGCATTGCAAGAAGAAAGAGCTTGGAGATTGCGTGGCGATGATTTCCAAGCTCTTGAGATCGCCATTCCGAGTTAGGATCCAGACCAGAAGGTGAAGCATCCGAGAGTCGACGTCTAACCATGGACCATCTGCCCGGATCAAAGCTCGCATAAGTGTTGTATGATTGTACCAGGCCGCGTGGAAGCAATCCGCTACTATTTTGCCTGGGTATTTGACGAACTTGAGCAATGCCTCGAAAGCCGATACCAGGTATTCGGGTAGGGTAGCATCGTGCAAGATATGGACCGGATCCGACGTGGTCATGCTTTTGTACAACAACGGAGGTATCCGTCGCGAATAGCCGCGCAGTAGGGGCCTTCGGGGCAACGCAAACATCGCGTTCATCTCCTCATCCACGGACATCTATACGCTTATCACTTCTCTTGCGTGCTCTAATCACTTTTTCACATGAGCTCTAATGAGGTATGGGTGTCACTTTTTCACGAGTTCTAACAAGGTATGGGGTATCATGGGCTCTAAAAAAGTAAAGCCTAAACTTTAGAGACGGAAAAGCATCGTATCTGCACCACCATGTTGACCTGGTAGTTTGAATTGATCCTTGGAAACCACCTCGAGCATAGTAACACTGGCGCCCGGTGGCTGGATTCCGACTGAGCCATCGCAGCCAACAACGATTGGGATTGGTGGACGTGCAGTGGGGCCGGCCTTCATTGCGAAAGTGTATCCACCGGCCGGATTAACGGCTATCGTAACATCTGTCTTTATTCCCTCCTTGTTCTGCCAATTGCCTACCAGATCCTTAGCGTTATCGAGACAGGCCGGCTTGGCGGTGTCAGCTACAGCAGGCGCGGCAACCGGGGTTAAAGCAGCGATGGAAGCATCGGGTAACTTGTAAATGAATACGATAAGCACCAAAATGACCACCGCGAGGGCCATCATGGCACCGAAAACTGTGTCGCCCATTCTTTCGGAGTACACGACGGAACGTAGGACTTATAGGCACGCTCATAAAATGAAATGTAAAAAACTTGAGGGATCGCCTCACATATATATTTCCGAATTCGGAGAGTGAATAAGAGGCCGAAAAAACTAGTGCTGGGGAACGAACACCAAGCCGGCTTGTTGATGTGATTCAATAAGCTCTTCTTCTTCCTCACTGAACGGCCACCCGCGTGACCATTCGTAGATCTGCATGAAATCATTGATGTGTGGATGCCCATAGACTAGGACGGCGCAGATGATCCTTGTGTATGATAGGGGTGAATGCGGGAGAGAATAGAAGTACTTTATGAGCTTAAGGTCTCCATTTCGTGCTGCAATAGTTCCCAACAGCTCGTAAGTGACTGTTTCTCGAAGCTTTTCGTATTTCGTATCTGGGATGAGACGAACAAAGTGTTGAACGAGCCGTAGGTGCATGTGTTCGGCGGCATGCCATAGGATCCAGCACATTGAATCAGGAGGGAGTTCCTTTGTTGTATCTTTGTGGACTGTCATGGCAGTGCTTACTTGGCGAATTAAATCGGATTTGAAGGTAAAGGTACCGTATGGGCTCTTATGCACCGCGCTCAACTCCAATACCTCACGCAAGGCACTCGGGAGTCGCTTGACGTAGCTCGTCACGTATACGTGAGGCATATATGCGAATTCAGGATGCGAATTTGATGTCAAATATCCATAAAAAGATCACTTTTTGTCAGCAATGGCGGCCTGCTTGTGCGACTCGATTATCTCCATATCGCTTTGGCTACAGCGGTGACGCTCAACAGTTATACCCGTTTCCGCCAGCCATCTCACGAGATGTGGGAGCCCATAAAGTTCCACCACGTGGATAACTCCGTAAGATACTGTCTTCAAGTTGTATCGGTAGTCCTGAATCGCTTTCTGATTCTTTTCGATGAGATACTGGAGGAGCTTAAGATCACCGTTTTCAGCCGCGAGAATCCCCAAGTACCTGATATCAGATGTATAGCGGTAGAGGTTCTCCTCCTCTATGAATGCTATGAAATACTTCAATACGCGTGCATGCATGTTCCCGGCAGCGCATAACATGATCGCACTAAGGATGGAGGAATAGGGCCCCGGATGGCTCATTTTCATCATCTTGGAATTGGAAATTTGCTCGAAGCAATAGGCTCGAGTAACCAAATCTAGCTCCAATGAGTTACGCAAGGCACTCAGAAGTCGCTTGAGGTAGCTCATCGTTCTTTACCATGAATAAAAATCAACTTTTCCTGACAGGAAAAGTTGAATAATAGCCCTGGAGTATCACACTCGTGACTTTTCACTCGTGACTTTCACTCGTAAAGAACACCATTGCAATGAGCTCTACTATCGATTACTTTGGCAGAGCTATGGAACTCAGACACGCAAAGTCATCGGGCGACAATCTCTTCTACTACACCATCAAGGTGAACGACAAGAATTGGGAATTGACGATTCATAACAGCTACCATATCGTCAGGATGACCATTGCCGATAACATAGGCAACCTGATCAAGTATTTCCAGGATCTGATCCGGGTAAAGTACTACGGCAACGTCGTTGTTGAGGTTCCCACGACTAACGGTGCCAGGACCTTTGGTATCTACTATACCGGCAAGCATCCCGAGACCGACGCTGAGATGGAAACTCCCTTGTTCCGCATCTCGCACATGTACATCCCCTTGGTGAATAAGAAGGAAATCAACTTCATCTACAGGTTCCTCGAGGACATTTACGACGCGATGATCGAGTACGAAGGTCGCAGCGGTAACGCTCCTAGTGGGTCGTATGTGAATCCCCTCGTTACTCTGAAGACAGGTAAGTTCCTCGAGATGAAGATCACTGTTCCCCGAGTCAATGGAACGGAAGGAGCAATTCAGACAGTCAGCCTCGGGTATTATCATCTCATCGGAATGATTCCCATGCTCAGGGCCGCGGCTTCCGAGCAGTTCGATCTGTCGGCCGGGTTCCGCATCTCCGGAAAAAACTTTGATAACATGTTGGTTCAAGACAGCGTGTATAGTGGCTGGACATTCTGTTCGGTGACTTACGATGGAGCCATCGGTAGAAACAAGTTCCACATCCATGACTGTATGCTCCTGGACGTGGCAGCCGCTCTTGAGAAGCTGATCAAGGCGGAAGCCAACTGGGCTGAAGTAGTCTTGAAGGGTGAATTCTACGATACAGCGATCTTCACTAATGGCGAGAAGACATGCAAATTGTCCGAGCTTGAGTCCATGATCGCCTGCAACTGGGTCAAGGCCGAGGAGACAAAGACAAGTGAGACCAAGGTAGAAACCAAAGACGAGAAGATCGAAAAGCCTGAGATCAAGTCCGAGACCCTGAAGGCGGAACCAGCCAAATCTGAGGCGATCAAGGGTCCGTCCGGGGCAGCGCCTATGAGTAAACATTGCCTCCGTCTTCTCGACGTCTTGGAGTATCCGGTCCACATGCCTGTCTTGACCCAGTTTGAAGGACAGCGTCTTTCTCGCGATGATTTGGAATCCTGGATCGAAGCGATGCCCGATGCGGGACGTGTTGCGGTATTGTCCAAATGCGTCATTCATCAATTGAAACCCGAGCCCAAGTGAACAACTCACTTCATGTGCGGCATTTTTTTACTCACCTTCCCATCTCCTCAACTGGATAAAAAAAGAGATATGTTACACTAATCAAATGAATTCACGGGGGCTTCAGCACATTTGCCCCTTCAGAGTTTCCGAAAGATCCATCTTTCGGAGTTATGGACCTCTGAAGAGTTTAGATGCGAGCACCAGCGCCGCCAAGGGCAGCCACGAGGTTAGCATTCTCGCTTGAGGTCATGCGCTCACGGCGAGTAATGCGAGGATCCGCCTGCATGCGGTACTTGAGGAGCTGCGCGGTGGCAGGGTCCAGATCATAGGGGGTAGCAAAGCATTCCTTACCAACAGTAGTACCGGCGGCCACAGCTGAGGTAGGTACTGCCACCGCGCCTGGCGCGACCACAACCTGAGGAGGCTTGCTAACGGAGTAGCCCCAGTGCATGGAGATAAGTACAAGCACGATGAGCACGATGACAGAGATAACAACACCAGCGAGGCAAGCACCGCTGTGGCTAACGCAGGATTCCCAAGAAATCTTCTCAGCCATTTCGCTTACGTAGGTGGTTAGGTTCGCGTGAGCACGGGAGTGGCGCGACGACGTATATCTGACGAACCAAAAACCGAACAAAAATAAAATATCCAAAGCGCTCCACCTTAGAAAATGAATACTAGATACGTACTATTCCCGACAAATGTTCAGCTCAAATACAGAGTTTGGAGATACAGAACCCGGTTCGAACAACTACGCAGACGAGTACCTTTGCACTGGTGGCGACAATTGCTCATGCGATCGCGCGTATGAGCGAATAAGCTGGGACGAAAATATCGTGGGAAAGAATCCCATAATTGGGATCATTGCCTACATCTGCAGGGACAAAGACTCGTATCTTGGGCTACTACCAACCTCTATTATCAACCTAATACCGCTCCGGGATGACATTGACGTCTGTACTTGTTCCCCTTTACGCGAGGGATCTGACATCAGCAAGGTGGCACGCTTTGGACCCTGTCCTGGCTGTACGCCTCGTAAGGCTGAGGGAGAGTCGGCTCCTTGAAACTATCGGTTGTTGTTTTTTATTTCACGAGAACCGCACCCCAAACAAATTCGTGCAAAATAAAAATACACCGCCCTTCCGATCCACGGGGATTATGCAGTGAGACGCTCGTCAAATAGTGGGCTGTAGTTAACATTCATTCCGCAGTAAACGAGGGGATTGGTGCGATAATCTACCGGTTTGTAGATCCCACACTCCACCGCGTTGTCTAAAACGAACTTGAACAGTACCCAAAACTCGTACGGATGCCCCCAAGTGTTGTTCATCATGTGTGTTAGCTCGTGTAGGACTACGAACATCATCGTATTAATGTCGTGCAGGGGGTAGCCGCCGTTGGCGTCCGGCTTCTTAGAGCGCATGCATAAGATGAGCGTTTTCTTGTTCTCAGTGTAGGAAGTGGAACCATCCTTGTTGAGCGGACTGATCTCGTGAATATCTTTGGGATCGTAGTTGCGCACCAGCTGATTGACTCGCTCCTGGATACTTTCACGGAGCTTTACATCACCGATTTGACTGGCCACGTCGTGTTCCATCGGGTTCGCATAGTACAAATCGGAGCCGCTGATAACATCGATACGTCCCTTGTGGTCGTGATCCACTGAGCGCAACTTCTCACCCATGTATTTCGACTCCATGTGATCAATAAAAGTAGCGTTGCGTTTGGTAATTTCACGCATCAGATCAGCTGCTTTTTTACTGTCGTCGAAGTGCTCGCGATGCACGTTGTACTTTTCACACTGCCCGGTCGCACAAGAAGCAGGGGCCACTACCAGCGCGGTGTTCTGATAACTATACCGATGATACTCATACCCGTAATGAATAAGGATGATCAATACCAGGATAACGATGGCACCTACGAGACCGTCCATCTTCTCTTTCTCTTTTTCTCAAATCCCTCTGAGAGTTTGAGAGAGGGGTGGTTTGCCGAGAGGGAGGCTAATTCAAGAGAGAACGTTACGCTTATATTCGAGACTACAAATTGTTGTTGGTAAAATATAGTTCCGCCAAAGTACCACTCTCTCAGCAAAGACCCATCTCAACAAACTGCGGCTTGTTGAGAAAGTGAGGATGGACCTGCATCTTTGGCGTTACGACGGCGAAGGATTAAGTCCGGGAACCGTTTACTCCTTTCCCTTGGGTAATAAAGAGGAGTCAAGCTCGTCGAAGAGAAGCGTTAAGGGCGGTGATCCCGAGGGCGGCGCCGGCATTGATATTCTCAGTCTCGATGACGAAATACCTACCGAAACCCCACCGGAACCCGACACTCCTGAAGACGATATCCCACTCGTGTCCCCACAGAGCCCACTCGTGTCCCCACAGAGCCCACTTGTTGTTAAACCTAGCCCCAAACCTGCCGAGCCAAATGCAATACCCGAATCCACTCCTCCCGATGCCACCAAACCGGGTCCTTCCCCCTCCAAGCCTGCTCCCAACAACGCTAAACCCAACTCCAAACCTACCAAACTTACCTCCGAAAATGTCAAGGTGAAGCTCTTCCCCGAGGATCGAATCGGCGATCTCAAGGAGAAGATTTACCTAGCCACTGGGGTCCCACCCTACTGTCAGCACTTGTACTATCTCGATAGTGACGATGTCTCGCATCCATTGCAGTATCAGATCCTTAACGAGACACAGTTAGTGCTCGACATTCGCCAGGATATTCGCTTGGCCAAGGTAGCCGGGATCCCGGTGCATCGCGATACCACTCACGGAGCTGAGCTGCACGTCCAAGCGCGTGATCATTTCTACACCCTGGAGCAGTTATTCAAAGCCGATGGCTACAAGCACCTCAATATGCTCGACATGCGTGACTTTTTAAGCGGGATCTCGGCCATTGCGGGTGACTCACATCAACTCAACTTGGTCTACTATGGTTTTCTCAGCTTGTACTTCCCGATGCTTAATTGGGACGCTTTTCAACTGCTGGTCCGCGATGCGCCCTCCCGGAAGAATGCCGACATGACCAGTACGCAAATCCCTGAGGCCTATCCAGAACTCCAACCGAGCCTAAACATGCTTTCGAAACGCTATGCAGCCGAGGAAAAGCTACTCGATGAAGTGCACAGTTGGAAGGAGCTTGCCAATATGACCCGCCAGCCAAGCATCAAGAGTTCCGTCTTGCAGAGTCGTTATAATCGGGCCTTGGTTAACATCCCAGCCTTGCTCAACCTCTTGGAAACGTCGCCGGAGGTCCCTCTTATTCGGGCCCGACTCTACCACAACTACAAGTCGGTGTTCATCACTAAACTTCACTCGACGGAGGGTGAGGCGGCCTTCGAGCACCTCAAATACCGAATGCAAATGCCCGAGATGAGCTGCATCGTCCTGGGCATAAGCCTCCGGGAGTCAAGAGATAAAAAGAACGCCCCGCATACGAACAAGCACCAAAACAAGCGCGACAAGGATCATACCCAACCTCACGCCCACGATACGAACAAAAAGCATAGTTTCGGCCTCTTAGTCATCCGGAGTCATGGACCCTTGCAGTTTCGCACTAGTTGGGCTGAAGATGATCACATGTCCTTTACCACACTGACTCGCTTCTCCAGCCTGGTTAACGCGCAGATCCTCAACATCAATACCCTCGGTCGTTCTGTCTTCACGAGCAGTTATACCTTACCGGAGCTTTTGGAGCATAATACTCAATACAGTTCCCTAACTTTGCACATTTTCTGGAGTCGTAGCTTGAATGGTGAACAGTTCCAAACGATGAAGAACGTCTTCCAAAATGACATGCTCAGTGCGGTGATTGCCCCGATCCCAGCCGAAGAAGTAGTCCCAGTGGGTACCTATTCCTTCCACTACATGAAGGGGATGGCCTACGATGAGTTAATGACGCCCTCGGACTACAACTACAGCCCCGACTTGGACGATTACAGTTACCTCACCAATGCCAAGAGCCGAGTAAGATGGCTGGCGGCCTATGGGCAGGGTCGTACTTGTACCATCGTGACCCGCACCGCTGACACTCGCATTGAGATCCAAGACGTTCGTGAACAAGAGTTCGAACAGATTCGCCGGTATATTCTGTTCCGCTTGGAGACCCTGGTCTTTGAGAAAGCCAAAGCGGCCAAGACTGAGCAGGGTCCAAATACTCGCAACTTGCTTCGACTACTCAAGAGCCGAGACCCTGAACTGTACAACTTCAAGCAACACGGTAGTGACATTGTCTACTCGCGTATTTGCCAACGAGCCCATCAGCCGATTCCACTCAACGAGCAGGAGGCCTTGGAATATTCTAAACGGAACTCCCGAAAGACACCCGCCCCGACCAAGTATCGTAACTTTACCACCGGGCAGCCGATGTACTATGTGTGTCCCAATCCTAAGTTTCCACACCTTAGCTTCATCACCGGGCAACACCCGAAGAACTACTGTCTCCCATGCTGTAAGAAGACGCTCCTGGAGGGTTCGGAAGCCACTAAGAAGGGCCTGCAGCACACTAATTGCCTCAATACTGGGGTCTATGAAGACAGCTCCAGTGACACTGGTAACAGTCGTTACATCATGAACTATGGTAAACCGATCGAGATTAATCGCCTGGGACACTTGCCGGAAGTCTTCCTGCGCTATTTGTTGTACAACAGCCAGACGATAACCGATGCTAATCTACGCGACATCAGTAAGCCGGCTTATTACTTGTACGGAGTGCCACAGCATAGCTCGGTCAGTGATGTGGGGGTCCTATTCGCCGCTTCCCATGCCTTGGAACTTTCCCCGAATGACTATCTCAAGGGCTTAATTACCTATCTACGAGCACATCCGACGATCTTTCCAAGCTTAATCCAGGGCCGCATGCCTGAATATTTCCAAGATGTGAAGGACCTCAGCGTGGCAATGCTGGAGCTAGTGAGTGACAAGGCCGCTCCACGAGCCTCGCGTTTCGCTATGTGGAACAACGTGCTCCTCGAACTGATGCGTTATGCCTATGATGTCGAGACCCTCATCTTGGAAGACACTTCGGTGGAAACCTCCGGTACTAGTCATCGGAGTGATAATAAGGAGGGGATGGGCCTGGTCTTGCCGCGACATGTACACCATGCCGGAGAGATCTTCCCAACCTTGGCTGCCGCGGAACAGGAATCGGGTAAAGTCCCGGTAGATGCGAGCCAAAAGAACACTAGATTCCTGGTTCTACTACGTAAGCCTAAGCGAACACGCACTCTCTTCAGTAGTAACTACACTTACTTTCCCATCTACCTGGTAGTCCCGCAGGCCTTTTTCCGTAATGGAGATGTAACTCAACGGCTATTCCATGCCCGGGCACCTGTAGGTTCGACTGAGAACAATGACCTGATCAACTTGCTGTATCAACTAACGCAAGAACTGCTGGACAAACATCGATACAAAACCGAGGCCTCTCTTGATGACATCGCGGAGATGCTGACGGCCATTGGCTATGAAATGCAGGAGCTGTACACCAACAGGCGCGGACAAGTGCATACCATTTCCCTGGCTCATTCTTCCAAAGCAAAGGGACCCGAAAAAGGATACATCTTCCTCCCGGTAACGCAACAATATTACAATGCCAAGAGTGCCGACTTAGAATCCATCGAGGGTTCCCCGAATCGTAAACATGCGATCCCCATGTCCGGTCTGCTACGCTTCCTCGCGGTTTGGAATGCCAAGTACGTCGACCAAGCCTTACCGGTGTCGCAGCTACTAGTATTATCCTCGGAGACTTGCATTGGGGTAGAATGTCGGGGTCTATACTTGTACTGTCAGCCGATTCAGGTGGACAAAGTGCCCAAGGAATACGCCAAGGTGCATCGATACTACATCTTACACACGCCGGAGGAGATCAATGAACAGCTAGCTTCCTACACTCCCACGACCGTGCTTCCCGATCCGCAATCACTTCGACAAAAAGCAGAGGAAAAGATGCGCGCCTACTGGAAATACCTGCGCGAGGTGATGCATCGTATTGATGGGGACCGCAATCTCACCTTGCGAAAGAAAATCAATGTGGTTTTGGGTTCGAACAGGAAACCCAAACAAAAGGACGATGCTTTGAAGGAGTTGGGGCTAGAGTCGGGAGATATTGAGAAGATTCGAGCTTCAGGATACGGCAAGATTAGCGAATCGGCCAAATCGGACACCGAGATCTATGGGTTTGACCTCATCCACTTACATAGACTGAAGAAGCTGACAAGTCGAGAAGAGGTCCGCAGTTACCTGAAGAAGGAGCTGAAACTCAAGGAAAGTGTAGAACTAGACCTCTTGGCATCAGACTTTAGCAATCCTTTACGTCGTGAGTCACTGTTGCAAGCCATTATCTTGGAGGATGTGGGACTGGGTACTGAAGTCAAGCATGGACCTAACGAGGAAGTATTCATTCTTCGCTAATGTGGATCAGGGCTTACGTTCTCCTCGTAGCTGAAGCTACTTCGTCGCCCGGTCGCCCATCCACATAGACTCATTTTTTGTCTAACATGGAGCTGTTAAGCGTTACGGGAGTAGTTTATTGATATGCGTAGTTCGAGAGCTGTTAAGCGTTACTTGGTAGTTTATGGGCATGTGTTACTCGAGAGCTGTTAAGCGTTACTTGGTAGCTTACGAGAATGTGTAGCTCGAGAGCTGTTAAGCGTTAATTGGGAACTGTTAAGCGTTACGGGAGTAGCTTACAAGGCATGAGTGGCTTGGGAGCTGTTAAGTGTTACAGGAGTAGCTTACGAGAATGAGTAGCTCGAGGTTAAAAAAGTAGCTCGAAGGTTCGTACCGTCACAAGGTACTATATGCTCTTGGTGATTTAGCGGAGCTTCTGAATGGCCAGACCGAGGTTGCAAAGCTGACGCTGAACCTTCTCGTCAGTGAGCTCACCGAACATGATATGAGAAGTGATGCCGGTGATTACGTTCTTGCACAGGTTCTTATCCTTGCTGTGGATGCGCTGAAGCACATGGTGGATCGCAAAGGAAGTATCCTGGGCCAACACCAGCCCCACCAACCGACTGCACACGAGAGCATCATTGCCTTTCTTCAAGATCTCATCGCAGAGCTTAAGCGCTTCGGCGTTAAGCACCGGGGCTACAGCTGAGCCAGGAACGATCGCCACGAGAGTTGTGTCAGGAAGGGTCGAGTTGCTTGTGAGCTGGAGCTGGAAGCTAGGGGTCGCTTCCGAGGTAATGTTGGTGACAGAGATTTCGGACTTCTCCTCGACCTTGGGAACCTCCACCTTGGGAACCTCAACCTTGGGAGCGTCAGTGGAGACGAGCAGATAGATACCCTCGCGGCAGAGGATACGTTTCTTACCGGTATCGATGAGCATATTGACAGCCTTGGCTACGTCGCACTCATACTCCACGTCGGGACGACCAGGTACCACGAAGTTAAGTGAACCCACGCGGCACTCGGGCCAACCCTGCAGGGCGGGGAGCTTGATGTTGTCCTGCTTGAAAGGGGGAATCACCTTCGTAACGGGCATAGCAACGTTGCCAGTAACGGCCTTGACCTTCTCCTTGTCGAGTTTCTCCTTGTCGAGTTTCTCCTTGTCGAGCTTTTCCTTGTCGAGAGCCTCGTTATATTCCTTTACTTCCTCGGGGGTTAGGACTACGTGCCCGACAGGGATGTCCCCGGGAGTTAGAGCTACGGTACCAACTGCCCGTACGTTCGATCCCGGAGCCAGGGCCGCTGAGCCAAGAGAGCCTGAGCCAAGGCAGAGACTGTCATTGCCACATAAGTTGTTGACGAGCTTGGTATCGGCGACCTCCTTCTGTTCGAAGGTGGTGCTTACCCCGGTAGCCATTGCGTTGCGCTCAGCGAGGAACTTTTCGTTCTCAGCCTCCTGTACGAGGGCCGCGCGGGCTTTGAGAACTACCTTGACCATATCCTCGTGGTTAGAGATATGACGATCGAGCCGGGCATTGAAGAACGCCAGATCGTTTGGCTCCAAGATTGCATTGGCGCAACGGAGCATAGCGATGACCAAATCGGTCTTGTGGATGTTCTGTTCCAAGCGCACAACGGCGAAGGAGAGGTTCTTGGTCTCAAGGCTCTGGCAGAAGCTGTCAACTTGGTCAGCGTCGGTCATTTTGGCGTTTGGAAGTCTGAGGATTGTTTCCGGAGAGTATTTAGTATAGGCTAAATCAGTTTTTCTAAAATCAATGTTTCGCTAATGAAGGTGTAGCTGCATGTTTTCGTCACCCATTCCGCCACCTTCATAGACTCACTCCTTCGTCCCCAGCACCGTCCGGAAAAAAGCATGGACCCTCACTTGACTTATTTCACTTACCTTTGTTCGACTCATTCCACTTGATTCACCCCTTATGTTAGTATTGCGATCGCAATGAGCACGTAGCCTAACCACTGCATTACTCCCTTGATCTTGAACGCCAACATTACCGGAGCCGGATGCCGCAGCTGTATCTTCCTTCCATACATTATCTCCTTATGCAGGGTTGCCAGCCAACGGTGATGCTTGATCACCTGCCACGGATATATGAGTATGTTGGTACAACCGCAAGCTCGGGTAGGTCCATGTGAATCCAAAAGCTCATAGTAAAGTAGGGCCGAGCATGACAAAACAAGTCTCGCGATCATCATTACCAAGGCCGCCAAGATCAGTACACCCCTGAAGTTTTGCTCGAGAAAGAATAAGCAAGCGGAAACCAAGGTACCGATGAAGGCGACGTGTGTATTTGGATACTTTACATCGTCACAGATCGCAATTCCACACATGCTGACCCAAGCCACCAGATCCGGTAAACTACAACGCTGTTCGAAATACATCGAGAGGAGCACCGAGACCGAACCATAGCGGAATACTCGCAAAGCTAAGTCGTTGGTAGCCGCGGACCTAGATATCTCAATCGGAAAGTAAGGATACTGTCGCCCGTGCCATGCAATGAGTAAAACACTTGCCACTACCGTTAGCGAATGTGCCAACGTGAGCATCCCAGGAAACGCCAGAGCCCCGGTTAAAAGGCCTAAGGGTACAACCATCTACTCCATTACCTTTAGATGCAAATTCCCAGGATATGCTATTCCGTCAAGCTTTTTAAAGTGAATGACGAGTGTTTGGGGGTTGCATTGTTTTCCCACAAGGGAATTTTACCTGCGTGTATAACTCTTCAGCCCTCGAAGATAGATCTTCGAGAACTTGTATAACTCGTGTGACTCGTGCGACTTGACGTCCCGCGATCCGGTATGCCGAAGGACTCGGACCCCATCCCTGATTTTGAGCCAATTGGCGGTGATGACGAGGATGAAATAGAAGAAATCGATGAGTCGAAGGGCTGCAACTTGTATAACGTGAAGGGTCTGAAGATCCTCATTATGCTACTGGTCACTTTCATTCTATCCCAGTCCGACCTATTCGCGGACAAATTCTTGAGCTTATTTAAGGACAGTACGGTAAATCTGGTGCCCACCAATAAGGGTGTAATCATCACTGGACTGGTAATAACCTTAGCCTTGATAGCGATATATACCGCGGTAGAGTACGGGGTGGTATAAGGCCTCGAAAAGACGGAGTCTCGTGCTCCTTTTTTACATCAGAGGTAGGAGAAAAAAGTAAACATAAGTTCAACACGGAGGAGCGTCTCACATGGTATAACGTAAAGGTTATCCGGTCAAACCTTCGATGTCGCCGATGGAGCTCGTTGACTGCTCTCGCGAGATAACTGAGATCGTAGAAGCGGTTTGCTCAGTTTCGTCGTCATCGTAGTCCACGTCGTCCTCTTGCCAGTAAGGATCCTCTATGTCATCTTCCTCTTCTTCGATCGGGACCATCCGCGTGTCTACCGGTTCTACGTCTGGTACCTCATCGGGGAATTCGGCATCCGGCTCTACGTTCTCTTGAGCACCCCTACGATAGAGTAGATCCGGATTCTGCACGAATAGCTTGTTGAGCCAGAGGTAGATCAATTCCGCTTCATAACGATTATTGGCCCCGTCGATGTTAATAAGACCGCTGTTAAAGATCTTGATAGTGGTCTTTTTGTCCGGTTTGGTGGGCGCCGGGGTCTTGATCTTAATGAGGAACCCGTTGTAACGTTGCGGATCATACCGAATATAACTGAGTTTGTTGTCGTCGTGACCCTTCAACTCCCCATACAGGCCCTTTAGCTCATCGTGCATCATGTAGAATAGAATCTGCTGTAACGCGTGATCAGGTAAGGACCAGCGGCTTTCCCGCACATAGATCACAAAGTGCTCGTACATATCTCTGAAGCTGCTTCGCTGCAGGATCTCGGTCATACGTTTCACGTTTACATACAGATTCTTATTCCCCATGCGACTCTGGAGCCAGTTCAGGCTCGACTTGGTATCTACCTGTGGAACTCGGTACCCATTCCAAGACCTGGCGAACTCCTTCCAACCGTGCTCTTGGGGAGAAATACGGCCTTCGAATCTCGGTCCTACCAGCAATTCCGTGATGTCAGAAACGTTGGTGTTTAGTAGGGTGTAGAAGTGCCGATTTCCATAGGCCAAGAGCCGATTCAGGTCGATGCGTAAAGGCAAGGTGGTGTCGTGACAGTGGAGTAATTCCAGCTTATAGTTACGCATGATAGGAAAATGAGTTACCAAGCCGATCGGAGCTGATTCGGGGGCTGGAAGCAAGTCCGAGATGTAATCTGCCAGGGTCTGCAGTGGTTCTCGAATGTCAGACATGTCCTCGCAGAGAACACCCGGGACGATAATCTTCCCGTTACGGAACAGCTTCATTAGATACGTTTTGGTAACCCGTTCCCACTTGACCCCACCCACTTCCGGGAGTGGAGTGGAAACACGTTGGCGTCTTTCCAAGGTCGGAACCGGCCTATCATGGGTACCTAATACGTGGAACTGGATCATACTGTCAAAGTTGGAACCATCACCTTGTCGTTTACGATTGGTTACTTTCTTGGGCTGTCGTTTACGGCCGCGGTTGGTTTTGTTCTTTGGTTTGGGTATGTAATTTGGTCCAGTTTTGTGACCAAAGTTACAATCGATACGGGTAATGTTACCGGTACATTCCAAGAAATCAATCAAACTCTCTTCCATGAAACGGAGGTTTGAGATGCGGGCTTGTACGGTAATCGTGCTAATAATCATGTTCGTAAAGATGAGTGGGTAACTACGAAGCTCCCCCTCGTCGATTTTGTTCAGGGCGTCCATTTCGTCTTATTTGTTTGGTCTGCGCGATCTCCTAAAGTCGATCGGCTCCGCTTTCTCAGAGATCTATCTCTGAGAGAAATAAGACTTTATCCAGTTCTCGGTTAAGAATCCACGAGCAAAACAACTCGACTTCTCAAAGATAGCTCTTTGAGTGGATTCAGTTTTCACTTTCACGTTCGTCTCCCAACGGACCTACGATCGCGAAAGGGTGTCGAGGTGTAGGTGACATGAACGCGATTTTATCTCTAGATGGAAATTCTGAAAAGGCACCTTCCGGGTAGAGCTCGCTGAAGGATTATGCAAGTTCTCGAAGATCTATCTCCGAGGGCTGAAGAATTTATATCGCATCGGCGTAAAATCTCACTGTATAGATACGACAGCAGAATGTCCGTAGATCCGAAAGATCCGCAAACTTACCGAGTCTCCGCTGATGAAGTATTCCCGGGTATTTGGGTGGGTAATCAAGCCGCCGCCGCTAACTGTCAATTTATCAACTCGCAGGGCTTCACGATGATCGTGAATTGTACCTCGCACTTGCCTAACTATCACGAGAAGTGCGGCAATGCGCATAAGGACCCCTATATGACCTACATGCGGATTCCAGTGGGCGATCCAGGACCTCCAGAAACACCCGGCTGGCGTGGTGAGCGGGACGTAGAGGTCATGTATCGAATGATGCCGATTGTCTGTCAGCGCATCTTGGAGGAGCGAAAGCGTGGCGGGAAAGTACTAGTGCATTGCCATGCGGGGATGCAGCGAAGTGCGGGCCTGGTGGCTGGTTATATTATGCGTTACTGCTGTGATCCAAGGTGGGACCAGGCAAAGAGATACCGGGTAGCGGTGCAAGTGCTGGTGAAGAACCGTCCGGCGGCTTTCTTTGGTGGTAGTTCGGTTAACTTTCGCAGCGCTCTACTCGATCGGCCTTTATTAATAGTTAAGCCAAAGGTGACAAATTGATTCACGGGTGAGGAATTATGCAAGTGAAGAATTACTATCTCAAGTGTCAAGATGCGTCGTGGATTCATGCTTTCCGGTATTAAGGTCGTTGGTCCTGGTCCCGTTTCTAAGTTCGAGATGGACGTCGAGACCAAGACCGAATCGACGCCCGAGACCAAGTCCGAACCTACACCGACACCCGAGACCAAGCCCGAACCGACACCGACGCCACCAACCCCTGAACCCGAACTCACCGCCTGGGCCAAGTACCTGAACTCGGAAAGTATCGTTCAAATGATCTGGGCGGTCGGAGAGATTAGCTGCCGTGAGAACGACTTTACTCTTGCTAAGCTTAAGAATCATTGGTCACGAGTGGCTGCTAGTTTCTACGCTCTCGTGTTGCTCGGGAAGCAGGGTAATATCACCCACGACCAGTACTTCTCCATGTACGGGCCTACCCAACACTCCATGGGGCCTCTACCTGAGCTGTACAAGGAGCTCCCACAACCCGCCGGACGTCAACAAACCATCCGTGGACTAGATGATCTCAAGGCTCTATTCACGGATAAGCTGTTCAAGGAGATGAGTATGGGCAAGTATAGCGCCTGGTTCATCCATGAAAATCGTCTACATGAAACGCTCGATATACTCTTGGTTTTGATCTGGTGTATTGGAGGACTAGTAGCGACGCCGCTGGGTGAGGAACTTACTCCCGCTCAGAAGGAGTACATGGACATCATCACCCACTCGACGCGCCGAGGCTTCGATAGAAAACAGACCGTCGATGACGCCAAGGTCAAGGCACATGCTGACTTTGCGAAGTCCTATCCTACTGCTCCTTAACGAAGATTCACAGAGCCACATTTTTTGTCTCTTGCAAAGGGTTAGGGAGTAGACGCAAAAGATAGGGAGTAGATGCAAAAAAGATAAGGAATACATGCTTACACGGACAATTTCTGCTGGAAGGTTATCTTACCGTCAGTCTTCTCCTCCAAGATGAGCTGCCGTTCGTTCACAAACATCACATAAGTGGCATACTTATCCTCCCCGCCCTTGCTTGGATCGGTCAAGACCATCGTATCACCATTACCATTGGCGGGTCCATAGTTAAAGGTAGCGGGTTTCTCAGCCACATCGGCAGTCATTACGAGGGTCTTGCCGTCGGGTTGTACCTGGAAGGTAATGCTCTTACGTGACTTGGCTTTCTCATCGAAGTAAAGCCACTTGGGAGTACCCTTGAGTAGCTCGATGAGGTGTCCGTACTTACCTTGCGTTTGAATCGAGGCACTGGTGTCGGCGGCCGAGGGTGGAGCGGGAGCGGCGGCTACGTTTACATTAGGTGCTTGAAGTTGGATAATCCCAAAGTACCAAGCGAGTACCAGTAAGATTACAATAGCACAAGCTACCTTAATCCCGTCCATCTTGTGTGCTATATTCACCGGCACGCGTGACCTCCTACGTCGGCCACTTGGCCTATGAATAAGACACACGTTTAGTGCGATGTATTAACAGGCAGCAGAAATGAGTGAGTTAAAAAATAAGGTGAACTCTTTACGTATGGCCCGTATTAGTGAAAAAATAAGACGTTTACCCATGCAAGTTATCAAGAATGACATAAGAGTGTAGAGTTTACCAAACGTGTGTCTTATTCATAGGCCAAGTGGCCGACGTAGGAGGTCACGCGTGCCGGTGAATATAGCACTCAATTTTGATCAAAGTCACGGAGGTCCTCGTAGGCCGAGCTCATCTGATCGGGTGTGTAGGCGGCCTGTCCACGCTGATTCTGTCTGGACTTGCTATGTAGAACGGCCGAGATACCCAACTCCATGGCAATGCGCATCAGGGGACCAATGTTCCAAGTATGCATGGCATCACTAACCACGGAGCTAGTCTCGTAACGCATGCGGCGCAGTTTGGGGCGAATGTTATTGTGCCAATCGGTCAAGTCGGGACGGAAGGGACCGTATGTTTTCTTCCCGTCGAACATAAACTCTAGCCCGTGTGCAGCTGCCATCAAGGCCTCGGTACCAAAAGTATGGCAACGTTTACGATCATACCGGTGCTGCAGCTTCTTATGTACCTCCTTGATCTCCTTCAGGGTGGAATCCGAGTTAACTTCTGCTACGTTGGAAACGTCCACTCCATAGCCGCGTAATTCGCTCAGCAACTCTTCAATGTCCTCCAACAAGATTCCCTTGGTCTCTTCCTCGTTCTCGGCTTCAATGTCTACTCCGGCATCATAATCACCGTAAACGCGGAGGGCATCGTCTAGTTGCGAAGCGGCCGTGGCTCCGTTTTGTCCACGTGGAGGGCCATACCCGGGCGGGGCGTACTGTGGTGGATAACCTTGTTGTGGAGGATACTGACCGGGCGGGGCGTACTGTGGTGGATAACCTTGTTGTGGAGGATACTGACCGGGCGGCGGTGGATAACCTTGCTGCGGGTACTGTCCGGGCGGTGGGTAACCTGGCTGGGGTGGTACGTATGGTTGGTAGGGACGCGGGGCAGCTTGGGGACGAGTTGTAGTCTTAGTTTCGCGCCGATTGTTAGGTGACCCTAGCCCGGGCATGGCCAAGCGTGGCTCGCGGGTCATTGTAGGTGTGGGCGGCGGCTGCTCATCATCTAGGGTTTCGGCCTCCTCATACACTTCTTCTTCACCAGCCTCAACTTCGGGGTCGAGGCTCAGCTTTTGCATACTTTCCTCGAATTCTCGGTCGGGATCCTGTATTTGTACCTCGCGGAGCCCACCACCGCCGATCATGGTACGTTCCAGTTCGTCCAGCTTTAGGTTCTTGTTAACATTGGATACGTCGATGAGGTTGCTGATACCGGTGAGATTCTCGGGCGCATCGATGCCTTCGTCCATTCTCACAGAGAACGCGAGTATACCTCCTACAGAGGGAACTGTTCTAAGTGCTAATTTACAATCGTCAAAAAAGTATTCTCACAGAGTTTTTGAAATTTCTAAACTCTGTGAACTGTGAATCTTTCGGAGTTACCCTCTTTTTCGACACCGAGCAATGAATTCTTGCAGGCGTTTCTCATTGAGCTCTCGGTAGGCGACCGGTGTGATGCCACTCTTGCCGGCGTACTGGATCATTATGCACTTGTTTTCCGCCTCGGGTAGGTCAGGTCGATTGTCCGCTAGGTTGTAATATTTGTTGACCAACATGTCCAACATGCGTCCGGATTCCCAAGAGTTGGTGATGCGACTATCGGCTACCCGCCGGAGATACCATCGAGCCTGAAGCGGGCAGTTGAAGGGGCCCAAGGGTCGAATAACTTCCAACTCTTCCGGCTTACTAGTGGCCGGGGCGGAACCGTCCTCGATGTCAGCGAAAATAGTACCCTGAGTATCACGGTAAACGAGCTGTTTGTTCCAAGTGAGGGGAATGAACCACGGCATTCCGGTAACGGGTAACCCGGAGCTGAGACATTGTAGATTAGTAGTCTTGACCCACTGTTTGAAATCGATGAAAAACTTGGGCAGTTCGTCATACTCGATGAGGGATTCAGAGATCCACTGCTCAGAGGTTTGGAAGGATTCACTACCAATGAGTTCGGCATCGTCATCAACACCATCATAGAAGTCTGTTTCTTCGCAGTCCTCGCGCTTAATGCCGGGTAGGAAAAGAATGTAACTAGGCCCTCCTTCCATTTTCACAGAGATGTATAACTCCGAAAGATGGATCTTTCGGAAACTCTGTGAGTTTGAGAGAGGATGGATCTCTACCTCTGTGAAGTTCAAGAGAGGGCGAGAGAATTGCTCATACGTGGCTCAAGTCCCAAAAAGGAAATACGATATTTCTCACGATACTTTTGTATCCCGGATATGTATTACGTTCACGGGAATAAGTGAACTCGGGAAATAGATCTCTGGAAATAAGTGATGTCTGAGAGGGATATTTCGGGTTCGTACGGTCGCTATGATCCGTTCCCCAGCGAGTCGTACTATCAAGATTCTTTCAGTCTGCTCGGCAACGGAGGCACTACCTATATTGGCGACAAGATGAGCTCGATTGACCCGTATCTACCGATCCTCAATGAGCCGATGGGCTATGGTTTCGCGGAGAAGAACTTCGAGAGTTCGCTCGACACAGCTAGTCCATATCGGTACAATCCAGCTCCCCGTACCGAGGAAAAGTACTATCCAGCTAGTATGCTGAACGACAGTCGGGTAGATATGCAGTATGAACGAATGGAACCGGCCCCTGGTACCAATACTACACCCAGTTGGGTGGATAAGTTGGGTGCTTGGGCGCCTACTTACAATGAAATGGCGATGTTGGTGATCCTGCTCGTCATTCTGGTCATCGTGATTTCGATAGTGCAGAATCGGCGCATCAGCAAGCTCAAAAAGAAGAACGAGAAGCTCTCCGCTTCGGCGCCTTCATTAGCCGCGAGTACTACCCCGGGTAAGTAAGCTTCTTTGGGTTTGATTTTTTAGAACCGCTAGGGATGAGATTCCGCGAGCATTTGGACCTACTCCATTTTGCGACTCTAATACCAATTGGGCCTATTTAGTATTAGAGCTCGGGGCAGAGCATGCCCAAAAGGAGCTCGGGAATGGGTCTCGGTGCGACATACCGTGATAGAAATTTTGATTAGTGAGAGGATCGAGATATAGTTCGGAACGTAGAATCGAGTCTAGCGAGAGTACCATGACCGATCGACTTTATCTATGCATTCGGGTGATGATGAGTAATGGTACTTCACACCTCGATCAAAAAAGAACCTCGTCGTTATGACGTAGCTCTCCAGTTCTTCAATGCAATAAAACACAACTACTATCCGGAGGAAATAGTAGAGCAGTTGAGTATCAGGGCAGATCGTATGCATCATTATGCTGAAGCCCTTTGGTGTTGTCGCCGTGACCTCGATGGTGCCGTTATTGACTTTGAAAGTCCGATCATTTTGGCGTGGAACCGAGAGATCGTCAGAGGTCGAGGAAATCTTGAGAGCTAGAATAGGTAGTTTCGGAAAGATACGGATATGCAGAGAGATTAGCGCTTTTTTGCGGACTTCTTGGCAGCTGGTTTCGATTCGAGAGCCTTTCGTTCCATTCCTGCCATTCCGGCCACATCGGGTAACTGTCGCGTGCTGGCCTGTACGTAGCGATCCATTTCCGCTTCCATCTTCACGTCTTCACGGCTAACCCACTGTACGTTGACAAAGACTTTCTGATTGCTGATACGATCTCCATAAAAAGTCATCTCAGGCATGTACTTTGCATCTTTCAGGGCCTTGAGCAGATGATAATACACGTAACGCTGGGCACGGAGATGCGTCATGGTAGGAAAGTCAAAGTGTGTCTGAATCTCAATGGGGCCCGTTTGTGAACGCCGAGCTTGGATCGCGGACTTGATTTGATCCTCGAGCAGGGTGAGGATATTCTGTACCGCTTCGATTACGAGTTCATTGAGTTGTGTTGACTGGACTATCTCGTCCGAGTTGGCGATCTGAAACTTATGGGCCATTGTTCGTGACGTTACCCGAGTTCCAACTGTTCACTGCTAAATCGTAAATAAGGAACGATAGTTCAATCATTTCGTATATATTCTGTTGCGTTACCGGAGTGAGTAGATACGAGTGGAAGAGTCGTTGGAAATTCGCCAGCCATTCAGCCATGAACTGCTCGGGAATGATGAGCCCGGAACCTGGGAATGGTAAAGTTACCGCAAGTTCTCGCCGTAGCTTATGCAAACGCCAACAGTAGCCGGCCTCAGTGGGATTCAGGCCGTGGATTTTTCCTATGCTCTTTACTGTCTTTATTGAGCAGGAATTGAGAGCTTCGAGGAAGCGCTTTGTATAAACTAGGCGCCAGGCATGGTTACATGTTAGCTGGCAAGATAATACATGCTCGTTGCGTAGCAAGTACGGTTCGGCCAGGATGAGCTCGCGGAGTTGGTGGCAGGTCTGGTATAGTTGTACCAGTGGGTGACTTTCTTTCTGAAACTCTCGGTGATTCCATGGGGATTCTAGCTTTATAAAGATCAGATACTGGAAGATGTGAAGCAGAAGCTCCACGGGGAGCTCGAGTAGGGACATCACCGTGGTTCCAGCAGTTGGGTATCTCTCCACGATTATTCAACTGTTAAAGCCGCTCTCGATATGAAAACTCTCGCGCTGTAAAAAATGAGACTTCGGACTCAAGTCTATTCGTCATCGGAGGATACTTCGTGTTCGGCCGGCCCGGATGCTTCTTTAGATTCTCCTTCTGCGTTTTGCTTGGTGGCCAGGCGACGCGCGATGGCGGGGATGCTGGTGACTGCTTCGAGTAGTTCGGAAGCCTTAATTGCCTCGACTGAGGCCTCCGTTCCCAGGTTGAGCAGAATGGCGCGAGTCAGCTCTTGATCGCCAGCGGCCATGTAGAGGGTCTTTATCTTCTTTCGAAGAGTTCCCAAACTGGTAGCGATAATGGCCGAGGTAGCGTAATCGACCTTGTTACCCTCCTGAATGAATCGCGTAACTACTGAGGCTCTGACCTTGGAGGAGAGCTTGAAGTTGGTGAGGATGGATAGATACCAGGCGGATGATTGTCCGGCCAAGCGATTGTGCTTCTTTAGTCCGGCTAGCAATTCACCAACGGAGTCATACAGGCCGAGGCTTAAGAACAGTGTGACATCAGCAGGTTCGGGATCATAACATATCCTAGCGATACAGGGTTCGAGTCGCTTGGCACTGATATCGACAACGCGCGCGAAGGTGATGAAGCGCCGTGAGTGCTCGACTGACAGGGGATTGAATTGAAGAACCGGTTCGCAGTGAGGGTCGAGGTAGATCAGAACAGCTAGGACCACATCCTCCTCGTATTCGGTGAGATCGATTTCGTTCGTACTTGCCAAGAGGGGTCGGAAGAACGGTAAGGCCAGGAGACAATACTTGTTGAAATTGTACTTGGTAATTGTACCGTTGATACCTTTGGTCTTGATGACGACGTCGAAGCCGGGCTCGGGTGGCTCTTGCTGGTAACGCTCCTTGGGGCCTAGGGGTGCGGGTAGGGGAGCGGGTGCGGGGGTGGACTGCGGAGCCGGTGCGGGTGGGGGAGTAGGTGCGGATTGGGGAGCAGGTGAGGACGGGCTCGGAGGCGTAAGTTTGGGCGAAGCTGGGGCCTGATGTGAAGACGGGGTGATGTTATCCTCCTGCTCGGTGAGTTCTTCCAGTTCGTCGAGGATCTCGCCGTCAAGTACGTCGGGCTCGATTTTCGGCTCCTGTTCGACGATCTCTGGGTCAGCGGTTTCCTCGAAGTCCAAGTTCTCTACCTTAATCTCGCGTGCTGGACGTGGAACAACATCGGCAATGCGACGGCGATCTTTCTTCTTGCGTTGGGGGTTCATTCTCTCGTAAATGTGTCATATTACTGGGATAGAATCACTTTTTCTTACCAGGCCGGTGGTGCAAAAAATGGAGAGAACATTCACTTTCACAAAGATACGTCTGATTATTATTAGATTGAGACTAGCATGCCCTGCTCGTTGACGAAGCCGCGCATACGGTTCAGCTTTTGCCGCTCCGTCAGGTGCTCCTTGCGATCCTGTACAGCTTGGTTCTTGGCCGCACGGAGCGATGCACTGAGATCACTCTCGGGTACGACAACGTGGGGTAGACGATCCACTGAACTGACACGATCAGCCAACGCCTTCGGGCGGGGATCACCCTCGCAGCCTACCTTCCAGTACATGAAGCTCTGCCAGCGGCCATTGGCGTCAACGAAGTTCTCCTTTTTGTAGTTACGCTTGTCATTGCGCTTACGAACACCGGTGTAATAGCTAGGATCAACAGCGTGCTCAGTGCGACGAAAGAGTGCTTCGGCGCTGGGGTTGGGCGTAAGGCGCTCCCCACAGCAACGCTCGACTGGGCGGAACAGCTTGGCAATGTCCTGATCGGTCTTGAGAAAGTCTTGGGTGGTCTTGGGCTTTACCACAATATCTCGGTACAGACTGCGCGCGTTACCGACACCCTTCGCGAAAACATCACGGGCATCAGCCATGCTGAGGCGCTCTACTTGAGCTGCGGCGGCCGGCTTATTAGGATCGAATTCGTACTCTACCTTGGGTGGGGCTCCGGCTACGGGGTTAGCTACTGTAGTAGAAGTATTGGCTGAAGCCGCTGGAGCAACAGCAGGTGCCACTGCAACGGCCGAATCTCCCGTTACCACGGCCCGATCTTGTACGACCATGGTACCTGCGTGCTGAGGAGAGGACATACAGCCGCCGCCATACATGATAACCAAGATAAGTAGAATGATTGCCACGGCAATGAGCATGTTGCTATCGTCCGCCATGTTAGATCTCTGCAAAGGCGAAAGGATTGGACGTGAAGTCCCGACTAACAGAGGAGCCAAACTTTGCTAGCCGATAATTATATCCCATGCTCCCTAATTAACACGTTACTTCATGTACCTCCTCCGTCGGTCCATTCCGTCGTGTTAATAGAATCGCATTTCTCGTTCCCAAGGTGATAGATTAGGAGTTTTATTAGGCTCTGATCGGGGTTTGTTGGGCTTGGTTGTATAAAAAATGCGATTCTATTAGCGTTCGTGTATACTTTGTCTGGAAACCATTCGCGTGAAAAAATGCGATTCTATTAACACGGCGGAGCGACTTCACGCTTGCGTGGAGACGTGAAGCTACGTGTTAATTAGAGAGCATGCTGGATAGTGCCTTGAGGGCACCCGTGTAGTCTTTGCGGTTAGGAATGATGATGCTGTTAATCAATGTGGACTGCGGAATGGTGTTGTTCATCTTGGGTAGCAGTTCATCTGGGAGTTCCGGGTAGAAGGACTTGAGGATCTTATGCACTAGAGCCTCCCCAGCCGGGAGAAACTCAAAGTTCATGTCAATGCGGCCCGGTCGCACCAAGGCTGGATCGAATTTGTCCGGATGATTGCTTGTAATGATCACAATCGTCTTGTAGAGGAAGGTGTTCGAATCAAGGATCTCTAGTAGATCGGCCAGAGTCAACGAATCACCGCCATCTTTGCTGGATTCGACCTCCTTGTAGCCACCTGGCACCTTTTCCTCTAGCTGGATACGCTTGATAAAGATTAGCCCATTCGTCGGATCGCTATCCAAGTAATCCTGGAATTCGAGTACCACAGACTCCGGATTTTCGAATAGAGCATTCCTGTCGGGTGAATTGAGGAATCTGTCTCGCATTGCAACGCACTCGCATTGTCCCGTCGTGTTGATTTCGTTGATTATGAATGTCACGGCCTCCGAGGTAAGCTTGACTCGCTTTCGCTTATGCGACACCGACAGACAGTCCAAATCTTCGAGTACTACAATGCTACTCGGCGGGATGCCTTGTATCACCTTGCGTAGCATGCCACCGTCCTTGATCCGCCCCAGATGCAGAGTTCGGACCCCAAAGTCAGTGCGATTGGCGATGGCGTTGATGACGGAGGTCTTTCCGCAGCCGTGCGGGCCGTACATGAGGTAACCGCGACGGTAGGCAATACCGCGATCCCGGTAAAACTGTTCCGATTCCAGGAAACCGTCTATTTCCTTGATTAAGTGCTGATGCAACTTGGGATCCAGGTAGATGTTGTCGAAGGTCTTGGCTACGTACATTGGCGAAGTATTCCATACCGCTCCGTCGTTGTAATGATGCTCGCCAATGCTGTCCTTGTTCTTGAGGAAAATGTACTGCTTCAGCGCATGCTCGGCAAAGCGGAAAATGTCGGCCTTACGCTCACTTTGCAGGTGAATTACGCGCTGGGTGCCTGAGAGTTGCGTCTCTTTCGACTCCGAGTACACATAGATCTTGCATTTATCATAAACGAAGGACTGTCGCTCGATCTTCGCCACGTTCGTAATGTATGAAGAGCTCCCGGTCATAGTATTCAAGCCTACTTCTAGGATGTCATCGGAGCGGATCTTGGCGGTGTGAATGAGATAATAGGAAACTGCAATGTAATAACCGTTGGCATTGAAGCGAGCAGTTTCGCTGATGGAGACCGTCTCATAGGTCATTTTACCACTCCACCGAGCATTCTTGAACCCATGTCGAAGCAGAATAATGAGCAGTGGAACTATGATGGTGGCTACCCAAGCAGGAATGATCGAATAGGCGATGAAGAGTGGGACTGCATTTTGCAGTGCGCCGGTGAGTTCAGTGATGAAGGTATCCATTTTGTGCGCTATTGCCCTACGGTCAAAGACGCACGGTTTTAGCGCGTATTTTCAAAATGTGAGTCCTCCGTGGAGAGCATATTCATCTCCAATATTCAACTTCTTGCGTTTAGGTGCTCCTTCATACTTTTCGTTGGTATTGCCTCCGGCGGGCCGCGCGATCGGGCTGCGGGGAAAAGAGAGCTAGGTACCTACCTAGGGATGATTTTTGTGTTTCAGCTTTTGGGAGCTCGCGAGGGTCTGGATCGAGTAAAAGTCAGGAAAATCAGTGCACTTTGACCTAAAATCAGTCGCGCAGGTCACTTTGGCAGTGAAAAGAGGCGCTTTTTGGGGTAATCTTGGCCGGCGGAGCCAATACCAACGGCCCCAGGTTGCCATACAACTGAAGTTCACTTCGGTTTTTTTCAGCTGGTGGGGCTTGAGGGTGGCTAGTGCGGGTGTGAAATTGGGTTTTAAGCAGCGCTGAACCTCACGAAAGAAACCTATGGCCAATGAAGGTAGATAAGGCAAGTGGTCGTCAGAGTTTGGAAACTTAGGGTGAAGACATGTTGCTAGCAACCTGGAGGTCAGGAATATACACGAACGCGTATGGGTACGAGGGATCAACAAAAAAGCGGCAACCCAGAGATCGAGTCTATTGCTCTCAAAAGATATGCATCTTTAGAGAAAACACGGCGGAGCGACTTTAGGCGCGGAGCTACGTGTTAATTAGCGAGAAAGTGAGAAATGCCCTGGTAGGGTACGATAGGGGAGCTGCTTGGCGATTTCTTCTTCACAGGCATCACAACTAGTACGCCGAGGTCCATTTGGTCCCACGCAGGGATGCTCGTAAGCCGAAATCGGTACTTCGCGAGATGAGGTATTGGCTTCGGTTAGTCCGAGACCCGCCGGGATATAAATGCGATGTCGAATGACAGGCGGATCGTATTCTGCCGAGATGCGCAAACGATGTACCAATTCTTGTTTCTTAAGCATTGTTAGGTTCATTTGCATAATGAGGTAGTAGATCGCTATGTCTACGAACTCCGGATAACGAATGAGGATCTCGAGGCCACGCCGAACGCAACACTCCGGATGTATCACTACCCGATCGGGATCCATCGAGATATTGAGTGACTTCTTCTGACGCCAGGCGTTAATACCCACGCAGGCCACCATCATGGTAGAGCTGCCGCGATAATCGCTGAGAATATCGTTTGTCAGATAGAGCCTCTCGATCTCAAGCCTAGCATCGGAGCCAACTGGGGTGTCGGAAAGGATTCGCAGACGCGCATCGGTGGCTCGGTTCTGGAGGATTCTATCGGCAGTTCGATTTAGCTTATCGAATATATCGGTAGCGTATTCGTTGAACTTCAAAATGCAGGGCATACGAATGTCCATTTCATTATCGTAGGCTTTGTTCACTCGTCTACAGTTGGCGCCGAACTGCAGGGCTTGCTCGGGAGTGAAATTGTCAGGGAGTTCATCTTCTCGTTCATTTTCATGCTCCTGTTCCTGATCGTGGAAGGCTGTCGGTGCATCTTCGAGAGGACCCAGCTTCGTGAGTTCGCGGAGCCTTTGGTCTAGCTTGCGCATTCGAAGTAGTAGGCGATAGATTGCTACATCGTGCCCCTGATCTCGTAGTTCGCTCTTCATGGCATCTCGGTAACGTTGGCGAAGCTTGTAGGCTCGAGCGCAGAGCGTATACAGACGCAGCAAGGAGGGAATATCAGAAAGCTCCGTTTCTGCTTCACGAAGCTGACGTTCGAGATCTTTGTACCGAAGATAAAGTGGATGAAGCTTGCGAGTATGTCGGGCACAGTGGTTTTCGTTCACTCGGGACTCAGTGCAGCCCTCTGTCTTGCAGACCTGGTCAGGTAAGTCCATCATCCCGAATTTCTCCTGGTTTATCTAATTCATTTTGTGCTTCGGGCCTAAAAAATTCGGAGCCTAACACGAGAGCCTAAGAACTCGGAGCCTAAAAAACGCGGGACCTAAAAAAGAGTACAAATACCTAGAAGAGCTTAAAGGCGAGTAGTCGTGGATGAGCCATGTGTTTCAAGTGTAATTGTAGCTCTGAAATGAGTTCTTGGGTAAAGTATCTCTCGACCTTTGGGTGTTCCAGATGTTGTTTCAACCACATGAGCATCTGATAATCATTGCGTGAGATTGCTTGTTTCCAAGTCCTGAGATGCAGGATGTAGTTTATATCGATCGAAGCTATTAGCTCGAGTACTTCATAGCTGCCGCATTCCACGGAACCATACCCGAACGGAATATCCTGGAGAGCGAAAATCCAGGCTAGTGCTTTATGATTACCCTTGCATGCGAACATCAGGGCCATTTGCTTCAGGGTAGAGGTGCCTACCAACGCTACTACAGCCTCGATTACTTCTACCGACGCGGTCCAGAAACTGCCGCAGTCAATGAATGTGATTCTTTCATCACCCGGTACCGCGAAATGTCGCATCAATAGTTTTATTATCTCTAGTTGCGAATAGCTGATAGCCCTCGCAAATAGCGCTACTTGTTCATTTCGTAGGATCTCAAAACTTGCACGAGGCCAAGTAATGGTAGTTGTTTCGCCTAATATCCATCGCACGTAGTTGAGATTTCCATGCGCGCAGGCAATGTAAAGACCGGTCACGCTGGGGAGATCGGTCAAATCTTGCTCCCAACTTACTAGTTCCTCTAGTTCTGCCGGATCTGATATCGCTCCGGTCATGAATATCGATATGTTGAGCGCGGCACCGTACTTGCGCAAGCAACGTAGAGTTCTTATGTTTGCATGCTTGGAAGTGCAGGCCATATTTGTCGCGAAGAGCAGATTCACCAAGGTGTGTTTATCTTGTTTAAGAACAGCGTCCAGGGTTTCCGGATGTCCATAGGTAGCTAAGATCACTAGATACTTTTCGAAGCTGGTGGGCGCATAAGCTTTCATACTGAATAGTTCCTCATGCTTCCATGTGTACAGCCGTTTAAGATCCACTTTATTCTCGCAGATGAGCTTGGTTATCTTTTTGTTATCGGTCCACATGTCCACGATGGCCTCAATGAATGGCTCTTCGTAGAGTTGTTCGCTGCGCATATCTTTGTTCTTTTTTCCAAGCAGGTGCTTTAGTAGGGTGTAGTGTCCGCTGAAGAGGGCATCATTGACGGCTTCGAAGGGATTGAGAGCTGGGAGGGCGGGGTCTAGACCGATAGGACAGCCGAAATGCAGTGTTCGGCGCAGAAGGATCGGCAGATGTGAGACGTAGGACATCCTCTGGTTTATGTGGAGGGTTGGAATCAAATTATACGATCTCTCACTGAAGAATTTGAATCTCATAGGCTGGGTAGAGCCGGGGTAGGGGAAAGCTACAAAAATGCGCTGCCTGAAACTCAGCCGAGAGGTCAAGGTGATCATTCGTGTCAACGAGGGATACCTGGAAAAGGTAAAGGCAGTGTTGAAGCGTATTGGGCTGGCCTGGGAGGATCCTTTCCTGGTAGCGGTAGGATTCAAGTTATTCAGTCTGACTGGCTCCCGACGTGCGTACAAACGCTTAAAGAGATACAAGGTACCTGGGATAGCTTACTGTGTCCGGGATGGTCCTGCTATAGTGATTTAGGAGAATTGAATTCCTTTTTTGGTGGTACGGAGATTCATCTCATTGAGCGCGATGAGTGAACTCAACAAGAAGGTCGCTGCTATTTTGCGTGTCAAGGAGGTTAATTTGGAAAAGGTACGTGCTTTATTGAGGCGGATAGGTTTGGTCTGGAACATTGACTTCAAGGTGGGTGAGGATCTCTACTTCATCAGTGTATCTGGTACCAAGCGAATGTATCAACGTTTAGTACGTTACAAATCACCCCTGATCGAGCACTGCGCGCTTGACGTGGGCCTTAGGATAATCTAGGTCTTCTTGGTTTGATTTTTTTACCATCTCGATTATTCGTCCTAGAGTAGGTACATCCTCGTCAACGTTTATTGATTTGCTCGGTTATTCGAGTGAAGACAGGCTAGTTGGTATTTCCGACACCTGATTCGTAAAAGTACTTTTTCTTTCAAGGTTTTAAATGTCAACGGGTGGATTATTCCAATTGTTGACTAACGACGGACCTCAGGATGTCCTTCTCATGGCGACAGAGTTGCTCAATCGACGTCTCAAGAAGGTGAGGCAGTTGCGTTGCAAGCATCCGGCCATTTCTGACCCTACGCCTACCCTTACGGATATCGAGCGTACCCACATTCTGTTCATTAACGGACATTTCAAACCGTTCGTGGCCGTGGGTTACGAATACACGCATATCCCCGTACAACAGGGCAAGACTAACTATGGGCAGGAGATGATCTTCAGTATTCCCATGTACGGTGACTTCTTCTCGGATATGGTCCTACATTTCCAGCTCAATGGGTTAACCGCTACGACGGGTAACCTGGTCAAGTGTGCTGACTTTTTCGGACACCGACTTGTACAACGCGTACGGTTCGAAGTAAACGGTAACTTCCTGGATCAGTACGATTACGATGTATATAACTACCATTACAACTTCTTCGTAAGACAGGACAAAAAGAAGAGCTGGTTGCGTATGGTGGGTCAGGAAGTTCCTAGTCCCGCCTGGCTCGTACAAAACCCAGGTATCGGTGGTGATTCCTACCGCGAGATAAAACAGATCGCTACCGGATACCAAACCCTTAAGCCTGCTCACCCAGTGATAGATGTTTGGGTGCCATTGCTACTGTGGTTTAACACCGATCCACGTGTAGCTATTCCGAGTGTCAGCATTCCCTACGGACAGCGATTCATTCGTGTTTTACTCGCTAATCCCGATCAGCTATTCGAGGCTAGTCCGGCTGCCCTTGGCTACATCACACCTAGTATTGATACTACTGACCTATACATCAACAACATCTTCGTGAATCCTGAAATCCACGACATTTTCATAAAACGCATCGGCTTTCAGCTAATCCGCGTGCACCTCACGCAACGCACGATCATCAACGATAATCAGAATCAGATCCGCCTAGATCAGCTGAAGTACCCGATGGAGGTGATGTACGTAGCCGCGCGGCCGTTAAGCAACGCCACGAGTATGGAGAATTGGTATCGAATGGGTACGATAACCGATATACCTATAAGTTATCCAGTGAGCGTGCCCAATCCAGTACCTCCCCCTTTACATCAACTAGGCTTCAACGACGCCATATGGAAAGTAGAGGTACCAACGCTTGAGACCATTACGTTGGAGACCAAGGGAGTGCAGCTGTATCGGCAAAACCCAGGCGCCTTCTACAATCAGTACCTGCCTTACGTAACGAGCGAAACGATAACCAGTCCAGAGAGCGAGACGATGTATATGCTCTTGTTTTGCATGTACCCCGGCATATTCCAGCCCTCGGGGCATATTAACTTGTCTCGATCCCGCGAGCTGTTCCTTAACTACGTAGCGCCTTCCATTACACCAATGGCTCCTTGTGAGCTTATTGTTGTTGCTACATGTATTAACTTTGCATTAGTGGGCTTCGGAACCCTCGTACTGAGGTACAATTTGTAGGTTCGCGCAAATCGAGGGTCGAGATAACGAGAAAATAAAAAGAAACGTGCTTTTTTGCTTTTGCGAAAATTGACGTGTAAGAGAATGTTATCTGTGGCGGTGTTGCCTTACCTCAATGGAAAAGCCACCCGCGACGAAGAAATCAGTTGCTAAGAAAGCCAAAATAAAGAAAGTAGAGGCTATTTCCTCTCGCATGCTACGCCATGCTAACAAGTTCGCGCCAATTCGTAAGGTAGGAGATAAAGTGAATTGCAGGATATGCGAACTGGAGATATTGTTCCCATTGCGAGTGTGTTGTATTTGCAGCAGCGAAAACGATACGTCTTGCGAGATATGTGGTGATGCGGCGAGGTGGGGTATGCCTCCAGTGGACGATAAGGTCACTATTTGTAGTTGTATGGCCCATTGTACGGATCATAAGAAACCCGGGGAAGTAGATTTAAAGAGTGCCCACTGCAAAGGAAAGCCAGGGAAAGACTGTTATTCACAACCAACGTTCTGTAGAAAACCTGGAACGAAGGCTACCCATTGTGGATCATGTATCGACCCTGACGATAGGATAAACTGGCATTCTGTAAAGAGCGTGAAATGCCAGGATTGTGATAAGACCCAAGCCTCATTCGGTATTAACGGCAAAGTTACGCATTGCGGTAAATGTAAGACATTAGGAATGCGAACGGCTCACCTTACCAGATGTATGGTTCCCGGATGCGTTAAAACTCCCTATTATAGTGTTTTGGGAGTCATTTATCCAACTTACTGCGCCGATCATAAAACCGACGAAATGAGTAACGTAGTGGAAGATATGTGTAAGTCTCCTATGTGTAAATTCCAAGCTACCTTTGGCAAACCTGGGACAAAGGACCTGGAATTCTGTAGCGAGCACAAGGACGTCGGAGACGTTTGTTTAGTCGGTAAGAGGTGCGAGAAATGCTTAGATAAGGCTTATTTCGGGTTTAAGATCAAAACGCGTTGCAGTATTCATCGTGAATCGGGTATGACTCACCTCAGGAAAGACACATGTGATTTTACTGACAACGGTAAGATGTGTCCTGTTCTGGCATCGCTGGGATACACTTCTGATGGCGTTCCACGACGATGTGCTAAACATAAAGGTAAAAACATGGTTAATGTTACGGCGCGAAGGTGCGGCATTGACGGTTGTGGGACTATCGCGGGATACGGTCCCTTGTTTGGGAGGTTAATTCACTGCGGCAGGCATGCAGAAAAGGATGAATATATCAATAATCATCCAAAATGTATCGTTTGTGATAACAGCGCTTATTACTCAAGCGAGATAGGTAAGTTTCCTGAGTACTGTTGCGACCATACCAAGCCTGGATATGTGAATGTTGTAGAGAGAAGATGTGTCACATGTGGAACGGAAGACAGGATTCCCGGGGATCAAGTAGATTGTTACGCATGTCGCGGATTCAAAGACGATAATGTACGTCACAAGAAGGAGTATGCCGTTAAAGCCTTACTAGACCATCATGGTGTCAAATATACGCAGCATGATAAACGAGTGAGTGAAGGGTGTTCTAGATACAGGCCTGACTTCGTCGTGGACTGCGGTACATTCTATCTAATTGTGGAATGCGATGAAAACCAACATGCCGGTTATGCTCCGGAATGTGAAAAGAACAGAATGCTCCAACTATATCAGGATTTCGGCATGTCTGTACAATTCATACGATACAATCCCGATAACTACAAAGATGTCGAAGGAAAGAAGGTCGTAATGAAGGGAAATAGAGAGGACTTACTGATCGACGCTATCAGGAATGTAATGATGTGGGAGACCCCAGAATTTAGCGTCGGCGCTATTTACATCTGTTACGATAGGTTCGACGGAAAACCAAAGAACGTAAACTTGGACTATGACGGGTATATGAAGTCCCTAGGAAAAGTTAACCCCGAACCTTAAACATTATTTCCAAGCTTTTTGTTTGGAAGTTGGATTTTTTAAGACGAGAGATGAAGTTGGGACAAAAAATCCAGGACCTCTCTATATTGAGTTCCATCCTTCCTTGAGCTTGAGTTCGCCTACTCGAACGTCCTCTTCATCCCTCGGGCAATCTGAAGCTCTGAGCCACATGTACGTCTTTTTGTCACATTCTTGCACGGCACAAGTAAAGGTAAATTCGTTCCAAGGGCAACCATTTTCATGTGCCCATTTCAACAGTTCCAAATTGTCAAGGCGTGCGGCCTCGGTACATGTCCACTCGTCCCACGGGCAACCTATCGATCTCAGCCATTGAAGGAGTTTTACGTCTCCGTGTGAAGCAGCTCCCGCACAAACATCTGCCGTCAATTCACAGCCATTCGCTACTGCCCATTCGAGGATATGTTTATGTCCGTTCATTGCAGCATACTTGTTGGTGAAGAAGTCCCAGGGGCAGCCTCTATTCCTAAGCCAGATGAGTGCTTCTAGATGACCTCCGCTCGCCGCCTCGGCACAGGTGTTTTTTCTCCAAGGACAGTTTTCATTCTTGAGCAGTTCAAGTAGCTCCATATTTCCACGCCAGGCCGCCATATCGAATACACGACTATTCCACGGGCAACCCAGGTTTCGTAATAGCTTTAATGCTGCTATGCTACCTCCCTTAGCTGCATATACGCAGAAATCGGGACTTAGGAGGTCACAGCTAGTCAACGCGTAACTCAGAACGTCTATTTCATCAGCTTCTGCCGCATGTGTTATTGTAGACGTACCCACGCGACATCCTTTTGATACTAACCACTTTACCAACCCTATTTTCCCACTCTCTGCCGCTGACGCACAAGCGTGTTCGCTCCTCGGGCAACCGTTATTGATAGCCCACTTTAGTAGTGATATGTTGTTGTTTTCTACCGCCTCGAATAATACCCATCCACTCCAAGGACATTTTACTGATCTTAGCCATTTAAGCATCTTCAACCGTCCGCATCTTGCTGCTAGTGTGCACGCCTCTCCGTCGAAAGGGCATTTCTCTTGATATGCCCACTGAAGTAGTTTCATGTTACCGTAAAAGGCGATACTGGAGAATGTGTTAGCGGTCCAAGGGCAACCGTTCACGCGAGCCCACTGCAGAAGTTCCGGTCTTCTGGTGTAGTCATCGACTTGGTGTATACGTTCCGGAATGAGCGATCGCCATAATTTGCATACCTGGTGAGCGGTACTACCGGTAGCCCAGGAGAGCAGGTACTGCAACACATCTCTGGGTAGAAGAGATAAGTCTATTTTCTTCAGGTAGGGTGTGGATCGGTAGTTATGGGGAAGATCGTCTGAATAATCGTCGTCATCAGAGTCCCAATCCTCGTATATATCGGGATCGTCATCCCAAATGTCATCCCCATCGAAGTCATCGGAGTCATCGGAGTCGGGCATTCGATCGTCGATGTCGGCCAACGAAACAGCTAGGACCGGACTTCCTGATCCCATTTCCATGGCTGAGCTTATTTGTCGGTAGACATATCAATTTTCCAAATGGGAAGTTGGGACAAAAAATCAAACAACTGTGGCGTTAGAAGTCATGCACGTTCAACCAGCCTAGTCCGAGCCTACGATCTCCCTTTCGAACATCATCCACTTTCCTGGGACAATCTGAAGCCCTAAGCCAGAGGTATGCTGCCTGGGATCCCTCCGTTACCGCATAATTGAACGTATACTTGTCCCAGGGGCATTTATCCTCATTCGAATCCTGGTCCCCAAATAGCCACTTCAGTAGCTCTAAGTTACCGCGGCGTGCTGCTTCGTGTCCGGTACCTACGTCCCACGGACATCCTTTCTCTTTTAACCATCGCAGGAGCTGAATGTCCCCGCGCGCAACGGCTCCCTTGCATATTTCTGGCGATAGTTCACAGCCGGATTCGTTTGAAGATCGATTTTCAAACACCCATTCAAGAATGTCCCGGTGACCATACATGGCCGCGAATTTACACGTATGATAATCCCAGGGACATCCCTGTCCTCTGAGCCACTTTAGTACCGGTAAATTACCAGCTGCGGCTGCTCCAGCACAGGCCTTGGATCCCCATGGGCAATTCTCTCGTTGAAGGAGCTTCAGGAGGAACATATCTCCATTATAGGCCGCCGCGGTAAATGTATCTTCTCCCCACGGGCATCCCTTTTCACGCAGAACCAACAGAGTTCTCACATTGTTATATCTGGCAGCGATGATGCAGTACACTTCTTTCAGCGGAACTTTCACTATTTCCAAGAGGTACTTCATGACCTTTACATTACCCTCTTCCGCGGAAGATATGAGTGCGGCTTTTCCGATAGGAAATCCCTGGTTCTTCATCCACTTCAATAAGCCTAAACTTCCCTCCATAACAGCACCAAGGCAGGCGTATTTACCTTTCGGACAACCGTTCTCCATGGCCCATTTCATTAGGCTAATGCTATGGGAGCGAGCAGCTTCGAACAAGGTCCACTGATCCCATGAACAGTTGTTTTCACGTAACCATTTGAGCATATTTAACCTCTTGTTACTCGCAGCAAGTCGACAGGTTTTCGCATCGATAGGACACCCCTCACTATGCGCCCATTGCAATATTTTCATATTGCCGAACGTCGCGATGCATTTGGTAACATGTGAAGTCCATGGGCATCCGTTCAAACGCGCCCATTTTAGGAGCTCCATTCTGTTGGTGTAATTAGCTATGTTTTGCTTGCGATCCGAAATGAGGGATCTCCACTGCTTGCATACCTGATTAGCAGTACTGTTCGTAGTCCAGGAGAGCAGGTAACCCAACAGATCATTTGGTAGGCCAGTAAGATTCATTTCAGATAAGTGCGAAAGCTTCGACGGGTGATTAGAGTCAAAATATGCTGTCTCGGAGTCGTCGTGCTCTGCGATCCAATTCTTTTCGTATATTTCAGGTTCATCGAAATCGTCTTCTGAATAGTACTCGTCGTCATCGGAATAATACGACTCCCCGTTCTCCGAAGGAGCGTCAGAAATGTAGCTTAACGAAATGGACTCATCGGAATCTAACATTACCTCATCGAGTGGATCGGAAGACATCAGGGGAGCGATAATGGCGCTAGACTGCGTATCAATTTTTTACGCATAGGACTAGACAAAAAATACTGATGTGCCGGCTCATGAGTCCACGGACAATTGATACACGCCGTTTACGAGATCAGCATACACCAAATCAAGATCTCCAAGGCAATGACCCCAAATTCCGTACTTACCGCAAGTCTGAATACGGTTCAACATCCCGGGAATGTGATCGGCTGGCGTTCTTGAGGTTTCCTCTTCTTCGCGATAAATGCGGGCATATTCGCGGAATACGATCTCAGCAAAGCGTTGACGTGTAATTGGACCTGGATCCGAGATGGTTACCGTTTCGGGTACCTTCAGAGGGTACGTGAATCGGATCCTAATGTTTGCCGGAGCGACTACTGTGTCAGGATCACGTAGGTAGCTGGTGTCAGCTGACTCGATGTGAATACTACTACTGGCATACTCTGGATCTTCGGGATCGCCTCCATGCGGGAGTTCTTCAAACGCGATGTGGGTTGGATAGTGCCGATCCATGGTGAGTCTAATGTTTATTGGCGTTGCTTCAATTTTGACAAACTGGTTCTAAGTGCCTTTTAACCCGTGGAGAAACACACGGAAGGATTTAATTTCTCTCGAAACAGAATAGATTATCTTATTTGTACACTCTGCTGTAAGCGGAGCCGTTTATTTCCGTTTATTTTTTGCTAAATGAAGTGTTTACCGTATAGTATGAACGAGCTGGTCCGGCGTGATCACCAGTATCTAGGCCGAGATGGCAACAGGCGGTATCTTCCAACTTATTACGAATGACGGCAAACAGGATCGTATGCTCATGGCCACGGCACTTTTGAATAAGCGCCTGTTGGAGATTGAGCGCTCTCGCGCGCAGAACGCACAGATCAAGGATCCTACTCCCACCCTTGTTGACATCGAAAGGACCCATATTCTCTTCACCAACGCCCATTTCAAGCCCTTCTGCGCCATCGGCTACGAGTATAATAAGACGCCCGTCCAGTCAGGTGCCGCGCGCCTCGGCGCTGAGGGTCTCCAATTTTCGATCCCTCAGTTTGGCGACTTTTTCAACGATATGGTCATCCATGCGACACTGAGCTCCGTCTCTGCCACCAACGCTGCCTACTGGACCGCCCCCGCGACTCACCCCGCGACCGGTGCAGAGGTCATTCGTTACGTCGATTTCGTTGGCCAGCGTCTCATCAAGAAGGTTCGTATTACCGTCAACGGTAATCCCCTCGATGAGTACGGTTCGGACGTTGAGTGCTTCCACAACAAGTACTTCGTCACCCCCAACAAGCGCGTTGGCTGGAATCGCAATGTAGGTCAGGAGAACCCCCAGCAGGGTTTCTCTGATGTCACTGTCGCCGCTAGCGGTCTTTACGGCCGTGGCGCCGGTGTTCGTGAGGGCGTTTCGTTCTACAATGGCCCTCAGACCGCTAAGCCCACCCAGCCTGCTCTTGACCTCTGGATCCCCCTTCTCTTCTGGTTTAACAAAGATCCTCGTCTCGCCGTGCCTTCAGTTTCGATCCCTTACGGTCAGCGCTTCATTGACGTCGATCTCGCCAGCGCCTCGGATCTGCTCCAGCAGGGTCACGCCTACGACCCCAACTTCGACCAGCCCGCCATCAACCCCGTGCCGGTCCCTGATGTTACCAGCTTCGAGCTGTACATCAACAACATCTTCGTGAATCCCGAGATTAAATGTAAGTCTCAAAAAGTACATGTAAAAGCATGTGCTAGTATTTCTCAGAGAGCCGCAGTTCTCTGAGGAGTGCGACATTCGTAAATTGCGGGGAAACCTCGTCAAGCGATCGATACCATCCGTGTGAAGTGATTCACATGTGAAACCCCAGGGAAACTTGGTAAAATGTCACACCGTCCTCACATACATGAGGAAACGTGTGAGAGGGCATGGTAAAAACTCGATCGATAGAGACAATCCGCAGCGGTATTTCTTACTTCGATAATTCAAAGTAAGAAAGGCGTCCAACGACTAGACACGAATGGCGTTTCCACGAGAATTCTTGCATACATGCGAAATTCCTCGTGGATCCGTTAAGGTATAGATCTAAACCCACCCGAGAGGGTGTCTGCCCTCAGCAAGGCAGAGATCAGTGACCCTGGGAGGAAATGCCCAGGAGAGATTGGTACTAATTGCCATGACATTTTCATCAAGCGCATCGGCTTCTCGCTCATCCGCGTTCATCGCATTCAGGTCACCCGCGTTAACAAGACAGACGACAACATCCTGCTCCAGCAGATGAAATGGCCCATTGAGACCATGTATGTCGGTCTCCGCCCCGTGCAGAACATCGATAACACGAACACGCAGATGCCCACCGCTTGGCACTTGTACTCGTACGTGCAGCAGCAGAGCGTCTCCATGTGCTGCCTCCAGAACGGTTGGGCTTGGGCTGCTCCTCTCCTAGCCATGCCTGCTGGTATCACCGCTGCCCAGTACTTCGCCAACTTCAACTCCTTCACCGGTATCGGCCTCGACTTCGTGGCTGCTCTTACCGCTCTTGGCTATGCTGGTGTTGTCGGTGGTACCGTGCTTACGGTCGCACAGCTCAACGACGCGCTCGTGTTCAACGGCTTCGCCCCCATTCCCCTGGGTACTCCTTCTGCCCCTGCTTTCCCTGGTGCTGCGGCTACGACCCCCACCGGTGCTCAGCTCGGCGCTGCAGTTCCCGCCGTCAATTGCGAGGCCGGCTACCAGAGCCAGTTGCCCACTATTGACCGCATCCTGCTCCAGGCTCACGGTGTCGATCTGTACCGTGACATCCCCACGCAGTTCTTCCGCGACTACATCTCGTACACCTTTGGAGATCAGCGGATCAACACCCCGGACGACATCGGTGCAAACATGATCACGTTCAATTTGTATCCCGGCTCCTACCAGCCTTCCGGCCACGTGAACATCTCGCGTGCCCGTGAATTCTACCTCCATTACTACAGCTCCCTTGTAGGTACTAGTGCTGTCGCAAGCGCAGATCTCGTAGTTATTGGTATCGCCATTAACTTCTTGTTGATCTCAGATGGTTAAAATTTTGCTTGACCATGAGAGCATGCTAAAAGTGTCATGCTAGTGATGTTAGATCAAAAAAGCGTCGATCTAACATTGCGAAACTTTCCAATTGCTGGAAAATCCCCGAAAACTCTAACTACGCCTTCATTCGAAGTGATTCGATTGAATACCGAGGGTAATGACCGAGGCACCGTAACAACGTTAGAGACAAGAGGACAATCCGCAGCGAAGTTTCTCGTTAATTCATTGCTTAAATTAACGAGAGAAACGTCCAGAGGCCGAATGGAAGTTGCTTCTTCACACGAATCATCACAGTACGATTCCATGTGAGGAGGTTAAGTTATGGCCCACCCTCCTAGAGATAGGTGTTGTCTAGGACCCGACGCTGGGTTCGAAGCAACTTAAAGGATCAAGTGCAGCAGTGCTCCGCTATTCAACTTAGAGCGAAGACTAAGGAACCTTAGAAGGCGATCTACTAAAGTATCTATCGTAAAATACACTAAAACACAAAAAACATCTTTACTTTTTTCCCTAGCGATACGTGATACCGTGAACATCACGGGTAAACCATGACATGCCTTGAACATTTGTGCGATCTGCAATACTCAGGGCGTCTGCTTCCAGGGTAACTGTAGGATGGCTTGAAATTGCATCCCGGATGCTTACACGTTACCTTGGCTTTGCGATCAAACTGCGTCGTTCCGCTTCCACGAGCAATGAGATCCAAAGGCGCCTCCATCGTTAAACGTCGAGGTACTGATTAATCAGACATGCGGATCATTTTTCGCATCTCATTTGAAAATTGATATCGATACCGGGTACTTAACGTCTTCGCGATGGAAACTCCCATTGATTTCACAATGCTCGACGACCTCCAATACCTACTCCAACGCACGGGTAAGACAACCGTTCGCAAAGAATGGAACCAACTTACCGACGCTGAACAATTAGAGGTCAGTAACCCTCACGATGGTGAGCAGCTGATTGCTTGGGCACTCAATAATGGTTATACCTGGCGAGATAATGCAGCCAGTGTTATTGCTTTCGGTGGTAACCTTTCCCTGTTGAAGTTTGCTGTAAGCAAGGGCTGTATTCTCGACGATGGTGTGTATCGTGACGCCAGTATTAGGGGCCATCTCGGTATCGTAATCTGGGCATATGAAAACAAATGCCCGCATCCGGAAGAGATTATTATGGGTGCAGCGCTAGGTGGTAACAATAACATCCTAGACTGGGCACAAGGTAAACTGAAGCGAGGATTATGGATCCCTCTGGATCTGTACCACTTGGCCATTATAGGTGGACACGTGCATACTCTGGTCTGGTTGAAGAGCAATGTTCGCCCCAGTAAGTTCAGGGACTTGATGATGGTAATTAAGGCCGCTCATCCAAAGATAGAGGTACTAGTGTGGCTCCTGGACAACACAAAACTATCCTTGAAGAGAGAGGCAAAGGTTACCACAGTTGCTGCCTGTATAGGAAACATGGAAGTAATTCAGCGCCTTGCCGAGAGAGACTTTTCCTTCGGTGCTGAAGAAGCGATAGGGGCTTGTCTCAATGGTAAGATAGAAGTATTACAATGGCTTCATAGTCGCGGAGTGAAGTTCGATGAACGAGCCTGTAAATCGGCGGCTGCGTATGGTCATTTGGACATCCTAAAATGGCTCCGCAGAGTTGGATGCCCTTGGGATTGGACGACATGTGGTGCGGCGTTAGGCCAAGGGCATCAGGAAGTGTATAACTGGGCAGCTACGAATGGATGTTACACGGATTGCATGCAAGGACGTTCCAAAGCGGAATGACTTCTAATGTCATCGTTGTTTGATTTTTTGTCCCAACTTCCCATTTGGAAAATTGATACCCGGGCGTAAAGTTCAAATGGACGAACTCGATGAGCTGATGCGTAATTCGGATGAAAGCATATCCGAAAACGAAAGTTTATCCGAAGGTGAAGATGGGTACGATTCAGATAGTCCTGAGATTTATGAAAAATGGGGCAGCGATGATGAGGATAACTCCGACATAGTCCTCAACAAATCCCCCGCATCACACCTGGACAAAATGGATCTATCTCGCTTACCCAGAGATATACTGCGATACCTGCTCTCCTGGGCTGCTAATAGCACCGCTCGCCAGGTATGCAAACTATGGCATGACCTTGCTCCCAAGCCAATCCATCGTATCCAGGATTACGCCGGACGAATAGAACTTCTAGAATGGGCGTTTGAAAATGGATGTCCCATGGACGAACGTACCTCCAGTGTTGTTGCCGAGGTAGGGAGCCTGAAGATACTCCAATGGGCGTATAAACAAGGGTGCCCAGTGGACGAGACTGCCTGTAGATCAGCCGCTAGACAGGGGCGTTTAAAGATGCTCAAATGGTTAAGATTGATTAGCTGCCCATGGGACGGTGAAACCTTGTACACGGCCGTTTATAATCATAATATCAGCCTCCTGAAGTGGGCTATGGTAAACGGATGCCCAGAAGGAGGAGAACTGTGCCACGCAACGGCTCGCAATGGTAGTTTAGGCCTATTGAAATGGTTGATGAACGGCGGATGTAACGCGGGTGAAACCACCTTAACAAATGCAATACGTTATAACAACGTAAAGATCGTAGAATTCCTCCTGGACATCGGTCATATAGAACCACAGAGTCACTTCTGCGGCATCGCAGCACGATATGGTCACATTGGGATCTTGAAAATGCTCCGCACCAAAGGACACCCGTGGGACAAATATACCTTTGCTACAGCGGTGCTCGGGGGTCACCTGTCCATGGTAGAGTTCCTTAGGGAAAACGAATGCCCGTGGGATGCACTTGCTTGTTCCAATGCCGCCTTCAATGGGAACTTGGAGATGCTTATTTGGCTTAGAAACAGAGGATGTCCATGGGACTCTAGAACTACCGTTGACGCGGTAAAGAATAGACACAGACATGTTCTAGAATGGGCAGTGGTAAATGGCTGCGAATTAACAGTGGACGCCTGTAATAATGCCGCCGGTAATGGAGACATAGAAACTCTCAAATTGCTGTTCGAAAAAGGCTGTCCTCGAGGAGTAAAAACCTGCGCCTATGCAGCACATCGTAACGAGTTGGAAACTCTCAAATGGCTGCACGCGCATGGTTGTGCGTGGAATACGGAAACATTCTCGGCGGCTGTAAGAGCTAGGGGGAAAGAGACGTACCTCTGGCTAGTGAATACAGATTGCCCCAGAAGAGAAAAGGACGTACAACTCGGAAAACTCAAACTGGAGCACGGCTGGGTGGACTTTGACTTCTAAATTGGAAACGAGAGAAACTGAATCTCTTTTTTCGTCTATTACTCCGCTCCCATGCGCAAACGCTACGTTGTCTACCTTCCCTCTCCGATACACAAACAACTCACCTTGGTTCCCGATACTATAAGATGGTCCGACGAGTACGATGGAGGTCGTAGATTCGTAAAAACGGCAATCCACACCAACACTGACGAAAACCACTGGGATTCGATAGTATCAGTGGCTATAATGAATCAAAACAAGTCTCTTTACAAGTATCTACGCAAGGTCTTACCCAAGGAATATTGGCTCTCCGATGGTAACGAACATGCATTTACTGTTATGATTACGTATGGGCTGTACGAATGGATCCGTGAGTTTTGCGATGAAGTCTGGCCAGTGAGAGGTGCGAAAGAGAGAGAAAGGTGTGACCTCTTAATTACCGCCCTTGTAGCACGTGACCCAATAATAATCGAGCTTTTACTCCAATGGGGATTGAAGGTGAACTCAGGAATGATTTTCATGGCCTCTTGGAGAACAAAATTACTGTCGAAAGAGTTCTATGCCTCCTCGGTAGGTGGCACTGCTAGACTAAGTGTATCACATGGCGACTTTATAGACTTACTGATACCCTTCAAGGACAAGTACAACATTGATCCGGATCTCTTGATTAAATAGCTCTTTCACAGACTCGTTTTTTTCATCTAGACGAGATAAAAATTGATAGATCGCTCAGTGAGCAAGACTCTCGGTATGGCCTACTCCAAACGCCTCCCCAGTGAGCTTCGAAAACAGATGAATTTGATAAAAGAACGTGAAAATGATTGGGACTCCGTACACGATGGTGGTCGCGCCCTGGCTCGTGTGGGAATGTGGGGTAAATGGGGCATTGGAAGCTCTGAGTGGAGAGTAGACTACGCAATAAGACATCAGAACAGATCTGTATTCATGGACCTACGCAAAACCCTGCCCAGAGATTATTGGCGGTACAGTGGAACCTCACGTGCCATACGTGAGATGATATTGTACGGTATGTACGCCTGGATGATCGAATTACGCGAAAAAGAACTCAACATCTGTTATACTTCGGGAGGTGGATCTTACATGAATAATTGCGATTACCTCAGTGATGCATTCTGCGTGCGGGATCCAATCGTGCTAGGACTCCTGTTTGAGTGGGGGATGAAATTGTCTAGAAAGTCCATTACCAATGCTATGTGTTGGGTCCCATCTCGAAGCCTCTACCCAGGACAGATGGGCGGGTTCGAGAGTCCAGAGGCCGAAAGAGAGTACCTCATCGAGACAAACAGGGAAATTGTGGAGCTACTACACCCACTAGTGGCCACTTATATGCATCTCATGACTCCAGACTGTCTGCAAGTGAACATGGATCCCAAACTCCACGGGGACTACTAGATCTCCTCACTCCCCAGACTCGTTTTTTGTATGCACTTTGGATCGGGACGTACATGAAAAATTGATGAGTAACTTGGTGTGAATAAGACTCTCGGTATGGCATACTCCAAACGCCTCCCCAGTGGGCTTCGAAATTGTCTGAATTTTCCAGACGAACGGCGCGATTGGGACTCCGTACACGATGGTAGTCGCGCCCTGGCTCGTGTTGGAATGTGGGGTAAGTGGGACAAGTGGGACACTGGAAGCTCTTATTGGAGAGTATACCACGCAATAACTAATCAGAATAGATCTGTATTCATGGATCTCTGTAAAACCCTGCCCAGAGATTATTGGCGGGACGAAGGGGTTACGAGTGCCCTGAATAGAATGATATTGTACGGTATGCATGCTTGGATGGTCGAATTACATGAAAAAGAACCCGGTGTCGATTATAGTATCCAACGTGACCTCTTTGGCGATGCATTCTGCGTGAGAGATCCAATCGTGGTGGAACTCCTGTTTAAGTGGGGTATGAAATTGTCTAGAAAGTCCATCGCTACCGCCAGGTGTTGGGTCCTATGCCGAAGCATCCACCCCAGATTCGAAAGTCAGAATGCCAAAAAAGAGTTTATCATTGAGCAAAACAGGGAAATTGTGGAGTTACTACGCCCACTAGCAGACAATTACATGCATCTCATGGATACAGACTGTCTGCAGGTGGACATGGAGCCAGCTCTGAATATATGAAGGATCCCCGGCTAACGTGGATCTTCTCAAGTTTTTTCGACCTTTTACAAGCTCTCAAGTTTTTTCATCAAAGTGGTCAAAAAATGAATAAGCAACAAGAATCAGAGTTATCTACCTTCACAAAGAACTACGCGCTCTTTGTGAAAAATGTATACAAAGCGACTTCCCACACCCCTCAGAAAAGAACTTACCCTACCCTATTGTTATACCGGCATCATTGAACCCGCCTTTGCTATGGGTTACGTACGGCTGCTTCGCGAGATGAATCGTTGCTCTACCCACTCCATTGGCTCATATCACGGAGCAACCAGCTGGTGGATGTATGCACCCGAAACAGCTCGATACCTTTCCAAATGTCCCTACGCTGGGCGCTATGTGTTCTTATACGCTACGATGTATGGTGATGAACGATTAGTGAAGTCCATTTGCCCGTCCCAGTACCCTCGCGGTCAAGCTCTCATAAATACCATTCAGTGTTACCCGCACGGACATTACCATGTAATCAAACTATTGTTGGAAAACTTGTACGCTTACGAAAACCACGTGACAATATTGTGGCAAATACTGCGATCGTGTGACGAGAGACTGTATCACGTACTACCCTGTCCCGAAGCCGGGAGACAGCGAGAAATCCTGCAGAGCATATCCGGGTACATCGATAACGAGTCCATGGCCAGGCTAATGCAGGTCTGGGGTATCGAAGACTAAGACTCGGATTTGTTCTGTAGCTCAGTTTTTTGCCTGGGAACTCCACTTCTCCAGTAGTCCACAGAAGCCAGGATTGGGATGCACCTGCGGCCTGAATCGCCTGATGTATTCAATCGCCTCCTCGTAAGAGTATTCGTGATATTCAATGAGGTAAGCCGCCACCACCGTCGCTGAGCGGGAGATCCCGGCATGGCAATGCACGTAAACATTCTCACCCGAGAGTAGTGCAATGTGTATCGCCTCTAGATTTGCCTCCAGGAACGTCTTCATCTTCTTGTCCGAGTCAGAGAAGTCTTCTATCTGTGCTGTAATTGTCCTCACAGGTGTCAAATGTACAAATCGGTGGATTGGATGCGCGTCGAAGCCAAGTCCAATAATCAAGTCGATCTTCCGCTTACGTAGCTCCTCGACCAGTAATACTTCCTCCTCATCTGTCTCCCAAGCCCCCAGGTACAACGAACCACGCATTGTGATCAACGGGATGTAATCAAAGCCAGACCAGTGGTCCTTAAGTTTCCAGCTCATCTTGTTTTCACAGGGGTCCATCTTTCGGAAACGAATACGCGAATTGGAAACCCCGAAAGCACTTAGAGATAAGTTGATTTTTGTCTAACTGGTATTCCCCATCGCAGTGACCACGCGCTCTGCGAGTATGGTATCCCGTGCAGTTTCAGAGACAGCCTGCGGATGTGCTGTTGTCGGATTCTTGATAGCGTTCATAACGATGATTGTTGGGGTGTGCATATACTCCAGCGCGCCCAACTCCTGCCTCGGTGTTTCGGTCTGTAGTGCCAATTCCACAGGAGATCTCTTCTACGAAGATGTGGAAACGCGTTGCTCAGTTAAGCCCAATGCTATCTTCTACTGTGAGTGGCCTACTTCATTCACCTGTCCCGAGCTGTACCATTGCAGCACCAACGGGAGGTACAAGAATATCAAAAATGGCAAGATAATCATGTGTACCGCATTACTAATCCTGGCTATGTGCATTGCCGCATTGATAGTAGCTTCAAAGGAATCAAAAACCGTACAAGCTATGAGCGCAGAAGAGCTTCAAGAAACCCGCACTCCTGTATAACATTCAAACGTCTTGTATTCCCCTCGTCTTTATTCGATTAGGCCTCGCGTCTAAAGCCGCTCGACCAT
>CAZIRP010000001.1:177625-214540 GCA_964541665.1 uncultured Caldilineaceae bacterium | reverse complement strand
GATACCATCACCATCCACCTACAATCTGTCCGCCAAGAAACTTAGTAGTACACATAATGCTTTACAGGAGGAGCTATGTCTAACGTGAATATATCACATCAAGGATCTAGAAAAACAACCAAGATTGATTGTGATAAGTATCCCACCTTGTGTAACCCCTTGATGGGAACAGGTGGCGGGACTGGTGGCTTGGAAATGCCGTCATCAGTCGTTCAATATGCAGAATACTTACAAGAGCAAGGTCAAACATGGCAACCCTCCAACTACAATATCATTGCAGCCATGTGCAATGATGAAGGGATGCCTCAGTTCGCAGAGAGTTACGCTCAAGCCGCAATTGAACTCGCACCAGAGGCAGATCATCTAATCCGAGCAGAGGCATGGCAACGCCGAGCGGATGCCTTTCATCGGCAAAATTTGCCAGAGTTAGAAAACCAAGCGATTGAACAAGCAATCAATTCGTTAGCCATGGCGCGCTCATAAAACCAGCAACGAATACCCCCAACAAAAAAGGAACCAACCTCGCTGATTTGCCGTTGAGTTGTGCGATATATTGCTGCACAGTTCGGTATGAATAGACTCATAGGTGGTTGAATTGTGATGCGTTGGCGAGTTTGGTTTCTTTTGTTGGGCAGCTTGGCCCTGCTGGCCGTCGGTTTTGTGATTGGCTGGCCGCGCTGGGTGGCATATCGGTACAGTGCGCAGATCCACACGGTGGCGGAGGCACCGCCGACGCGCGTGGCAGTGGTCTTTGGCGCACGCGTCTATGGCAATGGACGGCTCAGCGCCATGTTGCGCGACCGGGTGGATACGGCGATTGATCTTTACAAGGCGGGCAAGGTGCAAAAGTTGCTGGTCAGCGGTGACAATCAATTTGCCGATTATAACGAACCCGGCGCGATGATGGCCTACGCGATCAGCCAGGGGGTGCCTGCCGCAGACATCCAGCCCGACTATGCGGGTCGTCGCACGTATGACACCTGCTATCGGGCCAAGGCTGTCTTCCAGGTGGATGAGGCGATCCTGGTGACGCAACAATTTCACTTGCCGCGCGCGCTCTTCACCTGCGAGCAACTCGGCGTGACCGTGACCGGCGTCGCCGCCGACCAGCGCACGTATGATCCGCGCTCGATTGCCTTCTCCGAAACCCGCGAAATCCCCGCGCTGGCTGTGGCCCTGCTGGATGTGATCCGCCGTGCGCCGCCAGCGGTGCTGGGCGAACCGATCACCATCGAATAACAAAAGTGAAGAAGTCAGGCTTTTTGAAAAAGCCTGACTTCTGTATTTAGGAATCAGAAGATGCGTGCAGCGTTGTGGTGGGTGCTCGGCATCTCGGTGCTGAGTTTGCTGATCGTCGGTGCGCTGGGCTTTTTGGCGTTGCTGCTTGCTTTCAATGGTGTCAGCGAGGCCCGAGCAACGCCGTTCATCGTTGCCTATTTTGTCCTGCTAATCGCCATTTGCGGCTTTGCCTTCTGGGCTGGCCGTCGCATCTTCCACAAGCTCACACAACGCGCCAACCGCTCACTCTGGATCAGCGTGCCACTGACGATCCTGCTCACGGTGCTGAGTGGAGCCGCACTTCTGGCGGTTGGATTCTTTGCTCTGGTAATGTTTGGCACTGGCTAATCCGCCAGGTTCGTTTCCGGTGGATGCCATCCAGCCTGCACCCAGAGCACGCGGGCAGCAACCACTGCGGGGCGATTCATCTGGAGGCGACGCACAGAGGCCCGCCCGACTGGCGTCACACCGAGAATGAGCGTGTTGTCTTCATGCCATCGAAAGTGTTCGGCCCAGACATCTGTTCGAGGATTGAAAATTCGATTTGTGGGCATTACAACTCACACAGGAAAGTGCCAGGTTTTCAGGTGATGTTACCCCACCAGCGGATTCAGGGGCAATGTGATCAACTTCCATCTCAATCACAATAGCCATTTGTGTGGCGCAATACTCGCAGCGCGCCTTGGCTCGTGTAATAACGAGCTGGCGCATTACTCCTGTAACGCGCGCCATCAATCGCCTGCGATGAGATATTGCCGGATATTATGACCGCGTTTTTGCAGCAAAGCTAATGCTTGTGACCGGACGATCATCTGGCGATCAACCTCCTCAAGCAGCGCATTCAGTTCAGCTTGTTCAGTAGCAGTTAACCCCAATCGCCGGTCAATATCCATTAGTTCACGCAGACGCATTGAATCGAGCCACGGAAGGCGCTGCTCCACAACACCCAAAAGTTGTTCATCTCTTAACGACAACAATACGCTGTCAAGCGACTTGCCATTGATGGTCGCTTCGCCAAAGAGCAAAGCCAGACTTTCCAGGAGTACCGTCTCTAGCGGACGGTTCGTATCCTCTGCCGTTTGACGAATGCGTTTGTAAAGATTTTCGGGTAGATTGACTGTTATCGATTGGGCTGTCATCGCGATCCTCCTATCCGCTACCTCCCTCACCCTATTATACCCGAAACGGAAAAAACCATTATATACGGCTCCCCCTCAACCCACATGCCGCGCCCGCACCTCCGCGATCGAGATGCTGCGCTGGGGCCGGGGCTCTTCCGGCGCGGGCTCGATGGTCGGCGCGGATTCGCCCGCAGCTACCATGCGTTCAATCAGCTTCGCCCGTAAAGTTGCTTTCACTTCGTGATAGGTCGCCACGTTGACCAGATTCTGCAATTCGTGCGGGTCGGCGTGGAGATCGTACAGATATTCTTCCACATAATGGTCGCTGCCCGGCGCGCTGTTGCCGCTCTGCCCCGGTGCGCTGACACTATATTTCCAGCGCTCGCTACGCAACGCTCGCCCAATCTGCGACTCGCTGATCTGGATCAGGACCTCTTGCGGCCAGTCCGCTTTTTCGCCCTGCACCAACGGCAAGAGCGAGCGCCCCTGCATCTGTTCGGGAATGGACAAGCCAGCCGCATCCAACAAGGTTGGCGGCAGATCCACCAAACTCACCAGGTGCGAAATTCGCCCACCCCCATTGAAGCCCGGCCCGCAGATGGCTGTGGGTACGCGGATCGAGCTTTCGTGGCACGAACGCTTGTACTCCGCGTTGCGGGTTTTGAAGTGGCAGCCATGATCAGAGGTGAAGAGCACTACTGTGTTCTCGAGCAGATCGAGACTTTTGAGCGCATCCAGCAAGCGCCCCAGCGCCTCATCCAGCCGCTTGACCATGCCATAATAGCCGCCCAAATGCTGATGCGCCGAGCCGCCCAGCGCAGCCAAATCTGGCGGGATGTGGCGCCCCGTGTATTGCTCGCGGTAGCCATCGGGGGGCGGATAGTCGTCCAGATGATTCTGGTGGTGGGGTTCAATATACGACAAAAAGAGGAAGAATGGCTCGTGCTGATGCGCATCAATATAGCGGATCGCCGCGTCGGTTTGGCCATCGACCCGGTAGCCCGGCAACTTGACCGGCTGATTGTCATTGTTGTACATCACCAGATCGTAAGCATCGGAGGTAAATTCGAGCAGATTCGCGCCCAGCCAATATTCATAGCCGCCGCGTGCCGCTTCGGGCACCGGTTCCTGATCGGCCAAATGCCACTTGCCGATGTAGCCCGTGGTATACCCGCCAGCTCGAAAGCATTTGGCAAGCGTGACCGCATCCTGCGCGAGTGTGCGACCATTGCGCCAGACGCCAGTCTGCGTGGCGTAGCGCCCGGTTTGCAAGACCGAACGCGCGGGGCCACAGACTGGTTGACAGGTGAATGAATGATGGACATCCGTGCCCAGCCGCGCCATGCGGTCAAAGTTGGGGGTCAACCCCAGCGGGTTGCCATGCACGCCGGTGGTATCCCAGCGTTGCTGATCGGTGAAAAAGACCACGACATTGGGCCGACTGGGTGATGTCATCCTCTGCTCCTTTCCGGCAGCGCTCAGGATTGGGCCACAAGCTGCTGGAGCCCGGCGAGGTCGATCTCGGCCAGTGAAGGCAGCAGCAGATCCGCCCCGGTGAAGTCCATCTCTTGGGTCATTGGGTTGGGAACAACGATGCAATGCATGCCCGCCCGTTTGGCCGCGACCATGCCGTGGCGTGAATCTTCGATGGCGACGGCGTTTTGCGGTTCTGCGCCCAAACGTGCCAGCGCCAATTGATAGAGGGCCGGATCAGGCTTGACTTGCGCCACATCGTCGGCGGTGCAGACAGCGCCAAAATAAGGGCGCAACCCGCGCGCGGTCAGATGTCCCTCGACCCAGTCGCGGGTGCCGCTGGAGGCAACGCCCAGGGCAATGCCCGCGGCGTGCGCGGTTTTGATCAACGGCAGCACACCAGGGCGCAAGACCTCGGCCTCGACCAAAGCGCGCAGGCGTTGATGGCGTCTGGTGCGCAAGACTGTCCGCTCGAATTGCCGACCGGTCAACTCTTCGAGCAAACGGTGCGGGTCGAATGTTGTGTTAACCGTACCGACGATCCCGCTCCACTCGGCAAAAGGCAACTCCACCCCATGCTCCGTGTAGATCTCGGCCCAGCAGCCATAATCATGAATTTCGGTATCGATGATGGTACCGTCGAAATCAAAGACAATTGCGTTTAGCATAAAAAACCAGAAACCACTTGGGAATCCACAGATTCTAAAGATTACACAGATTTTTGGCTTTTCTCCTGTGAAATCTGCGCGAATCTGCGTAATCTGTGGATGAGTTTTTGAAAGATTTTAGTGATATTGCGGCAGCCAGTCGCCGTGGGCTTCGATCAGATCATCGACCAGGTTCCAGATTTGGTCGAGCGAGAGTTCCGCGGCAGTGTGTGGGTCGAGCATGGCCGCGTGATAGATGTGTTCGCGTTTGCCGGTCAAGGCAGCTTCGACCACCAACGATTGCACGTTGATGTTGGTCTGCATCATCGCGGCCAGGTGCGGCGGCAGCGCGCCAATTTTGGTCGGTTGCAGCCCATTTTTGTCGACCAGGACCGGCACTTCGACGCAGCAGCCTGCGGGCAGATTGTCGATCAGGTCGCGATTGGGCACATTGCCATAGATGACACGTGGGATGCCAGTTTCCATGCTGTGGATGATATAGGAGCCATATTCGTGGCTGCGCTGCACCTTGGCCCCTTCTTCTTGCGCCTCAGCGGCCCAGCGCGCCCGTAGCTCTTCCGCGCGGGCAGGATCGCGCTTGGCGATGTGGGCCAGGCGCTCTTCGCGACGCTGGCGCTCGTAGGTGGCCAGCGCTTCGGGGTTTGGATCTTCCAGGGCGACGCGCATCCCATGCCACTCGGCGAGCTGCACTTCGCAGCGGCGAATATATTCATCCAACGGAATGTTAAATTCCTCGATCAGGTCAGGCCGGTCGCGCTTGATAAACCAGGGCACATATTCGGCAAAGTGTTCGCTCGATTCGGTGACAAAATAGCCGAGCCGTTTGAACATTTCGTAGCGAACGCGGTTGCCATCGGGCACGCGGCCCTCTTCAAGCACCTGGCGAATCTGCGGATAGAGATCCTCGCCATTCCGTTCAAAGTCCAAGTAAAAGGCCATGTGATTGATGCCCGCGCAGATGTAGTTGATCTCATCCAGCGGCACTTGGATGTCACGCGCCAATTCGCCCGCGGTGCCCTGCACGCTGTGGCACAGACCTACCGTGTTGATGCCGGTGGCGCGGCTAATGGCCCAGCAATTCATCGCCATCGGGTTGACATATTGCAGGAAAGTGACATCCGGACAGAGTTCTTCCATGTCGCGGCACATGTCCAGAAAGACGGGAATGGTGCGCAGCCCGCGCATAATGCCGCCAATGCCCAGTGTATCGGCGATGGTTTGGCGCAGCCCGTACTTTTTGGGGATTTCAAAATCGACCACGGTGGATGGTTTGTAGCCGCCGACCTGGAACATGCTGATCGCATAATCTGCCCCTTGCAGCGCGGCCCGCCGATCGGTGGTCGCTTCGATGGTGGGGTTTGCGCCGAATGCCGCCGCGGTTTTGCGGGCGACGATCTCCGAGGTGCGCAGCCGTTCCGGATCAATGTCGTGCAGGCTGAGGGTAATATCTTGCAGTTCGGGGAAGCTGAGAATATCGCCCATCAGATTTTTGGCGAAGACAGTGCTGCCCGCGCCGATAAAGGTGATTTTGGTCATACGTCGAAAATCCTTTTGTAAACTTCGGGAAATTTAGCGGTGGTCGCCCTCGCCGCCGATTGTACCACGTTCGAGGCGGGCGAATAATTTTTCCAAATTGGCGGCGGCTACTTCATCGAGCGTGAGGTCAAGTTCGGTGCAGATCTGGGTGAGATACCAGAGCACGTCGCCCAATTCGTATTTGAGCGCCTCGCGATCTTCCGCGCTGATCTGCCCGCCCTTGTCGCGGAAGATCTTCTTGACCTTGCCGGCCAATTCGCCTGCTTCGTTGACCAGACCCAAGGTGGGGTAAACAATCGGGTGGTCGGTGTGGATCAGGCTCCAGGTTTTACGCGACTCGCGCTGATAGGAAGAAAAACTTTGTGTGTCCATCTGCCATTCCGCCTTCGTTTACGACCGCATGAACACTCGCTCCGCGATCTGTTTCCAGTGGGCGAAAACTTACCCACGGGGCTGGTTGCTGCTCATGAGTATAGTGCGGAATGGCGCTTATTCAAAGATGGCCGCGGCGTTATGTTCAGCGACCGGGGCATCCTGGTAAAGATAACAAGCCGCCACGCGGCGCTCGTCGGTGCGGTAGAGCGGCGGCACCTTTTCAGTGCAGATCGACATCACATGGGGGCAACGGTTGGCAAAGCGACAACCATGGTTCACCGTGACCGCGCTGCCTGGCCGCGGCTTAAAATCTCGTTGGCCCCAATGCAATTTAGGATTGGGCAGCGGGATCGAGTCGATCAGGAGTTGGGTGTAGGGATGCTTGGGTTCCTTGATGACGCGATCCACATCCCCCGCCTCGACCACATTGCCCTGATACATCATCAGAATATTTTCGCTCAGTTGGTACGCGGTGGTCAGATCATGCGTGATGTAAATGAGCGAGATGCCAAATTGTTTGTGCGCCACCAACAAGCTTTCGAGGATGGTGGCCCGCAAGGAAGCATCGACCATTGAGACGGGCTCGTCGGCAACGATGATACGGGGCTTGAGCAGCAAGGCCCGCGCCACCATGATGCGCTGGCGCTGGCCGCCACTCAACTGGTGCGGATAGCGGCCTAGGGTCTCTTCGGGCCGCAACCCCACCGCGTGCAGCGCCTCTTCCATCATCTGCCGGGTGGCCGCGGCGGACGTACCCGGGAAGAACTTATCGATCGGCATTGTCAACACGTGGTCAACATTGTAAAACGGATTGTAAACCTCGAAAGGATCCTGAAAGACCGCTTGCACTTCGCGCCGAAAGGTGCGTCGGCTCTGCGCGTTCATCGTGCGCAGATTTTGCCCCTTGTAGAGAATCTGCCCATCGCTGGGCTCGGTGATCCCTAAAAGGAGGCGGGCGAGCGTGGTTTTGCCGCTCCCACTTTCCCCGGCAATGGCGATGATCGTCGGGCGATCATCCTGGATCGCGACCGAGGCATTGGCGAGCGCCACCAGTTGTTTCCGGCTCAACAGGCCGCCGCCAAAGACCTTACTGACATTCCTTGCTTCTAACAACGCAGCCATGTTCGATCCATTTCCCAAAATCTCGATAAATCTCTGCAATCTCCCCTGCCCAGATGATGGAGATTTACTGAGTTTGCAGGGATCAAGGAGATTTAGCGAGATTTAATACAATAAACAGGAGACCCAACGACCAGGCCGCACTTCTTGTAAAGTCGGCTCAACACGGTGACAGCGTTCCATCGCCTGCGGGCAACGGGGATGGAAGGAGCACCCTGGCGGTGGCTTCAGCAACGACGGGGTGATCCCTGGAATCCCTTTGAAGACACCTTTGCCTTCCAGCGAGGGCAGGCTGGCGATCAGCAACTGGGTGTAGGGATGGAGCGGGTCTTCGAACATGGCCTCGGTGGGGCCCACCTCGACCAGCTTGCCCGCGTACATCACGCCGATTTTGTCGACAAATTGCGCCATCAGCCCCATGTCGTGGCCCACGAGGATCAGCGAGGCGCCGATCTCGTCCTGGACTTTGCCCAGCGTCTCCATCACCTGGCGCTGCACCACCACATCCAGCGCGCTGGTTGGCTCGTCGGCCAGGATCACTTGTGGCTGCAACGCGATGCCCATGGCAATGCAGACGCGCTGTTTCATGCCGCCGCTCAACTCGTGTGGGTACATATTGGCCACAGCGCGCGGCAACCCGACCGATTCGAGCAACCGGTAGATATGCTCCATGGTCTCGGCGCGATTCATGCGGTTTTCGTGATATTGGATCGTGTCCAGCAGTTGGTTTTTGATGCGCATCACCGGGTTGAGCGAGTTCATCGCGCCCTGCGGGATCAAGGCAATTTGGGCAAAGCGGGCCTGGCGCATCTGTTCGTTCGAAAGCTGGAGCAGATCCTCATCACCCAGCAAGACACGCCCGGCCTCGATCTGCGCGGGCGGTTTGAGCATGCGCAGCAAAGCCAAAACCGTGGTCGATTTACCCGACCCCGACTCGCCAACCAACCCCAATCGTTCACCCTTTTTGAGGGAAAAGGTGACTCCGTCCACGGCCCGCACCGGCCCAGCCAGCGTATGGTAACGGACGCGCAACTCTTCGACTCGTAACACATCTGTCATAGGAAATCCAGTGGCAATTTACGGATTGATAGCTATGCTGCTCGCCGCGAACGCGGATTGGCGATCTGATCCAGCCCCGCCGAGACCATAAAGAGGCCGATGAACATGGTGATAATGATGACAACGGGCGGGGCCCACCACCACCACATGCCACGCGGCAAGGCGTTGTAATAGCGCGCCCAGTAGATGGTCATCCCCAGGGTAGGTTCACTCTGGGGCCCCAGCCCCAAGGCTTCCAGGCCAATTGCGGCCAGCACCGCGGAGGCGACCGCGCCCACAAAACTGGCGGCCAGATAGGGCAAGAGATTGGGCATCAATTCTTTGAAGATGATCTCAAAATTGTTGAGCCCCGAGAGCCGAGCCACCTCCACATAGGCTCGCTCGCGCATGGTCAGTACCTGCGAGCGGATCGTGCGTGTCGGCCACATCCACGCCAGCGAGGCGATGATCAGCGCGAGGATTTCGGGGCTGAGCGTTCTGGTGATGACCGAGGCGATCACAACCAACACGGCGAGCGCGGGCACAGTCAGGGCGACATCGGCCAACGTACGGATGACCGAATCGACCCAGCCGCCGAAGAAGCCAGCCGTAAAGCCCAAGACCGTCCCGACCAACAAGCCCAGCGAACCGGCGATCAGGCCGATCTGCAAGGTCGTGGGCGTACCCGCCACCATCACCGCCAACATCTGCCGACCGGCACTATCGGTACCAAGCAGATATTCGCTCGATGGGCGCATGTCCGGCCCACCAGAGAGCGGCGCGGCCTTTGACACATCCACCGAAGCATAGCCAATCAACCAGAGAACGGCCATGAGCAGCAGCACACAGAGGCCTGCTGTGAGCATGCCATTGCGGCGCAGAAAGAGCAACACAGAGCGCAAGGGTCAGCCTCCACTAGCTTACGATTTCTGATAGCGAATGCGTGGGTCCAACAGGGGGTAGAGCAGATCAACGACCAACGTCGTTATGGCAATGGTGACGACGATGAAAAAGACCACACCATAGATGGCAAAATAATCGAACCCGGTGATCGCCCCATACAAAACCGAGCCGATTCCCGGGTAGCCAAAAATAATCTCAACCAGGAGCGCGCCCGAGAGGATCGTGCCCAGGGAAAGCGCCAGCGCGGTGGTCTGCGGCAGGAGCGCGTTGCGCATGGCATACCAGAGAAAGATGCGGCTACCGGGCAAGCCTTTGGCCTCGGCCAGCGTGATGTAATCTTCCCCTTCGATGGTGATCATCATGCCGCGCATGGAGAGCGACCAGAAGCCGATCGAAGCCAGGACAATCGACAAAGCAGGCAGCACTGAATGGTGGACCAGTTCAAGGAAATAGCTGACCGTGAACGAAGGGAGCGTCAAAATCTGCGAGCCACCGCTGAGCGGGAACCATTTCAGGCGAAAGGCAAAGACATAGATCAGGATCAAGCCGAGCAGGTAGTAAGGTACGGACGAAAAGGTAAAGAGTGGGGGAAGCAGCAAGCGCAAGAATTTGGGCGACCCTGGCCAGGCCAATAGCCCACCCAACAAACTGCCGATGGTAAAGGCGATCAGGGTGGAGACCAGGAGGAGCGAGATGGTCCATGGCAGCGCCTGGGCGATCATCGTGCTGACGCGCGTGGGGAATTTTGCCAGCGAGTAGCCAAGATCCAGCCGGATCATGTCGCCGAGATAGTTCAGGTATTGCCGCCAGAGCGGTTCGTTCAGGCCAAACTTTGCTTCGTATTCACGCGCCATCGACTCGATACTCTCGGCATTGACGCCACCCGTAGCGGCCATCATCCCCAGCCGCTCGCGGATCGGATCCCGGCCTGGGGCCATGCGGGGCAAAAAGAAGATCAACGTCACGCCGGCCCACACGACCACCAGAAAAAAGAAGAGACGGTTCAACAAATAACGCAGACTCATTGGCTCTTTTTACCCATATAATTTTTAACACGTGATCAAGTTGGATCGGGGTGACTCGGATGCACCGTAAGCAGAACGTGGGCCACGCAACCATCTACGATCACACCGCCATTGTCTGGGGTGCGAGCAAAGGTGCGCTGACCTTGCCAATGGTGCGAAGACCTTGCCCCTTTGGGAGAGACGGGCAACGTGGTCAACACCACTCACATTCGAACAAAGGGTGACTAAAAAACAGGCTACCATAGCCCTGTAAGCGTGTCAAACTCAATTTTATCACTTTTATCCCACCCTTTCGCCAGATTGATGCCGGGTTGTAATCCTTTTTTTGAGTTTGCACTTTTTCTGGAGTAATGCAATACTAGAGCGTGCTCCCATCCGTTATTTTGGTTTTCCGAATCCTTCTATACACGAGCTTGCCTGCTCCCATTACTCCTCAAGGTGGGTGCGTTGGCGTCCTGGATCATTGGGCAAGTCGTGCACATGGAGGGCGAACGAGAGTCAAAGACGAATACAAATTCAACAACTCAGGAGGAAACCCATGTTCAAAAAGTGGTATGGATCGTTAGCGTTGCTATTGATCCTATCCGTGTTCCTGGCTGCCTGTGGTGGCGCGGCCCCAGCTGCACCCGCGAGTGCAGGGGACGCAGCGGCTGCACCAGCTGCACCAGCGGCTGATACAGCCGCCAGCGGTGAAGCAGCACCAGAAGGGATCGCCGAAGTTCCTCGCAACCGGACACTGATCATCGCCGGGCTCGGTGGTGAACATCCTGGTGCCTTTACCGATGTTGAACTGTTCAATTCGTATGTGGTTGGTTTTTCGCGCAGTGGTTTTACCCAGGCCTGCACCGAAGCACTCTTCTACTACAACATGCTCGGTGATGAATTCACGCCCTGGCTTGCTGAAGGCTTTGAATACAACGAAGATTTCACCGAAGTGACCGTGACGATTCGCGATGGCGTCACGTGGAGCGATGGCACACCATTTACCGCAGATGACATCGACTTTACCCTGAATATGTTGCTGGAAAACCCAGCCGTCAACTATGCGGGTGAAATTGTCGATACAGTGGCCAGCACCGAGGTGATCGACGAGCGCACCATCCGCATTATCCTGACTGGGCCGAACCCACGCTTCATCTTCGACAAGCTCACCTTCCACGCCGATTTGGGTGTACCGCTGGTGCCCAAGCACACCTGGGAAGGGCAAGACCCATCCACCTTCAACAATTATGACCCCGAACGGGGCTTGCCGCTCTGCACCGGCCCGTACGAGCTTGTCTACACCGATGTCCAGCGCAAGATTTGGGATCTGCGCGAAGATTGGTGGGGGGCCGAAACTGGCTTCCAGCCGCTGCCGCAGATCGAGCGCCTGGTCTTCCTGCCCGGTATGGACGAAAACACAATGGTGCAGTTGATCAGCAACAACGAGATCGACCTCGCCTTCTCGTTCACGCCGCAAAACATGGAATTGGCGCAAAACCAAAACGAGGCGATCACCACGTTTAGCGATGAGCAACCTTTTGGCTTCCTGGACTGGTGGCCGATTGGCTTGGGCTTCAATACCACTGTTGCCCCATTCGATGACCCCGAAATCCGCTGGGCGATCAGCTATTCGCTCAACCGCGATGAGATCATCGAGTTTGCGTTCCGGAATACCTCCAAAGCGGTCAAGCTGCCCTATCCGGATTATCCGGGTCTGCGACCATTCATGGAGGGCATCAGCGACTTGCTGGAAGAGTACCCGACCAACGAGTACAACCCCGACAAGGCCGCGGAGATCATGGAAAGCAAGGGCTACACGCGGGATGCCGAGGGTTTCTGGGTCCTGGATGGGCAACGCATTTCCTTCGAGATCATCACCTTCCCGCAACATCCATCAACCACGCCTCAGGTGCCGGTTGTCACCGAGCAACTGCGCCGCGCTGGGTTTGATGCCAGCTTCCTGCTCCCCGCGGACTTTGTCACCCGCATCCAGACCGGCGCGGCTCACGCCTTCCTCTGGGGGCATGGGGGCTCGATGCGCGATCCGTATGCCACGCTGGAGCGGCTCTATCACATCAAGCATGTCAAGCCGACTGGCGAACAGGCCACGGCCAACTTCTATCGCTGGTCCAACCAGGAGCTGAGCGACATCATCGACCAGATGACCAGTGTGGCCGAAGATGATCCGCAATTGCACGAGCTCTTCCGCCAGGCCATGGAAATCTGGCTGCCCGAACTGCCCGACATTCCGCTGGTGGAAACGGTGATTCTGGTGCCGCGCAACACCACCTATTGGACCAACTGGCCCACGGCGGATAACCCGTATATCCACGAGGGATTCTGGCATCGCACCGCCATGTTGCTCTGGGTCAATCTGGAACCCACGCAATAGCGATCTGAGTGTAGCAAACTGACTGTAGCGACCTAAATCATGTGGCAACAATCTCCTCAATCTCCACAAATCTCTGGCGTATATAGAGGTCTGGTGAGGCTGAGGAGATTTGTTTTCTCACATCAGGCAGCAGGGAGGTTGTCTGCTGCGTACCATCCGTTATTCTGTAAAACCCAAGTGAGGAATCGATGAAATTAAAAGGGAAAGTGGCGCTCGTCACCGGCGGGGCGCGTGGATTGGGGCGAGCCTATGTGTTGCATCTGGCCAGGCTCGGCGCGGATGTGGTGATCAACGATGTCGATCTCAACGCTGCGGCCGAATATAACGAGACGCTCGATGCCGCCACCGTGATGGAAGAGGTCGAGGCCCTGGGCTCACGTGCGCTAGGCGTGCAGGCAGATGTGACCGACAAAGACGCCGTGGATGCCATGTTTGAAGAAGCGCTCGGCACGTTTGGCCGCGTTGACATTCTGATCACCAACGCGGGCGGGGCCTTGCGCTCGCCGCCGAATACCAGCGCGGCCACGGCGGATATGGATCATTACGAATATCTGATGAACATCAACCTCACTGGGACGATCTATTGTTGCCAGGCTGCCAGCCGCCCCATGAAGGAGCAGCGTTCGGGCAAGATTGTCAATGTCAGTTCGCAGGCTGGGCTGTGGAGTGGGCACAATGGCAATGGCATGGCCTATAAGGTGGCAAAGGCCGGGGTTGCGCATTATACGCGCCTGCTCGCCGCGGAGCTCGGCCCCTATAACATCAACGTCAACTCGATTGCCCCGGGGTTTATTCTCTCTTCGCGGGCCATCGCGGGGGGCCGCGACAGCGACGAATCACGCGAGCGCCTCTTGAAGCAAATCCCGCTTGGCCGCCTCGGTTTGCCGGAAGACTGCGCCAAAGTTGTCGAGTTTCTGGTCACCGACCTCTCCGACTATGTCACGGGTCAATGCATCCCGATCTGTGGTGGCATTGTCGCCTGGGGATAAATCAACATCAATTTTCTGTCCTGAATTCTGTGTCGGGGAATCCTGGCCGGGCGAATTCGGACACCGCAACCATTTTCAAACCAGAGCTTAAGCACGCAACGCTATTTGGATGCAGGCTTAGCCGCGAAAAAGAGGTAAGGAGTAGAAAATAATGCGTTTAGCAGGCAAAGTTGCCATCGTAGCTGGTGCAGGTTGGGGCGGCATTGGGGGCACAAGCGCCTATCGCTTTGCCCAGGAGGGAGCCAAAGTCGTCGTGAACGCCATGCCGGGGGAAGATCGGGGCCAGGAAACCGGCGAGCGGATCCGCGCCATGGGTGGCGAGGCGGTCGTTGTCCCCGGTGACATCGCGGAAGCCAGTGTCTGGCAGGCCCTTGTGAAGGCAGCCCTCGACAATTTTGGCAAAGTCAATATTATGATGAATAACGCGGCCAATGCCACCATCAAACCCGCGATTGAGCTCAGCGAAGATGAATGGAACCGAGCCCTGGCCGTCACGCTGACCGGTTCATGGCTGGGGGCCAAATATTGCATCCCCGAAATGATCAAAGCCGGGGGCGGGTCGATCGTCTACACCTCCACGGTCAACTCGCTGATCACCAATCCCCACTTTGGCGTTTATAGCTCCTCCAAAGCGGGGCTGAATGGGCTGACGCGCAGCCTGGCCATGGAATATGGACGCAGCGGCATTCGCTGCAACGCCATCGCGCCAGGGTTGATCGTCGGCGCTCGCCAGCGCGAAATCATGCAACAGGATGCGCTGGAAGACCAGATGAACGCGGATCTCTATCCGGTGGGGCGGTATGGCAGCCCGGAAGATATTGCCAATGTGGCGCTCTTTTTGGCTTCAGACGAGGCCGCATTTGTCACAGGGATTGTGCTGGTGGCCGATGGCGGTTTGACCTTGCAATCGCCCGAAGCGGTGGCCCGCCCGGCCTTCCGCAAGCGCTGGCGCGACGACGTGCTTGTGCCGCACCCGCTGGATGAAGTCTACCCGCCCACTAACCAATAAGCGTCTCTAAATGCTGCGCCAAAGCGGTCTGGTAAGCCCCGTTTTGGCCACCGCAACCATTTACGGACAGGCTACGTTGTCATGCCCCTGGCAATCCACAGATTACACAGATTTTACATTTTCATCTGTGCAATCTGTGGATAAGCTTCTGAACTTGCCAGAGAATTTACGCAAGCCCTGGCTGAAGGCCTCGCCATGGAGAGCGTAGCCCTCCTGAAAAGGAGGATGATAGCGGCGGACGCGGCATAAGCCATGATTTTTTTGATTTGACGAATCATCAAACTCTTTTTATACTGTCACTCACTACACCCTTGAGTATCGATTTGGCTCGCTTGGCAAGCTCCCATTTTTACATTCAGCGCTACAATTCATAAATCACGCGCTTATTTTAGATGCTGAATCACTGCCTGGCTCGAATCACAGCGTCAGCTATCGAATAGTTTACTCAATTATTCACGCAGTAGCGCTACTCAGACAACCATCTTTTGCTAAGAACTATCCAGCCAATGGGTGTATCCTGCCAGACCAGGCTCGCGCATATAGCCAGCCGCAGGCTCTATGGATAGCGTCTAAGTCGATGCCCGCTTTGGGCCCAGCTCACTTGCCTTATATCCGAAATCCCGTTGCTCCGTGTAGATCCACAACTGGTTATGCTCCCCTGTTGTGCTGATCAAAGCGAGCAAAGTGTTTCGATATAAAACCCTATCCCAAAATTTTGTCGCCTCTCCGAAGCCCAATCTGGCAGCCTGGCATGACATAGAATTGGGGGATAGCGCATACAGTTCACGATTCCCAACTGATCGTACCATCCCAAAGGAGGCCAATTTCTCACCAGAGCACTTCCTGTCCACAACTTGTGGCTTACTCTCTACCGAACCAGAGGAATCCAGAGGAGGCTGAATTGATGAATCGTAAATTTTTTGCCGTGACCGCTCTCCTACTCATTGCCCTGCTCAGTGCCGCCTGTAGCGGCGCTCCCGCTGAAGCACCGGCAGTGGAGGCGCCACCAGCAGCAGAAGAGGCTGCCGACGCACCTGCCGCAGGTGAGGAAGCGGCTGCTCCCGCCGAAAGCACTGGGGAAGCACCCATGCTCCACGAAAAGGTGCTGGCCGGTGAACTCCCCCCCCTCGACGAACGTATCCCCGCCGAGCCGTTGGTGATCGAACCCTGGAACGAAGTTGGCGTCTACGGTGGCACCTGGCACCGCTTCGACACCAGCCAGACGGGCGATCACCTGACCATGGCCATGTATGGGTATTCACCCGTCCACTGGGTGCAAGATGGGCTCGACAAGCGCCCAGGGTTGGCCAAGGGCTGGGATTTCAACGAAGACAAGACAGAATACACCCTCTACTTCCGCGAGGGGACTCGCTGGTCTGATGGTGAGCCCTTCACCGTGGATGATTTCCTCTACTGGTGGGAAGATATGGTGCTCAACCCCGACCATTCGGATGTACCGCCAGATTATCTGATCTCTGGTGGCGAGACAGCGACGATTACCAAAGTTGATGACTATACGCTGCATTTCAGCTTTGCGGCCCCCGCGCCACTCTTCCTGGATCGCCTGGCAATGTGGCCGAATGGGATGCAACCACGCGGTGAGCGCTTGTTCGTCCCCAAGCATTATCTGACGCAGTTCCACCCCGACTACAACAGCGAAGTCACCACCTTTGAAGAGCACGATGTCAAGCTGGACTGGCGCATCAACCCCGAAGCGCCGGTGCTCAACCCGTGGATGCCCGTACAGTATGAGCCAGGCACTCGCCTGTTGCTCGAACGCAACCCCTACTATTACGCGGTGGACACGGCTGGCAATCAGTTGCCCTACATCGATTACATCGACGTGACCTATATCGAGAACCTGGAAGTCTCCAAGTTGCGCGTCACCGCGGGCGAGCAAGAATTCTGCGGACGCCCCTGTAGCAGCCAGCCCTTGAGCGAATTGGGCGTCTTCCGCGATGCCGAAGCAACGGTCGGGCTGAAGACCCAATTGTGGGACGGTGGCGGTGGTACCGGGGTGATGGTCTACCCGAACTGGACGCATCTGGACCCGCAAAAGCGCGAACTCTATCATGACCGCAACTTCCGCCTGGCCCTCTCGCACGCGATTGATCGCGACAAGGTGCAAAGCATTGTCTATTTTGGGACCGGCGAAAAGACCACCGGCACCATGAGCCCCAAGGCGATCGAGTTCACGGCGAATGACGAAGGCCGCCAACTCTACGAACAATGGCGCGACCTGGCCATCACCTACGAACCCGAGACAGCGGCTTCGTTGCTGGATGAGGCTGGCGCGGTGGATGCCGATGGCGATGGCTATCGCGACCTGCCCAGCGGCGACCAGTTAACCCTGCGCATCGACTGTTCAGCCGGTGCCATGCAGAGCCGCACCAACACCCAGGCCACCGAGATCATTCGCGAAGGCTGGGAGGCGGTCGGCCTGCGCACACAGATCAACGTCGTGCCCGACGAGCAGATGGTCGTCATGCAGGACAACTCCGAGTTCGACATTCGCGGCTGCTGGGGTGTCGGTGATGGCCCCAACTTCCTGGTCTTCCCCAACTGGGTGGTCTGGGTTGGCAACGACCGCACCGCCCCGCTCTATGGCGCATGGTATAGCGTCATGGGCACCGACAAAGAAGGCACCGAGCTGGATCTGGACCCGCTGGAGCGCAACCCACCCCGCGAAGAGCCGCCAGCTGATGATCCCGCCTGGCGCTTGTGGGATCTCTACGACCGTGCCCGCGTCGAGCCAGATGATGCTGCACGCCTGGCCCTCAGTCAGGACATCATCCGTGTCCACATTGAGGAAGGCCCCTTCTTCATCGGCACCGTTGGCAACGAAGTGGTGATCATTGCTGCACTCGACACCGTGGGCAATGTCCCGACCCGCGAACAACTTGGCCAGGGTGGCTTTGTTGGCCCGTGGATCATGTCGTACTTTGGGGCAATCTACCCCGAACAGTTCTACTACAAGCCGTAATGTAATTCTGCTGAATCGTTGCGGGGGAACCGTCGAATAGGGTTCTGCCCATTTGGCGATTACCCCCAGCGATTTAGCCAGGATGGTACGCGTAGGGCCTGAGCGCCGCGCGTACCATCAGTCCGCCAGCCGCATCTCTGCCCGTGTAAGGAAGTCTGTTATGCTCGCTTATATCGCCCGCCGTTTTCTGTACATGATTACCACGCTGGTGCTCATTTCGATCATCGGCTTTTTTATCATCAACTTGCCGCCGGGCAGTTATTTGGATGTCTATCAGGCGCAACGCCAAAACATGGGTACCTTCACCGCGGAGGCCGAATTGGAGGCCCTGCGCGCGCGGTATGGGCTCGACAAGCCGCTCTACCAACAATATTGGATCTGGGCCAGCGGCTTTGTGCAGGGGGATTTTGGTCATTCTTTCCAATACAATCAGGAAGTCAAGAATCTCATCTGGGAGCGCCTGGCCTATACCGCGCTGCTCGCTTCCATGACGCTGGTTTTCACTTGGATTATCGCCATTCCCATTGGCATCTACGCGGCGACGCACCAATACAAAATTGGGGATAACGCAGCCACCTTTGTCGGCATGGCCGGTTTGTCAATCCCCGATTTTATGTTGGCTTTGATCGTCATGGTCGCGGTCCAGCGCTTTTTTGGTATCTCCGTTGGTGGCCTCTTTTCACGCGAGTATATCGACGCGCCCTGGAGCTTTGCCAAATTTCTCGATCTGCTCAACCATTTGTGGATCCCGATCTTTATTGTCGGCCTCTCTGGCACCGCAGGATTGATGCGTATCATGCGCGGTAACCTGCTCGATGTGTTAAACATGCAATACGTCCAAGCCGCGCGTGCCCGTGGCTTGCGCGAGTCAACGGTGATCCTGAAACACGCGGTGCGCAACGCCATCCACCCGTTGATCATGCTGCTGGGCTTGAGTCTGCCCTCCATTGTTTCCGGTTCGCTGGTCGTTTCCATTGTGATGGGCCTGCCCACCATCGGACCGCTCTATTTCAATGCGCTGCGGCAGCAGGATATGTTTCTGGCAGGCACAGTTTTGATGATGTTGGCGACGATGTTGGTGTTGGGCAATTTCCTGGCAGATATTTTGCTCGCCGTCGCCGACCCCCGGATTCGTTACGAGTAAATTAGTCGACTTACCAGCGCCTGAGCCAATCAATGCGCTCGGGGCTCGTGTAAGTTCTACATTAGTTGCCTGATAAGGAAAGAGTTTATGGCCGAGCAAGTAATTCGGGTTGCCCCTGCGCTCGACGAAGAGCTACCCCAAGCTGCCGATTACGCCCAAGCCGCCCAGGTTTCAGGGGATATCGGTCAGCTTTCGGTTGGCAAGTTGATGTGGCGGCGTTTTCTGCGCAATCGGCTGGCAGTCGCCGGGGCCATTGTGTTGATTCTTATGTATCTGACGATCCTCTTCGCCGAATTTGTAGCCCCGTATGATCACTTGCTCTCAAACCCCGATTTTGTCGCTCGTCAGCCGCAGGTTCCCCGCTTTTTTGATAGCGAGGGCAATTTTCATCTGCGCCCCTTTGTCTATGGCACCACAACCACACTCGACATGGAAAATTTGGATTGGGTACACGAGGACGATCCGAGCCAAATTTACCCGATTCGCTTTTTTGTCGAGGGGAACTCCTATAAGCTGTTCGGCCTGATCGAAAGCAATCGTCATCTCTATGGCGTTGACGAACCAGGCTCAATCTATTTGCTCGGCACGGATCGCAATGGCCGCGACATGCTGGCGCGCATCGTCTTTGGGGGCCGGGTGTCACTGACCATCGGCTTGATCGGCGTGGCGCTGACGATCATCTTTGGGTCGTTGTTGGGCACGATCTCCGGCTATTTCGGCGGGATGGTCGATACCCTGATCCAACGCAGCACCGAGTTGCTGATGTCATTCCCCAGCATCGCCCTCTGGGCAGCTTTTGCCGCCGCGCTCCCCGCGGACATGACCAACATCACCCGCTTCTTTTTTATCTCGATCATTCTCTCGCTGCTGGGCTGGACAAGCCTGGCGCGGCAGATACGCGCCAAGGTTCTGGCCTACCGCGAGATGGAGTTCGCCGCAGCCGCCAAAGCCGCGGGGGCCTCGCACTGGCGGATCATTTTGGTCCACATGTTGCCCAATGCCCTGAGCCATATCATCGTGGTCGCCACCCTTGCCATCCCCGGCATGATCCTGGCCGAGACCGCGCTCAGCTTTTTGGGCCTGGGGATTCTGCCCCCTGCCGTCAGCTGGGGCACGCTGCTGCAAGATGCCCAAACCATCAGCGTCGTGGTCAAAAAACCCTGGCTGATGTTGCCCGGCCTCTTTGTGATCTTCGCGGTGCTAAGCTTCAATTTTGTCGGTGATGGGTTCCGCGACGCCGCCGATCCATTCTCGATTTAAGCCCCGATGGCAGACGAATGACAGTGGACGAGTGATAGCAGACATGGAATTTCCGAGCTAATGACAAAAAGTAACGATATTATCCTCCAAGTGAAGGATCTGCACACCCATTTCTTTACCGAGAGTGGCACCATCCGCGCCTTGTCGGGCGTCGATTTTACCGTGCGCCGCGGCGAGGTATTGGGCATTGTCGGCGAAAGCGGGTGCGGCAAAAGCGTCACCGCGCAAGGGATCATGAATATGGTGCCGCGGCCGGGCAAGATCATGGGCGGCGAAATTATTTATCACCGCAGCGGCTACGATGGCGGGCAGCATGGCCCGGTCAACATTACCGAGCTCGACCCGCGCGGCCGCGAAATGCGCAGCATCCGCGGCAACGAGATCGCCATGATCTTCCAGGAGCCGATGACTTCGCTCGACCCGCTCTACACGGTGGGCAGCCAATTGCTCGAAGCCATTACGTTGCATCAAACCGTGACCAAACAGATGGCGCGTGAAGTCGCCGTCGATGCCCTGGCCAAAGTGCATCTCCCCGAACCCGCCCGCATCTTCGAGAGTTATCCGCATCAGCTGAGCGGTGGTCAGCGCCAGCGGGTGATGATCGCGATTGCGCTCAGTTGCAACCCCAGCCTGCTGATCGCCGATGAACCGACCACGGCGCTTGATGTCACGACCCAGGCCCAGATTCTGGATCTGATGCAGGAGCTGCAGGAAGCCACCAACATGAGCATCATCTTCATCACGCACGATCTGGGCGTGGTGGCCGAAATGTGCGACCAGGTGGCGGTAATGTATTTGGGCAAGGTTGTCGAAAAGAACGATGTCGATTCGATCTTCTACGATCCCAAACATCCCTATACCCAAGCTTTGCTGCGCTCAGTCCCGCGGTTGGATGAGACCGAGCATCAGCGGCTGGCCGTGATCCGCGGCAACGTGCCCGATCCTTCGGTGGTGCCGCGGGGCTGCCCTTTCCACCCCCGTTGCCCCGAGTATATGCCGGGTATTTGCAACGAGATTATCCCCCCGGTGATCACGCTCGACAATGAAGCGGAAGTGCGTTGTCTGCTCTACGGCGGTGCCGAGGAAAAGCTGGCGAAATCTCCAGCGCTGGCCGCGCAACCGGTGTAATGTCTAAAAAACATCATCCACAGATGAAAACAAGAAATCTGCGCTAATCTGTGTAATCTGCGGTTTCCAAGCGCTTTTTGTGTTTTACTTAGCAGGAATCACAAATGAGGATGGCCGATGTCTGAGATGCAACCCGAAACAAGCCAACATCAAACCGCAGTGCAAGCGGCACCTGCGAATGGGGCAGCTGTCGAGCGTAAAGTTTTGCTCCAAGTCCAAGATTTGCAGATGCACTTCCCGGTAAAACGAGGCTTTTTTCGCCGTACCGTCGGCCATGTCAAAGCGGTAGATGGCGTAACTTTCTCGATTCGCCAGGGCGAAACATTTGGGCTGGTCGGGGAGAGTGGTTGTGGCAAAAGCACCACGGGGCGTTGTATCGTGCGCCTGCTGGACCCAACTGGGGGGACGATCACCTATCATCACAAGCAGAGTGGGCCAGTACACCTCGAAAATCTTTCCGCCCAGGAGATGCGCCCCTATCGCCGCGACTTGCAGATCATGTTTCAGGATCCCTATGCCTCGCTCAACCCGCGCTTGACACTCAAACACATTGTGGGCGAACCATTGGTGATCAACCAGGCCTATCGCGGCAAGCAACTCGAGGAGCGCGTGGCACAATTGTTGCGCTCAGTCGGGCTCAGCCCCGAGCACATGAATCGCTATCCCCATGCCTTCAGCGGCGGCCAACGCCAGCGGATTGGCCTGGCACGGGCGCTGGCGCTCAATCCTGAATTTATTGTGGCAGACGAGCCCGTCTCGGCGCTGGATGTTTCAGTCCAGGCGCAGGTGCTCAATCTGATCGAAGACCTGCAAGAGCAATTTAACCTGACATACCTGTTCATCGCCCACAACATGAGCGTGATCAAACATGTGTGCGACCAGGTGGCGGTGATGTATGTGGGCAAGATTGTCGAAACCGGCGCAACACGGCAGATCTTCACCAATCCCCTGCATCCCTACACCGAAGCATTGCTCTCTGCTATCCCCAAGCCCGACCCGCGAGCAAAGCGGTCGCGCATTATTCTTGAGGGCGATGTGCCAAATCCGGCCAATCCGCCGCCTGGCTGTCATTTCCACCCCCGTTGTCGCTATGCGCAAGCCATTTGTGCCAACGAAGCGCCGCCGCTGCGCGAGATCGAGCCGGGGCATCAGGCGGCCTGCCACTTTGCCGAGGAATTACAACTGGCCGGAACCGCGCTGTGATCTGTCAGCGCCAATGCTGACCCTACCCGCCCACCTGCACGATCTGCCCATTCTGGCTGGCTGAGGCCTGAATCGCATCCCACAAGCGCGCCATCCGCAGGCCAACTTCGGGTGGGCAAGGATTGGGCAGGGTGCCCGCGCGCACGGCCAAAAATTGTTGCCAGACCCCAAGGGATTTTGGCAATTCGACCGTCCCCGGCTGCTCTTCCCCGGGCCGTTGGATCTGCAAAAATTTGCCCCAGATATCGGTAAAAATCACCCCAGAACGGCAAAAGACGCGCACATCCGAGGTGGAGCGCGGGCTGGTGTCGCCGCACGCGTGCATGGTTACCAGCGCGCCTGAACGCAGCCGCGCCATCACCACGCCGAGGATTTCCACGGGCGTGTCGCGGGGATCAAACCAGGCCGCAACTTCGACAAAATCTTCACCAGCCAGGTCGGTGATGGTATTGAGCAGATGCGCACCCGTATCAAAAAAGAAGCCGCCGCCGGCCAGTGCTGGCTCCTGCCGCCAGGTACCGAGGTTGGGCGTGCGCCAATTTTCCCAGGCCATGCCCGAAATCGTGAGGATCTCGCCCAGTTCGTTGGCGCGCAACAGCTCCACGGCATGGCGAATCTGCGGGGAGAGACTGCCGGGAAAGGCCACAACCAACAGTTTGCCCGTGCGGTCGCGCACGTCGATCAACTGTTCGGCCTCGCGCGCGCTGATCACCATGGGTTTTTCCAGGAGCACATCCAGCCCGGCTTCGAGACAACTGCTGGCCTGGGCAAAGTGATAGGCGTGGGGCGTGATGATCAGCGCGGCATCCAGGCTGGCCCCATAGGTGGCCAGGAGGCGGTCGAGATCGGGCTCATTCGGCGGCGGGGTTAAGCCGTGGGCCGCGAACAACTCGCACGCTTGCTGATAGGCCGCGGGCGCGGGCTCGCAGATCACGCTGACTTGGGTCGTGTCTTGCTGCGCTAATATCGAGCGCAGGTGGCCGAGGGCCATTCGCCCACAGCCAATCAACGCCATGCGTACCGGTGAGTTGGATTGTTGGGAAACCGTCATAGAATCCTCGAGTCTGGTTACTGCCCGGCCATGGCGCCGGCCATGGTACCGCGGATCAGATATTGGCGGGCGAAGATGAAGACCAGCAAAGATGGCAACATGTAGAGCAAGGCCATGGCATTGAGCATACCATAATCCAGGTTGGTATAGGCGATCAGCGCCCGGAAGAGACCGAGGGGCATCACAAACTTGTCGGCATCCGAAAGCATGATCAACGGCAAAAAGAAGCTGGCCCAGGCCGAGTTAAAGGCCAGGATCGAAGCGGCACCCACGCCGGGCAGAGCCAGCGGAAAGACGATCTGAAACAGGGTTTGAAACCGATTGGCACCGTCGAGCCAGGCGGCCTCTTCCAACTCGATGGGCACTGTATCACAAAAACCCTTCATCACCCACAACATGAAAGGGATCTGGCCGGTTGCTGTGCCGAGGACGACGCCGGTCATTGTATTGAGCAGCCCCAGTTCCCGCATGATCAGATAGAACGGGAGCACCGTCGCTGTTCCGGGGATAATTTGCACCAGCAAGATGCCAAACATCAACGGTCGTTTGAAGCGGAACGTTGCCCGCGACAGCGCGTAGCCACCCAGGATGCAACAACAGAGTGCCAGACCAACACTGCTCACCACCATGATGATGCTGTTGCGGAGCAAGGTCAATGCCTGGCCGCGGCCAATGATGGCGTTGTAAAAATGGTCGAGCGTAAACGATTCGGGCCAGTAGAGATAGAGGCTCGAAACATTTTCAGGTTTGTGGGTGAAGGCACTCAAAATCGGCCAAATAAACGGGATAAGAATAAATATCGAAAACACCACCAGGAACAGATAAATGATGCTGGTTTCCATGCGACCTGTGCTCAAAAAAGAGCGGCCATTCGAAGTTGCCACGATCATGCCCTCCGTTAAAACTCGACTCGCATCAAACGCACATAGATAAACGCCAGCAGAAGGCTGATCAGCAACATGATCAACGCGGCAGCACTGCCATAACCCAGCTCAAAAAATTGGAAACTTTGGTTGTAGACATAGATGCCAACCAGCTCGGTGGCATTGCCGGGGCCACCACGCGTCAGCGCAAAGACCAGATCAAACATGCCAAAACAACCGATGGTGTTGAGCAGTAACCAGAGCAGAACCACATAGCGGATCAGCGGCAATTTGATGCGGGTCAATTGTTGCCAGCCATTGGCCCCATCGATCGTGGCGGATTCGATCACCTCTCTGGGGATACTCTCCAACCCGGCCAGGAAGAGGATCATGGCAAAACCAGAGTTGTTCCAAAAATTGATCAGCACAATCGACAGCATGGGCACCGAGCGAGTCCACAAGATGGGCTCAATGCCCACATAGCTGAGCAGCCGGTTCAGGGTGCCAAACTCGCCCGCCCCGAGCATCGACGACCAGATCAGCGCCTGGGTGATGCCGGGGATCACCATCGGCAGGACGATCACCGCCAGCAGCAGATTCTGCCCAGCCAGCTTGCGCCGGTTGAGGATCAACGCCGCGCTGAGGCCGATGAGAAATTGGCCCAGGTTTGTGAAAAAGGTGTATTGTAACGAGAGGATAAGCGAATTCTGGAAGTTCCGGTCGCTAAAAAGTTTGATGTAATTGCGCAGCCCGATCAAGTTAAAATCGAGCGCTTTGGGCCCGGCCAATGCCAAATCCGTAAAGCTAACGTAGACTGCCCAGAGGGCTGGCACGAGCGTAAAGACCGTGATCATCAGCAGCGCTGGCACCAAAAAGAGCAAGAGCGTGCGGTTTTGCAAATGGGTCATCGGGATGTCTCGGCTCACAAATCATTCAAACCACGAAGAACACCGGGCACACGAAGGTTTTTCTTCGTGTGCCTTGTGTCCTTCGTGGCAAAAACAAAAACAATCCATCAGCGAGGTTAGGCGCGTTTTGCCAGCTCTTCGCCCAAACCATCGAGTATCGTCACCGCGAAGGCTTCCATGGCCTCTTCGGCGCTCATCACCCCGGTGATGATGTCTTCGGTGGCGCGCGCCACCCCGTCGGCCAGGCGCTGCGTGCCCGTGCGTTCGAACTTGTAGGTTCGGCCAGTCTCGAACAATTGGCTGGCCTGGTGCATCTTGCCATTTACCACTTCGGTATAAGCGGGGCAAGCCGCGGGGAAATCTTTGCGGCTGGAGGGCCCACCGATGTAGATGTCCAACAGTTCACAGCTCAAGTCGTTTGAGCTGGTAAAGGTGACATATTCGGCGCAGCCATCCGGCGCGTCGGTATTGGCCGCGACGCCGAGCCCAACGGCTCCCTCGACATAGGTGAATGCACCGCCGTTCTCCGCCGGGAACTGCCAGCGATCGACCCGCTCGAACAAGCCGTCGATTGGCGTTGCCCCTTCGGGGCCCCAGTCAAATTGCCATTGCCAGTCGCCGCCCGTCACCATGGTACAATCGCCTGTCGGGAACATCTGATACTTGATCGGCTCCCACGGGTTGGGGGTGAGCAATTCATCTACGGTCAACCAGCCATTTTGGGCCAGGGTTTCATAGACCTGGAAGGCTTTGAGCAGGTTGGGACTGCTGACCACCCATTTGCCGTCCGACTCATCAAAGATCGTGCCGTCAAAGCTCAACCAGACCATGCGGAACCCTTCGGACCAAGTGCCACCACCCCACGGCGTCGCCCCTGGCAATCCGCAGGGAATGGCGCTGGTGTTGCTTTTGATCTGATCGCAGACCGCGTAAAAATCGTCCCACGTCTGCGGTTGTTCGGTGGAGATGCCGGCTTCTTCCATCACATCCTTGCGATAGTACCAGGTAAAGGTGGTACCGCCCGGGATACCCACGACCTTCCCTTCGTAGGTGGCCAACGGCTTCAACACATCGTAAATCTGGTCCCAGTCTTCCCACTGTTCCAGATAGGAGCCCATGTCGTAGAGATAGCCCGCGGCAGCAAAATCGGCGATCCACGACGAGTGCATGTTAAAGAGGTCGGGCAGGGTCCCCGCAGCAGCATCCAGCGTGAGTTTGGTGCGCAGATCGTTGTCGGTGGCCGGGCCAACGGTATCAATCACGCGCCACGGTTTGCCTTCCTCGCCCATCTGCGTATTGAAGCGCTCGATGACGATCGCGCGTACATTGTTGCTCAACTCGCGATCGGGCTCCATCAGCGTCAATTCGATGAGCTCGCCACTGGGCGCACTGGCTTCCCCTGCTTCACCACTCGGCGCGGCGGCTGGGACCGCGCAGGCGGCCAACAGCGAAGCTGTCGCGACCGAAGCCGAAGCAAAGAGAAAATGACGCCGCGTCAACATTGGTTGTGTAGCCATTGGTTCCTCTCCTATGATACAAACATGATTGTTGCCCACTGACTCATCCTGCGGGGCAAGTTGGTCAACGTTGCGAACCGAGCAGTGACACCAGCCTGGCAAGCTGGCCCAATGCCTTGTTCGCGATCCTTTTCGGCGGTATAATGCGGTGAGACTGGTTTGGTCTAGCATACAAGTTGGGATGCTGCCCCATTGTAGCATGGCTGCGGCGCGGAGAAGCCCACTTTCCGCCATCCACACGCCATTCAGGCGACATGACATGCCGGAGGATATGATTTTATGGCCGGAGAGCAGGAGCGCTTTGACCAAGCCCTACGCTCGGCACTCTATCAATTGTATAGCCCGGCGGCGCTTCGCAACAGCCCCCTGCGCGGCTGGCTCACGACCGCGGATGATGGCAACTCGGCCATGCACTTACAACGAACGCTGCTCAGCGCCATCGAATCGTTGCGCCCGCAGCTGGCTACCCCCGCGGATTCGCGAGCATGGCGCTTTTACCAGATCTTACGGCGGCGCTACACCGAACAATTGCCCCAAAACCAAGTCGCGCTTGATCTCGGCCTGAGCACGCGCCAATTACAACGCGAAGAGCAGGCTGCCCGGCGCGAACTGGCCGCCTATTTGTGGCAACAATCCAGCTTCGCCCAGCAACGGGCTGGACCAGCAGGCTTGGCCGAAGAAACGCTCGAAATGCCTAGCCGCGACCAGGAATTGGCCCATCTTTTGGCCTCTACCCCGGCCACCGCGATTGATCCGGCAGTCTGGTTGGCGGATCTGGTGGAAACGGTGACGCCGTTGGCCCAGACCGCCCGCACAGCGATCAGGTCGGCATTGCCAGCAGTGATGCCGTCGGTGGCGGTGCAAGCCCCCTTACTCCGCCAGGCCCTGCTCGACATCCTCACAACGGCGCTCCACGACTGCGCTGGTGGGGCGATCCAGATCGAGCTGGCCGCGCACCCCCACCTGAGCATCGAGATCATGGGCACGGCAGGAGCGGAGCAGAATACGCGGCCAGCCCCGCACACCAGTGAACAATGGGCCATGGCCGCCGAATTGATCCAACTGTGTGGGGGCACCCTGAGCGATCGATCAACCAGCAGCGCGAGCCACCACTTTCACGCCATCATCCAGTTGCCCGTGGCCAAACAGGCAACCGTGCTGGTCATCGATGACAATGCAGACACGCAGCGGCTTCTGCAGCGCTATTTGCTGGGTAGCCATTATCAGTTTAGCGGGGCCGCGGACGGCGAACAAGGCATTGCCCTGGCGCTCGAACTTGTGCCCCAGGCGATTGTGCTGGATGTGATGATGCCAACCGAGGATGGGTGGTCGCTATTGGGCCGCCTGCGCGAGCATCCGCAGACCGGGCATATTCCGGTGATCGTCTGCACGATCTTGCCCCAGGGCGAGCTTGCCCATGCTTTGGGTGCGGCCCACTTTTTGCGCAAACCCATCACCCGCACAGCCTTGCTCGCCGCGCTCGGTCAGGTGACGTCGGTCTTTCCCGGTGACGGCGTTAATTGAGTGGCGACAAATTCGATGCTCTGGAGCAGCTGCCGCATCGACAAGCCGCCCCCTTTAGTGATGGCCAACGCATTGCTGACAATTGGTTGCCGGGTCGGGTCTTGCGCCGAGATGACGATCACAGGGATCGCCGCGAGGACGGGGTCGCGGCTGCGCACAGCCAAAAGCTGGAAGCCATCCAGGTTGGGCATGATCAAGTCGAGCAGGATGACCGCGGGGCGCACCTCGGCGAGGATTTCCAGCGCTTCGTAGCCATCGCGCGCCAGCAGGATGCGGTGGCTATGCTCGGCAGATGTCAACATGCGCCCAAACAATTGCAATGCGTCTGGCTCATCGTCCACGATCAAAATCGTCCCCTCGTGGATGCCCAATCGCGCAAGCGCGGCCAGTAGCGTCGCTTGCGTCACCGGCTTGACCAGTAATTGGGTGGCTCCCAGCTCTAGGGCGTGTTGCTCCAACCCTGGGATCGAGCAGATCAGCGCGGGCAGGCCAGCGGGCAAGGCCGCAGCGAGACTCAGATCCTCCAATGCCGCGCTCACCGAGGGCTGGTTGATCAACAATGCCTGTGCGGGGGCACGCGCCAACTCGGCTTGCGCGGCCGCCAAATCCGCCACCCCCACCGTCTCCACTTGATGCCAATAGCGGTCCAGCAGTCGTTGCAAAACCGCTTCACTTTCCAGCACAACCAAACGGGGCCGAATCTGAGCCATGGGCGCGACCGATGGGCGCGTGCGCTGATAATGCTCCCAATCTGGCGTGAGGCCGCGGAGAAACGTTTCATCCACCGCCGCGGGCTCACCCAGCGGCAACGAAAAGAAAAAGGTCGTGCCCTGGTTGGGCTGGCTCTCCACCCAGATTTTACCCTCGTGTAATTCGATAAAGCGTTTGCAGATACTCAGCCCCAACCCAGTGCCACCATTGCGCCGGTGGAGCGAGCTGTCGAGCTGGAAAAAGGGCTGAAAGAGTTTGGTCAATCCATCGGCTGGAATGCCGGCGCCAGTATCGGCCACAGCCACGGTCAATGAACCGTTTTGGCGCTCGGCGCGGATCTCGACCCCGCCCTGCTCGGTGAAGCGCCCCGCGTTGCTGAGCAAATTGAGCAACACTTCGCGCATCCGGGTTGGATCACAATTCACCGGGGGCAAATCAGCGGCTACTGTGCTGCGCAGATAGAGCTGCTTGGAATCAAACAGGGGGCGCGCCGCGGTGATCGCGCTGGCGATCAGTTCGGCAAAATCGACCGACGTGCGGGTGATCGCCATCTCGCCCGCTTCGATCTGGCTGAGATCCAGCACGTCGTTGATCAGTGCAGAGAGATGTTCGGCGTTGCGGTGGATCACCGTGAGGTCGGCCAGGAGCGCTGGCGGCACACGGCGGCCATAACTTTCCGGCGCTTGCAACATAATCTCGCTAAACCCGATGATCATGTTGAGTGGTGTGCGCAATTCATGGCTGACATTGGCCACAAACTGGGCTTTGGCGTGCCGCGCTTCTTCGGCTTCCTGGCGCAAACGCTGCGCCAATTGATTGAGACGCGTCAATTGCTCATTGGCGTGGGCCAGGTCGGCCAGCACTTGGTTGAGTTGCAACTGGCGGTCGCGAGCGCCTTCCACTTCCTGCTGATTTTGCTCAACCTGCCGCCACGACCACCCCAGCGCCCGCCGCGCCTCATGGAGCAGCGCTCCGCCCACGGCAACCGTTCCCCACAGAGCGATCAGCAGGATCACCAGATCCGCGGCGGCGAGCGCGCCATCCTCAAACCGCCCCATCAGCAGATAGAGTGTCTCGAGTCCAGCGACGATCAGACCCGCGCTGAGGCCAGTGAGGGCCACGGCCAGGAGTGGCGGCAAGATCAGCAGAACCCACAGAATTGGCGCGCCGATCCACCAATAGGCCAGACCGCACGTCACGGTCACAGTGAGCAGAACCAGCCAGCGGCTGAGGGCAGGCCAACGCGTATAACTCCACCAGGCACAAGCTGAACCAGCAGCCAGCATAAGCCCAACATTGGCGAAGCGCGTCCACCCCACCTGATACCAGAATTCACTGGTCACGGCTAAGACAAGCCCGATGGCGATCAAACTTTGGATGACTGGGAGCAGCGGAATTGAGAGTTCGTGCTGGAATACGGTTGTGGATTTTGTCATGGGGCATGCCCGACGATGGACGAAAGACGGGTGACGGGTGACAATGGCGGGAAGAAGCATGAATTGTGAACGACATCTGATGGTTCACGCATCACGTTTCAAGGCTGCCGTCTCCCGTCCATCGTCACCCATCTATTTACGGTCGCACGATCTCGCCATCGCGGCGGCGGTCTTCGGCCATGAAGAATGACTTGGCCGCGCGATCCGGATCCAGCAGCGCCTTGGCCTTGGCTTCGTCGATGTCGATGCCCAAGCCCGGTTGCTCATTCGGGTAGAGATAGCCCCCTTCCAGGATGGCGTGGCCGGGGAAGAGATCATATTCCTCGGGGCGGAAGTGATTTTCTTCCTGAATGCCAAAGCTGTAGCTGGCCATATCGACATGCACCGCGGCCATCTGATTGACCGGATCGTTGTCGCCGCCCTCTTGCCAGGCGGTCTTGACGCCAAACCACTCACAGAGCGTGGCGATCTTGCGGCAATTGGTGATGCCCCCCCCCTTGGAGATGCGCACCCGCACATAGTCGATCAGGCGTTCGGTGATCAGCGGCACATATTCGTGGGGGTTGATGAACAATTCGCCCATGGCCTGCGGGGTGACGCATTGTTGGCGCACGAGGCGATACCAATCCACCTGCTCGGGCGAGAGCAGATCTTCCAGGAAGAAGAGGCGATAAGGCTCGAGCAATTTTGCCAGATGAACGGCGTTGTGTGGATGCAGGTGTTCGTGGACATCGTGCGTGAATTTGGGCCCAAAGCCGAGCTTGTCGCGCAGATACTCGAACATCTTGGGCACATTGTCCAAATACGATTCATCGTCAAAGGCTTTGGTCTGCGGCCAGTGATTTTTGGGCATGCCTGCCTGTTCGCGGTCGATAAAACCGCCGCCACCATAGGGGCCTAATTGGCAGCGGATCACATGATAGCCCTCTTCCATGTAGCGGCGCACATCGTCTTCGAGCTCTTGCAGCGTGTTGCCCGAGGCATGGGCATAGCACATCACCGCGGAGCGACAGGCCCCGCCAAGCAGATCATAGACGGGCATGCCTGCTTCTTTGCCTTTGATGTCCCACAGCGCCATGTCGATCCCAGCTTGTGCGGTGTTGATGATCGAGTCGTTGCGCCAATAGCCGCTGGTGTAGACGCTCTGCCAGATATCTTCGATGCGGCTCACCTCGCGACCGATCAACAGCGGCGTAATGGTTTCGATGGCGGTCTGCACGACCTTGCAGCGATAGTGATCACTGGCCGAGCCAATGCCATACAGGCCGGGTTGGTCGGTCAGCACCTTGACAAAGAGCCACGTACCGTTGACACGCGTGCGAATGGTTTCAATGCCGGTAATTTTTGCCATTGAGAAATCCTTGTTTTGCGTAGCAGTTTTGGGAAGCAGCGCTGGGTTTATTCAGATTCCAGCCAAAGTCAGTCTACACAAAATTAGCAGGATGGTCAACCGGAATGGGCGCTAGGCAGGTGGGCGGGGGCGGGGGACGAGGGACGGAAGATGATGAGTGAAGCGTCATATGTCAAACATCTCTCGTCCACCGTCCGTCGTCTACCGTCATTCCATCCGCAAGGTACCCGTGACCGAGAGTGTTTGGTTGGTGGTATCCGAATTGATTTTGACTGTGCAAGTCATGTCAAAGACCCCATTTTCATTGCGTTTGCCGCGCACACCCGTTGGGTCGTTGCAGAGCAGCGTCATGTTCTCCTCACTATCGATCGGGAACACAAGTTCGTTGGGGTAATAGGTAGTCTGGCCGATCTTGCGCAGCCGGATGATGGCGCCGATCCAGACGCCATCTTCGGTATCGGGTTCGTCGTTGTAGGCAACGCTCCCTTTGATCTGCGTGCCCTCTTGTGTGAAGTCACCACCACCGCTCCCAGTCCACTCGATGATGTAGCCCAGTTTGCCGGTGTTGACCTCGCGACCTTCGGCGTAGACTGAGCTGCTATGATTAAAAGTTGAGCCCGCATCGATATAAGCCTCGGCCTCCTCATCGTAGCGCATACGCACGTTGACCACGGTGTTTGATTCTTCATCCCCACGTGCACCGCTGGGCATCTGGCCATGAGCATCATAGCGCACCGTAAATGTACCGGTGAGCAGGCCACCGCAATCGGGCGAGACACGCACACTGCCGTTGTCGGTCTTGACCACATGGGCTCGATCTTGCCATTCGCTGTTCGCAAGTACGATGATCAACTCTTCCAGATTTTGATTCGGCTCGTCGCGACAGAAGATCTGATAACTGGTCTGGCTCCAATCCTGCGGCGTGCGCCAGGTGCCATCGATCTTCATGATTGCCCACATGGCCCCGGTTGGCTCACCCGAACCCGCAATCGGGTTATGGACGGCAATCCGTTTGAGTGAGCGATCCGGAAAGGTGAAGCGGAAATAATAGGACGTCAGCCGCGGGATGTCGATCACAAATTCTTCGGTCCCCGGCGAGCTCATTTCAAAATCTTCGATCACCTCCGGGCCGATGGCAAGCGCGTCAGTCCGTTTGTAAAAATCCACCGGGGCCCGATTCCAGTTGTCCACCGAGAAGCGCGGCCACCCCCACTGAAAGCCATCAAAAATCTGATCGTTGATCACCGCCAGGCTGTCGGGGTTGGTGGCCGATTCCCAGACATCGCGCACCGTGGAGGGATCATCGATCCACTGGAAGAGCAGATAGGCCCCGTATTCATGGCCATCATCCAGGGTTTCGAGCGGGTAGAGCGTGCGGTAGAGAAATTCGCCCGCCAATTCGTGCTCTTCATGGACAGCGGGATAGTCCGGATCCTGGTTGCTGGTGGGATAGACATAGTGGATAGCAAACTGAGCCGAGGCACGCATCAACCAGCGATATTCCTGCAATGACGCAATCTCATAGCTGTATTGCCAGATGTACATCAACGCGCTGGCCACACGAGCAAAAGAGGCATCGGCGCGCAGGACAGCAAAGCCCGAAGAGCCGCTGCAGCAGGTGAATGGCTGGGTGTAGTTGCGCGCACTGTTGGTAATGTAGATGTCGATCCGCCCGTCGCCGCCCCCAGTCGGGCACGCGGCGCCACAATCTTCCAGGGGTTCGCGGCCCATCCACGCCTTGAGCGTCGGCCAGATCTTGCTGTCGATGGCCCCGGCAATGGCTACTGCGCGTGCCCCGTGGCTGGCTGTGGCAGTTCGGTACCACACTTTGACCTTGCCATTAGCGGTGGTGACTGTATCCCACTCTTGAGCAAGCTCGGCCTGACCAGCAGCGGCGGCTGTTTGGCTGGCAAACCAACTCCCAGCTGCGGCAGGTGGCAACAAATAGGGTTGCAATTGCGCCTGGGTTGCTGCGGGCAACGTCTCCCAGCGCTCGACCAGCTCGGCCATGATCGTCGAGCCATCGAGGCCGCGGTCATCACCAACATATTGTTGGGGCAGCGCAGAGTCACCGACTACAGCCTGAACGCGGTAGAGCAGGGCCTGGTCTTCGTTCACCTGACCCAGCAACAGTGCCTGGTCGATCAATTGGATGCTACTCAGCTCGCGCGGGCCAGTGGGGGGTGGGTTCGGCTCCTCACCAGGATCGGGCGCGGCGGTGGTGCCAGTTGCAACCAGGGGCAAAAAAAGAACTCCATCCTGCGCGTGCACGACCAGCGGCTGCCCAAAGTGGAACAATCCACCAACCAGCACGACCGTAAGCAACAGCTGAGAAGTCAGCTTGATCAACATTCATCACTCCTTTTGACGGGGACAACAACGGCGGCGCTATCGTCCACCGTTGTTGTCCGTGACTTTGATTATTCCTGGGTAAAAATGATCACTCGTACCGCTCGCATCACCTGTTCCATGCGCGAATTGGGCGGGATGTTGTCGTTTGGGTTCTCGTCGTACCAACAGCGCGCATGGTAGGTAGCGTCGAAAGCCACATGCGGCTGCCCGGCTCCATCCAGCACCAAGACCGGCGTGAGGCTGCTCCAGATACCAGCGTCACAATGGGGCGGATGGGCCACGGGCCAGGCGGCTTGCAGATCTGGCTCACTTTCGAGCGTGCGGTGTTGCCAATCGCTCGCAGCGCTTTCGCAATTTGCGTTGCACCAGGAGTAGCCGAGGCCCCCGTTGGAGAGCGCATACGCAATGCGCGGGCGCCCTTGCGCATCCAACGCCAGGTCGGGTTCCTGACCGTTGCCAAAGCCCAAACCGAGATCCAACCCATTCCAGTTGCGCGCGTCCTGGCAATTATCGACCGTGCACGAAGCGTACAAGAGCCGTTTGCCCTCGCCATCCATCAGCGCTTCCTGATAGAAAGCCAGATGGGGATTGCCATTGGCGTCGATCTCCAGATCCACACTCGGTTCGGCCCCGCCGCCACGGGCATACAGCTGCATCCGCGCCCAGGGATGCGCGAGCTCACAGTCTGCATTACACTCGAAGTAAGCCACGGTCGATTCTCCTCCATCCAGCGGAAAAAATTCAGCCGTGGCAATCCGGGGCTGCCCGGCGGGTGTAAAGGCCAGCGCCATGTAATAGGCAGTTTCCCAGGCGAAGGGCGTGGTCACAACATCGGTGAAGCGTGCTTCCGCCCAGTTGCTCTGCTCGGTGCATTGCGCATCACAAAAGACATAAAAGGCCCCGAGATGATCTGGCTCGCGCTGAAAGTTGTAGTCCAAATAGACAAAGCGGGGCCGGTCGCTCGGGTCCAGCGCAAACGAACGCTGCGGCTGCGCATCATCTTGCAATTCAATGGCCGCGGTATTGCCCGAACTCAGCACATAGGTGACAACCCAGCCCTCCAGGGTTGTGCAAGCCTGGTCGCAGGCCGCGTAATAAAAATCCTTGCCATTGGGATAGACCTGCGAACCGGTGCGGATCAACAAACGCGGTTTGCCATCGCTGGTCAGTTGCAATTGCACCTCGTTGACATTGTCCAGCAGAGCCACCCCGGCCCATTGATCACCATCCTCACAGCGGGCAGCGCAGTAGAGATAGACCGCGTAGGTGGGGCGCTCTTCACCCTGGATGATCGGTTCGTAATAGTGGAATGCGAGATGGTTGCCGCCATTGTCATCAACCGCAATCGCTGCGCTGCTGGTGCGCCAGCGCGAATCGACAAAAAAGCGCAAGTCATCTGCCGGGGGCAGCGAAGTCGCTGTCGCGCTCGGTGTTGCGGTGGGCTGCTCTGGCCGCGTCGTGGCCGTTGGCGTCGCGGTTGGTACTTTTGGGCTCACGGTGGCGGATGTCGGCGCGGTCGGCGTGACTGTTGGCTGCCCTGGCCGCGATGTCGCGGTTGGGGTGGCGATCGGCGTCGCGATAGCAACGGCACCAACCACAGGCAGATAGATCACCGTATCTGTTTCGGCGTTCCCTTGCTGAGCAGCGTGCGCGGGCATGGTCGTGAGCGCATAGATCCCCGCGCCGATGGCGACCAGACCGATGGTGATGAGCACACTATAAGGAAGTGGGAGCTTATTCATGGATTCCTGCTTTCTCTGCTTCACCCGATGATACACGCTCTGCTTTGCTGATTTTTTGGCATCCACCGCGCGTCCCTTCAGCAGGTTTCCGCACGATTGCTGAGTACGCCTTCAACGGGAAACTGGTCGTACTCCATTCCCAGCGCCAGCACTTGCGCCATCTGCACCGACGAACAGGTGGCCGGGTCGGGCAGGAGCCTGGCCAAGGCTTCCAGATAATCTTCAATGCCGCCTGGTGAACAAAAGGTGAGGTAGGTTGCCGCTTCTGCGGTTGGGTTCCAGAAGCGATGGACAACCCCCGGCACAATACGGACAATGCTGCCTGGCCGCGCAATCATGGTCTCTTCACCCAGCGTAAAGGCAAGCGAACCACTCACCACATAGATCACTTCGGTGGTCTGGCGATGAAAGTGCGCTGTGGGGCCGCTAAAAAATGGCGGAACCGTCATCTCGATCACCGCGCACACACCGCTACTCTCGCCACTGGCAACTTTGAGCGTGACCGGCAGACCGGCGATCTCAAAATATTTTCCTTCTTTTGGGACTCGCATCCAGCCCATCTGTTCGGTGCTGATCGTTTCATCCATGGTCAACCGTTCCTCGTTTCGAACCACACTCGATTTGTTACTGGCTCTATTTCAACATGGATCGGATAACAAAAACAGCAACCAAACGCTACAGAAAGTAGTACAGGGAGTAGCACAAGCGGACGAGTGAAACGTGATGCGTCAAACGTCAATTGCTATTCAATGTGTGTTTGCGCTCAGAGAGTAGCTAAAATTGCATGGTGTGTTCGTATTCTGTGTGTCATATCCAGAATCCACATGATTCATG
>CAZIRP010000001.1:0-177525 GCA_964541665.1 uncultured Caldilineaceae bacterium | reverse complement strand
ATTGCATGGTGTGTTCGTATTCTGTGTGTCATATCCAGAATCCACATGATTCATGCTGCGTTCCTCGCCAAGCAGCGCGTTTCTCGCCTTTCACTCCTTACATTCACGCATCACGTTTGACGTTTGGCGCCTCACGTTTCACTTAGCACCTATGCTATACTTGGCACTGTCAATACGCCCTCATGCTTGTTTCAACTGGACGCGATGGATGACCACTGCTACCGGCGAATCCAAAAGTAATCCTGCATTTGGCCGCTGGATCAAACGCCTGCGGGCCCACCATGATCTGACCCAGGAGCGACTGGCCGAGTTGGCCTATTGTTCTGTCCAGGCGATCCGCTCGTTCGAGACGGGCAAGCGCCGTCCGTCGCTCGACATGGCTGAACGGCTGGCCGAAGTGCTCCAGGTGCCGGCAGAGCAACGGGAAAATTTTGTGCGCCAGGCGCGCATGGTCACCCTAGCCGGTGCCGAACCCGCGCAATCCCGATCAGAGCCGGTGGTGGCACCCCAACCTGCGCCCACGCCCGCGGCCAACTTGCCCAGCGCGGCCACGGCCTTTATCGGGCGCCACGCAGAACGGATGGTGCTGGCCGATCTGCTCGCCGACGAACGCCGGTTGGTGAGTCTGGTGGGCACAGGCGGCATCGGCAAGACGCGCCTGGCGCTGCAAGTGGCGCAAGATCTCGCGCCAAATTTTCGAGATGGTGCGCGCTTTGTGGCACTTGCGGCCATCACCACCGCCGCGGAATTGCCTGCCGCCATTGCCCAGGCCCTGGGGGTGCCCTTACCCGGTGCCAGCTCCCCGCCCGACCAGGTGATCGCACTGCTGACAGGTCGTTCGTTGCTGCTGGTGTTCGACAATTTTGAGCAATTGCTCACCCCGGAAGAGGCCGCACAGGTTACAACGCTGGTCGAGCACATATTGCAATACACGAGCGACATCAAGTTGCTGATCACTTCGCGCGAACGGTTGCGGTTGCACAGCGAGCATGTCTTCGAGTTAACGGGGCTGCCGATCCCGACGATGCCCTCGCTGACCGAAGCCGCCAGGGCCGAGGCGGTGACCCTCTTTGTCGACCGGGCTCGCCAATTGGTGCACGATTTTGCAGTGACGGCGGAGAATCTGGCCGCGGTGCTCGAGGTTTGTACACTGCTCGAAGGCAGTCCCTTGGCGATTGAACTGGCCGCGGCGTGGGTGCGTGCGCTCACTGTCGAGGAGATCGTGGCTGAAGTCAGCCGCAATATCGACTTTCTGACAGCGACGAATCGAGGGCTGCCCGCGCGCCATCGCAGTCTGCGCGCCGTATTTGAACATTCGTGGGCATTACTCAATGCCGAAGAGCAGACAGTCCTGCCGCGCCTCGCCCAGTTTCGCGGCGGGTTTGATCGCGCCGCGGCTCGCGAGATTGCCGGAGCAACCCTGCCCATGTTGGCCGCGCTGATCGACAAATCGATGGTGCGGATGGCACCAACCACAAGTGGGACTGTGCGCTACGAGCTGCACGAATTGCTGGGCCAATATCTGCGCGACAAATTGGCGGACGCAGACGAAACAGCGTTGATCGCGGCCCGACACGCCGATTATTTTTGTCGGCTGGCCGAGATGATCAACCCCAATCTCTATGCGCCCGAAGCCACAAGCTGGCAACAGGCGCTGGAGCTTGAACAGGGGAATACGCGGGCCGCCTTGCACTGGTCATTGAGCGCGGGGCAGGCCCCCGAGCTGGGTCTGCGCCTGGCGGGCTCGCTCGGACGTTTTTGGTATCTGAGTGGGCGCTGGAAAGAAGGCCGCGAGTGGTTGATGTTGGCGCAGCAACAAAATGTCGAGGGCGGCACTGCGCGGGCCATGGTCCTGGTGGCGCTGGGCGAGTTACATTGTCTGCTCGCCGATTATCAAGCCGCGCAGGCCTGTTTGCAGGCGGGAATGGCGCGCTGGCAAGCCACGAATGACGAGTTGAATATCGCCTGGACGCTCTTCCAGTTCGGGAATCTGGCCACCGCGCTTGGGGATTATCCGGCAGCGGCCAATTACTTCACAGATAGTTTGGCGCGCTATCGGGCTCAGAATAGTGGCTGGGGCATAGCGACCGCGCTCAACCAGTTGGCCAGTGTCTCACTCAACAGCGGTGATTATCCGCGGGCCGCCGCGTTGCTGGCTGAATCGCTGCCATTGGCGCGGGCGTTGAAGCGGCAAGGCGGGGTGGCCGGTGCGCTCAATTTGTTGGGCCGCGCCGTTTTGGGGGAAGGGGATGTTGCGCGGGCTACCGAGCTTTTTTGCGAGGCCTTGCAGATCTTTGAGCAGCGCAAAAGCCGACCCGGCGTTGCCTGGTCACACTTCAACCTGGGCCTGACCTATCTGCAAGCCGGCCAGCCCACCCAGGCGACAAGCCATTTTGATTATGCCTTGCGCATCTATCAGGATCTCGACAACAAAAGTGGCTTTTTGGGCTCATTGATCGGGTTGGCCGTGGTCGCGCTTGCCCAGCACCAACCAACCCGTTCAATTCAATTGCTGGCCGCTGCCGATTATCTGCGCAAAGAGACCGGCCAGGCACTGAGCCATTATGAAGAGCAATTGTACCAGCAGACGGTAACGCAGAGCCGCCAGAATTTTGCCCCCGAAACCTGGCAGGCAATTTGGCTCAGCGGCTTTCAATTGCCCCTGGCCGAAGCTGTGCAGTTGGCGCTCAGCCCCTTCTGAGGTTGGCGGGTTGCGAGCTGCAGGAAGCAAATACTGCCCCCCTGCAGCTGGTGATCTTACGGCCGTTGCGCGCCCAGCGCCTCGACGTAAACGGCATAGATCGACGTGCTGGCAGCCATGAAGAGCCGGTTCTTCTTGGGGCCACCAAAACAGAGATTGGCGCAGGCTTCGGGCAAGTGAATCTTGCCGATCAACTCTCCGGTGGGGGCAAAACAGTGTACGCCATCGAAGCCGTCGCCGCCCCAGCCCGCGCTCGCCCACAGATTGCCATCGACATCACAACGGATGCCGTCGGGCCCGGCTGGCTTCATATCCACAAAGAGTTTGCCATTGCGCAAGCGACCATCCACCACATCAAAGACGCGAATATGGGGCGGGCTTTGCGCGGCCCCGGTATTTTCACCTGTATCCACAATGTAGAGCTTGCTTTCATCGGGCGAGAAGCAGAGACCATTCGGGCGGTCAAAATCATCGGCCACAACCGTGGCTTGACCGCTGTCCGGGTCCAGGCGGTAGACATTGCGTGGCAACTCAAAGGGTGCCTTGTGCCCCTCATAATTCATCAGAATGCCATAGCCTGGGTCGGTGAACCAGATGCTGCCATCGGAATGGACGACGACATCGTTGGGCGCATTCAGCGGCTTGCCATCAAACTGGTCCATCAGCACGGTGATGGTGCCGTCGTGTTCGGTGCGGGTCACGCGGCGTGTGCCATGCTCGCAGGTGATCAAGCGGCCCTGCCGGTCGCGGGTGTTGCCATTGCTATTGTTGGCCGGTTGGCGATAGACACTCAGCGCGCCAGTCTCTTCATCCCAGCGCATGATGCGGTTGTTGGGAATGTCGCTCCAGAGCAAGCAGCGCGCATCCCCGAAATAGACCGGGCCCTCGGCCCAGCGGAAACCGGTAGCGATCCGTTCGACCGCGGCGTTGCCGATGACATATTGTCTGAAACGCCGGTCGATCACCTCAATCGCCGGGTCGGGGTAGCGCACAGGGGTGCCATCCCAGGGTCGTGACATTGCTTCCTCCTCATCTGTCGGGTTTGCGCAATTCACCTGCACACTCGAGAGCAGGGCTGCGTAATTATTGGAATGCTTATTAGGCCGTGGGGGTCGGTGTTTTCGACGGGCTTTCGACAAACAAACTGGCAACCGCCAGCAACAGCGGAATGATGGCCAGGATTGCCAGCGTCAGGGTGTAGCTGCCGAGCAGATCGCGCGCCAAGCCCATTGGCATGGGCCCCAGCGCCGAGCTGGCGACCAGCACGGTCGACGTCACCCCGCTGATGCTGCCGAGGTGGCGGCGGCCATAATACTTGGCCCAGGCCACGGTGCTGACCGTGCGCATCAACCCGCTGGTTGCGCCGATCACCACGCCAAACAGCATTGCCAGAACGATCCAGCTCAGGTATGAGACCATCCACAGGGAGACGGCTTGCAGCAGCAGCGCGATCGCCATGATGACGCGCAGCCGCACGCGATCGACCAGGAATCCGCTGGCCAGATTCGCCACCGCCGAGGTAATCGCCACTGGCACATAAGCGGCCGCGGCCAGGCCAGACGACAAACCATTATCCGCAAAGATGCTGACAATGTGAAATTGCAGCCCGGTACCCAACATGGAGATCGAGGCCAAGCCAGCGGTGAAAAGCCAATAGATGGGGGTGCGCATGGCTTCTTGCAATGTCCAATGCTCTTCCTGAAATTGGCTCGGGGCAACTGCTGTCTCGCCAGCTTGCTCGCTGGGCGCTGCGTGCGGAACACCATCTGGCAGGAGATTGTGATCTTCCGGGCGGTTGCGATAGAAGAGATAGCCCACCGGCGCCATGACCAGAATCAACACGCAGCCAAGCAGGATGCAAGTGTTGCGCCAGCCGTACAGGGGAATCAGCCAATTGACCAGGTTGGGGAAACCGCCCACGCCGAGCAAGGCCACGGCAACCCCAGAGATCCCCAGCAATGGCCCGCGCCGCCGCACCCACCATTGGTTGATCACATTGGTGGAGACCAGGCTCAAACTGCCCTGTCCCCACATGCGCACCAGCGTAAACCCAATCAGCAACATCCAGGCGCTGTGCACAAAGCTCATCCAGATGCAGGAGAGGCCAAAGATCACGCTGATCATCACCACCATCACGCGCTGACCCCGGAGATCGAGCTGGCGTCCGATCCAGGGCAGGGCCAGGCTGGCGAGCAGCGTGCCTGCGGTGTAGAGCGTGCTCACCAGCGCGCGACTGAGATCCAGATCGCGGATAAAATGTTCAATAAAGATCGAGTTAACATAGGTCTGGCCGGGGCTGGTCATAATCTGCCCAAAAGTCGCGGCGATTAAGATCACCCAGCCATAGTAGAAGGGAGAACGATTGACAATCGCATCGGGGCGCGGGGATGTTTTGGATGCGACTGGTGCAGCATTCAGCATAACAACTTATTCCAGTGGCGTGAGTGCAACCGTTTGGCCCGTGGCCGCGGCGTGCAGCAATGCTTCGATCACCAGCAGGTCGCCCAAGGCCGCGGCTGGGGTGTTGATGTGCGGCTGGCCCTGGCGAATTGCCCCAGCAAAGGCGATCAACTCTTGATCCACACCATCAAATTTTGGGCAGGCAATGATCTGTACCTGGCCAGCAGTGGTTAGTTCAAGCTCGCCGCGCTGGAGGCGCAACGCACCACGATCGCCCGCAATATAGAGCTGCGGCGGCCACGGTGCGCTAACCGCAAAGGTGGCCAGGTAGCTGCCGACCACACCATTGGCGAATTGTAAATGAGCTGCGAGCGTGTCCGCGGGCGGCATGTGCGGCGCGATCTGGCGGGTTGTGGCGCTGACCGCGGCGATCTCGCCCAGGATCAGGCGCAGCGCGGCCACATGATGCACGCCGCCATCCAGCAGATAGCCGCCGGGCAGGGTGCCGGATTCTCGCCAGGCCGAGCCATAATATTTGCTACCGGGGAGGTTGGGTGCGTAGATGGCCCAGTGGCAGGTAAGCGGCGTGCCAATTGCGCCTTCCCGGACGAGGGCCGCGGCGCGCACAAAGGCCGATTCGTAGCGCCAGTTCTCGCCCACCATCCACACGAGTTCTGGGGACTTTGCATATGTCGCCAACAAGCCGCGCGCGGTGGTGCTGTCGATAGCGACGGGCTTTTCGCTGATCACATGTTTGCCTGCGGCCAGGGCCTGTTCGATATAGGGGGCCAGGACCGGAATCGGCAAGACAATGGTCACAGCCTCCACCTGCGGGTCCGCGAGCAGGGCCGCGTAATCGGTGTAGATCGTCACTGGCCGCGGCAGCGCTTGCGCCAGCCTGGTGGCTGAATCATGTGTGCGGCTGTAGACGGCGACCACTTCGAACTGCTCTGCCAGGCGTAGGAGAGCGGGGATGTGGGCATCCTGCATAAAGATCCCCGCCCCCACCAGCGCCAGGCGCACTGGGGTTGATGATTGCGTCATGGCGACATTCCTTTTCCCGTAACAGGCGTGCAGATCCTCCGGGAAGTGATCACAACCAGGTTAGCTTGTGGTCGCTTCCCAGAGGGTGAGGGTTCAAAGACTCAGCAGATTGTGTTCAGTTTGAGCGGTCTTTTCCGGGTTGGCTTGCTTGGGGGCCGTATTGACCATCCAACGCGAGAAGCCATCCAGAAATTGACGAAAGCCAGGCAAATGCTCAGCCGGGAATTGATAACGTTCGGTGGCATGGTCCAGAACACGCTCAAAACACCCCAGCCAGACCAAACGAGCTTCTTCGTCGATCTCAAAGGGGGTATGGCGCGCCCGCATCATCGGGTTGCCATAGCGTTGATGATAGAGCGGCGGCCCGCCCAGCAAGCCAACAAAAAAGGCAGCGGATTTGTGAGAAGCGGCAATCATATCCTCGGGGAACATCGGGCGCAAGGAGGAGCGCTCCAGTTCCCGATAAAAATCTTCGAGCATGGTAAAGATATTGGCTTCACCCATCTGTTCATAGATTTCCGGACTGGGCGGTGTTACACGGGGTGGCCCTTCCGGCGGCACATAAATTTGGCGTCCCATGACTCAGTTTACTTGTTTCTCCCAAACATAGATCCGATCCACCGCGTCAAACCCCAATGTGCGGTACAAATGCGCACCTGGCGAATGGTCGGTGGCGGATAAGACGTGGGCAATCGTTGCCCCCAATTGTTGCAAACGGTGCATCCCTTCGATCATAACCGCGCTGGCCAGGCCGCGCCGCTGATGCTGGGGATGACACCCCACTGGCTCAAAAATACCCATCCGATTGACCGGATCAAACCAAACGATTGTAAACGCGGCAAAAGTCCCGTCGGGCGCAACTGCCACCAGATCCAGCTCTGCGCGATAGGTCGGCGCAGCCATTACGTGGCGATGTTTCTCAACCGTCATTCGCGACGGGTGAAACGCGGCACGATGGACTTCGACCCGCTCGGCGAGGTCGGCTTCTCCCTGCAGCGAGCGAATCGTGTATCCAGCGGGCAGTTGCGGCGTCTCTGGTAATTGTACAAGTGATCGCGCGTGAAAGGTAAAAAACTCAGTGCTGCGGCGATATCCACGGGCCTGCAGCAACTCGTTGCGCACGGTGTCGCTGGTATTGCTCGAACACGAAAAGAGCCCTGCCTCCGCGAGATCCCCGCTGATCTGCTGCTGCTCGGCCTCGGCTTGCGCCAGAATCAGCGCTTCTACGGCCCGGTGCGCGGGGTGGCTCATGATATCGATCTGCCCGGTGCCAGGCCAGGTAAACGCCACCAATTCGCCCGCGTTCGTTTCCCACAGCCCCACCTTCTGCATGATGTCAGGATCATTGGTGATGCTGCGCCACCAATCCAAATCGCCGATGGTGCAGTTAAAGGGCGGCGTTACCAGCGGATACGTAGCGCACAACAATTCTCGCATCCGCGCATAATCCTGTTCGTTGCGAAAGCGACGTACGCGGTATTCAGTGGACATGCGCCTGAGCCTCGGTTCCACCAGCCATCAGCAGGCCGATCGTTTCCCGATCCACCGCGTCGGCAGCCATTTCCCCGACAACCTGCCCTTCGTACAGGACAGCAACCCGATCAGACATCAGCAGAATCTCTTCGAGGTCTTCCGAGATCAACAAAATTGCCGCGCCGCGCGCTCGTTCCTCGAACAATAAATTGCGCACATTTTCGGTGGCACCAACATCCAGGCCGCGCGTGGGGTAGGCCACCACCAACACGCTCGGCTGCCCCGAAATTTCCCGGGCCAGGATTACCTTTTGCAAATTGCCACCACTCAACTTCCGCACCGGGGTGGCGATGGAGGGGGTGGCGATCTCATAGCGGTTCACCAGGCGGCGCGCCCATTGCCGCAACGCGGGCCACCTCATCAGGGAGCCCTGATTAAGTTCGCTGACCCGCTGAGTGCGCAGCGCAATATTCTGGGTGATCGATAAATTCGGCGCGCTGCCGACCAACCGGCGATCTTCCGGTACGTAGGCCACCCCAGCAGCGATCAACGTTTCGGGGCTCGGTTTGGTGATCTGCACCCCATCAATCAGCAGCTTGCCAGCCGAAAAAGCGCGCAGGCCCGCGATCACCTCGGCCAGTTCGCGCTGCCCATTCCCTGCTACGCCGGCAATGCCCACGATCTCACCGCTGCGCACCGTCAGCGAAAGTTGACGCAACGCGGGCAGTCCCTTGTCGTCAACCGCTTCGACTTTCTCTAATTCTAACCGCGGTGCGCCAATTTCTGTGGATGGTTTCTCCAATTGGAAGAGAACAGGGCGACCGACCATCAAACTGGCCAGCTCGGCGCGGGTCATGCCCTGGGTGCTGGTTGTTGCCACGGATTTGCCCGCGCGCAAAACAGTCACCTGATGCGCAATCGCCAGCACTTCGTCCAACTTGTGGCTGATGAAGATGATCGTCTTGCCTTGCGTGCTCATCGACCGCAAGGTTTGGAAGAGGATCTCGCTCTCCTGGGGCGTCAGCACCGCGGTCGGCTCGTCGAGGATCAACACATCGGCCCCGCGATAGAGCATCTTGATAATCTCGACGCGCTGTTGTTCGCCCACCGACAATTGCCAAATTTTCGCCGCGGGGTTGATCGGCAGGCCATATTGTTCGCTGATCTGGCCAACTTCGCGTTCGATCTGAGCGGGGTGCAGCACAAAATTACCAGGCAGGCCCAAGACAACATTTTCGGCCACACTCTGCGAAGGGACCAACATAAAATGCTGATGGACCATGCCAATCCCCGCGCGGATGGCGTCACGCGGCGATTGAAAACGGAGCGAGCGGCCATGCACCAGAATCTCGCCTTCGTCGGGCTGATAGAGGCCAGCCAGCACATTCATCAGGGTGGATTTGCCCGCACCATTTTCGCCCAACAAAGCATGGATCTCGCCCGGTTGGGCCGAGAAGGAGACACGATCATTGGCGACCACACCGGGAAAGCGTTTGGTGATGGCGCGCAATTCAAAAGCGGGGATGAGCGTCGTCATGGGTGGATGCAGCGTGGGGGATCGGGCAGTACAAGCGCTTGTGCTGCCCAATCACCCAGTATGGTTTGCTTATTGCGGAATTTCTGCTTCGGGCACAATGCCTTCGGCCAGCCAGTTCATGCAGATGGTGCAGCCTTCGCGGCCCAGTTCGGCCCCCAATGCCTCGTCGATACCTTCCAGGTCCGATTGGGTCAGCGCGCTGCCCTCAGGGACGATCAACTCGCCCTTGTTGTTGTAGATCGGGCCGGAAAAGACATCGAAGCGATCAAATTCGCCCGCCAGCATCTGGTCGAGCAGATCGCGCACGGGTTGGACCACCTCTTCGGGTACACCGGGCGGGATCTCTTCGCCTTCCATAAAGCCGAGCAGCCCCAGCGCCCCACTATCGGTCTCAAAGTAGAGGTCGCCAGGGGTCCACGTGCCAGCCTGCATCTCTTCGATCATTTGGACGTAAATGGGGCCCCAGTTCCAGTAGGGGGTCGTGAGACAATGGTCGGGATCGACCTCACACGCGTTATTGCTGTCATAACCGATGCCGTAGCGGCCATTCTCGCCGGCCACTTGCACGGGGCCGGGCGTATCCGCGCCGGTGATCACCACGCCCGCGCCTGCCTCGATCAGCGATTGGGCCGCGTCGCGCTCGATTTGCGGATCAAACCACGTGTAGATCCAGCGGATGTCCATCACGCAGTCGGGGCAGGTCTGGCGCATCCCCAGCGCGGCCGCGTTGGCATGGCGAAGCACTTCGGCGATGGGGAAGGGGGCAACGTAGCCCACCCGGGGATTGCCGTCGGCCTGGGCACGGGCACCGGCAATCATCCCCGCCAGATATTTCATATTCTCCATGGCCCCAAAGAGATTGGCGAAGTTCGTGTCGTTCTTCTTGACCCCGGAGACATGGACAAAATCAATGTCGGGGAATTCTTCGGCGACCAGGGCCGTTGGATCCATATACCCGAACGACGTAGTGAAGATGGCATCAAAGCCCTTGCGGGCCAGGTTGCGGATCACCCGTTCGGCATCCGCGCCTTCGGGCACCGATTCCAAATAGGCGGTGTGGACACTATCACCCAGGGTTTCGAGGATATATTCGCGGCCTTGGTTATGGGCGTAGGACCAGCCACCGTCCCCAATCGGGCCAACATAGACAAACGCGATATTAAACTTGCCTTCCACGATGTCGGGCACGGCGATTTCGCCCGTTGAGGGGCTGGAGGTCTGATCCGCCGGGTTGGGAACCGGTTGCTCGGCTGCACCATCGACTGCGGATTCGGCAGCAGGCGCGGCTGCCGGCGCGGCACAAGCACTCACGAATAAGACGATGAGCAGCAAAAAGGCCGAAAATCGCCAAGAGCGTTGGGTACGCATCGGTATTGTTTATCCCCTTTCAGGTAGCTTTCGCCGGGTAAAATCGAGTCGTTGATTGAATATCCAGTTGTGACATCAAATACGTGGGGAGCAGAGGGTTGATACCAGGTCGACTATACCTGATTCCCCCAGGAATGTCCAATAGACGGGGGACGGGAGACAGGAGACGGAAAGGCAATTGTCGCCCACCGTCCGCCGTCTGTCATCCATCGTCCACCATCGATTGTTTCTCGTCTGCTTAGCGCTTGCCCCCCCAGGCTGGATTTTTACCCTTGCGGCTGCTGCGGGGTTTGGCCCCAGGACGCGAAGGTTTATGGGGAATCGGGCGGCGTTCAGAGCGGCGTTCGGGGCGGTGCGGGGCGGATGCGGGCTTATCCGGCGTATCCTGTGCCGTGGCCAGCCGAATATTGGCTTTGCGCCCGCGCACAACCACCCCAGCCATGCCAGCCAACACTTGCTCGACCAAATGAGCCGGGATCTCGACAAAGGTAAACTCATCATACACATCGATCGCGCCGATCTGGCGGCCAGCCAGGCCCGCTTCATTGGCAATCGCGCCGACAATGTCACCAGGGCGCACCCCAGCCCGCCGCCCCACTTCGATCAGCAAACGCACCATACCAGCTTCGGTGGCCGGCATGAGTTCGGGTTCGGGCTCCAGTGGGACGGTCAAGCCCTTGTCGCCGCCAGCAAGATGCAGCGCGGCCGCGGTCACTTCGCTGAGTTCGCGGCCACTCTCGGCCATCAACTCCTCGATCAGGCCGAAATAGACCGTCAGATCTTCGTCGCGCAACGTCTTGAAGATCAACTCTTTGAAGAGGGCCACTCGCCGCACAGCCACATCAGCGTGGGTTGGTATTTTCAGGGACATCAGCTTCTGGCCCGTATAGCGCTCGATCTCGCGCAACATCCGCTCTTCACGCGGGGTCACAAAGAGGATCGCCTTGCCGCTCCGGCCAGCGCGAGCCGTGCGCCCAATCCGGTGGACATAGGATTCGGGATCATAGGGAATGTCATAGTTGATGACGCGGGCGATATGTTCAACATCCAGACCGCGTGCCGCCACATCGGTCGCCACAATCAACTCGACTTGCCCCGCGCGCATCCGCCGGATCACGCTTTCGCGCTGGGCCTGGCCCATGTCGCCATGCATCGGCTCGACCGTATACCCACGCGCCTGCAACTTCTCGGCCAGATCCGCCGCGCCAACTTTGGTGCGAGCGAAGATCAAACTGGCCTCGCCGGGCATCATTTCGATCTCCAGCAACCGGGTCAGCACATCCAGCTTTTGCGTTTCGGCCAGGCGGATAAAATGTTGCGCCACGGTTGGCACGGTCAGCGTCTTCTGGCGGATCTCCACATCCACCGGCTGATGCAGGTAACGTTCCGCGATGCGGCGCACCCCTTCGGGCATGGTGGCCGAAAATAGCGCGGTCTGGCGCTCTGCCGGGGCGTGGGCCAGGATCCATTCAACATCTTCCTGGAAGCCCATGCGCAACATCTCGTCAGCTTCATCCAACACCACAAACTTGACCGCTTGCAGGTCGAGCGTGCCCCGCCGCAGATGATCCATGATCCGCCCGGGGGTGCCGACCACCACATGCGTATTGCTTTGTAAGCGCCCAATCTGCTTTTGGATCGAGTCGCCGCCGTAGATCGGCACGACCTGCACCCGCCCCAAACGCCGCGAATAGGCGTGCATCGCCTCCGACACCTGGATGGCGAGTTCGCGGGTTGGCGTCAGCACAAGCGCTTGCACCGCTTGCTGGCGCAGATCCAAGCGGGCCAAAATGGGCAGCGAAAAGGCCGCGGTCTTGCCCGTGCCAGTCTGGGCCTGGCCGACCACATCATGCCCAGCCAGCAACAGCGGGATGGTCTGGCGCTGGATCGGCGTGGGCGCTTCATAACCGAGTTCGTTCAGGGTTTGCTGGAGCGCATCGTTGATCCCCAAGTCCTGAAATGTCTCTGGGTTTGCGAATACTTCATTCGTCATAGTCTACTCTGATTCTGATCAACCTTGTTGATCAATTTGATGATCCAGCGCGGCAGCAATCGCCGCTTCGAGATCGATGGTTGGTCCAGGCGGGCGCTGCAACCAGATCAAAAATTCCAGGTTTCCGGCTGGGCCGGGTGCGGGCGAGCGGATCACCCCTTGCACGCCGAGCTCCAGACTTGTGGCCAGGGCCGCGATCTCGTTGATCACCTGGTGGTGTACTGCGGGGTCACGCACCACGCCCCCTTTGCCCACCTGCGTTCTGGCCGCCTCAAATTGCGGCTTGATCAGTGCGATCACCTGGCTGGCTGGCTGCAACAGGCGCAACGTGGCGGGCAGCACCAGCGCCAGACTGATGAAGCTGGCGTCGATCACAGCGATGTCAGCCAACACGCCACCGGGCAATTGTGTTAAGTGGCGGATGTTTGTCCGTTCCAGCACCACCACGCGTGGGTCGGTGCGCAGCTTCCAGGCCAATTCACCATACCCCACATCGATAGCATAAACCTGAGCCGCACCATGCTGCAACAAACAATCGGTAAATCCACCCGTGCTGGCCCCCACATCCACCGCGACAAGGCCGGTCACATCCAGCGGGAAGGTCGCGAGCGCAGCCGCCAACTTGAGCCCGCCACGGCTGACATAAAGCGGCGCGGGCCGGACATAGAGGGGCGCGTCCGCGGGCACGCGCTGCCCGGGTTTGTCATATACCTGCTGGTTGACCAAAACCTCACCGGCCATGATCAAGCGCCGCGCCTGCTCGCGGTCCTCGGCCAGACCACGCGCCACCAGCAATAAATCCAGGCTTTCTTTCTTCATGACACAGCTACTTTATTCCAGACCATTTTTGACGCCAGGCACGCCTTCCAGTAACATGGGTGACCGGATAGCAACAGGTACATTGAATATATTCCATCATTATGTCAACGACTACGGCAACCGTCAATACCGTTTGGCTCAATATTCGTGGTTTGCTCAAAGCCATGCGGATCCATCAATGGACGAAAAATGGCTTTGTCTATGCCGCGCTCGTCTTTGACGGCAAACTATTTCATCTCGACCTTTTCTGGTGGACAACCCTGGTATTCCTGGTTTTTTGCTGCATCTCCAGTGCTGTCTATCTGATGAACGATCTGGTCGACATCGAGAAAGATCGGCTGCATCCGCGCAAACGGCTGCGCCCGTTGCCCAGCGGCGAACTCAACCCGCGCCTGGCCTTTGTCACCGCGATCAGCCTGGCGTTGACTGGGCTCGCCGCGGCCGCCTGGATCGAGCCACTGCTTGGCCTCGTTGTGCTCGCCTATTTGGTGCAAAACATTGCCTACAGTTTTTATTTGAAGCACATCGTGCTGATCGATGTGATGGTGCTGTCGTTGGGCTTTTTGCTACGAGTGGTGGCTGGGGTGGTGGTCGTACACGTTAGCCACTTTAGTCCGTGGTTGTACGTCTGCGTGACCCTACTTTCGCTTTTTCTCGGTTTTGGCAAACGCCGTCACGAAATCGCCTTGCTCGAAGATGGTGCCGCGGGACATCGCCCCAGCCTTGAGCAATATAGTGTCTATTTACTGGATCAGATCATCGGGATTGTGACGACCAGCATGTTGGTGGCTTACACCTTTTACACCTTTGATGCCGAAACTGCCTTGGCGGGAGACGGGCGCCTGTTGTTGACCGTGCCCTTCGTCTTCTATTTTATCGTGCGCTACCTTTATTTGATCCACATCAAAAAGCTGGGCGGTGCACCCGACGAATTACTGTTTCAGGACCGGCCCCTGTTTATCAACACCGTCCTGTTCCTGCTCGCGGTCGTCACGTTGATCTATCTGCCGGGTTTCTGAGCAGGCGAAATCGCGAAAAAACAGCCAGGGAAACAAGGCACAAGGCAACAACTGCGCCTCGCTTCACTTGTTCCCCTGGCTACCGGTCCAGCCTTACTCTTCCCGCACGAAGGCTCCCCACTCGCCTTCCATGCCCTCATCCGTCACGCCATAGAAGACACGCAACTGTTCGCGCTCGCGGCGGGCCAGGTCGTACCGGGTTTTGCCCGCACGTGCCTCGAAAGCCACCAGGCCAACATTCCCGTGCCACTGGATCTTATCCAACGTGACCGGTTTGTCTTCATACTGGCCGATGGCATAATTCCACAGCTTGCGCGCACCCTTGCGCGTGACGTTGTGGATCACATGGCCGTTGCGCAGGTCGCGGATGCTGTAAAAGCGCACGCCATTGCGCTCATTCTCGTCAACAATCTCCACGCCGATTTGGGGCAGGTAAAAGGCGTCGTCGGGCGTGGTAGTCTCGGCGACTGGCGTCAACAGAGCGGAAGTATCCTCTTTGGATGACCCATTCTGGGGAATAGATTTGGCATCACGCCGAGCGTGGCGATCCCGTGCGGCGTGGCGATCTGGGCCATGCTCACTGGTAGCAGCCGGACGCTCTGCTGAGTTGCGCTCGTTCAGGATTTCGCGCACGAGGGCCACAATTTCATCGCGCACCGCGAGGTTTGTTTCCGTCTCATCCCGCACATAGAACTTATTGTCGTCGAGACAATAGGGACGATCCGTACCTTTGGCTACACGAATGCGCAAGATCTGCACCGCCTGGCTTTGCAGCGTGTCGATCTTCACCTCCAAAGGGGGCGTCAATCGCTCGGCCAGGGTCGTGCGGATCTCCTCTTCCACAACTTTGGGCGTTGCCAATCCCTTGGCTTTCTCTTTGCGCAAACTGGCCCCGACAAAGATGGTTCCACCCGCGGTGTTGGCCATGGCGCAAATATCGGCCAGGATCGCGGTCAACTTCCCACCTCGCTGGCTGGCCGATTCGTGGAAGCTCAGGACAATGCTCGGCCCCTCTTCGCGGGCGCTTTCCAGCGCGTCGAAGGGTTTATCCGGCGGCAAGGCCCGGCGCGTTCGGTCAAACTGATTGCTGCGCAACACTTGTTTAATGGCCTCAAAAGTCGGTGCATCCAGCAACAGCTCTGAGGCGCGTTCGCCAATGCCCAAACGCTTGGGGTTCTTGGGGTCGCCGGTCAGTCGATGCGCATCACTGCCCTGGATGCAGTGCATCCGCCGCGGATATTCGGTTTTGCTGCCATTGAAAAAGCGCGCAGTCGAGAAGCGGTGCTTATCGAGGTCGGTAACTTCAAGTGCATCCAAATATTGATCTTGCGTAAAGGCAATTTTGGTCTGGCCACCAAAAGCAAAGTTGCGCATGGCCACACCATGGGTGCTGTTGGCGTGCGAGGCAATGACCAGGCCACCAGCCTCATGGATGATCCGATACGCAGTCAAAACATCAGTGCTGGCCCCAGTCTCAGTTGACCCCGTGTCGAGCTTATCAATCGGCACCTTGAGCGCCAACAAAACATGTTCCAATTGGCGTAAGGGTGTTTCCGGGGGAAAGATCCCCAAAATATGGAAACCAAAGGTAGCCGTAAACTCAACCCCTGGCAAGACCAACACTTTGCTTGCCAGTTCGCGCCATTCACTCAAGCGTTTTTGCTCATCCTCGGTCAGGCGGCCATCCTGCTCCAAACGAGTTAGCCACTCCAATTCCTGACGGATGCGAGCCACACCAGCAAATGTGTTATGGTCAGTGACGGCGACAATTTCCAGCCCTCGAGCGACCACGGTGCGCATCCATTCCAGGTAGCTGACATTCGGCTCCTCATAATCATGCGAGGCCGGCGTGTGCAGGTGCAAATCAACCCGGTACCACCTGCGTTGCGGCTGCTTGGCGGGCGGCTGATTCGGTGATTGGGAGAGTGCTGCTCCCGTTTGGTTACCGCGCGCTGTATTCGATTTTCTTCTTCTAGTCACAAACTGTTTTCTAACCTCCTTGGGTAAAAACATTCAAACCACAGATTTCCCGCATACCCGAAATTTCTGGTTTTACCTGCATCCTCTGCGCAATCTGGTTATCTCAATCAGCAGAGAGCATAGCAGGCTCGGGCGCTGCAAACTTGTCCATCGGTGGCTCGGTAATGGCCTCTTCCGGTGCGCAAAGCGCAGCTTCCAGGACCTCATCAACGGTATCAACCAAAATAAACTTCATCTCTTTGCGGACGGTCTCGGGCACATCATCCAGGTCGGCGTCGTTGCGCTTGGGCAAAATCACCGTATTCAGCCCAAACCGGGCCGCGGCCAGAACTTTCTCCTTGACCCCGCCAATCGGCAGCACCTTACCCCGCAGCGTGATCTCGCCGGTCATGCCGAGTTTGGGGCGCAGAGGGCGGCCAGTCAACAAGCTGGCCAATGCCGTTGCCATGGTGATGCCAGCACTCGGGCCATCTTTGGGAATCGCGCCAGCAGGAACATGCAAATGGATGTCCGACTTGCTGAAAAATTCCGCGTCCACCCCCAACTGAGCAGCACGACTGCGCACATAGCTGAGCGCAGCCTGGGCACTCTCTTTCATCACTTCGCCCAGTTGACCGGTGAGGGTAAAGCCTTTCTGCCCCGGCAAACGTGTCGCCTCGACAAACATGATATCGCCACCGGTCGCGGTCCAGGCCAGCGCAATGGCAACACCCGGTGCCTCCACACGTTCGATGATCTCGTCGCTATGGATCTCCCGTTTGCCCAAATATTGGCTCACCGTGCTCTGGTGAATCACCAATGGCTCGTGTAACAGCCCGCCCGCCACCTTTGCGGCAACTTTGCGACCGATCTTGCCGATCTGGCGTTCCAGGTTGCGCACCCCGGCTTCACGCGTATACCCTTGGATGATCTCCTGCAGGCCGGATTCGCTAAACGAAAGTTCTTCGCTGCGCAAACCATTCTCTTTCACCTGCCGCGGGATCAGATACCCTTCAGCGATCTTGATCTTTTCAGCTTCGGTGTAGCTGCTCAGTTCAATGATCTCCATCCGGTCGCGCAGCGCGATGGGAATCGTATCCATCACGTTGGCCGTGGTGATAAACATCACTTGGCTGAGATCGAACGCAACATCCAGATAGTGATCCCGAAATTCGCGATTCTGTTCGGGATCCAACACTTCGAGCAGCGCGCTGCTGGGGTCGCCGCGGAAATCACGGCCCAGTTTATCCACCTCATCGAGCATAAAGACCGGGTTTCTGGTCTCTGCCCGGCGCAAACTTTGGATGATGCGCCCTGGCATCGAGCCGATATAGGTGCGGCGGAAGCCCCGAATGTCGGCCTCGTCGCGCACCCCGCCCAATGCTAAGCGGATAAATTTTCGCCCCATCGCCCGCGCAATGCTGACGCCGAGGCTGGTCTTGCCGACACCGGGTGGGCCGACAAAACAGAGCACAACGCCTTCGCGCTCGCGGCGGATCTTGTCGCGCACATCTTCATCGTCCCCGCGCTCTTCTTTGCGCTCGGCCCGCAGTTTGCGCACCGCCAAAAACTCAAGGATGCGGTCCTTGATCTCCTCCAGCCCGTAATGGTCCTCATCCAAAACCTCACGAGCGTGCACGATCTCCAGATTATCTGGCGTGGTCTGTTGCCAGGGCAGGCTGACCATCAAATCCAGATAGGTCTTGATCACACTATATTCGGCAGCCTGGATCGGCATCCGACGCATACGATCCAACTCGCGGCGCGCCTCTTTTTCCGCCTCTTCGGACATCCCCGCGGCCGCGATCCGTTCTTCCAATTCGCGCAGATCAGCCGCGTGTTCGTCCTCTTCGCCCAGCTCTTTCTGGATGGCCTTCATCTGCTCGCGCAGGAAATAATCGCGCTGCATCTTTTCCATCTCGCCGTGGGCTTCGGATTGGATCTTGCGCCCCAGCTCCAGGACTTCAACCTCTTTTTTGAGCAGCTGCGTGAGCCGCATCAACTTGTCGTGGACGCTATCCATCTCGAGAATGGCTTCGGCATTCTCGTGCGACAAGCGCATACTACCCGCCACCAGATAGGCCAATTGTTTGGCGTCTTGCACATTGAGCGCCATCACGGCCAGTTCATCGGGCATTTGCGGTTCGAGTTCGATCAGGCGGCGGAAGAGTTCTTGAACGGCCCGCGTCACCGCCTCCAGTTCGATATTTTCCTCCATGCTTTCGGGGATCATCTCGACGCGCGCGCGCAGATAAGGCTCTTCCTGGATGTACTCCAGAATGCGCACCCGCTCGATGCCCTGCACCAGGAGCCGAATCGTGCCATCGGGTGTTTTGAGCACGCGATGAATCTGCGCCGCGGTGCCGATCGAGTGAATCTGATCGGGCCGGGGCTCTTCGACTTGTTCGTTATGGCTGCTCACCAGGGCGATAATCCGATTTTCGGGCAGAATGTCTTCCACCAACCGAATGCTACGCTTTTGCCCAATCGGCAACGGTAGCCACATCATGGGGTAAACAACAACACCGCGAAGAGGTAAAATCGGTAGATCATCTGAGATGATCGAGGTAAATTGCTGGTTTAGCTCAGCATTTACTTGCTCTTGATATTCCTCGGACTCGAAGATCACCTGATCTTCTTCGGGCTCATCCCAGTCGTCCATTTCCATTTGTACCATACGATAACCATCGTGCATGCGCATTCAACTTAAACTTATGTACGTTTTCTCTATACGCTCACCCATCATCTATGGCTTCATGCAGCTCGGGTGAAAGTAGCAAAACAGTACAACGATAACAACAAGCCGATTCCTTGGCAAATCTACTGCTTTCCAGAAGCAAGTTTAGCACAATTTTGTTTACGGCGTGTAAGCGTTCTCGCTGATTTTGCTGTTTCTAACAAAAAACAAACATCTTATTGACTAGAAGTTATCTCAAAAATCGGTTGTGGCTCCTATGAACAAAAGTAGCCCAACCAGGGTGGTACAGAGATTTTTGAGATAGGTTACTAGCGATACGTGAGTAGCAGGGTAGTGGTTCGCCACGAAGAAGCTCCAGAGCCTCTCCGTGGCGACTTGAGGGCTAGAGCGTAAGGCCCGCGTCAGCGAAGGCCTTGGTCAGCACTTCATACGAGGTCACCGCTGCAGCCAGGGGATCGTACCCAGGCTGGCGCTGGCGCATGATGCTGATCTCCGGCACGATGAAGCCGTCGAAGCCGGCCCTGTCCATCGCCTGGAGATAGGTGACATAGTCGAAAACACCTTCCCCGGGGATCAAAAATTCGTGATTGGGGTAGGTGCCGCGCTCATCTTTGATGTGCGTGTGTACCGTGTAGGGTGCCATCAGGTCCACCGAATGTTGGATCGACACGCCCATCACATTAAAGTGGCTGATGTCAAAATTAAGGCGCAAATGGGGCGAATCGACCATGTGCAACACTTCGAGTGCGTGTTCGGGGGTGTCGAGCAAGGCCCCAACGTGTGCCTCCAGCGCGATCACCACCCCGCGCTGCTGCGCGGCCGCGGCCAGCTCGCCCAATCGCTCGGCCAGCCGGGCTTTGTCGGCCTCGTAATTGTCCGGGTGGCCACCGGGTGTCGTCAACACCACTGGCGGCGTGCCCGTCACCACCGCCCAATCCACCGCCAGATCCATCGCCGCGATCAGGCGATCTACCACTTCGGCATGTTTTGCCGCGTCAGCAAATAGCAGATCCGCATGCGCGCCGACCGCGGGCAAAGCCAGGTTGTGCTGCTTGAGCAGCTTGGCGATCCGCGTCCGTTCGGCGCTGTCGAGCGCGGGCAGGTCGGTCACCCAGCCCGGGCGCACGGTGATCTCAATGCCGGTATAGCCCAAATCGGCCAGGAACCGCACGGCCTGGTCAATCGGGACAGTGGGCATTCCCCAGGTACTATAGCCCAATTTCATAAACTGGATTCTCCTCGCAACTTGTCGTTACTCTTTTTGTTTTTTCTTACGGCCAGCCTTCTTCTTTTCGCCCTTTTCGGCCTTAGCCGCCTTTTTGCTGGATTTGGCTGGGATTGGCGGTGGCGTCGCGGCCAGGATCGCATTGATCTGCGCGCTCATCCGTTCGGTTTCGGCCGCGCTCAACCAGCCAGCTTCCAGGCCGCAGCGGAAGGTTGCCCCGGCGGGCAGCGTCTTGACATTCCCTTTGGCCAATTCCGCGTGATAGCCTTCGGGCTCGGCGGTCGCGGGCAAGACCAGCCCCAACGCATCCTGATCGGGCGTCCGGCAGATCCAGCGCACGCCTTTGTCCAGCTCAGTGGGCCGGTGACGAATATAATCGGCGGTGCCGTCGGGGTGAATTTGCATGGCGTGGGCCCAGCCATCCGCGTCGGTCAGATAGTCCGAGGTCAGGACCACTTCCGGGTCAAAGGGCAAATCCGGGGTCAAAAGGTGATGCTGGTCCGGGTGCGCCTGCAAGGTCGTCAGGAACTCAACATAGGCTGGCGTCGGGCGCACATGCGAGGGGATGCTCGTGCGAACACGCGTCGTCTCCGGTGTGGCGTGAGCGGTGTAGAGCAGCCGACCATGATCCACCGGGCGAAAGTTGACGTGCGCCATGTACATCAATTCCATGGGCGTACGTTTCAGATTGGTGACGCTGATGCCGATCCAGCAGCGATTGGCGCCAGCATAGAGCTTGACCAACGGCTCGGCCACATAATTATAATTGAAGGCTACTGTATGGTGATAGCGACCACTCAAGGCAATATAATCGCCCCCTTCATCGCTGCCGAGGATCAACCAGGCCTGTTGATAGGGCGCGTTGGGCAATTCCCCATGCAGCGGATGCGTATCTTCGCCCATCGGCACGCCCATCGCGGTTGCGCCACAATGGAGCAGAAAGCCGCCATAGGTGCGCAGATAATCGCTGGTCGGGTGCGGCTGGTCGAACATCGAGCGCATGGTGAGGTTGCGCCCGCCAAATTCCGCGGACCAAATCTGCTGCCCCTGGAAGGGTAACAGCACAAGCTCGCCCTGCTCGTTGCGTAGGCGCACAGCAGCCACGCCGCTTTCGAATTGAAAAGCGCTGGCCGTGAGCGTGCCCTGTTCAACCAACAAGCGCTCGCGTGCATCGAAAAAGTGCGGAGCAAGGTGCAAAATTGTTTGCTGGCTCATAATGCCTCGCTAGAGAGATAGACGATGGACGGAAGACGGTGGACGATGGACGTTTGACGGGAGGTAACGAATGATGATTGCGTGAATTTTCAGCATCGTCGTTCGTCAACCGTCCGTCGTCATTGTTACGGAACCGTCCAGCCGCCGTCGATGGTGATGGCCGCGCCGGTGATGAAGCTGCTGGCGTCGCTGGCCAGGAAGACGATCAACCCGCCGATCTCGTCCAGGTTGCCCCAGCGCCCCAGCGGAATTTTGCTGATAAAATTCTGGTAGGCGACTGGATCATTCAACAGGGGTTGATTCATCTCTGTGCCAAAGGGGCCGGGCATGACGCAGTTGGCCGTGATGCCGTAAGGTGCCCATTCGAGCGCGAGCGTGCGCGTCATCTGCAGGATTGCGCCCTTGCTGGTGGCATACGGGGTGCGGTCGGCAATGCTGATGATCGAGAGCGTCGAGCCAATGTTGATCACACGGCCCGATTTGCGCGCCTTAAATTGCGGAGCCAGCGCACGGCACAAGACCCACGGCCCGGTGACATTCGTCTCCTGGACTTGCTGAAACTCTTCGAGCGACAAGCTCTCAATCGGCCCGCGAATGTTGATCCCCGCGTTGTTAACCAAAATATCGACCTGGCCAAACTCGGCCAGCACTTGCTGGGCAAAACCCTCAACCTGCTCTGGTGAAGTGATCTCCACCTGGTAGCCCCGGACCGTCTGGCCAGTCGCGGCCTGGACTTCGCTCGCCACGGCTTGGGCATCTTCCAATTTGCGGCTGGTCAGCGCGACCTGGGCACCCGCCTCGGCAAGGGCAAGCACCATCTGTTTGCCTAAGCCACGGTTGCCGCCGGTAACAATGGCGACCCGCCCATCCAGCCGAAATTTATCCAAAATAGACATAGGTATCCTTTCATACGTAGAATCCAAAAAATCTTTCGGAAATCCATCCACAGATTGCGCAGATTTAATTGGAGGGCAGAAGCCAGGCTTCTTTTCTTGAGAAATAGATTCTACAGCAAAAAAATCAGAAATCTGTGGAATCTTTAGAATCTGCGGTTTCCAGGCAGGTTCTGTGTTTTACTTAATGGCAGATGATTCGTTATAAAAAATCTCTTTATCTCTACAAATCCCGGTAAATCTCAAAGATTTATGGAGATTTGCAGAGATTGTACACCTACACGCCCGGCAGTTGCAGCAGCTCATCCACCTTGACCAGGCGCTGAGTGGCGATCGACTCGTTGGCCGCGATGCCCAGCAGGATCGACGCCGCGCCATCGATGTGTGAAGCCGCCCGCGCAAAGGGATCTTCCGGGGGTGTGGGCGAAAAAATCTGCTCCAGCATGACCGGATCCGCGCCGCCATGCCCGCCTTTGGCCTCGGGGATCTCCACCTCGTAGGGTCGGCCAAACAGCGGAAACAGACGAATTTGCCGTCCGCCAAATTGTTGCACAATTTCTGGGTCGCTCGGCGCAAAGACCGGGGTCTCTTCCTGCCCGGCCACAAAGGTGCGCCCGACCTGCTCGGTCAGGTCGACTTCGAGCCGCCCTTTGTCACCGGTGATCGCCACCCGATAGCCTTCCCAGGGGCTATAGGCCAGCAGCGAATAGGTGAGCAACGTGCCATTGCGATAGCGGGCAGTCACGCTCATGGTATCTTCGGCGCTGATATTGTCGCCAAAGACATTGCGGTCGCGCACATAGCCGGTCTCGGACTCGGCAGCCAAATAGAGCGCATTCATCGTCGGGTTGCTATCCAGACGCAGCGCAAAGGGGTCGCGCGCGGCAGCAGCTTGCCCCGTGTAGCGCTCATAGTCATAGCGCTCGCCGCGCGCCGCGGCATTCTCACGCCCGTAGAAGAGCAAGTCGCCAAAGGCAAAGACCTCTTGCGGATAGGATTGGAGCCACCAGTTGATCAGGTCGAAATGGTGGGTGGCTTTGTGCACCAGCAACCCGCCCGATTTATCCTTTTCACGGTGCCAGCGGCGAAAATAATCGGCCCCGTGGAAAGTATCCAACACCCATTGGAAATTGACATGCAAGGGGCGGCCAATCCTGCCTTCCAGAATCTGCTGACGTACCGCGGTGGCAATCGGCGCATAGCGATAGTTAAAGGTCACGCGCAAATTGCGGCCCGTCTTTTCGATCGTCTCGAAGATCGCCCGCGCTTTGTCCGCGTCGATCGTCATCGGCTTCTCGGTGATCGCATCACAGCCCAATTCCATGGCGCGGATGATGTAAGTGTGGTGGGTCGAATCCATGGTGGTGACAATCACCACGTCGGGTTTGGTTTCTGCCACCATGCGGTCAAACTGATCGGCCAGATAGGTCGCCACAGGGGGCAGATCATAGTCCTCGGCGAGCTGCTCGTTGTACCAATCCATGCGCGTCTGGCTGAGGTCGCACAGCCCCACCAGCTCGGCGTGTTCGCGGAAGGTCGCGGCAACTGCATCAATATACATCCGCGCTCGGCCACCTGTCCCGATGATGGCATAACGTTTGCGGGCATTTGTCATGGGTCAAAAGTCCTCTAAGGGTGCGTGCTGGCCGGATCAATATCCCAGCGTTTTGTCAACCACATTGATCAGCGGTTCGCCTGCGACATAACGCCGCAGGTTCTCCAGAAAAATGGGCAGGGCGCGCTCGTCGTAGCGCGGCGTTGCCCCAGCATAATGCGCGGTGATGATCACATTCTCCAGATCCCACAGCGGTGAATCCGCGGGCAACGGCTCCTGCGCGACCACATCCAGCCCAGCCCCGGCCAGGCGCCCAGCCTGCAACGCCTCGATCAGCGCGGCTTCGTCCACCGTGCCCCCGCGACCAATGTTGATCAGATAGGCGCTCGGTTTCATCAATGTAAACTCGCGTTCGCCGATCAGGTGCTGCGTTTCCGCGGTGAGCGGAATGGTCAACACCACAAAATCGGCTTCGGGCAGTAGCTCGGGCAAGTGCGCGGGCGCGTACATCGCGGCCACGCCGGCCACCGTTTGCGTGGGGTCGCGGCGCACACCGATCACCCGCATCCCCAACGCGGTGGCGATTTGGGCCGTGCGTTCGCCAATCGCGCCGACGCCGACCAGCACCATGGTTTTGTCGGCCAGCTCGAAAAGCTGCTGCCAATCACTCACCCCTTGCCAGCGGTGCTCGATCTGATGGCGGATGGCCCGGTGCAGGTTGCGGCCCAGGGCCAGCATCAGTGCCAGAATGTGCTCGGAGATGGGCACCGCGTGGATGCCCGACCCGCTGGTGACGATCAAGCCCGAAGCGGCAACCGTGGGGCAGCGCAACAGCCAATCCGCGCCCGCGCCCCACTGTTGCAGCCAGCGCAAGGTGGGCGCACGTTCGATCCATTCGTTCGGGAAACGGCGCACCGCAATCTCGATCTCGCCCAGATTTTCTTCGATCACCCGGCGGTCGGTTGTGACCAGCAGGCGATAGCCAGGGGCCAGGCTGCGGATCTGCGCCAGCTCGGCCTCGGTCAGTTCATCCGCTTCAAATCCCAATAAAATCGTTCCACTCATTGTTCATTTACTCAGGGAATCAGCAAGATTTTCCCTTTGCTATTGCGTCCTTCGAGATAGCGATGGGCGTCGGCAGCCTTTTCCAGCGGGAAACTCTGGTCGACGCGCACAGTCAGCTTGCCCTCTTTGATCCACTGGAAGAGATCGTTGGCGCGGCCGAGCATCTCCTCACGCGTCAATGTGTAGGCCCCCATGGTCGGGCGGGTGAGATAGAGCGACCCCTTCTGGTTCAAAATTTGCGGATCAATCGGCTCGACGCGGCCGCTCGCCTGCCCAAAGAGCACCAAATAGCCCCGTGGGCGCAAACAGTTGAGGCTCTTCTCAAAGGTATCTTTGCCCACCGAATCATAGACCACATTCACCCCTTTGCCGCCGGTGATGCGCCTGGTCTCGGCTTCAAAATCATCTTGCGTATAGATGATGGTGTGATCAGCGCCCGCAGCTTTGGCCAGCTCGGCCTTTTCCGCGTTGCCCACCGTGCCGATCACCGTGGCCCCGCGCAACTTGGCGATCTGCACCAGCAGCGCGCCAGTGCCGCCAGCAGCCGCGTGGATCAACGCGGTGTCGTCTGCGCCGAGCGGATAGGTGCTCACGGCCAGGTAGTGGGCGGTCATGCCCTGCAAGAGCACCGCGGCAGCTTGTTCCAGCGAAACACCAGCCGGTACGGGCACCGCCTTGGCCGCGGCAACACTGGCATAGTCGGCATACGAGCCTTGATGCTGCGCCCAGGCGACTTGATCCCCCACTTTGAACTCGCTGACACCCTCGCCCACAGCTTCGACCACGCCCGCGCCATCCTGGCCGAGCCCAAAGGGTTTGGGCAGCGGATACCAGCCCTGGCGGTGATAGGTGTCGATAAAATTGAGCCCGGCAGCGGCCACTTTGACCAACAATTCACCAGGGCCAGCGCTCGGTTTGGCTACCTCTTCATAACGCAGTACGCTTGGATCGCCCACTTCGTGGACACGGATTGCTTTCATCGGATTTCTCCTCTCTGAGTTTAGGCTGTTTTAAGCAAAATCAAAAAACTGCTTAGAAACCGTAGATTCTAAAGATTACACAGATTTTAGTTTTTTGTTTGGAGAATCTGTGTAATCTGCCGGGAATCCTTTAAGGGCTGAGGATGAGGCTTCTAAAATCCTGTTTGATTTTGCTTCATTGGGTTATTGCGGCCACGCTTTTTGATACGCTGCCAGCACGCGCTCAGTCAACGCATCGAACGTTTCGTCGATCACCTGGCGGCTGGGGTCCGCGTCGAACCATTCGATCACCTCGCGGGCACCCTGGGCATAAGGAATGGTGCAGGCAAAATCGGGCACGACCCGCTTGATTTTGGTGTTGTCGAAGATCATGCTGTTGGTCTTGTCACCGATCAGGCCCGCGCCAAAATTTTCATCGTACGCGGCCAGCAGATCGGAGGGTACATGCACGAGTTGCGGATTCTTGACCCCGGCGGCATCGGCCACGAGCGTGTAGATCTGGTTCCAGGTGAGCAGCTCATCCGACGTGATGTGAAATGCTTCGCCGATGGCGCGGCTGGTCCCCAACAAGCCGACAAAGCCCTTGGCAAAATCGCGGTGATGGGTCAGCACCCAAAGCGACGAGCCATCCCCATGCACGATCACCGGCTTGCCCGCGCGCATCCGCGCCACATAGGTCCAGCCGCCGGAAAAGGGCAACATGGTCTTGTCGTAGGTGTGCGACGGCCGCACAATGGTAATGGGGAATTTGCTCTTGCGGTATTCCTGAACCAGGCGCTCTTCGCAGGCAATCTTGTTGCGCGAATAGAGCCAGTAGGGGTTGTCGAGCGGCGTCGATTCGGTGACTGGCAAATTCACTGGCGGGCTTTGGTACGCGGACGCGGAGCTGATGAAAACATATTGCCCAGTCCGCCCGTTGAACAATTCGATGTCGGTCTCGACTTGATCTTGGGTAAAGGCGATCCAATCGACGACCACATCAAAGGTATGATCCGCCAGCGCGGCTTGGGTGGCGGCCTTGTCGCGGATATCGGCGTGGATCTGCCGGACGCCGGGCGGCGCGGGGCGGGCGCTGGTCTGGCCGCGGTTGAGGAAATAGAGATCCACGCCCCGCTCAACAGCCAACGCAGCACAGGCCGAGCTGATCTTACCAGTGCCGCCGATGAAGAGTACTTTCATAATACGAGGCTCCTTCGGTGATGTTCCGATCAGGCGACCGGAGAGATGATCGACCAATCATTTGTCAGAGAGCTGGTTCCGACCATTGTACGAGCCATTGCGCAATCAAGCAAACCTCCAGTAGGTCAGCCGCTGATTCGCCACGCCGACCAGCTTGTGATTCGGCCAAACCGGTGCGTCCCGGGTATAATTCGTCGTTTGCAATGCCAGATTTCCGCTATTCCATCGCGCCGTAATCCAGAGTGCCGTAATCCAGGGAAATAGCTGCCCCGGCTCGCTTCCCTGCCGCGGTGTGCGCGGAACAGACACACGCCACACCGCGCTTGCGCTATCTTCAAATCGTTGCCAATACACGCCTATGAACAAGTCATCCTCAGTCGGCCAGGGTTATGGCCCCTTGTTAGCTACCTTTATTGCGCCCCAATGGGGGCGAGTCACCATTCTGGCCGCGCTTATTCTGCTCTCCATCGGCCTGCAATTGCTCAACCCGCAGATCATCCGCTACTTTCTGGATAGTCTGCAACAGGGTGGGGCGCTCCGCCTCCTGCTGACCGCGGCCGCGCTGTTTATGATCATCACCATTGTGCAGCAAGTGGTGTTGCTGGCGGCCACCTATGTGGGCGAGCTTGTGGGCTGGACAGCGACCAACGCGCTGCGGGTGGAATTGGCGCGCCATTGTCTGCGGTTGGATCTCGCCTTCCACAAGGCGCACACACCGGGCGAATTGATCGAACGGGTGGATGGCGATGTCAACGAGTTGGCGCAATTCTTTTCGCGCCTTTTCCTGACACTTGTCGGCAATGGGCTGCTGTTGCTCGGTGTGGTGATCCTGCTCTGGCGCGAAAGTTGGTATATGGGGCTGGCCATCACGCTGGTTGCGCTGGTCAGCGTGCTGATTGTCAACCAGTTGCGGAAACGCATCACCCCACGCTGGGAGGCCCTGCGCGCGGCGGATGCTGATCTCTTTGGCTTTCTGGAAGAGCGCCTCAACGGCACCGAAGATATTCAGACCAGCGGGGCCAAACCCTATGTGCTCACCCAGTTGGATCGGCTCCTGCTGCGCCGGTGGCAGTCTGCCAAACACGCGCTCCACCTGGACGCATGGATCATCCCCACGCCGATCTGGGTCTTTACGCTCGCTTATGTCGCCGCGCATCTTGTCACCGGGCGGCTCTTTTGGGCGGGCGATTTAACCATTGGCACTGTCTATGTGATCTTTCATTACATCAGCATTGTCGAAGGGCCGCTCTGGCAGACGATCGATCAGGTCGATCAGCTTCAGCGGGCCACAGCCGCGCTCAACCGGATCGTGCAGTTGCGGCAAGTGCAACCCGCGCTGCACGATGGTGAAGGGATCTCCCTGCCGAGTGGGCCATTGGCTGTCAGCTTCGAGCAGGTCTCTTTTCACTACGAGGATGCCGAACCCTTGCCGGGCAGCACCTCGGCAGAGATAGCCGAAAGCGATGAGCCCGCGCCGGAACCGGCTCAGGAAGTGGTGCTGCGCGACATTTCGTTCCACCTGGAAGCGGGCACAATTCTGGGCTTGCTTGGCCGCACGGGTAGCGGCAAATCGACCCTCAGCAAGCTCCTGTTCCGCTTTTATGATCCAACCGCCGGGCGCATTCTGCTCGGGACACCCGGTGCGATGTACGATCTGCGCCAGGCCCAGCGGGACGATCTGCATGGTCGGGTGGGCATGGTCACGCAGGATGTGCAATTGTTTCACGCCAGTGTGCGTAACAATCTCACCCTCTTTGACCAGAGCATTGCTGATGAACGGATTTTGGAGGTTCTGCACGAAGTCGGCCTGAGCGACTGGCTGGCCAGCCTGCCCGACGGCCTGGACAGCGAACTGAGCGGCGATGATAGCAAACTCTCCGCGGGGGAGGCCCAATTGCTGGCCTTCTCGCGCGTCTTTCTGGCCAACCCCGGCTTGATTATCCTGGATGAGGCCTCGTCGCGGCTGGATCCAGCGACCGAGCAGCGCATTGAGCTTGCGCTCAACCGTTTGCTGGCCAATCGCACCTGCATCATCATCGCGCACCGGTTGGCCACGGTCAGCCGCGCCGACCAGATCCTGATCCTGGAAGATGGGGCCATGGTCGAATATGGGGAGCGCGTCCAGTTGGCCGCGGACCCGCACAGCCGCTTTGCGCAGCTACTCAAAACCGGCATCGAGGAGGTCTTTGCATGAATCTCTCGCACACCTATTGGCAACTATCGCGCCTCATTCGCTTCCGCATGGTTGAGTGGTTTATGGACATGGGCGGGTTTGGTTTCCGCCTCAGCATGATCCCGCTGGTTGGGCTGGTTCTGCGCGGCTTTTATAACTCGCTCACCGGCGATCCTGGGCCGCAGATCGGCTATGTCGAAGCGGCCCTCTGGCAGCTCCTGCTCGGGATCCTGGCGCTCGGTGGCATTGTCATCGCCTTTTATGGCAATTTTGCCTACCGCTATCATGGTATGGCCTTGCTCATCCGCAACATGTTCAGCCGAATTTTGGATCTCCCTGGGGCGGTGGCGCTGCCACTGACAGCCGAAGGTCGCCCCCAGGCCAGCGGCCAGGTGATCAGCACGCTCCGCGACGACCCGCGCGAAGTCACCAACATGATGATCCAACTACTAGACGTGGCCGCGTTTGGCGTCGCTTCGATCATCTCGCTGGTGCTCATGTGGCGCATCGACCCGTGGATCACGCTGGGTACCTTTGGCCCGTTGGCGCTGATCGTGCTGGTGGTGCAGCAGTTGAAGGGCGTCATCAAGCGGACGCGCCAGCAGAGCCGCGAAGCAACCAGCCGCGTCACCGGGCTGATCGGCGACATGTTTAATAGCACGCAGGCGATCAAAGTGGCGAACGCCGAAGCGCGCCTGATCGATTATTTTGCCACGCTCAACGATCAACGCCGGGCGGTGATGATCAAAGATCGGCTGCTTAACCAGGTGGTCGATCTGCTGGGCGGCAGCGCCACGGCCATCGGCACCGGGCTGATCCTGCTGCTGGCCGCGGACGCGATGAGCAATAGCCGCTTTACGATTGGCGATTTTGCCTTCTTCACCACCAACATCTGGACAGTCACCGTGGGAATGCGCACGCTCGGCAACGTGATTGCGCAATCCTACCAGATCGGGGTCTCGTTTCAGCGGATGGAGTCGCTGCTGCAAGGTGCGCCCGCGGCCACGCTAACCGAGCCACAGCCCCTGTATGCAGCGGCGGAGCAGGGCGAGTCTGCCCAGCCCGTCAAAACCCCGGACGATCGGCTGGCGCGGTTGCAGGTGCAGGACTTAACCTATCATTACCCAGTGGGGGGCGAATCCACTGGCCGGGTGAGCACAGCCATTGGCGCGTCACCGAGCGTGAATGGGGCAACTGTCGGCCCGGAAATCAGCGCGGGCGGCGTCGAAGCCATCTCCTTCGAGTTGCACCGCGGCTCGTTCACGGTGATCACCGGGCGGATTGGCTCGGGCAAAACCACGCTGCTCAAAGCTTTACTGGGCTTGCTACCGGCTCAGAGCGGCGAGATCTTCTGGAATGGCCGCCTGGTGGATGACCCAACCACCTTTTTTGTGCCCCCGCGCTGCGCCTACACGGGTCAGGTGCCGCGCCTCTTTAGCGAAAGCCTGCGCGACAACATCCTCCTGGGAGAACGCGTCACGCCCCAACAAGTGGCGGATGCGATCCATTGCGCGGTGATGGAGCGGGATCTGGCCGCGATGCCCGAGGGGCTGGACACGCTGGTGGGGTCACGCGGGGTGCGCTTGTCGGGCGGGCAATTGCAGCGCAGCGCGGCCGCGCGCATGTTTGTGCGCAACGCCGAATTACTGGTCTTTGATGATCTCTCCAGCGCGCTGGATGTGGAGACCGAGCGCATCTTGTGGGAGCGGCTCTTCGCTGCCCGCGCGGATGAGCAGAGCGCGCTCACTTGTTTGGTCGTTTCGCATCGCCGCCGGGTTTTGCGCCAGGCCGACCAAATCCTGCTGCTGGATGGTGGGCGGATCGTGGCGCGGGGCCCGTTGGAGCAACTACTGCGCGAGAGCGAGATCATGCGGCAATTGTGGCAGGGGGAAACCGCCGCGCCTGGAAATTCCCCCGCAGATCTCACGGATTAGCAACTGAAACGTTTTCAAAATCTCACCCACAGATTGCACAGATTCGCGCGGATTTCGCAGCGAAAGGCCCGCCGTCTGGGCCACCTGTAGCAGCTGTGGATCCCCACGCCGCCGTCCACCGTCGCTCGTGAACCATCCATCCGCAAAGGAGTAGCCATGCAAATTATCGACATCGAACCTGTGTTGATCCATGTCAATCAGCGCGGGGATTGGCTCTTTGTGCAGATCCACACCGACACCGGCCACATCGGCTTGGGCGAGGCCAGCCACAGTGGCAATGATGCCCTCTGCGTCGCCACCCTGGAAGTCTTCAAACGCCAGTTGATCGGCCAATCTCCGCTCGAAATCAACCGCTTGTGGCAGCAACTAAAACGACTCAACGGCGGGCGGATCGCTCACACCGCGCTCAGCGGGGTCGAGCAAGCGCTGTGGGATCTCACCGGCCAGCACTTGGGCGTGCCGATTTATCAATTGTTGGGTGGGGCTTTGCGCAAGCGAGTGCGGCTCTATGCCAATATCAACCGTCATGTGCGCGAACGCACGCCCGCTGGGTTTGCCCGGGCCGCAACCCAGGCCGTGGCCGAAGGCTTTACCGCCATCAAGCTTGCCCCGTTCGACGAGCTGAACGAGCGTGCGCATATACGCACCGGGTCGGCGGCAGCCTGGCAGCCAGGCGTCGCGCGGGTGCGGGCCGTGCGCCAGGCAATTGGCGACGCGGTCGAATTGGCGGTCGATTGTCACGGGCGGATGGAAGCATCCGAGGCGCTGTTGGTGGCCGCTGAGTTGGCCGATTGCAAGCTCTTTTGGTACGAGGAGCCAGTCCACCACGACCACATTGCCGACCTGGCCGAGCTCACGCGGCGGGTGCCGATGCCCACCGCGTCCGGCGAGATCCTCTTTGGGCTGGAAGAATTCCGCCCCTTCCTGCAGCAGCGGGTGGTGGATGTGCTGATGCCCGACATCAAGCATGACGGCGGTCTGCTCGAAACCCGCCACATTGCCGAGGCCGCGCGCCTGCATGATCTGCTGGTTGCGCCGCACAACCCATCGGGGCCGGTGGCCAATGTTGCCAGCGGTCATCTCTGCGCGGTGCTGACTAATTTCCAGATCCTCGAATATGCCTGGGGTGAAGTTGATTGGCGGGCCGACCTGCTGGAGCCGCGCGAGCCGGTGGCAGATGGGCATCTGGCGCTGAATGATGCGCCTGGGTTGGGCGTGCGGCTCAATGCGGAGACCGTAGCGGCTCATCGCGTTGCCGAGGCCAGTGCGAGTGATTCGTCGCGGGTGCGGCCAGGCTAACCCGAAAACAAAGCCCCAAAACGAGTAGCCTTCGGGCTTACCAGAATGGATAGGCGCAGGGTTTACAGATAAGCTTTTAGTGGTGCAGATCGGTCAAGACTTTTGCGCAGCAAGCAGGGCAAATCCCGTGGGTCAATTGGGGCAGAACGGCTCGCTCAAAGAGGCGCTGATTGCAGATCACCTTTTCGGCCTCATCCCACTGGTCATTTTGTTGCAACCGCTGACACCAGCTGCAGATGGTTATAAATTCATCGCTGCCCGCGGGAGAGGTGGCCCAGGGGGGCAAAGTGGTGTGGGGCTCGCTGTGGATCAGGTGGCTTTCGTGCAGAATCGCATCGTTGGCCAGCACCGTCAAGCTCAATTCCATGCGGCAGGCCAGCGTTGGGGTGTCGGCCCGAAACGGCAGGACAATCGAACGCCGATTGCGCCGCAACTCGCGATAGACCATCCGGTAGAGTAGGCGCAAGCGACTGTCCGCCATAAATTCAAAAATATTCCGCCCGGCATGTGCGGCAAGATCAAACGTATGGTCTGCTTCAAAGTTTGGCGGCTTGACCGTGGGCTCCTGTAAGGTCAACAGACAGTCAGCAGCGTCGAGCAGATAGAACCAAAAATTAATCCCGCTGTGAGAGCGGGCAATTTCGGGCGTGCTGGGCGCTACTGGCTTCGCTGAACCGGCAACAAAGGGGAGAAAATAGGCCGACATAAACTGTTCCCTTACAATCAGAGTCCATCCGTCAATCCTGGGCCAAAGCGGTCTGGTACACGCAGCATTGGGAGGCGTAACCATTTTACGGATAGATGCTTAACCAACCACCAAACTGGCCCCATCAACAAACCATAAACCATCCAGTATGCAGCTTCCCCAGGTGAACAGCCAGAAATCTGGGAGCCCCAAGCAGTCTATCCACCATAGTTCACTTAAATTTACATACCGTATCCTTACGATTTGCTTATTTTACATGAATCGAAGGCCCGTTTCAACCGTCATTTGTCTAGTCTTTTACCAGCGGTCTACAACAATATTACTACCTATTTCTGCACGTATCCTGAGGCGTTTGCGTCAAGGGAGCGGCCACTTGTCTCTGGCAGGCAGACAAAGAGCAGCGCTGCCGGGATCAACAAAATGGCCAGCCAGCTTACGCCCAGCCAGGGTGAACCCAAGTGGGGCCAGAGCCAGCCATGTACAACCAGGCTCAAGGAGCCACTCAGCGTCGCCACCAGCGCGATGATGCCGCTCGCGCCCGAACGGCCCCCGGTTGGAAACAATTCAGCGCTAAGGGCATTCAGGGTGACAGCCGCGCCGATACTGGTAAAGAGCAGCCCTGCCCACCATACTGGCAGCCACCAGCCAGCAGCGCGGAAATAGAACCAGATCGCGACGGCTGCCGCGATCAGAAAAGAGGCACTTGTCAGCCGTCGCCCATATCGATCGCTCCAGCGGCCGCCAGCGCCACTGCCAATCACGGCCATAAAACCGGCACACAGGTTCAATGCTGAAATCTGCCAGGGCTGCCAGCCATGTCGTTGTTGCAGATAGGTTGGATCATAAAAGAGCGCTGCATCGCCACCGATGTTGTACAGGGCTACAATCAGCATCAGCAAGCCCAGGCGTCCGACATAGAGCCGCCAGCCAGGGTGCGGGGGGCGGGGTAAGTGCGCCGAAGCTTGATGCGCTTGCTGGCTTTGGGCAAATGCCTCGGTCTCGGCTAAGGAGTGCTTCATAGCCACGACCAACCCCAGCGCCAAACCGCTGATAAGCATCAGGGAGCGCCAGCCATAGGGCAAGTGGTCGATCAACGCAAACGCCAGCGCGGCCATGCCACCCCCAGCCGAGCCCAGCGCGGTGAGTGCGCCAATCCCCCAGCCGCGTGCATTGGCCGGAAACTCTTCCACGATGATCACCGTCGCCAGGAGCCCGACCGTGGCGATACAAGTGCGCAGGGCAAATTGCGCGGTCGCAAACCAGGCCAGCGTTGGGGCAAAGGCCGCGCAGATCCCCAACAGGCCAAAGCCGAGCAACGCGCCGATCAGCAACCGACGCCGACCAAAGCGATCAGCCGCCAGCGCCAGGGCAAAGGCGGGCACCGCGCCAAACCGGATCAGCGCCAGCCAATAGCTCAATTCTTGCGTAGGAATGGCAAACGAGGCCTGGATCTGCGGCAGCGCCAGGGGCAGCAGCGCGCCTCCATAGCTGATCATCGCCATTGCCAGGGCGGCCAGAAGCAAGGTAGTTTGTTGACGTGGGCTCAATGATGGCGGCTCACCCCACCCGGGCAGCCAGCGGAGCAAGCGCAAGCGATTGGGGTGGGGTTCAACCGGCATAAGCAGGGTAACAAGAGGCAAGTTGCAGCGTGCAAACGGCGGGGTAGACGGGGCGGTCTGTGGCCTGTCTACCCCCTTCTGTTGGCTTCCTTATGCCTCCGCCTTGGGCGTCAGCGTTTCGAGCGGTTGCTTGGCGTGGATAGCGCTGCCATCGCCATAGGTAAAGGCCGGGCCATTGCCCTGTGCAGCCCAGCGGCAACCATTGGCAATCGCGCGGCGCACATCCGCATTGTAATAGGTCGGGTGCGTTTCATGCCCGGGGCGGAAATAGAAGATCTTGCCGCGGCCACGGTGGAAGCAGCAGCCACTGCGGAAGACTTCGCCGCCCGGGAACCAACTGACAAAGACCAGCGCATCTGGCGTGGGGATGTCAAAAAGTTCGCCGTACATTTCTTCTTCGGGCAGCTCAAAATAAGGCCCAAACCCATCGGCAATGGGATGTGCGGGATCGACCACCCAGATCCGCTCGTGTTCGCCCGCTTCCCGCCATCGTAGGCTACACGAAGTACCCATCAGACGTTTGAAGATCTTTGAGTGGTGCCCGGAGTGCAGGACAACCAGGCCCATACCTTCCAAAACCCGTCGCTGGACGCGATCCACAATCGCATCTTCCACTTTGCGATGGGCCATGTGCCCCCACCAGATCAGCACATCGGTCTCGGCGAGCACAGCTTCGGTCAACCCATGTTCCGGCTGATCCAGCGTGGCGGTGCGTACGTTGGTGAAGTTATGCTCCGCCAACCCGTCGGCAATGACTCGATGGATGCCATCGGGGTAGACTTTGCGGATGTGTTCGTGTACTTTTTCGTGTTCAAATTCGTTCCAAACGGTCACGCGAATAGCTGTCACGATTCCTCTCCTCGTCCTTGTGGATCGACTTTTGATCGACTGGCAATATTCTTTGGCAATTGTGAATTTCCGCGCTGTCCGGTTTTCGAAACCCAGCGGCAACCGAAGAATTCCTGGCTGCATCGTAGCGTAGATAGCGGCTCGACGCAAACCATCTATCCCGATTTTTACCGAACCACCAAAAGCATCAGAGCAGCCAGTTTCGGCAGAAGGGCCTGCTCTCTGCCACCGAATTCTCTTTCGAGAAATGGTTTGTTAAGGCGTATATGCCCAGGCTTGCGTTGGTAGTCAAACAAAGTGTCCCCAATTCTGGCAATTTTAAGCGCAACATAAACTTCCCCATTGACAGCGCAAACGATTGTCCTTATACTGCTGCTAGCCGAATTGACTCCCAAGCTTGTACTTTATTCACCTCTCGAACAATTACCAGCGTTTTGTAAGCATCGCAAGCCCGCCTTGCTGCTTTACAGAGTTCATAATGGGGTCGGCTTCCAACAGGACATTGCCTGGTAACAAAAGAATCATTCCTGCGCACGCACTGAGCCAATCCCCTCATTGTGCCTGGCAGCTTGTTTGTTCACCCTGGCGGTGCTGCATCCGACAACCGATTCGCAGACCAGCATTCAGCACGCTCGCGCATGGTCTAGCAACGGCCAGAAACACAGATAGGATCGACAGTTGAAGCACAAGATTGGTCAGCCTGAATTATTGAAGGAGATCAACCGCAGCCGCGCCTTTGAAATTTTGCAGAGTGCGCGCATTCTTTCGCGGCCCGAACTGGCGCAGCAGACAGGCCTGAGCCGGGCAACCATTGCCTTGCTGATGGAAGATCTGTTGCGCGTTGGTGTTGCCAAACATGTAGGGTTGGGGGATTCCACCGGTGGACGCCCCCCTGCTCTCCTGGAATTCAACCCAACCGCAGCCTATGCGCTCGGCGCGTCGATGCGCGACCACCACTGGCGGATTGTGATTACCAACCTGGATGCTGTGGTCACGCACCGTCTCGACGTCTCGATCCAGGATTATTCGCCAGCGTCCGCGGTGGCCTCGCTTCAGGCAGGCATTACCCGCTTACTGGCCGATTTTGAGCAGAGCAAGTTGCTTCCCGCGCTTGGTTTGGGCACCCCGGGCCTGGTCGATATGCCCAGCGGCGTGGTCAAATCGGCGGTTGATGTGGGCTGGTTCGATGTGCCGATCCAAACCATGGTGGAAGATGCGTTGGGATTCCCGACATTTGTGGCCAATCGCAGCAAAGTTGGCGCGCTGGCCGAGTTCTGGTATGGGGCCCACCAGGATCTGCATGATCTGATCTACATCTCGATTGGGACGGGCATCTCCGCGGGCATCGTACACGCCAGCGAGCTCTATATGGGCGTCAACTCAAGCGCGGGCGAATTGGGCCATATCACCATTCTGCCTGATGGCCCGACCTGTCGGTGCGGCAATCGGGGCTGTTTGCAGCAACTGGCTTCCGAACCCGCGATTGCCGATCGTGCTCGGGCTCGGCTGCGAGAGGGGCGCGATTCCCAGCTTTGGACCATGGTGGGCGACCATCTGGAACGGGTCACGGCCGAGTTGGTCTTTACCGCTGCCGAACAAAACGACCTACTGGCCCGCGAAATCGTCGAAGAGACGGGGCATTATCTCGGCGTTGCCATCGCCACCATGATCAACCTGTTCAACCCGGGGCGCATCATTCTGGGTGGCCCGGTGGGGCTGATGAGCCACACAATGTTGCCCACGCTGCAGGAAGAAGTTCGCCGGCGTGCGCTCTCCTATCCGCTCTCGGCAACGCAGATCACACTGAGCAGCTTGGGCAACGATGCCAATGCGATCGGCGCGGCTGTCCTGGTGCTTCGCCGGGCCAGCGAATTTATCTTCCAGGAACTGTAATAGAGGCGCGCCAGCAAACGGGTAGTTGGCGTGATGGGCCGATTCTCGTTAGAATGCAGACAGCCAAGAGCATTCGAATCGAAAAAACAGGGGAAAATCAATGAACTCAACAGCAATTCGGGTCGGGATCGCCGGCTTGGGGCGCAGCGGATGGGACATTCACGCCCATTTGCTCGAATCGTTGGCCGATCGCTATCAAATCACAGCCGTGGTGGATGCCGACCCGGCCCGTCGGCAGGAGGCGGTTGATCGTTTTGATTGCCAGGCCTACACAGAATACGAACAATTGCTCGCCGACCCAACCGTCGAATTAGTGGTCATCGCGCTGCCCAGTTTTATCCACGCCGATAGTTCAATTGCCGCGCTGGAGGCAAATAAGCACGTGGTTTGCGAAAAACCGATGGCAACCTCACTCGCGGATGCGGATCGCATGGTGGAGGCGGCCCAGCGGACGGGGAAGGTGCTCACCATTTTCCAGCAACGGCGCTACGGCCCAGATTTTGTCAAAGTGCGCGAGGTGATCAACTCTGGCGTCCTCGGTCGCATTGTGCAGATTCGCACCACAGAATCGCGCTTCGGTCGCCGTTGGGATTGGCAAACCCTGCAAAAGTTTGGCGGCGGCAGCCTCAACAACACCGGCCCCCATTTTCTGGATATGGCGCTCCAGCTCTTCGGTGATAGCTATCCGGAAAGCGTCTTTTGCCAGTTAGACCGCACACTCTCCCTCGGGGATGCTGATGATTTTGTCAAGATTGTTGTCAAAGCCAAAGATGCCCCCACCCTGGACATCGAGGTCAGCAGTTGTTGTGCTTACCCGAGCGAAACCTGGAATATTATGGGGACAAATGGCGGCTTGAGCGGCAGCACGCGTCAATTGCAATGGAAATGGGTGGATTGGGACGCGCAAGAACCCCGCGAACTTGATCTGGCCCCCACACCCAACCGGAGCTACAACCGCGACACCCTGGTCTGGCAAGAAGCAAGCTGGGACATTGAGAACGACACTTCGCCCGGTCATGCAGGCTTCTATCACGATCTGTTTGCCACCATCCGCCAGGGCGCGCCGTTGGCCGTCACCGCGGAGAGCGTGCGCCGCGTCATCTGGCTCCAGGAAGAATGCCATCGACTCTGCCCGCTGCCCCAGGAATTTTGGTGATCCATCAGCTGCGCTCACTCATCACGATTCATTCATCACGATTCAGGAGAAACCAACCATGGCCGACCTTTATCCACTCGCCTGGAGTACACTCGGTTGCCCCGATTGGACACTTGAACAAGCCGCTGAACATGCCGCGGCCAGTGGCTACCGCGCCCTGGAAGTGCGCCTGTTGGATGGCGAAATCATCCGGGCGGATCTGTCCGTGGCCGAACGTCAGCGCATCAAACAAGTGATGGCGCAAACCGGGGTCGAGATCATTGGCCTCGGGCTTTCGACCCGCTTTTCCGCGCTCGACGCGGCCGAACGCCAGAAAAATGTCCACGATCTGGAACGCTATATCGAGCTGGCTGATGATCTTGGCGTCCCCTATGTACGCACTTTTGGCGGCAATGTCCTCGAAGGCAGCACCCTGGAGCAGACCATCCCGTGGGTGGCCGAGGGGATCAGCGCGGCTTTACCTACCGCCGAAAAATATGGCATCACCATTTTGCTCGAAACCCACGATGCTTTCTGTCGCGGGCAAGAAGTGGCTGCGGTGATCGACCAGGTGCCGCATGAGCGCCTCAAGGTTGTCTGGGATGTGCATCACCCCTTCCGCATGGGCGAATCGATCGAGGATACGTGGCGCTTGATCGGCGCGCGCACGGCTCACATTCACCTGAAGGATGGGCGTCTCAAGCCAGATGGCTCCTGGCAATTAGTGCTGATGGGCCAGGGCGAAGTCCCCAACAAGGAAGTGATCCAATTGCTCCATCGCGAAGGCTACCAGGGCTATCTGAGCGCTGAATGGGAAAAGAAATGGCACCCGGAGATTGAGGATCCGGCGATCGCGATGCCCCAACATGCGCAGGTGATCCGCGAGTGGCTGGCTGAGCTACGATGAATCAAACGTCAAACGTGATGCGTCATAAATTACGTTTCACGTTTGACGCATGAGAATCTTCCATGTATCAGCAAGTTATAGACTCGCTACGAACAGCCTACAACGCCAAGGTAGACGAGCGCGTGGATAGGCCAATCGCCGCGTGGAAGGTAGCAGAACGGGCGAATTTTTTGGCGCGTTTGCAGGCCGAGGACAAACAATCGCTGCTGGAAATTGGCGCGGGGCCGGGGCGCGACAGTCTCTTTTTTCAGGAAAATGGCTTGGCCGTCACCTGCACCGATCTCTCGCCAGCGATGGTGGCTCACTGCCGCGGCCTTGGCCTCGACGCGCACGTGATGGATTTTGCCAATCTGAATTTTCCCGCGGCGAGTTTTGACGCGATCTACGCACAAAATTGTCTATTGCACGTCCCACGCGCCGACTTTGCGGGCATCCTGGCGCACTTGAATACATTGTTAAAGCCAGGCGGGCTCTTCTTCCTGGGCCAATACGGCGGGGTCGATCAGGAAGGCGTCTGGGCTGGTGACCATTACGAACCCAAGCGCTTCTTTTCGCGCTACCTGGACAAGCAGATCCTCGCCATCGTCGAGCGGATTCTCACCGTGGTGGACTTTCATCTCGTGCCCCTGCCCGACGAGCCCAGCGGCCACTTTCAGGCGCTGACCTTGCGGAAAGCCAGTTGATCTCACATTGGGTATCAACTGGCTTTTGGGTACGGATTTTCTTGCGAATCGTGCTTTACAACGCCTGATTTTCCATCTGCGGATATTGGGGAGGGAAGAGCACGGGTAAAAGCGTTGCGGCATCCCCGCCCAACTGAATACTGCCCAGTTCCACCACCTCGTCGGGCGATTCGCTGCCCACTACCAGTCGCGCTAATGCTTGCCCGCCACGAATCGTGTGTTGGGTAGTGCCACTTTGTGCCCCTGTCACCTTGCCCGCATCCAACACAAGAACTACTTCATCGCTCGTGGGGCCGTCTTCAAGCGTGATGCACAAGCTGCCCTGCCACGCTGCGTAAGGGGACTGTTGTAAGCGTTGTGCAAGTTCCGGGGCCAGCTTTTGAAAAAGTGATTGCAGATTGATGATCCGCACCATGTAAGAGCGGGCGGCCCTGCTGAAGGTACCCGTATGGATGCGGCACGAAAGCAGTTGGCGCAGTGCTTTGCCGATACCGCTCTTGTAGTGCAGCCGGTCAAAGAAGAGTTGGGGGCATTGCCACTGACGGGCCAGTTGTGCCAACGCTTGTAAGCACAAAGTCGGATCACCCGCGACTTCATCTACCCAGAATAGCGGTCTATCAAAGACAACCCCTTGAATATGGCCATCGTCTTTATAGAGATAACAACGACGTTCGCCATCGCTGATCAGCCACTGGCTGCCCACGTGCTGCACGGTGCAACGTGTCGCCTTACCCAACGGGGAATTTCCCCAGCGCGAGCCCTCCGCAAAACGCTGACGTAGCTGCTCACTGACCAACTCTTGATCCAACTCTGCCTGAAATGCAGCTTCTACCGTAAAGTATCGGTCAGCGCCGCCACTGACGTAGCCCGCAGGGTTGCCTTGAGCATCATTCCAATACCAGCCCATAAACAGCTCAGGATGTTTGTTGCGCCGATAGGTCGGGCGTTCGGCGGTGCCAGTCAAGTTGACATGGGTCTGGTTGTAAAGCTGAGCCAACTCAGGCTGATGATTGGGTTCAAACCGGTGCAATTGTAGAGGAGCGAGTGCAGTGGGGAGCTCGGCCACATCCACAACCCATTGCAAGGCCCGCCAACCAGCAACAAACCCATGCTTCGACCAAAAGGTCTCATCATCGAACGCGATAGCCAGATCGTAGCCTTGCTTGCGCAATCCGGCTAATGCGGCGTTTGCCGTGCGTTCGATCAGGGCGGAGCGCTGGTCAGCATAGGCAGGATGAGTCACTTCACAGTTGAACCCAGCCGTTCGGGCGTGAATGCTGCCGATACGCATGGCAATGTCATAGACGTGCATGGCAGTCACGATCTGCTCTGGCTGTTTGCCGCTAGCAAATAACCAATGCGGGAGGCCTGCCAGTCTACATGGCTATGTGCCAACCGACCGGCACGCCATTGAGATGGGTCTGGCTGCTCGGTCATTTCAAAGAGCGCATAGATCGCTTCACCATGTTCTGCTCGATTCGGGGCGATCACTTCTAACACTTTCTCATAAAAGAGTGCATCTTTGGAAGGACGATTTCCCTGCAAATAGTCGTGTGCCATCGCGATCATCTTCTCCTTTAAGCGCTGTTTGGCATCGTGAAGCCGCTTTTTGACCGTTGTTTCAGGCAGGCTGAGAAAGGCGGCAATCTCCTTCTGCGAATACTCGGCAATATAATAGAGCGTCACCACTTGTCGTTGTCTCTGAGGCAACGTCAGCAAGATGGCGTGAATTTCTTGTTGCAACTCGGCGACCTCCACTTGTTCGGCAAATGGTACTACAGTGGAGGCCACACTTTCGGCAGCATTAAAACTCACGTCGTCCCACTGTTTGCGCCGGATCATCCGATCACAATGTTTGTAGATCACTTTGCGAAACCAACTGGGAAAGGCTTGTGGTTGCCGAATTTGAGCAAGACTGTGATACAGTTGAACAAAGGCTTCCTGTGCGGCATCTTCGGCTAAGTGAAAATCGCCCAGAATAGAAAAGGCGTACCCCACGGCCATATCCTGAAATCGATTCACCAGGGTTGCAAAAGCATCAGCATCGCCCTGAATTGCCTGCTGAATTACTTGCTCCAGGTCCTGCATCTCCGCCCAATTCATCATTCAATGAGTCCACGGTTTAACGTACCAAAACCGATACCTGCCTTGAAGAGCTCTTCTTGATTAAAGACCCGGTTTGCGCAAAATAGGTTACAAATTCAAACAAAAAAGGCCAGATGTTCCATTGAACGATCGGCCTTTTTGTTACTCACACGGGGTGGTAGTCGTTTTGATTAAGCTTAGGACGCTTGCCCCGCAGCAATGATCTCGCGGACTTTCTGCTGACATTCCTCCACGGCAGCGCGCACCTGGCGGATCGTCTCCTCCTGGCCTTGCGCGTTGGCGGCTTGCAGCCCCCCCCACACAATCCGGTTGAGGTGTTCGAGCTCGGCTTGCAGAAAGCTGATCTCGTGCTGGCTGGCCTTGCCTGCTTCCTGACCGGCGACTCGCTCCCAGAAGGCAGTCACCTGTTCGGCGAGGCGCTCTAGTTCGGCTTGACCAGCGTCGGTCAGTTGATAGATGCGGCGCTCGGCTTCCTGGTTGGCGCGCACAAAGCCTTGATCTTCCAGATACTGGAGCGTGGGATAAACCGTGCCCGGGCTAGGCACATACTGGCCAGCGGAGCGCTCTTCCAGCGCTTTGATGATCTCATAGCCATGTTTGGGTCCCTCGCGCAGCGCATCGAGCAGGATATAGCGGGCATCCCCCCGCCGGACACGAGCGCGACCGCGGCCACCCCGGCGACCGTGCTTGCGGCCACCAAACTCACCAGACCGCTCGCGGCCCTCACCCACCTCATGCATATGTCGTTTACGCATAAAACTCTTCTCCTATTACACAAAGGTTACGTTATTATCACGATATATCGTAATACTTCGACAGTATAGACGATATGAAAATGAATGTCAAATTCAATATCACGATATATCGTTATTGTTACGTTTTCTCAATCTTACATTGTGTAAACGGATGAGTTCAGGGCTGGGCCGAAGCGATCAGCACTCAGTGCCCGCCTTTGTCCGAGTCTGCTCGCTTGGTTTCGCCCGTATCGAGCGCGGAAATGGCGGCCACCTCATCACTCGTGAGCGCAAAGTCGAAGATGTCGATATTCTGCGCCAATCGGGCCGCGTTCGATGAGCGCGGGATGGCGACGATGCCCTGCTCCACAAACCAGCGCAAAACAATCTGCGCGGGCGATTTGCCATACTTGGCCCCAGTGCGGACCAGGAGCGGATCTTGCAGCAGATCGCTATTTGGCCCGAGCGGACTCCAGGCCACGGTGACGATGTCGTGCGCGCGGTTGAAGGCCAGATGATCGGGGCGAGTAATGCGCGGGCTGAACTGGATTTGGTTGGCGACCGGGCGGATGGTCGTTTCGGCCAGGAGTCGCTCCAGATGCGCCGGTTTGAAGTTGGAAACGCCAATCGAGCGGGTCTTGCCCGACGCCACCAGCTTCTCGAAGGTTTTCCAGGTGGAGATATATTCATCGCGTTGCGGCAGCGGCCAGTGGATCAGCAACAGATCCACATAATCCATGTTCAGTTGGCGCAGACAGTCATCCAGCCCGGCGATGGCTTTATCGTTGCCCTGAAATTCGCCATCCAACTTGGTGGTGACAAAGAGTTCTTCGCGCGCAATGCCGCTGTCACGGATGCCCTTGCCCACGCCGCGCTGATTGAGATAGCGGAAAGCGGTGTCGATGTGGCGATAGCCCGCTTCGATCGCGGTCACAACCACCGGCGCGATCTGTTCATCGTTGAGCGAAGCAGTGCCCAGGCCAATCTGCGGAATGCTGTGGCCATCATTGAGACGAATTGATGGAATTGTCATGCTGTTTTCCTTTCTTGATAAGTGGCTTGATTCGTAGGTCCGGTCTTTGGTCGGACTAGCGACTTGTCACGCCGGAGACGTGACCTACCTGGTCTACACCGGCATGGTACGGTTGGTGTGCGCTCGCCCCACCTGCGCCGTATCCTCGCGGTGCCCGGCGATCACACGGGCGCCCTCGTTGATCTTCGTGATCACATCGTCCGGGGTGGCGACCTCCAAAAAGGCGATGCCATGCTTGAGGCAGGCCGCGCGCACGCGCTGGCGGGCCTCTTCCATTTCGGGCGGGAATGGATTGGGCCGATGAAAATAACCGAGCGACAAACTGAGGTCGCCCGGCCCCAGTTCGGCAAAGCCAATGCCCGGCACACTGAGGATCTCCTCGATGCGGGGCAATGCCGCGGCGGATTCGATCTTCACGCCCAACAGCAATTCCCCGTCGGGGTTGAGCGGCCACGGTTCCGCCTTGCGCAGATAGTCATCGCGATTCATGCCCCACACCTGGGCCGCGGTCGGCTCTGAACCGACCCCGCGCGTCCCTGGCCCCAGCCCCGCACCAACACCGATGCGGTTGATCGGGTAGCGGCAGGATTCCACAAAAGCTTGCACAGCTTCGGGGGTTTCGGCCTGGCAGAGCAAAATTCCCTGGACACCGCGCCCCAGAATCTGGCGAAATTGCCAGGCATTGGAACGCACGATCGCCGCGGAGACCCCTTCGACCGGCGCTTCGACGATCACCGTAGGCATACGATGGCCGCTGCGCGTCGGGCCAGCCGCCAACATCCCCGCGAGATACTCATCCAGCCCGGCCATGTTAAACGCGCCATGTTCCATGCCCACGTTGATATAATCGGCCCAGGTCGCGGCATCGGCCTGACCTTGCTCATACGTCAAGATGTGGCCGGTGTGGCCGCCCATATAGTAGATTGGTTGGTCTTGCGCCAACAGATCAATGGCCCGGTTGAGGCGTGGTGGCATAGGGTTCCTCCTGGTTAGACGGTGGACAGAAGACGGTGGACGGTGGCATACCCAGCTTCTCAGTGTTCCAGGACTGCTTAGGCTGTACCGGTCTATGAAGTTATTGTAGTGGAGAGGGTCTACTTTCGGGAAGAATGGATCAGGGAATTTGACTGCCTTGATGAAGTCGCTTGGCTTCGCTTATACTAATCAACACGAATTCGTTGGCCTTTTCGTGACCATTCGTATAATTCGTGACAAAAAGCTATTCCAATCAGCAAAGTCATTATCACCGAAAATTTAGAGATTGCTTATGAATACTCCACCCGATACCTTTATCACTGTGCCTCACCAGGAGCTCCAGGCCTTTATTGCCGAGATGGGCAAAACTGTGGGGCTGCCCGATGATAAGGCCGAGCTCTTAGCCGAGATGCTCATAGCCAACGACCTGCGCGGTGTCTTTAGCCATGGTACCACCCAAATGGCGACCTATGCCCGCCTGTTGCGCGATGGCATCCTCAACAACCAGCCCGATGTGCATGTGGCCAAGGAGACACCAGTCAGCGTGCTGGTGGATGGTGACGGTGGATTGGGCTATTTTGCCTCGCACCAGGCCACGCTGATCATGATCGAGAAAGCCAAGAGCCAGGGCATAGCGATTGGATTGACGCGCAATCACGGCCATTTTGGCGCGGCTGGGCTCTATTCGCGCATGACGCTGCCGCACGATCTGCTCTGTTTTGTCACCTCGGGCCATCAATTGCTGCTGGAACCGGGGCAGCCGCTGCTGAGCGCGGCGGGTGGATCGCCCATGTCGTTCAGTTCCCCGGCGGGCGAAGAGGAATCGCTGCTGCTCGACTTCGGCGCGATCCACGATCTCTACGAATCTTCACCACACCGAGAAGAGATCATTCGCCTGGCGCCGGGCAGCGTCTTCCGCGCAATCGGCATGGGCGGGATCTGCCAGTCGTGGGGGGGATTCCTGGCCGGGGTTCCGCTGGATACAACACGCGCCACGCGCACGTTTGCCGGCGCGAATCAAGGCTCGCTGGTGATGGCCTTCCGCATCGATCTCTTCATGGACCCGCAACAATTCAAGCACGAAATGGACGAATATGTGCGCATGGTCAAGAAACTAAAACCGCTGCCCGGCTTTGATGAGAGTTTTCTGCCCGGGGGGATCGAAGCGGTGCGCACGCGTAAATTCCGGGCGGAGGGCATTCCCGTCGGCTCCACGCATCAACAACGGCTGGAGACCATCGCTCAGGAATTGGGCATGCAAGTCCCCTGGTAGTTGGACGGTAGACGATGGACGGTGGACGATAGCAGTTTCCACCGTCCACCGTCTGGTTACGGGGTAAAATCTTCCTCGCCGCTCAGGCCAACGAGGAACTCCGCCAGCAAATCGGCGGCGCGATCAATATCATCCAGCGCGATCGTCTCGACCGCGCTGTGCATGTAACGGTTGGGGATGCTGACCAGGCCGGTAACGACACCGGCGCGGCTCAGCTGGATGGCATTGGCATCGGTGCCGGTGCCCCGATTGTGCGCGGCGATCTGATAGGGCAAGCCCGCCGCAGTCGCGGTGTCGAGCAAACGATCAAACAAGCGCGGGTTGACATTCGGCCCGCGTTCGATCACCGGCCCGGCCCCGAGTTTGACATCCCCTTCCTGGCGTTTGTCGATGGTCGGGCAATCGGTGGCGTGGGTCACATCCACGGCAATGCCGATATAGGGATCGACGCCAAAGGTGCTGGTATGCGCCCCGCGCAGGCCAATCTCCTCCTGCACGGTTGAAACCGCGTACGCGGCCACACGCAGCCCCTGAGCCGTGGCGCGGCGCAGCGCTTCGATCACCACCCAAACGCCGGTGATGTTGTCCATGTGTGGCGCATTGGCCAGGCCGTTGCGCAATTCCTGGTAGCCCAATGCCAGCGTGACCGGGTCACCAATCCGCACAAGCCCGGCGGCCTCTTCTTTGTCCCTGGCCCCAATATCCAGCCAAAGATCTTCGAGCTTCACAACTTTGTTGCGTTCGTCTGGGCTCAACAAATGGATCGCTTTGCGCGCAATCACCGCGGGGATGGGCCCCTCTTTGCTCCAGATCGTCATGCGCTGGCCGATCAATTGTTGGGGGTCCCAGCCGCCAATCGGTTTGGTATAGAGAAACCCTTTGTCATCGATGTGGGTGACAACCAGGCCAATCTGGTCGCAGTGGCCGGCCAGCAGGACACGCACGGGCGCGTCCACATTGTTGCCGATGATCACATTGCCATGCACGTCGGTCTTGATGGACTCGGCAAAGCTGCTGGCATACGCCCGCACCACAGCCTGCACTGGCTGTTCATATCCCGATGGGCCGGGGGTGAGTAAAAGTTCCTTCAAAAAGTCGTGTGCTGTCGCTTCCATACCTTTTCCCTTGTGGCAGATAACAACTCGGCTTACGCAGCGCCTGGTGAATTTCAGGAGCGACCACCTGGTCGACAATTGAACTTTTAGTCCAGGCTTGCGTAAGTTCTAAATAATTGTGGTATGCTTTATTCTATCATCCAGCCCCGATCGCGCAAACAGTATGATCAACCGACAGCGTAGGTAAAAGGCAGAAACTGCCTGGGAATCCACAAATTCTCAAGCTGACCGAGATGTCTGGCTTTTCTTCTGCGGAATCTGCGTACGCTGCAGATGAAATTTTGGAAGCATTTTTGGATGCTACTGAACGACTGATTCCGCGCCCGATTTGTCTTTTCCACCAGAGCCAAAGCGAGGATCCTGTAATGAATGGCACGTCCGGTCTCTTCAGCGACCAACAACACGCACAATTTATGGAGCAAGGTTATCTACGGCTTGGCGCACTGTTGGACCCAGCCGCGCTGGCCGCGTTGCAACGCCGCATCGATGAGATCATGCTGGGCAAGATTCCCTATCCCACCATGAGTTTTCAGCTGGATGGCACGACCGGTGAATACAAAAATCTGCCCCCCGATTCGCCCGGTCACAAAGGGGCCACGTTGAATTACCGGCGCATCACTGGCCTGGAGCAAGATCCGCTCTTTCTGAGCTACATCCAGCACCCGACGATCCGCGCACTTACGCAGCGCTACATCGGGCCGAATGTGGCGATCTTCCGTGCCATGTTTATGAACAAGCCCGCGGAACAGGGCACGGTTCTGCCCTGGCATCAGGATATTGGCGCGGGCTGGGGCTTGGATCGCAACCCGATCATCACCGTGTGGACAGCCCTAGACGATGCCACGGTGGCGAATGGCTGTATGCAGATCGTGCCCGGCACGCACCAATTGGGGGTGGTCAACCCCAACCATTTTGTCACCGAAGCGCATCAGGCACAATACATTCAGGACAGAGAAATTGTTGACCTCGAAGTCGCGGCGGGCGAAGCGATCCTGTTGCACAATTTTCTCTTTCACCGTTCGGGCGTCAACCGCACTGTGGGCCCGCGGCGCGCCCTCAGCACGGCTTATATGGATGCAGCCACGCTCGACGTGAAGAGTGGCGAGCGCTTCCCTGTTGTCTTTTCGCAATGAGCAGATAAAAATCATCAATCACAGGAGTACGCATGAAGATTACCGACATCAAACCGGTCTTTGTGGATCGCTATCTCTTTGTGCAGGTCTTCACGGACGCGGGGATCACCGGGTTGGGCGAATCGGGCGCGTGGGGCTATCTGGAAGCATCCGCGGGCGCGGTCGAAACCTTCAAACGCTACTTGATCGGCCAGGACCCGCTGCGCATCGAGCATCATTGGCAATACCTGTACCGCTGGAGCGCGTTCCGCGGCGCGGCGATCATGGGGGCGCTGAGCGCGATCGACATTGCGCTGTGGGACATCATGGGCAAACATTTTGGCGTGCCTTGCTACCAATTGCTGGGAGGCAAAACCCGTGACAAAGCGCGCGTCTATTATCACGTTTTCGGCTCGACCAAAGAAGAGCTGATCCAAGGCTGCATCGACGCCAAAAATAAAGGTTTCACCGCGGTCGGCCATTTGACACCATTTCTGGATGAAGACCACAGTATTCCGTTCTTCAAAACGCATGTGGACAAGATGGAAGATGCCATCGACACGGTGCGGCGTTATCGCGAGGCCGTAGGCAGCGAGGTCGATCTCTGCATCGAGATTCACCGCCGCCTCACGCCCGCCGAGGCGATTGTGCTGGCGCGCGGCATCGAGCAATATCACCCCTTCTTTTACGAAGACCCGATCCTGCCTGATCATTTTGATTCGATGGCGCTGGTCGCGCAGCATATTCACATCCCCATTGCCACGGGTGAACGCTTGCACACAATTTGGGAGTTTGAGATGTTGCTCAAGCGGGGCGCGGTGCAATATGTACGGCCCGATGTCTGCATGGTCGGCGGGTTGACCCATGCCAAGAAGATCGCGGCCCTGGCCGAGGCGCATCATGTGGGCGTGGTGCCGCACAATCCGCTCAGCCCGGTGAGCACCGCGGCTTGCATCCAACTGGCTGCCTGTATCCCCAATTTTGCCCTGCAAGAATATCCCATCGGCGAGGATGTGCCGCCCAAAAGCGAGATCGTCAAGAGCGCGCTGCGCACCGAAAATGGCTATATTCTCATCCCCGACGCGCCAGGCATCGGCGTGGAATTGGCCGAAGATGCGGCGGAGAAGCACCCCTACAAGCCGCGCACGGTGCACACGCGCTTAAACCGTGATGGTTCCGTGGTGGATCAATAGACTTGTCAGTTGTGGGGTGAGGATGGCTGGGTCAACCAACTTGCCAGTCGGGTACAGATCTGGCTCAAGCGTGCCTGAGAGATATTGCCGAGGCGGGCATTGATGACTGATGTTTCTACACTGATTAACCGGCTCAACCGGACTATCGAGCGCACCTTGAGGCCCGTCGTCAGATAATCAGGGTCTGTCGGTTCAATCAGTTCATCAAACTCTGGCGTCAATTGTGTGGTGCGAGAGGTAACCAAGGCGAGCAATCGATCGGGGTGTCGGCCCGGGGCAACAGCGACGATGAGTGCGGGACGCAATTTGCCCGCTTGCAGATCCGCCTGAGGGAAGCGAATTAAAACAATATCTCCTGCATTCACGGATGAAAGACCTCTTGTGCATCCGCTAGGGTATATTCAACATCACCCTCTGTCTCGCGGAAGAATTGCCCGAGCGTAAAGTCTCGCCACTGGCTTTCATTCCATTCCGCATAAGGTAGGGCATTTTGGCGGCGGGCAAGAACAAAGGCCATAAAATCGGCGAACTCTAGCAGTAATTCGTCGGGCAAGTGCTCGATTTGTTGGCGAAGTTGCTCACGAAGTGATAGTGTACTCATGGCAGGAATGCTAAAAAACGTACCGTACTAGCCCTTATCTGTGTATATACAACAGCAAGTTCAGTATAACACATTATTACAGCTTTACAGGAATCATTGATCATGAAGGGAATTATCCTTGCCGGAGGCGAGGGGACGCGCTTGCGGCCGCTCACCCTGGCAACGAGTAAGCAGTTGTTGCCAGTCTACAACAAACCGATGATCTACTATCCGCTCTCGATTCTGATGCTGGCGGGGATTCGCGAAATCCTGATCATCACCATGCCCGACGCGCTGGCAGCCTTCCAGCGGGTGCTGGGCACGGGCAAACAGTGGGGGCTTGAGTTTACCTACATCACCCAAGCGGAGCCGCGCGGGCTGGCCGATGCCTTTTTGCTCGGCGAGGAATTTATCGGCGACGAGGCGGTCTGCCTGGTCTTGGGCGACAATATCTTTTACGGCTATGGGATCACCGGCAAGGTGCAGGCCGCGGCCAGGCTGACCAGTGGCGCAAAAGTCTTTGCCTATGCCGTTCAAGACCCCGAACGCTATGGCATCATCGAGTTTGATGAGACCGGGCGCGCGCTGAGCATCGAAGAGAAACCTACGCAGCCCAAATCCAGATACGCGGTTCCCGGCCTCTATTTTTACGATCAACAAGTGGTGGCGCTGGCCAAACAAGTACAACCGTCGGCACGCGGCGAGATCGAGATCACTGACCTCAACAAGCTCTATTTGAGCCAGGGGCAATTGCAGGTAGAGATGTTGGGCCGCGGCGTGGCCTGGCTGGATGCCGGCACCCATTCATCGTTGCTCGAAGCAAGCAATTTTGTCCAGGCCGTGGAGCACCGTCAGGGGCTGATGATCGCCTGCCCCGAAGAGATCGCGTACGAGCGCGGCTACATCACGGGGACAGACATTCAACAGTTAGCCAAGCAGATGGGCGATACGGATTATCGCGCATATCTGCTACGGTTGATCGCAGATGCCTAATGCGAAGGAACTGTTTTTTACCACGAAGGTCACGAAGCACACGAAGTTTTTCTTCGTACTCCTGGTAGTCTTGGGGTTCGAACCAGGTTGGATTAGCATCCATCAAGCATCAATTGACGCCATCTAAAAATCTGCGCAAATCTACGTACTCTGGGGATAGGATTTTGAAAGCGTTTTTGGATTTTACTTTAAACCGAACGTGAACAATGATGAACCTCCAAGCCAAAGTTGCTTTGATCACCGGTGCAGGGAGCGGCATCGGCGCGGCCACCGCCCGGTTGATGGTTGCCGCCGGAGCCCGGGTTGTGCTCTGCGGCATCCCAGCGAGCGGCGTTGAGGCCGTAGCCAGCGAATTGAACGCGCACCAGCCCACGCCTGTTGCCCTGGCCATCCCGCTGGATGTTGCGCAGCCCGCGCAAGTGGCAGCAGCCGTCGCCCAGACCGTGGCCCATTTCGGCCAGTTGGATCTGGTGGTCGCCAGCGCGGGCATCCAGTTGCACCGCCAGGATCTCAACTTGCACGGACTCGATGACGAAGTGTGGGATCGCACGCACGCTGTCAATTACCGGGGCGTCTATCTCACCTGTAAACATAGCCTGGCCCAGATGGTCAAACAGGGTACGGGCGGCGCGATTGTGATCGTCTCGTCGGTCACGGCCTTGAATGGGCGCTCACCCAACGTGGCCTATCTCTCGGGCAAGCATGGCTTGATCGGCCTGACACGCCACATCGGCGTTCACTATGCGCAGCACAATATCCGCTGCAACGCGGTTTGCCCCGGCGCGCTCGAACAAACGCCGAATCATGATGAGCACCCCAACCCGGCTGGGCGCGCTGAGACGCTTCACCAGCGGATTCCATTGGCGCGCCTCGGTCGCCCCGAAGATATTGCGCCCGTTATCACCTTTCTGTGTACGGATGATGCCGCTTATGCGACTGGGGCCACCTTTGTGATCGACGGCGGGCTCAGCATTGCCTAGGAGTATTCAACTTGCAACCGACCAATCTGCTCTTTATTTGCTCGGATGAACACCAGCGGGCCGTCACGGGGTGTTATGGCAACCCGATTGTGCAGACGCCGAATTTAGATCGACTGGCGGGGCGCGGGGTGCGCTTTGAGCATGCCTATACCAATTGCCCGATCTGTGTGCCCTGCCGGGCGGCGCTGGCGACGGGCCGTTATGTCCACCAGATTCGCTACTGGGACAACGCATTTCCTTATGAAGGGCGCGTGCCCAGTTGGGGCCACCGTTTACAGGCACAAGGCTTATTGGCCGATTCGATTGGCAAGTTACATTATCGTCGTCAGGAAGATGACGATGGCTTTAGTCACAAAATCGACACAATGTACGTGGCCGAAGGCATCGGTGAACTGATCAGCTGTATTCGCGAGAATCCACCCTTCCGCCAGGGGCGTGGGGGCATCCTCAGCGCGGGGCCGGGCGAATCTTCCTATCTGCGCTATGATGCGCGCATTGCGGAGCAGGCCGAACAGTGGCTGGCTGCTCATGCGCAGGATCAACAACCGTGGGCGCTCTTCTGTTCGTTTGTGAACCCGCACCCGCCCTTTACCGCGCCACCCGAATTGTATGAACTTTATGCGACGGCGGACTTACCATTGCCCCCACAATGGCACCCCGATGATTGGCCCGACCAGCCCACGTTGGCGTACATGCGCCGCTATTTTGGTTGGGAGGCAGGCTTTAGCGCGGCCGAGATCCGCAACGCAATCGCCACCTATTACGCCATGACCACCTATGTAGATCGGCAGATTGGCCGGGTTCTCGACGCCCTCGAACAGCAGGAGCTGGCCGAGACAACCCGCATTATCTACACCACCGACCACGGCGCGATGATGGGCGCGCATGGCCTGTGGGGTAAATTCACCCTGTACGAAGAGTCAGCCGCGATCCCACTGATCATCGCTGGGCCGGGGCTGCCGGGGGGGCAAGTTGTGCAAACGCCAGTCTCCCTGGTCGATTGTTATCCTTCGATCCTGGAAGCGGTGGGCATCCCTTTGCCCACGGCCGATACCGGGCTGCCCGGCCAGTCGCTCTGGACAATTGCCCAGCAGCCCGATTACGAGCGCACCGTTTTCAGCGAATATCACGCGGCGGGCACGCGCAATGGCATCTACATGGTGACCGACGGCCATATCAAGTACATCCATTATCAGGGAGAATCGGCGCAACTCTTCAACCTGTATGAAGATCCGCAAGAGTTGCGCAATCTGGCCGCTGAGCCAGCCCATCAGGCGCTCGTTGCCGAGTGGGCGCAACGCCTGCGCTCGTTTGTTGACCCCGCGGCCGCGGATGCCCAGGCCAAGCGCGGCCAGGCCGCGAAATTGGCGGCTTTCGGTGGCGTCGAAGCTGTGCTCCGGCGGGGGCTGAGTAATTCAGCCATTCCCGGGGAGAAACCGATCTTCCAGCGGTTGTAGCGCTTTGGTATACCACAATCATTTGATAGATTGACACATGGTCTGGCAGATGCTATACTTTTCTCCGCTTACCCTATCCTCAGATGTCTGAGTTGAAATCAAACCGCAAACCGTATTCGTTCCCTCTCGTCTTAACGTCGTAGAGAAATTAATGTTGTGGAGAAAGGCATTGCCATGACCGCCAGTGCAATGACGATGCGTAAAAGTCGCCTAGGCTTGCGCGGCCGTGAAGCAGTAGCAGGGTATCTTTTCTTGCTACCCTGGATTATCGGACTAGCCTGTTTTGTGGTTGGCCCCATGATCGCATCGGCCTACTTTAGCTTTACGAAATATGACGTCGTCAATACGCCAGAATTTGTTGGCCTGCGCAATTACGAAAACATTTTCACGAGAGATCGGCTCTTCTGGCCGTCGCTGATGCTGACCTTCCGCTATGCGGTGATTGTCGTGCCACTTTCGTTGATTGGTTCGCTCCTGGCCGCGATGTTGCTCAACCAATCGCTCAAAGGGACTGCGTTCTTTCGTACCTTCTTTTTCTTGCCCCACCTGACACCAATCGCGGCCGCGGCTGTTTTGTGGGCCTGGCTCTTCAACCCAGATGTTGGGCTGATCAACTACTTTCTCCGCAACACACTCAGCATCGAGAATCCGCCCGGTTGGTTCCGCGACCCGCAATGGGCCATGACCGGGCTGATCATCATGGCAATGTGGGGTGCCATTGGTGGCAACACCATGATCATCTTCCTGGCCGGTTTGCAGGGTGTGCCCCAGGAATTGTACGAAGCCGCATCGATTGATGGGGCTGGGGCCTGGGCCAAATTCCGCAATGTCACCATTCCGTTGCTGACGCCGACCATCTTCTTCAACATGGTGCTGGGGATCATCGGCGCGTTGCGCGTCTTCACCGCCGCCTTTGTCGCCACAGCTGGAGGGCCAGCTTATGCAACCTGGTTCTACTCGTTGCATATCTACACCAGAGCATTCAAATACTTTGAGATGGGCTATGCCTCGGCCCTAGCCTGGATCTTCTTCTTTGTGCTCTTTGTCTTTACGTTTATCCAATTTCGCGCGTCTCGGCGCTGGGTCTATTATGCTGGGGAGGGTAACGACTAATGGCGCAAGAAGCACTCGCCCGTTCGTCTACATCAGCGGAAACGTTTTTGGGGGGGACAAGGACAGGCTCGGTAAAACGGCAAAAGGTGGCTGGCCGCACAATCCTTTATCTTGTCGCGATTGCCTGTTCCATCCTGTTTATGATTCCCTTCGCCTGGACTGTCTTTTCATCGCTAAAGTCGCCCAGCGAACTCTATGTCTTTCCCCCTCAATGGCTACCAGCCACCCCGCGCTTTGAGAATTATCAGGAAGTCTTTACTGTCGCACCCTTTGCGCGCTGGCTCTGGAATTCGGTCGTGGTGGCGGTGCTTGGTACACTGGGATCGGTGATTTCGGCAGCGCTGGTCGGCTATTCGTTTGCGCGTTTTCGCTATCCTGGCCGCGACGCTATCTTCCTGGTCACCCTCAGCACGATGATGTTGCCGGTTGAAGTGACCTTGATTCCGCTCTACTTGCTCTTTAACAAGATCGGCTGGTTGAACACCTACCTGCCGCTGATTGTGCCCGCATGGTTTGGCGGCGGCGCATTTCTGATCTTTATGATGCGCCAGTTCTTTATGACCATCCCGCGCGATCTGGACGAAGCCGCGCTGATCGACGGGGCGAGTTATCTGCGCATCTTCTGGCAGCTGATCATCCCCCTCTCCATGCCCGCGCTTGCCACGGCCGCGATCATCACCTTTATTGGCGACTGGAACTCGTTCCTGTTCCCGTACATCATCCTCAACTCGAGTGAGAAATTCACGATCGGGATTGGCATCAAGTACTTCCAGACCATCGCCAGCAATATCGATTCGATGGAACCGCGCGAAAATCTGTTGATGGCGGCCAGCATCATGATGACCGCGCCGATCATCCTGCTCTTTTTCGCCGCACAACGCTATTTCGTCAAGGGGATTGTGATGTCGGGGATCAAGGGTTAATTCCTGAGCTTGTTTCGTTACCATTCACCCACTCCATTTGCGGCTCAATTCGGGGTACCCCAAATCCGCCAGCAGTGGTTGACCGGGATGAATGAACCGTTTTGTTTGTGTGATGTTATTGCGTTTTATTGTCAATTCCGTGGCCTTCCTGGCAACCGATCATCGCTTTTCGCTCGGAATTCACAATAGATAAACCATTGCTGTAAATCGATTGAGGCTCGAACCTCGTTCGAACAAAGGAGAATGTCTATATGTTGCATAACAAGATTAGCCGGCGCAACTTTCTGCTCGGCTCATCCGCAGTCGTCACTGGTGCGCTCGTAGCCGCCTGTGCGCCGTCACCAGCGGCCCCGTCTGGCGGTGCTGCAACCAGTGGCGAAGCAGCCGCCCCGTCGGCTGAAGGTACAACTGTGGTCTTCCACTCGCGGCTGGGTTCGCATGCCGACTGGCACAAATCGCGCGTGCCGCTCTTTGAAGAGCAGAACCCGGGCATCACTTTGCAGGTCGACGAGCTGGATGGGGCGGAAATGTTCGCCAAGATCTATGCCCTGGCCGCCGGTGGCACCCTGGGCGATGTCGTCTGGACCTACCTGAACAGCGTCACCGAGCATCTGAAGCGTGGCGTGATTGCGCCGCACGATGATGTCATCGATTCGCTTGGCTTCGACACCAGTGTCTTCTGGCCTTCAATTATGCGAACGTTGACCGTGGATGGCACGCTCTATGGCATCCCCAATCACGGCCATTATGGCACCGTCGTCTACTACTACAACAAGGAGCTGTACGAAGCCAATGGTGCGGTAGTGCCGAACCCAGACTGGACGACCGACGATCTGGTCGCCGGTGGCCAGGCGATCACCGAAGCGCCGGAGATCTGGGGCTTCCGCGCCACCATGGGCTCCGAGCACACCCCTTCGTACTTGCGCACCTTTGGCGGCGAATTGCTGAGCGAAGATGGCACAACCTGTCTGTTGGGCGAAGAAGGCTCAGTTGCAGCCCTGCGCTGGCTCTATGATATGAAGGCCGTGCACCAGATCGACCCCTGCATCTGCGGCGACCAGATTCGCGAGAACTTCACCGCTGGTAAAGTCGGCTCGTTTAACACGACACCAGGTCTGGTTGCCGAGTTCAGCAAGGTTGATTTCCAATTCGAGTGGGATGTCACCGCTGCCCCGCTGGGCCCGACCGGCTTGCGCGGGTCGCAGGTATCCGGCGCTGGCTTCTGCATGACGCCACCGGCCGCGGAACGCCACCCCGAAGCTGCCTTCGCAGTCCTCGACTTCTTCTCGACCAAAGAAGATGGTATTGAACACGTCTTCGGTGGTGCAGGTAGCCCCGGCACTCGCGATGATGTCTGGAGCGACCCGAAACTGGCCGAATTCAGCCACATCTACGGCACCATTCAGGCAGCCTACCCCGATGGCCCAGCGCCGTGGCTCTTCCCGGCCAACGACCGCACATCGGAATTCGCTGATGTGATGATCAACAACCTGCAAGCGATCTGGACCGACCAGGTTGGCTTTGACGAAGGTGTTGAGACCACCATCATGCTGTTGCAAGAGGTGTTGGATCGCGAACCGATCTGATCCGCTCGCAAACTTGAATAGTTGTTGAACACTGTTGTTTAACCAGCATTTCCGTAACCACGAATCAGACCCAGGCGCACACAACCCTATTGCTTGTGCTGGCTGGCGAAATTCGTGGTTACTTTTTATTCACTGCCGAGCACTCATACCGAGTGCGTAATTCCTGTCAACAGACAAATCCTACTCACACAGATTCAATGAAGGGAATGATATGGTAGATTTCAGCCAATTGCCCATGCGGGTCGCCATCGGCCAGGTGCGCGATCTGACCGATGAGATCATTCTGTTTGCCAAACAGATGGGCATTCACGATATGCAATTTAACTGTTTCGGCGGCTCACCCTATCTGCCCGGTGAAACGCGTTGGGAATATATCGACCTGGTCCGCCTGCGCCAGCGCGTCGAAGATGCTGGTTTGCGGCTGAACGCCATCGAGAATGTGCCGATCAGGTTCTACGACAAGATTATGCTCGGCAAACCAGGCCGCGACGAGCAGATCGAAAATATGCAATATACGATCCGCAACATGGGCCGCGCGGGAATTCCGATCTTCGGCTATCACTTTGTGGTGACTGGGGTCTGGCGCACATCCACCACGGCCCGGACGCGCGGGGGCGCCCATACCACCGCGTTTGATCTATCCCTGGCCGAGGGCGCGCCGCTCTCGTTTGATCGGGAATACAGCGACGAGGAGATGTGGCAGAACTACGAATATTTCATCAAGGCAATTTTGCCGGTAGCGGAAGAAGCTGGGATCAAGCTGGCGCTACACCCCGATGATCCGCCGGTACCCACACTGGGGGGTGTGGCCCGCATCATGCGCAGCTTCGATGCCTTCAAACGAGCGATGAGCATCGGCGATAGCCCCAACCATGGCCTGGACTTTTGCGTTGGTTCGTGGTCGGAAATGAGCCCGGAGGAATGTCTCGCTGGGCTGCGTTATTTTGCCGAGCAGGGCAAGATCTTCTATGTTCACTTCCGCGATGTGCTGGGCAGCGTGCCGAATTTCCGCGAGGCCTTCATCGGCGAGGGCAACCTCAACATGTTCGAAGTCATGAAGATCCTCAAGGAAGCGGGCTTCAATGGCTATCTCATGGATGATCACGTGCCGGTGATGGTGGGCGACAGCGGTTATGCCAGCCGCAGCCGTGCCTTTGCCAACGGGCAAATGCTGGCCTATTTGGAAGTGCTCAATTCCGGGTTCGTGCGCCAGGCCGCCTAAACCCCACCCTGAAGATGCGCAAGGCCAACCAGAGCATTCCCCGCATCGATTGGCGCAAATTTCAGCGTGGCCAAGAAGGAGAAGTCCAGCCTCATGTTAGACCTAGACAAATTGACCATGCGCATTGCCGTTGGGCAGATGCGTGAATTGACCAGCGAGAATATTCTCTTCATCAGGCAGATGGGCATTCAGGATGTCCAATTCAACTTCGTAGGTGGTGCGCCACCATTACCGGGCGAAGAGCGTTGGGAATATATCGACCTCGTGCGCTTGCGCTCCAGCGTGGAAGATGCTGGGTTGCGCTTGAATGCCATCGAAAATGTGCCAACAAAATTTTATATCAAAGCGATGTTGGGGCAACCAGGCCGTGACGAGCAGATCGAAAACATGCAATATACGATCCGCAACATGGGGCGGGCCGGAATCCCCATCTTTGGCTACCACTGGGTGCCCAACAGTGTTTGGCGTACTTCACGCAATGCGCTGGCACGGGGTGGGGCACTGACCACAGCGTTCGACATGGACTATGCCGAAGCTGCGCCCAATTCGCACGACCGCGTTTACACAGCGGATGAGATGTGGGCCAACTATGAGTATTTTATCAAGGCGATTTTGCCGGTGGCCGAAGAGGTTGGGGTGCGCCTGGCCCTGCACCCGGACGATCCACCAATGCCGATGTTGGGCGGGATAGCCCGCATCATGCGTGATTTTGAGGGCTTCAAGCGCGCTATGGCGCTCAGCGACAGCCCCTATCACGGGTTGGATTTCTGCGTCGGTTCCTGGTCGGAGATGAGCCCCGAGGAATGCCTCACGGGCCTGCGCCACTTCGCAGCAGAGGGACGCATCTTCTACGTCCACTTCCGCGATGTCCTGGGCAGTGTGCCAAAATTCCGCGAAGCCTTTATTGGCGAGGGCAACCTCAGCATGTTTGAAGTGATGAAGATTCTGCGCGATGCAGGCTTCAAGGGCTTCCTGATCGACGATCATGTACCGGCGATGGTCGGCGACAATGGCTGGGCAAGCCGCAGCCGCGCCTTTGCCAATGGCCAGATGTTGGCCTATCTGGAAGCGCTCAACTCGGGCTGGGTGTAAGATCAACAACGCAGAGGCCAAATTTCTGCTGAAGTCTGGTCTCTGCGGCATCAACCTACTGGCCGATTCAAGCGGGCGCGTTGCCTTTGCGGTTGGCAAGCGAGCGGGGGGTGAGGTCGAACCAGGTTTCGTGATCGGCAAAGAAGCGCGCGAACTCATCCACCATCAGCTCGAAGAAGTGGGGATAGGGATCCCCACTATACCAGCCAATGTGTGGGCTCAAAAAGACATTCGGCAGTTGCAGGATTTCACTATCGGGCGGCACAGGTTCCGGGTCAAAAACATCCAACCCGGCGAAGATGTTCCCCTGCTTCAGGCGGGCGATCAGCGCCGCGGAATCGACAATCGGCCCGCGCGACACATTGACGAAGACCGTTCCCGAGCGCAACAACCCCAATTCTCGAGCACCGATCATCCCCTGGGTTTTGGGGGTCAGCGGGGCCAGACAGACCACCACATCACACTGGCTCAGCACATTGTCGAGCGAGGTTTGCAAAAAGCCCAGCGCTTCGGCCAGTTCGCGCGGCAGGTAAGGATCATGCACCCAGATTTCGCCATCAAAGGGGCGCAGCAATTTGATCAACCGGCGCCCCATGTGCCCACCACCGATCAGCCCCACGCGTTTGCCAGCCAATAACCCACGGGACTTCAGGACTTCAGCCTGCGAGCGCGCGGTTTCGCCGGCGATCATCGAGCGGAAGAGGCTGCCGGCATTGCGCATGGCAACCAGGATCAAGCCCAGCGCCCATTCGGCAACCGGATAGGACGAGCCATTCGTGGTATCGACCACCCGGATGTTGCGTTGCCAGGCAACTTCCAGATCAATGCGGCTGGCAAAGCGGTCGCCTTCCAACTCGCCAATGATCCTGAGTCGGTCGGCATCGGCCAACACCGCGTCGGTCAGGGTAGGTGCGCCATGACAGACGATCAGCCCGTCGATGCCGCTCAGGCGCTCGCGTAAGGCCGCGGCGCTGGCTGGGTCATCATTGGTTGTGTAGATACCACCCCCTTCGCAGGGGAACCAGTCCCAATCGGCGAATTGCTCCAGCCGGGCGATCTCGCGCTCGGGTAGGTACGTTTCTCGAACATGTTGATTGCACGCCAACAACAATTTAGGGCGTTGCGCCATCACGATATACTTCCTCCAATCAGCAGGAAATCAGATGAGGGTTTGTTACTCAGGCAGTGAGGGGACTCCGTTGGAGGCGGTCGCCCACTTGGCTCATAATATGAAGCGCCACCTGATTGGGGCTATAACCACCGGGCAAGCGCACGAGCGGTTTGTTGTAGGTGTCGCAGAACTCTTTGACTTCCCCAAAACCGTGGCGCGACCAGCGGATCGCCAAGACCACCACGGCGACATCCGCGCGAGCCACATAGGGTTCAAAATCCGCATAAGTCTGGTCGCGCCCTTCCACCCAGACCAACTCTTTCAAGCCCAAAGCTTCGGCCAATGCATCGGCAGCCAGGGGCCGCTTGAGGCCACCGATCAACACGAGGGTGCGGCCACGCAACAACTCGGCAGCCTGGCGCACTTCATCGGTCGGACGCGGGGGTTCAATCACCTCGGGTTTGACCAAACGGGAAGAGAGATATTCATCTACATCGCGCAGGACAAGGCGGACATTTTTGGGCAATTCCAATGTGTCGGGAATTTCATCAGCGACGGGGAGCAGCAGGTCGCGCAGTTCGCGATTGCTCGGCGGCAACCCGTTTTCCACCATCTCCTCGACGGTCTCAAGCGCCTTTTGCCAATCGTGGGGACGTTCCTGCCCGTGGTTTTGCTCGATCAGCTTGAGGTGATAGCGGAGCTTGCTGAAGAACCCACGCAGCCGTTTGGCCCGGTCTCGGTTGCTGGCCAGTTGCTCTTCCAACGCATGAATACGCGCTTGCAGATCCGGCCACTTGTGGGGGTCTGCCGGGTCATCCTTGCGCATATAATGGCGGATCAGGATCTGCTGCTCGGAGCCAGTCTGTTTGAGCCACTGGAAAATTTTATATTGGTCGCTATCGGTATTGCCACCCATTTCAGCGATGATCACACGCAATGCGGATTGGGCTTCGGCGGCCAATTCGAGCGCCTCGATAAAGCCTTCGCGCTCATCCTCGGCGCTACCGTTCATCTCAGCCAGGAAGGTAACAGCAGCCGCGGCCGCTTCAAAATTGCCCGCCAATACTTCGTAAGCCTCTAAATTTTCGGGGGTAGGCCCATCGCGGTGGCACATCCACAAGAAGCACTCGGGCAGCATTTTGGCCCGTGCGATGATGTCGCGATCATTCGGTTCGATGGCGAGATCATAATCTGCGCCTTCTTGCAGCAATTGTTGCCGCCGGGCCGCCCAGCGCGCACCTTCGGCCTTTAACAAACACCGTTGCGCAATGACCGGCAGATCGCTGTCGGCCACAGTCACCGTGCGCCAGGATGGTGACTGTTCGAGCGGGCGCACGATCCGCAACGAGTCGCGCAGAGGCGTGTGGGGATAATTCACGACCCCATTGGCTCGGCTGCGCTCCGCGCTCGCGGGCAGATAATCAGGCGCAGGTTGCGTGTGGGTCTCTGCGGGTTCTGCCTCGCGTTCGGGTGCAGGCTCCTGCCCCAAAGTCAACAGCGCCTCGCCCAAAAGCCGTAAATGCATGCGCAATTCAGCATCTTCAACCGCTTGGGCCTGCAAATAAACGAATAGCGGGGCTAATGCCTCATTTAAATTTATAGAATTAGAAAATGACTTTGTTGTATTAGATTTTATCGTTGATGGATTCATAGAATTACCTAAAAGTCTATCCATAAATTCGGCGCCAAAGTGGTCGGTAAGCCAGGATTTGAGAACCGCAACTCAGGTGCAGTCGGGGTCTGCATTCGGCTCTGTTTGAAGATGATCATTCCCAGGCAAACTCACTTTATTTTCAACCTATCACAGCTATAGCATACGGTGGCTTTGAAGCCGTTCTACAGGAATTCGGGATACAGAATACAGGAAAGAGTGAGAACGTCCACTGACAAATGGCCGGTGCACGGTGGGCCTGTGGATTGATCCCATTCGGGGGAATGCGCTGCCAACGTAATTGTGGCTCGCAGCCACGAAGCAGACCTACGCGGTTCGTGATTGGGCTGGCGATTTTATATAGGTGCTTATATAGGTTGCTGCTCACCCTAGTTTTAGTATATGCAAAAAATATCGTTCAGTCAATTGTACGCAAAGATTGCAGCTATGCAAGAGAAGCTGCCTGCCAGAACGCACCAATACGCCAATCACACAGCCGCTTTAACAAGTCGCGCGAGCAAGGAGAGTATGTTGGAAATCAGCGGATAACATGCAGCCACAAAGCAGGCTGCTGGGATGGTCGCATAAATGAAAAACGACCGACAGAAGCTGGAAGGTTGGCTCCCGTCAGTCGTCTATGGTTCACTGTCTAATCAGGCCCTTATCCGCTCAGAACGTCGTGCGCAATGTTTGGGTCTGGCCGCTTTCGGAAGCGCGATAGGCCGCGTCGAAAATCTCGACGACATGGCGGGCATGTTCCGCGGTAGAGATCGTCGGCTTGTCCTCGCGGATCCAATCCACCAATTGCATGATATCTTCGTAAACATGCGCCTCTTCGACGTCGCGATGAGGGCCCACAACATGCGGCAGCGAGGCGTTCTGGTTCCGGTGTTTCTCTTCCAGATCGCGCCCCGGGTAGTCGATTGGTTCGTCGTTCAGTTTGCCTTCGCGCAGCACCCCTTTGGTGCCAAAGAAAGTGGGCGACCAGGCCCCCGGGATACCACCGGCAGCCGCGCCATAGGCAAAGGCAAAGAGGTTGTTACCAAAATCCAACACCATAAAGGTATTGTCATCCATGTCGGTGGGCAGCAGTTCATTGCGGAATTCGCGCGCTTCGATGCGCACACCAGACATGGCCGTCACCCGCTGGACTGGCCCCAGGATCCCAGTCAGGGCGTGCATCCCGTAGACAGTCATATCATAGAGCGGACCGCCACCGGGGCGGCGATAATACCAGGCCGGGTTGATATTGGAAAGTGGGTCGTCGCCCGTGCGCACTCGTTCGCGTTCGTGGTAGGTGCCAAAGGCTGCCCCGGTGACCGCCCAGGTCAATTGGCCAAGCGCACCTTCCTGGATCAACTCACGCGTGCGCTGAAAGACGGGGCGCAACATCTGGCCGGGGCACGAAACCAACTTGACCCCTTTCACTTTGGCCCGCTCGATCAGATCATCCGCCTCGTCGACGGTGGTGGTCATGGTCTTGTTGAAGTGTACATGCAGGCCGGCCTCAATTGCGGCCTTGCCTTGATCATAATGTAAGCCGATCGGCGAGGCAATGGTCACCGCATCGACTTTGCCATCGGCCAGCAATTCCTCGTATGACTCGTAGGCGTGGGGAATGTTGAACCGTTCCGCCGCGGCTTTGGCCCGCCCTGGTGCCGGATCCACCACCGCGGTCAGCCGCACCCGATCCTGCACATCTTCCATACTCAGGTGGGGCAAAATCCCACGCACAGAGATGCTCCCTGCGCCAACGACGCCTAAACGAACAATGTCACTCATGGTTGGTTCCTTCTTGGTTTAAAAATTTGTAGCGGAAATTTGGCTGCGCACTACGATGTTAGGCCGGAATAGGCGACCCAAAAACAACGACTACAATCGACTTAGCGAACTTTATCTGTTCGGAAACAATCACTGTCTCATAGAAGTTGACAAGCAAATTGTATAGCTCAGGTGCCGTGTGTTGCAGGACGACCAGCCGCTGTTTGGGTGGCGGCCTCCAGCGTTGTCGCAGATCAAAGTACAATTCGACTAGTTGGAAGATCTTGAACGAAAGCAACATTTTCGCTGTAGTTGGATCGCGCTCGGCTAAACCTTCAATCGCCCTCACTTGATCATAGGCGTCGAACCGGTGATGCGTGATCTGCTCTGGCGTGAGTGGCGGCTTGTGGCTCGTTAGGATTTGCTGACCGACTGTTTGCAACCGCGCCGCCGTCCCGTCCCGATCAAACAAAATTTTTGCGTTGGTCCAGAATTCGAACGCCTCATCGGGGCTGGCTTGCCAAAAATCAAGCGCGCCCTGCTCAGTTGTGTAGATCAGCTCAAAACTTTGCTCAGCACGTTGGTCCACCACGCGGCGAAAACCCTCTGGCGCAATCACAAGCAGATCGACATCGCTATCGGGCCGCTGATTGCCGCGGGCCCACGAGCCAAAGAGAAAAATACTCAGCACGTGGGGATTCGCCTGTAATTCTTCCAAATAACGTCGCGTGGTCAGATTTAGCCGCATATTGCTGTCATCAACGCAAATCCCGCCAACTGGTGGTGTGTTCCCAGCCCACTGCCTGTTTGAGCTTGTCACAATTCAGGAATGATTGATGACCTTCCAGCGTATCCACCAGAGGCAGGAGCGCGGGGTTAAACCGTTCGACCAATTCCAACGATGGCTCCAGGCAGGTGGTGTCATCTGCGTTCAGGAAATAGACATCATGCGGGGGTAAGCTTTCGGCTTTTTCCATCAGCAGCCGATGGGCATTGGCCACATCTTCGCTGCCGACCCAGCACCATAACCATTCGCTCCAGGCGGAAACTGGCTTGGCATTATCGGCGATCTGCTGGCGGCGCTCGGCAGAACAGATGCCAGCAATGCGCGTCACATAGGTGCGGATGCCATACGCGCGGGTAAAGCTCGCCAAAAGATCTTCGCCAGCTCGCTTGCTGAAGCTGTACGAATCTTCCGGCCAGGTTGGGTGAGTCTCATTGATGGGCAATCGCTCAACCGGGAACGGGGTATTGCTGATGCGGAAACCGTGCCCAAGTGCGCAGTTGCTGCCAGCCATGACCACAGTCTTGACGCCCGCCTCGGCTGCGGCCTGCATCAAATAATAAGTGCCGAGCATGTTGGTCTTGAACGTAGCATCAAAGGGGATATTGGCTTCTTCAGCGCGAGCGCGCAACTGCGGGTGATCGACCGGCCAGGGCTGGGCCCCAATATGCTGGATCGCATCCACCCCTGCCACTGCTTGCTGGCAAGCAGCAAAGTCGGTTAGATCGCCCTGAACCCACGGATAGTGCGCAAATTCCTCGGCAGGCTTCTGGCGCGAAAAGAGCACGATCTCGTGCTCAGACGCGAGTGCACGTGTAACATAGGCGGCCAGTTTACCACTGCCACCAGTAACAAGCACTTTCATAGATTGTCTTTTCCGTGTTCGTTGTGATAGGACTCACGCCAGCCTGGACCAAAAGCTGCCTTGTGCTTGCTGGTCCTGCCGGAGCAACTCAGGCACCGCGTGAGCCGCGTGATAGTAAAGTTGTTCGTCGGGCTGGGATCAATTTTGTCAATCCAACGCGCCTGGGCTAATGCGCGTGCAAGCAAACTTCACACGTTTGCAAGGCACCATCCAAACCGCTGGCGCAAGCCTTTATTCACAAAATTAACCCTGGGTGTCCACACAGATTAACCATACAACAGATCGAATACTTTCGCAAACCGCATTGCAAAACAGGCAGGGGAAACTGGGCGCCGCCATCCCCGAGCGTGGATGCTGAATGCACAGGTGGGCGCGCATCATGTGGCACTCGTCATGCGGCTAATGGCCTGTATTAAACCGCCATTTCCCCTCGTTACTTCTCGCCGCTTTGACAGTGGACTAAGCCGGTGCTATGATACGACTAGCTCCTTACTCAAGTACAATTAGAAGTCATCTCAAAAATCGGTTGTGGCTCCCATGAACAAAGGTAGGCCAACCAGTGTGGTACAGAGATTTTTGAGATAAGTACTAGTCCGTACAATTCATTCGTAACTCAACTTGCGTCCTACAACATATTCTAAACAGTCGCTGGCCAAAGCCGATCAGTCGGGTGTTGGCCAATAGTTTCAGACAACAATCAATTGCTTGTCATGCCGGATACTCGTGGTTGCGAGAGGAAAATCACCCCGTTTTTCGCAGTCCTCGCTTACGAACAGAGACCTCCTCCGCCATTGGGAACACGCCGCGCTGATCCTGTTTTCACCGAGCCAAATCCGCTTGCTTAGCTTGATCCGAAAACGCTGCACCGCTCAAACCGGCCAACCACATATCAGCGGCCAACGACCGTTTTCGGGCAGCCTTTTTTACTCTTTTGTATTTTCTATTCATAAGGAGATCTCCCCACATGTTGCACAGTCAGTTAAGTCGCCGTCAATTCTTACAATGGAGCGCCCTGGCCAGTGGTGTAGCCGCACTGAGTGCCTGCGCGCCAGCCACCACACCCGGCGGCGAGACGACCGCCGCGGATAGCGCTGCGCCTGCCACCGAAGGCGAAGTGATTTCCTACTGGACAAACTGGAGCAATCTGGACCCAGCCATTGCCATTTTTACGGCCAGCGAACAATGGCAATCTCACATGGGCGGCGCCACGCTCGAATATCGCGGCGCGGTCAATGATGAGGCAATGTTGACCTCGATTGCCGGTGGCAACCCGCCAGATTGCCATTCGAACCATGACTATCCCAACTATTTTGCGCGCGGCGCGGCGATCGCGGTTGGCGACATGGTCGAAGCCAGCGACATTGTCAAGCAAGAAAACATGCTGGACTGGGTCTGGGAATATGCCTTCTTCGGCGGCCAGATGATCGGGGTTCCTGGCATCGAAAGTTATGTCCAATGGGGGTTGAACTACAACACCCAGGCCGTGGAAGAGGCAGGGCTGGACCCGAACTCCCCACCGACCACCTGGGCGGAAACCATGGCGTGGCACGAAGAGCTGACCGTCAAGGATGCGGCGGGCAATCTCTTGCAATTGGGGCTGGATCCCGGCGACGCGATGGGTGGTGATGTCGATTTTGGCGCGGCCTCCTATGGCATCCGCTGGTACGATGAGGATACCAAGGAATTCCGATTGGATGCCGAAGAAATGGCCGCGTACCTGGAAACCGCGGCGCAATTCATCCGCTTTGCGGGGCCAGACCAATTTGCCGGGATGCGGCAGGTGCAAGGGCAGGGCCAGTGGGGCGCAGCCTTTGAAGCCGGCGTGCAAGCCATGATCATCGAGGGGTATTGGCACCCGGGCGAAGCGATGATCAACCGGCCCGAAGTCGGGCAATTCAACCGGGCCAGTTGGGCGCCGATGTCCGAAGACCGTCGCGATGTCAAAATGCAAGCCGTCAACGCCCACTTTGTCCAGATCCTCAAAGATGGCAAAAACCCCACCGGTGCCTTCAAGCTTGGTGAGTTCTTCAACACCGTTTTTGCCTGCGAAACCATCTTCAAAGAAGTCAGTTGGATCCACCCGCTCAAGGAGTTCATCCCCCTGGTTGATGCCGAGGCCTACCCAGGCCTGGACTATTACGTTGCCTCCGAAGGGGAAGCGACTGAATGGTACCTGTTGCGCCGCTGCCCCATCCACTGGTTTGTCAAGAGCCAACTGGACGAGATCCGCGATCTGGTCGCCCGTGACCAGATGACCGCGGAGGAAGGTTCCATCGAATTACAACGCCGCGCCGTTGAAGAATTTGATGCCCAGGGCTTAAACACCGCCTAGGCCCATCCCCGCGCAACAGGGGTTGACGAGGAACTAATCGATGCATAGCTCGGCTGTGCATCGATTGGCGCCCCCGAAAATGATTGACAATTGGAGGTAGCAAATGGCAGTGGCAACGGCACCGAATGAACATCCGCGCCCACAGCGCAGGTCAAAGGTTGAACGTCGCAACCAAATTCTCGGCCTACTCTTTATCTCCCCTTGGCTATTTGGTTTTATCTTTCTGGCCGTAACCCCGCTGATCATGTCATTTTATTATAGCCTGACCCGCTATGACCTGATCGGCGATCCCCGATTTATCGGCTTTAGCAACTATATTCGCCTCTTTACCACCGACCCGGATTTTTGGAAGGTAGTTGGCAATACGTTCTATTATGTGTTGCTGGGCGTGCCCATTGGTGCCGTGGTGGCCTTTCTGATCGCCAACTTGTTGAATGCCGATATCAAGGGGCGGGCCATCTTCCGTTCGATCATGTACATCCCGGCCATTGTTCCGGCGGTCTGTACAGCGATGGTCTGGCTCTTTCTGCTCAACACCCAATATGGTGCGATCAACGGCGTGCTGAAGGCACTGGAGATGCCGACCATCCCCTTTCTCTCCAGCCCCAGCCTTTCCAAGCCTACGCTGGTGATGATCTATATCTGGGCGCAAGGGGCCGCGATTGTTATCTATCTGGCAGCGCTGCAGGATGTGCCCCGCTCGCTCTATGAGGCGGCTACGGTCGATGGGGCGAATGCGTGGCATAAGTTCTGGAATGTGACCGTGCCGCTCTGTACACCGGTGATTCTGTTCAACACGATCATGGGGTTGATTGGGGCATTCCAGGAGTTCACCTTACCCTGGCTGCTGACCCAGGGCGGCCCGGCCAAATCGACCGAGCTCTATGTGATGAATCTCTATCGCAATGCCTTTGTCCAGTTGAGTATGGGTGATGCCTCGGCCATGGCCTGGATCCTGCTGATCATCATCCTGGCCTTTACGCTGCTCCTCTTCAGCACATCGGCCCGCTGGGTCTACTACGGGGGTGAAAAATGACAACTGCAAGCCAAACTGTCACCTCTACGGCCAAGTTGCCCACCGAGACTCACACCACAGGTCGTCCGATGGGGAAGTGGTTGTTTTCATCGAGCCGCTATCTCCTCCTGCTCTTTTTGTCCTTTACCTGGCTCTTCCCCCTCTACTGGATGGTCACCACCGCGCTCAAGGATGATTCGCAGATCCGCACGGTGCCGCCGGTCATATTCCCCAACCCGATCTTCTGGAGTAACTTTGCCGGTGGCTGGGCACGCTACGATTTCAACCTCGCCGCGTTCAATTCGATCTTCCGCTTTGCCCTGCCGGTGATTATCTTTACGGTCATCTCGTCGGTGATCGTTGCCTATGGCTTTGCAAAAATCCGCTGGCGGGGGCGCAGTTTCTTCTTTGGCCTCTGCCTCGCCACGTTGATGTTGCCCTGGCAAGTGACGATGGTACCGTTGTTTATCATCTTCAAGAACCTGGGGTGGCTCAACACCTATTTGCCGCTGGTCATCCCGGCGCTCTTTGGGCACCCTTACTTCATCTTTATGTTGCGTCAGTTCTTTCTGAGCATTCCTGAAGAACTTTCCGAAGCAGCCCGCCTCGAAGGGGCCAGCGACTGGGGCATCCTCTGGCGGATCATTTTACCGCTGGCCAAACCAGCTTTGGCGGTTGTGGTGCTCTTCCGCTTCCTGTGGACGTGGAATGACTTTCTCGGCCCGTTGATCTATCTCAAGGACGAGGCCCAGTATCCGCTGGCGCTGATGATCTACCGGTTGCAGCAGACGGCCAATAGCATGGGCAACACCGCAATGGCCTATCCGCACTTGATGGCGGTGAGTACCATTGTGGCCTTGCCCGTGATCATCATCTTTATCTTCGCACAGCGTACCTTCATCGAAGGGATCAGCGTGACGGGGCTAAAGGGGTGATTATTGGTGAATGCTCAGTGGCTAATGATCGGGATTGGATTGGCGACGGCGCAGGAAAACGTGACCGGCAGCCAGCAAGAGCCCCATCTCGATAACATTCCACCAGAAGTGAACATCGAGCCGGTTGGCAGTCGTCAGACCGGGGATGCTGCATAAAAAGGTGTCGCGTGTAAAGACGCTTCGGGCCAGCCAGCCGTCTCGCCCGAAGACGCCGGGCAACCCCTGAGCGGTGATGGTCGTTACCCCAAGCTGTTCCAGTTCGGACAGCACTTGCAGGTGCCGCACAAAAAGATAGGTATGTTCAAAGGTATGCGCAATGGTGATGGTCAATAAGAGATAGGCCCAGCCACCGCGCATACCTTTCCACACCAGCGGTATCACAACCAGCAGAACAGCCCAATTCCAGACAAAATGGACCCACTCGGCATTCGCCGCGGATAATAGCCCGTTCGACTGGCGCATGGTCCAATAGAGCAGATGATATTGCGCCCATTGCACAACATGCTCAATGGTGTGTAGCCCTTGCGCGGTTAACAAGATGCTCAACGTCATGAGCATCGAGCCGTAGAGACGACGATCGGCCCGAAATTTGGCGATCCCCACCGGCAGCAAGGCAAGCAGCACAATGCTTGTCCCTACCCACCGCTGCACACCCGCAAATTGCATGGCCAGGATCGCCAGCAGCAGGCCAACGGCAAGCGAGATCCACGTGGCCCGCGCATATTCACGCGGTTGCAACAAGTTAAACAAGGGCAGGCGTTCGCGCCAGCGGGTCACCAACGGGGTACTCTGCACAGCAACGCTCATCGGGTTACCTCCACAAAGGAATTGGGTGTGGGCTCATCAACAACCGAACGGCCACCATCGGGCCAGAGAATTTCCAGCAAGGTTGGGGCATTGGCGATGGGAAAGCCAAAGTGTACACGTGTCGCCTCGCCAGACAGATAGCTGGTGGAGGCACGCACATCGCGCAGATAGCTCCCCTGTGCGCTGAGCAAGCGGACCTGTGCGCCAATGGCCTGGGTATTGGCAGAAGTCGGCCAGCGCAATTCCACTTGCAGGCTTGCCCCGCCACAGAGTTGATTTTCAAATAATTCTGCCGAATTGCGCAGATTGTTGATGACGATGTCTAAATCGCCATCATTGTCCAGATCCGCCATGATCATGCCACGCCCGCTGGCAGTCGAGCCCAGTTGCCATTCGGGCGCGGGGGCAAAGCGGCCATCCCCGCGATTGCGAAACGCGTGATTAGCCTCGACCAATTCACCGGTGGGCAAGTGGGTGAAGAGATTTTCGGCGATCATGCCATTGACGATGTAGAGATCGAGCGCGCCATCATGATCCAGATCGCCAAAGCGGCTGGCCCAGCTCCAACCGGTGGCGTCGATGCCGCTGGCCGGGGCGCGGTTGCGCCACCCACCCGCGCTGGTTGGCCACTGCAACACATTCTGCATGATCTGGGGGTTGTTGCTGCCGTGTGGCTCCTCCAATTTGGCTATCACCGGCAGCCAGGCGGCCAATACCTCCACCGAAAGTTCTTTGGGGTTCATGTCGGTGGTGAATAGGGCTACGTCGCCACTGTTGGTGATATCGCCCCAATCAATGCTCATTGTGCTATGCGAAGTTGTATCAAAGGGACGCACCGCAACCCACTCCGCCTGCGCGCCTGGACTGCTGCTGGCCGGATCGTACAACCAAAATTGGTCTTGCAAGACAAAATCATTCGCCACCCAAATATCCAGCGCACGATCGTGGTTGAGATCCACCAACCCGATGGCCAGAGCCTCACTGTGCGGGGTCAACAATTGGGCGGTAAACCCGGCCTCTCCCTGCACATAATAGTGAACCCCGGCGTTGAGCTCCTGCGTGGGGTCGTCGATGCCCTGCTGGCGCAAATCCACATTGTAGGAACCCGTAACCAGATCCAGGCGGCCATCGTTATTCAGATCCGCCCAGGCCATGCTGTAGGCAAACGCGGTCACCCCTTCGAGCGGCGTTTGCACAAATTCGCCATCAACATTGCGCCAGTAGGAAGGAGGAGCGAGCCCGCGATGGGTGAAAACCAGATCCACAGCGCCGTCGCCATCGACATCCACGGTGTTGACTGCACGCGTAAATTCAGCCGCGATGGGCTGAGGAGTGAAGCGCAGATCACCCTCATTCCACAAAATTGCCGCTTCGCGATCAATGCTGGCAAAGACCAGATCGAGATCGCCATCACCATCCAGATCGTTGACAGCGACGCCAGCGCCATTGCTCTCGTAGGTATTGATCTCGCGGATGCGCGTGCCAGTGGCGAAGGGCAATTGGTGACGCACAAACGTGCCACTACAGGCGGCCGACGCGGTGAGTGGGCGTTGCATCACCGTAACCGGCACCTGCGCGGTGGGTTCAACTGGAGATGAAATCGGTGCGCTCTGACAGGCAGAGAGCACCAAAGATATTATGAGGACGAGCCAAAAGGTGGGGAGTTGCTGCATCATCGTACCCTATGGTGAATCGAAATGGATGAGCTTAGTATATCATCATGCGCACCAACACGCCACCCGCAAAAACTTTCGAGGTATGTTCAGCGATGAACTAAGCGAGCTCGCCGCTCAGTGCTGGGGAGGTGGGCCATTGCTGCTCACGGGACGAGCCGCCATAATTCATAGAGGGGTGTGCCATCGCGCTGGCTGAATGTCTGCTCAAGCAGCAATTCACGCTCAAGGCGCGTGGCTTCCGCAAAGAATTGTTCCCGGCGCCCCGCAAAGACAGTCGCGCCAGCTGCATGGAGCAGGTACACATTATCAGGGTTCGCCAGGAATGGCTGCAAACGCGCCAGAAATTCGTCGTCTGGCGCGCTGAAATTTTCGTACCCAAAAATCTCAATTGGCTGTACCGTGCCTTCGCTCAAATAGCGCACCGACGCGGCAAAGCCCCAATCCAGGGCGATGGGCGCGCCCAGCCCGTTGTACCGCAAATGATAGGCGAGATGGTAGCTCGCATCCGAATGGTCGGCCAGACCACCGCTGCGCGCCAACGCGGTATGGTAGCGCAGCGTATTCGCCAAGTCCAACAGGAGCCAAAGCCCCAGCAGGCTGGCGATCCCCAGCACCCGCCAGCGGCTGGACCCGACGGACAAACCAGCGAGGCAGAGCGCCGCGGCCAGTGCGACCACACCAATCACCACAGGCTGGATCAGCGCATAGTGAGTGATAAAGAGATCGCTGACGGTGAAGAGGCTACAACTCAGCGCCAGGAGCAGCAACACCAGCGGAGCGAGGATCCGTTGTCGATACTGAAGCCAGGCCCACGCCAATAGGCCGACAGCCAGCCACGGCGCAAGCAGATTGGCATAACTCCCGCCGAGATACCAGAATTGTTCGCTGCGCAAAACCTGCCACAATTGCCCGCCCCGGACCCAGCCGTTGTGCAGCAGATCCAAATTATTCACGCCATAATAGCTCTGCGTAACATTGTCGGTGATGCGCGTCAGCGTGCCGCCGCTTTGCCAGTTAAAGATCAACAATGGCAGCAACGGCACGAAAAACGCACAGCCAGCGAAGAGCAGATCCCCGATGGCGAGCGCAGGCACAAGCGGTTCAGCGTGCCGTCGCGCCCAGAGCCAGCACAAACCGAGCAACAGCGCAAAAGGCAGCAAGACCCAGAAAGCCAGCAACTTGGCATACAGTGCCAACCCAGCCGCAAAGGCACAGGCGATCAGCGCGAGGCGGTGGCCAGTGCGCCACCACTGCAGCCCTTGCCAGATCGACCAAAAGACAAGCGGCTCGGTCAGATTGGTCACAAAGATGCCTTGGCGGCTCCAAAAGACAAAGCTGGGGGAAATAGCGAGCAGCCACACGGCGAGCAGACCGGCCAGCGAGATGGGCGGATTCCCGCGGCGGCGTTCGTCATCGCGCCGGGCAGAGGGCGGCTGGATCAATTGCCAGTAGGTGGAGAGCGCCCGCTCCAGCAGGATCAAGGCTGCGAGGCCAGCCAACAAGCTCAGCAGGCGCAGATTGGGCACGCCGATCCCGGTGAGGGCCAGGAGGGGCCAGGCCAGGTAGATATTGAGCGCGCCGATATAATCCTGCACCATCAGCGGCCAGGCGCGGCCAAAGAGGGTGAATGTGACCTGGCGAAAGGCCGTGACTTGTCCGCCGGTGAGGAGCTCCATGGCGTTGACGCCCGCTTCGGCGGCTTCGTCGTAATGCAGGCCAGGGAGGCCGAGTTGATGAAATGCCAGGAGCAAATAGAGGAGCAGCCCGAGCAGCCAACAGCCTAATCGCCAGCGCTGCCGGAGCATTACACGCAGCGGGCCACGGTGGGAAGCCATAGGCAAACGCCTATTGCGCAATCAACGAAACTTCGCTGACCATGCTGCGATAGTTGTGGCCGCTGGCATAGATGCGAATGCTGTTGATACGGGCGGGGCGGGTCTCTTCGAGCAATTCAAACAGATTGGGCGAACGATAGGTAAACCATTGCGCCTGGGTGACTTTGGTGCCCAGGTGCTCGGGCACGACCGGGTTTGAGCCTTCGGGGTCGCGATAATAAAAGCCATAGCCCCAGGTCAATTCTTGCCCATAGATACTCGTATAGTTGATCTCCGCGCGCACCGGGAATTCGCTCACCATCGAGCCACCACCCGACACACTCTGGAAGAGAATATTCACGTCCAGTTGCAGAATCAGCGATTCATAGACGTTGACATCGCGGGCAATGATCTGGCGAATGCCGATTTCATTATGAAAGATGTCGTCGCCCTGGCGGATGAAATAGGCGACACTGCGCCCCTGGCGGACATCAAAGTTGACGGTGCCCGACGTGATATTTTCGGCAACCTGATAACTCGGCCAGCTTTCAAGGCCAGCGGCAAAAGTGCCATCGACCACCAGATTCTGTTCTGCCGAGACAGCTTGTCGCGCCAGACCACTGTCATCCATCCAGCCGCTGAGGTTCTCGCCCACCACCAAACGGTCGTTGGCCCCTTGCACGAGCGTGGCTGAACCGTTGCGCACGGTGACATCCGTATGCTCGGCACCGACCATGATCCAATAACTGCCCGCGGCCAGGTTGATCAACCCATGCGGGGTTTCGATCTCGACTTGCAGCGGTCGCAGGTCCCCACTGTTGGTAAAGATGCTGACTTGACCGGCTTCCAGGCGCAAACGGACCTGATAGGGTTCGGGGCTGCGCGGAAAGAAGGGGCGGCGCATCCGCAAGACGCGCAAATCCGTATTGGCGTATACTTGCACGCTGCCCAAAACCTCGGCCTGGTCGGGGTTCTCGGTGCTAATCAACCCAAAGGTACCCTGGACAGCTTCATCCTGGGCATAGATGCGGCTGCCCTCGCCAATATCTTCGCGCGCGGCAGTCACGGCCAATGGTTCGTTGCCATCGGCAGGGATAAACAGGAGCGTCCCCAGGGTTGCTTCCAGCCGGGCCTCTTCGCGCACTGTGGTGTAGCGGATCACATTATTGATCAGCACCGGGGTTGCCACAGCGAGCAGACAAAAGATCGCAAAGCTGACAAAGATCACAATCCAGGCCAGTCGTTCTGGATTGGAGCGTAAAGGGCTGGTATTTGAATGATCCCAAGCGGGTGTGGGGGGCATCATACCGTTGGCTCGTCTCCTGCGCTGGGCTCAGCCGGACGGTCATGGGTGCGAGCTTGTTCGGCCTGCCAATTTTGCAGCCGCTTGAGCCAATAGCGGGCGTCGCGATCATGCGGGGCAACGGCCAGCGCCTGCTCGAAATATTCGGTGGCCCGGGCCCACTCACCGCGCTCTTTGTAGATCAACCCCAGGTGATAATGCACATTCGGGGTGCGCGCATCCAATGCCAATGCTCGTTCATACGCGGCAATGGCGCGCCGTTGCTGTTGAGGGCCCGCGGTCTCCAGGTTGCCCAATTCAGCCGCGGCCAGATTCACCCACAGCATCACATGGTCGGGGTTGGCCTGGGCGGCTTTGCTCAGCACCTGCACGGCCCGGTTCCATTTACGCTGCAAAATATAAGCCCCGCCCAAATTGATCGCGACATCGGCCTGAGTGGGGGCCTGGCGATAGAGCGGCTCCAGCAGACCCAGCGCATCAGCGGGGCGATTCTGCTGCAACAAGCGAGCACTCTCATTCAAAATCTGCCGAAAGTCGGGATCCTGAGCTTGTTCATTCACCATAGATCAATATTCCGTAGCACTCATCAGACTACAGCAACAACGCCAGGATCACCGAAAGGGTGACCATACTGGCCGCGGTCGAGAAAAAGATGATCGAGGCCACGAGTTGCGGCGCGGTATCAAACTCGGTCGCGAGCACAGCTGTCATCACAGCCGTGGGCATCGCGGCCTGCAGAATGATCACACTTCGTTCAACCCCGCTGATCCCCAGGAGCATACACAATGTCCAGGCAATCAGCGGAGAGGCCAGCAGTCGCACGGCCACGCTACTCCAGATCTCGCCTTGCACCTGCCGGAGCGGCGCGGCTTGCAACTGCACCCCCAGCAAGATCAACATGCCGGGGATGGCCGCATCCGCCATCAGGTCGACGCTGCGCAGGAGGCTTTGGGGCGCTTCGACCTGACCGAGATTAAGGCCGATGCCCAGCACTGCCGCGTAAAGCACTGGCACGCGCAAGCTCGTTTTGAGCGCGGTCACGGCGTTGGCTTCGCCCGCGGAGGCGATCACTGCGCCAAACGTGTTGCTCATAAACGAAGTCAACACATAATAGATCGTTGCCAGCGCTGTGCCAAGTTCGCCAAAGGCAAAATAGGAGATTGGAATGCCCATATTGCCATTGTTGCTGACTGCGCTGGTTAAAACCGCGGCAATTCGGGTTTTGCGCGGTGCGCCCCAACTGGCCAACCACCCCAGCAGGCCGGTTAAAACCGCGGCAGAGACCGCCACCATGGCCAACTGTTGCATGACCCGCCCATCGATCTGAGTCTGATAGAGGCTGCGAAAGACCAGCGATGGTGTCGCCAGGTAGAAGAGCAAACGCCCAATCGAGCGGCTATCGATGGTGACAAAACTGGCGAGGGCAAACCCGGCACTGGCGACTAAAAAGACAGGCAGGACGGTCTGGGCGAAGATTGGGAATAATTGTTCAAACACCGGCATTGCGAACTCGTGATCTATTGGCGTTGAGATGGATTCTACGCAAGGCCGGTCGCGGGCAGCGATGGGCGATCGGTCGCGCCCAGCACAGACGCGGTCTCTTCCGAAACACCCGCGATATTATGAAAGACCTCATACTGGGCGAGATTTGGGGAGAAAAACTCGACCACATACTCTTTTGGCACACCCATGGGCTGAGCGATCTCACCCAGCAGCGCGTGGATAAATGCCTGGCGCTGACTGGGTTTTAATTGCTGCGAAGCCTCATCCCACAGCAGGATCGTCCCATATACCCCCTCGCCCGTGTAGTGCAGATCCAACTTGCCGATGGTCAAGGGCTGTTGATCGTCACCGACTTGGTCCAGGTCGAAAAGGGCATATTGTTCGGATTGGCTGGTGCGCACCAACCGTTTCAGCTTGAGATTCATACGGCTTACGAATCGGCAAATCAGATAAATATCACATAGTTAGCCGGGGGACAGGGTACAGGATGCGAGTTGCAAGCTACGGATGATACCTGCAACAAGCTCGCAATCTGTGCCAGGATCAGCTGCGTTTTCAGCCAGTCTTACCGCTCGTATTCGCCCAACTCGTCATCGTCGTTGCGCCAATAGTCGTGCTCGTCGTCATCGTCTGTTTCTTCGTCATCATACAGCGTGATCGACTCATTTTCGGCAGCCAGGAGCAGCTCATCCAGCGCCTCATCCGCGGCTTCAGCCTCAATCGGCTCGCCTTCGCTGCTGATAGCGCGCAGTGCTTCGCGGGCAGCTTTCCCCCCGACGCGGCCCAGCGCGAAGATCGCGGCCAGGCGCACCGGTTGTGAATCATCCACCAATAATTCAAGCAGATCATTCAAGGCGCTGCGAGCTTCCAGCTCACCACAGGTGCGGGCAGCCTCGGCACGCATGGCGGGCGAAGGGCTCTGTAATTCGGCACGGGCATAGGTGCGCCAGTGGACATCGGCACTCCGGCCCATAGCCACCAAAGCGCTGACGCGTAACGTCTCGTGCGGCGAATAATAGGCATCTTCGATCAATTGCCGGACGCCGGTCTCGCCCGAATAGGCAATACTTTCCAGGACGCGGCTTTGCACTGCGATTGGTTCGTCTGGCTCGCGCAGCGTCTCGAGCAGGACTTGCTCGGCGCGCATGGCCAGGGCTGAGTCCATCTCGTCTAATTCACCGGCCAGCACAAAATTCCCCAGCGCGGCAGCCGCGGCAGCCCGTACCTCCACATGATCATCGTTGCGCAGGAGGTCGATCAACGGGCCCAGCAGATCGCTTTCCGTATCTTCCCACAGGCCTTCGATGGCAAGGCGCCGCACGGTTGGGTCGCTGTCTTGCAGCGCGATGCGAAAGACCCGCCCCAAGTGCCAGTCCAGATCACTCTCGGCCAGGTCCACCAGGTTCGTGATCACGGTACGGCGCCGATCCACCGGAATGGCGCTCCAGCCTTGGCGCACAAGTTCAAGATCCTGGCGCGAGAGATCCGAAAAAACGTAGAGATCTCGCCCCAAGACTGGCTCGGGGCTGGTGATCAGCCGCTCAAGGAGTTCTTCAGCTGTAAAGCGCGATTGGATCAGCCCATAGCTCGCTTCGTCCCAGCTTTCGTCCAGGTCGCGTTCGTCATCGTATAGCTGATCTGCTGGCAACCTTTTTCCATTGCTGTTGTTCATCTTTGTCAGAAACCTTATGGCCTACTGCGCGACCGACCTGCACTTTGCTCTGTTGGTATAGCGATTTGCTATGCTCGCCCTGTTTGTTTTCCAGGCAACCACAACGCGGGCAAAGCGGTGAGCGCGCTCCGAAATTTCCGCATTGCAGTATATCATGCTCGTCAAGCGCGCTGCCCTGTGTGATGCAAAATCGGGGACAAATAGTGTCTCCTGCCCTGATACAGAGAGATGCCGCGTAAGCAATGGGCTCAATTCCACGAAAACCACCAGGCGGGGCTGGGCTCGCTCGCCGCGACATTGCCAGCCGCGGTGTCGATCACCTGTACATACCAATACCAGCGCCGACCAAACTCCTGCGGGGCCAGGCTGCATAACCCCACATCCATGTTCCAGAGCGTATTATTGGCGGCTTGTGGCTGCTCCAGAACCCAAACGATCGTCTCGCTTCCATCCGCGGCTACCCCATTGACAAAGCCCAAATGGAGCACGTACCGATCGCTATCGCGCAGAAAATCCACCGGCAACCAGGCCAACGAACCGCCAGATTCGCAACTGACCTGGGCACCATTCTCTGGGGCGCGCAACTGGGGTTGATCCAGCCGGACCGCTTGCGAGTCGCTATTGCTCACGGCAACCGCCTGGATGGCGGGGGTCGGCGCGCTGGAGGATGGAGCCGGAGGTGTGTCAGCGCCGGGGATGATCAAAACCTGCCCGCTGCGTAAATTGCGCGCATCGGCCAAACTGAGGGCATTTGCCGCCAAAAGTTCATCGACCGAAACACCAAACCGATTGGCAATCGCGATGGGCGTATCACCGGCTTGCACAGTATAAGTCTGCGGCACAGCTGTCGGGGCGGCGGGCGTATTGGTGGCCGCCTGGCTGGTGGGCGCACCCTCCGACGGGATGATCAGATCATTCCCAGGGCGCAATGTATAGACGGCCTGTCCCGAAATGTTGTTGACCGCCATCAGATCCGCCACTGTGACCCCATAGCGAGCAGCAATGGCCGAGAGGGTATCCCCATTCTGGATGCGGTGCACCTGTTGCGGCACCGGGGTTGGTGTCTCGGTGGGCAACGGGGTGGGCGTAAGCGTTGCAGTGGGCGGGACCGTCGGCGTGGCCGTTGGTGTGGACACCCGGCTGCCGGTCGTTCGCACCGTGCTGGTCGTCGATTCGCTCGCGGCCAGCGCTGCTGTGCCGGTGATCTCCCTGGTGGGGGTGGGCAACAGGATCAAAGCACGCGTCGCGCTGATCACCGCGGTGCGGCTTGGAGCCACGGTCGCGGCTGCGGTTGGTTCAACTTCGGTCGGCGCGGTCGTGGTGGTTGCGCTCGCGGTGGGCGATGCTGTCGGTTCTTCGGTCGCGGTCGCCGTGGGTTCGAGCGTCGGCTCTGGGGTGGGCGAGTCGGTGGGCAGCGGCGTCACCGTGGGGGCCGGGGTATCGGTCGGCAATTCCACCATGACCATGGGCTCGCCCGCGTTGTCTGTCAGGACAACCGTTTCTGTGATCAGCGCTTGCGCAATCGCGGCCAATGGAGTTGCTGAGGCCTCTTCGACAGGCGGCGTCGGGGCGTCGTCCGCGGGCAGGGGCGTGGCTTCGATCACCATGTTGGGATCCATACTCTCGCCCAGCTCGTTCAACATCGTCAAGCCCGCGTCGATGCGGTCGCTCACCCAGCCGAGCGGATAGAGCGACCCCCAACGGCCTATGACAAAGAGAAAAAGTAAGATCAGCAGCGCGGACCCAACCCAGATAAACCAGGGGGCGGGCGCGGCCACCAATTCGCGGCCACAATGAGGGCAGAGCACCAGCGCCGATGAGCTGGTCTTTCCGCACTGGCTACAGCGGATGCGCTGGGGGCGGGCCCGAAGATTCTCCCCGCATTTCGGGCAGCTCGAAGCATGGTTGCGATTGATCGCCCCACAATTGGGACAGCGATGCATTGCCCGGCGCGGCCGTTGACTACTCACTACCGGGCTCTGCACGGCGGGTAATTGCGTCGTTTGGTCGCGCTCAGGCGCGTCATTCCATTCTTGCATTGGATTCGCCAAGGATAAAGCTATTGACCAAGCAGCCCGCGCCAATCGATATTGGTTTGATCGGTCGTAATGTCTTGAATGGTGATAAAGACCAGCAAGCCCAGGAGCAGCATGAAGCCAATCATGTGCACAAGGCCCTCACGTTCTGGGTTTACTCGTCGGCCACGCAGCACTTCGATCAAAATGAAGAGTAAGCGGCCTCCATCCAGCGCGGGCAGCGGCAAAAGATTCGTAATGGCCAGCGCCGCGCTCAGCACCGCGGACAAGCGCCAAATGGGGAACCAGAGGCCAGTATCCAGCGTGGCATTCACCGCGCCGCCGACCATCTCCGCAATCCCCACCGGGCCGGACAGTTGCGCGTCGGCCGGAGACAATTGGCCCATGATCAACATCACCGGGAGCTGCAAGACCAACGCGACATACTGGAAGGTATTGACCACCCCTTGCCAGAGAGATTGGCCGAAGGGTAAGGTTGCCAGTTGGGTGATCGGCCCGATCTGCACACCGAGTGCGCCTTGCCCTTCCGGAGGATCGGACCGCGGCACAAGCTCGAAGGTCGTCCACTCGGTGCCGCGCAGCACAGTGAGGGTAATGGCCTGGTCCAGGTTCTGGCTGACCGCTACATTCAGGGGATAATCCAGATCGACCACCTCGCCATTCACCCGGTAGACAATGTCACCCGCCTGCAAGCCAGCCTGTTCAGCCGGGCTATCGGGGGCGGTGGCCAGGATTTGCGTGTCGAGGATGGGTCGATAATCCAACGAAGGCAACAATTGATTCAGCGTGGCCAGGTCATCCACCACCAGCGGCTGGATCTCCCCATCGCGGCTCAACAGAATTTCGCCCGTAACTGCCTCGCCTGTGCCATTTTGATGCCAGACATCATAGCGAAAATCGGGAATGGCACTCATATAGGCCGGTTGGTCGCCCACCCGTAACAGGACATCCCCTGGGTGCAAGCCCAATTGCTCAGAAGGTGAGCCGGGCTCAATCGCCATCACCAGCGGGTAGGCAGCGACCGCGGGAAACCCCGCCATAAAGCTAAAGGCAAAGAGGAAGATCGCCAATATGGCATTCATGGCCGGCCCGGCGATGAGTGTGGCTGCTCTGGCACCGCGCGAAGCAGCATTAAACGAGCCAGACGAGACATCGCCAGCGTCCTCGCCCTTCATGCGGGCAAACCCACCAAAGGGAATCAGGTTGATCGTAAAATCGGTACCGTCGTAGCGGAAGAGTTTGATCAATCTTGGCGGATAGCCCATGCCAAATTCTTCAACGACAATGCCATTGCGGCGGGCCACCCAATAATGGCCTAATTCATGGAAAAAGACGAGTATACCGAGTACGATGATAAACGAGATTACTGTTATTACCACAGGGAATCCTTCCTTTTCGCGCCACAAGTGCAGCGCGACCCATGACGCTCCCATACAAGCCGTTTTGGCTTAATTTCTATCCCAAAATCTGCGCTCGGCCCGGCGAGCAGGCCCAATTTGGCAATATCATCAGAGCCAGCATACGCCCTGAATCCGCAAACAGCCGCTTCTTCGGTGGCGCATCGGATGTCCATTATACCTGTATGGGCAATTATCGCGAAACCAATCAGCAAATTGACGGGGCTAGCTTCCAGAGTGGGGCGCATAAATACGGGTTCCAATTGCTGCTGTGGGGTCGAGCAGGACACGCTGCAGATGCGCAGGCTGCAAGCCGCTGCAGATGATGATCTCCAGGCCGGGGTGGGCCTGGGCCAATGCCAATGCCTGGGAAACTTTGGCAGCCATACCCCCGGTCACATCCACGCCATGGCTGCCCCCCAGCGCGGCCTGAAAACTCGCGAATGAGGCTGGCGTAATCGTGGGGATGCGCTGCGCGCCTGGCTCCAAATTGGGATCCGCGCTGTAGACGCCATCGACCTCGCCCGCCAGGATGATGCGCCGCGGGTGCAGATCAGCAGCCAACCCCGCAAAGATCTCTTCGGTGCTGGCAATTGTGCCGCCGCGGACATCATCCAGCACCACATCACCATAGACCACCGGCAGCAGACCGGCAGCCAGCGCGCGCTGTACGGTATCGCTCGGCACGCTGAGCAATTGGCCCGCATGGCTGCGCAAGGCAACGCTGGGCTGGATGGCCCACGCGGCCACGCCAGCCGCCAACAGCGCGCCGACCACAATCCGGTTGAGACGTGCGGCTGCATCGGCGGTGGCTGCGAACCCATACCACTCGGTTGCGGATCGTACTCCTTGGCGGGTGCCATAGCGGCGGCCCACCACATGCCCAAAGCTGCCCGAACCATGCCCCAACACCACTTGCAAGTCGGGCTGCTCCTGACGCAGGGTCGCCAACATTTGCGCCAGCTCGGTCAGCAGATCAGCCCGTGGACTCTCCGGCTGCCGTTTATCGGTGATCAACGAGCCACCTAATTTGAGAAAGACAAGTTGCGACATAGTTTGCACAGTTGGCTGGCCCTGCTCTCCCCACCGATTACGTTCGTTCTGCTGGCATTATGCGTTACGTTGCATTATGCGGTGGCAAGTGGCTATTTGGGATCTAGCGCAGAACCCTGTGCCCGCGCTCATGCCCAAGCGCTTATTGCACCTCAACGGGAATCGGAAGTACATGAATGATTTGATAATTTTCATAATCCGCAATACGCTGCAACGGCTGGTAACCACCGTTGCTATCGACCGCGCGTGCCATCACCGTGTAGGAACCGGGCGTGGCAAAGGGCGGGGCGATAAATTCCCAGAGCCGCCACGTGTGAGGAATGGCTTCCCCCAAGAGCGTGGCTTCGTGCCACTGCTGCCCCCCATCCACACTGACCAAGACCTGGGCGATCTCACCAGTGCCTGTCCAGGCTGCACCAAAAAACCGATAGGGCTGATGGCGGGGAATGACTTCGTGCGCGGTCGGGCGGGCGATCACCGCTTTGGTCTGCATCAACGAGATCGGCACTCGGGTCGGCAGATCATCGATCCGCTGCCAGAATGCATAATCGACCGATTGATAATATCCCTGGAAGGGCTGCGCGGTAACCACCAATCGCGTCAACCATTTGACCGCGGCCATGCCATACCAACCGGGCACGATCAGTCGCAGCGGGAAGCCATGGGCGGGCGAAAGTGGCTGGCCATTCATGGCATAGACCAACAAAACCTCGTTGAGATCCACCTCAGCCAGCGGCAGGCTGCGTGCATAATGAATGGGGCCTGCTGGCTTGGGCGCTTTTTTGATCTCGCCGCGATCTGCGCCGACCGCGATCACTTCGAGCGCGCGTTCAGTTGGGTTGGCCAGGGCCAAAATGGCGGCGAGGGAGACGCCAGTCCAGCTTGCCGTGCTGACCGCGCCGTGCGACCATTGCACACCATCCGCCGGGGGCGTCAGGAAGATCCGCTGATTGCCTGCGCACTCCAACGTCACCGTCAGGGTTTGGGCGGGCATGGCCAACAGATCCTCATACTGTAATGTCAGCGGGCGCTCGACTTCGCCGCTCACGGTCAGGCACCAGGTCGCTGGGTCCAACAACGGCGTCGGGTAGTGGCTGCGCACGTAGAATTGCTCATGCGGGGTGATCAAGCCATCGAGCATCGCAAAGGGATATTCAAGATTGGCTGGTTCGAACTCACGAACAATCATTTTCCATCCTTTCGCTGCGTCCTTGCCAAGGATCTAACTGGATATTTTGCGCTGAGCCTGCTGGTAGACCCAGCCTCGGAAACCGCAACCTGTTCTGGATGTATGAGCTGTTGGTCGAATCGGTAGCCCCATTGTAATCAAGGATGGGCCGAGGGCCAAAAGCGCCGAACATTTTGCCTCTTGACAAATCGCCAAACAAAGATTACAATCTGAACATTGTTCAGAAAACAAAAAGGGTTTGATTATGGATCAGACAACACCCCGCGAAAAGCGCCAACAACGGACGTACGAAGCAATTTTAACCGCGGCCCGGCAATTGATCCACGAGCAAGGGATCAATGGGCTTTCCATCCGCGCCATTGCCAGGCGAGTTGAATACAGCCCAGCCGCGATCTATGAATATTTTGCCAGCAAAGAAGAGATCGTCGCGGGCATCTGCGCGCAAGGGCATCAGCGCTTACACGACTATATGGCGCGCGTCCCGGCTGAGTTACCCTTTTACGAATATTTTCTGGGCATCGGCTTGGCCTACATCGAATTCGCGGTTCAGAATCCCGACTTCTTTCTGCTGATGTTTACCACCGCGCCGCTGAGCGATGATCCGCAGGCTTGTGCAGAGGCAGAGGCCGCGGGCGCTTCCTCCTTCACTGTGCTTGTGCAGGCTATTGAACGGGGAGTCGAGGAAGGCATTTTGCACGTCCAGCCCAGCATGGGGGTGCAGGAAATGGCGTTGGCGGCCTGGGCCACAGTCCACGGGATTGCCATGTTGCGAGTCACCCATCTCAAAACAGTGCCGCTGGATTTCGATACCCTTGCTCGCCAAACCTTAGCCGCCTTTGGTACCGGTCTGAGCAGCAACTCCCTGACGCGCCAATGTGCCCCTGGGCTCTAAGCAGGCTTCTGGTGACTGGTAAGTAGCAACTACACGCTCGTTAACACGAAAGCGCCGCATACATGACCGCGACAATGTTCCAACTAGCCAATCTTTGGATTATGCCTTTCTGGTTGCTGATGCTCCTGCTGCCCCACTGGCGCTGGACACGGCGCATTCTCAGCTCCTGGTGGATCGTCCTGCCGCTGGCGCTGCTCTATGCGGGGCTCGCACTCCCGCAGCTATCGACCTTGTTGCCTGTCCTCGCCAGCCCCACGCTTGAGAGCGTGGCCACGCTGCTCGGTATGCCCCCCGGCGCGGCACTCGGCTGGATCCACTTCCTGGCCTTTGATCTCTTTGTGGGGCGTTGGATCTATCTCGACAGCCGTGAGCGGGCCATCACTGCCTGGCTTGTCTCGCCGTGTCTGTTTCTGACACTGATGGTCGGACCAGTCGGCTTATTGCTCTATTTGGCAATTCGTTGGGTACTTGGGCGGCAGCGTGCCCCATAAGCGCTCTGAACGCGCACGTTAGTCACAGGACAATTGTTCATGTTTCCCGGAGGCTCACCATGACCACCGCAACCTCTACGCTTCAGCCAGTAAACCAGTCGGCTCTGGCCCGTGCGCTGCAACAGGCCTGGCAGTACAACCGCTGGCTCACGCTGGCAGGCTTGATCCACCTAGCGTTGATCCCCTTGCTTTTGCTCGGCTGGCTGGTCGATCCTAAAACCATTGTCGGCGCGCCCGCGTGGCTCAAACCGCTAAAGTTTGCTGTTTCGGAAGCAATCTATTGCCTTACGTTTGCCTGGCTGCTCAGCTATGTCACCGGGTTCCCACGCTTTCGCCAATTTGTGGGCAGCGCTGTCGGGCTGGCCCTCTTTGTGGAAGTCGGGCTGATCACCATGCAAGTGATCCGCGGGCGGATGAGCCATTTTAACGCCGAAACGCCCTTCGACGCGGCGATCTTCCAGATTATGGGGGGCTTCATCCTGGTGGTCATGCTCCTTAACCTGCTGCTCGCCATTTGGCTGATCATCCAACGCTTGCCCGACCGCGTCTTTGCCTGGGGATTGCGCTGGGGCGTGCTGTTGTCCTTTGTCGGAATGCTCGTCACCATCTTTATGATCGACGGCGCAACCCCCAGCCAGATGGAACGGTTGCGGGCTGGGGAACAGGTCAACGCGATTGGGGCGCACAGCATTGGGGTGGAGGATGGGGGGCCAGGTCTGCCCCTGCTCGGCTGGAGCACCGAAGGGGGTGATCTGCGCATCTCGCACTTTGTTGGCTTGCACGGGATGCAGGTTTTGCCCGCGTTGGGCTGGCTCCTGACGTGGCCTGCGCTGCGGCGACGCTTGCCCGAGACGCAGCGGCTGCAATTGTTGTGGCTGGGCGCGCTCAGTTATTTGCTGCTGGTGGTGGTGTTGACGTGGCAGGCCTTGCGTGGCCAATCGATCATCGCGCCCGATGGGGCAACCTTGTGGGCGTTCGCCACCTTGATTGGCGGCACCGCGTTGATTGGGGTGATTCTTGCTCGGTGGGGCTTACGACAAACACGGGCATAGGCACTAGCGAACCCAGATTTCTGGCAGAAGCCTGGGTTTTACTTAAACCGAGTGGCCCTCAACCTCAGTTCGTTGAAATTCTTTTGATCTTCACGGCGCAATAGGTCTTTTCGCTGAGCATGATTGCGAATATTCAGATAGCTCCGCACACCCAACGACATGAAGGTGTCCAACGCCACTGCGATTATCAGCGTCATCAATAAGAAACCAACCAAGATCAACATGGGGGATTCTCCTTGACCAAAGAATCTGGTTGCGGCGAAAATTTCCATATCAAACACCATACAACTTGGGTGATACTGCCACGCATCGGCCATAAGTATACTTGAACATTCTTGTCAGTTCCAGACAAATGACTGACAATTCATAGCGTTAGAAGTTACGCACTTCTCGAGTGTTCATCCCAACTGCGTAACTCCTAAGCGTATTGATACAATCGGTCTAGATATAAAAACCTGGCTTCTGTTGAACTCAAAAGTGAGGAATTATGGATCTGTTAGATCGTTTGTTGGGTCATGATGCTTGGACAACCCGCCAGTTGCTGCTGGTGGTGGTGTTGACGTGGCAGGCCTTGCGTGGCCAATCGATCATCGCGCCCGATGGGCTGACGCTTGCAGCCTTGGCTATGCTCAGCGGCGGCACCGTGTTGATTGCCGCGCTCCTTGTGGGGTGGGGCTTGCGCCAAACACGTGCATAGGTACGAGAGAACCCAGGCTTCTGGCAGAAGCCTGGGTTACTTATGTCCTGTAGTCCTCAACCTCAATTCGTCGGAGTTCGTTTGTCAATTGGTTGAGGTTCTTTTGATCCTCAAGGCGTAACAGATCTTTTCGCCGAGCGGAGGTGCGAATATTCCGATAGCTCCGCACACCCAACGACATGAAGGTGTCCAACATAACTGCCATTATCAGCGTCATCAATAGGAACCCGACCAAGATCCACATAGCGCAAAATCACCTCAGCGACTTCATTTTTAGTACCCCAGAGCGAAATTTTAATCGTTGCTATGACGAAGTTCGCGATTACCCTATGAGTATACTTGAGCATTATTGTCAGTTCCAGACAAATAGCTGACAATTCGTAGCGGATTTATGCAATCAGCTCTGCCCAATAGCAGAGACGCCAGGCTTTTGTTGAACTTCAGAAATGAGGAGTTATGGATCTGCTGGACCGTTTGTTGGCCCATGATGCCTGGACAACCCGCCAGTTGCTCTTGGCTTGCCAATCATTACCCAACGAGTTGCTGGATCGCGAATTTGAGATCGACCATCGCTCGCTGCGCAAAACCTTTGTGCATATCATCGACAATATGGAAGTGTGGACCGATCTGCTCTGCGAGCGCCCGGTTCAGGCGCGCAAAGGCACATCGATCGACGAATTGCTGGAGCGGTTGGGGCAGTGCAGCAAAGAGTTTGCGACGATCGCCCGGAAGATCGCCCGCGCGGGCCGCTACGATGATTGTTTTCTCGATACGCTCGATGTGCCACCCCAACCCAAAACTTTTGGCGGCACGATTGGTCATCTGATCACGCACAGTATGCACCATCGTGCGCAGATCATGTTTTTGATGCAACATGTGGGTATCAACGAGCACATCGAAGGGGATCTGCTGAGTTGGGAGACCATCAGCTTTGGCTGGAAATGACAATCTGAGGGCTCACTTTGGCCCGCTATGGCGAATCTGTTCGAGATCGAGTTCACCGGCCGCGCCCCAGCCTTTTTTGCCTTCGGGGATTGCCGGGCGAAACTGCTCGTACAGATCGTACGCCTTGTCGGCCAACTGGTCGGGATCATATTCCTCGGCAAGTGCCTGCATGGCGGTTTGCACAGCGGACAGATGCTCGCCAAACTTCTTCTCCAGGTAGCGTTCTACACTGTCCGCGCTGATCGGATCGCCCTTGCTGGTGGCGCGCAACCCATCTTTGGTACGCGTCACCGGCACGGCCCGCCCCAACAGTTGGATCCGCTCGCCCTGGGCTGGCCGCGCGTCCCCCTCGCCTTTCTCGGCCTTCTGCTTGTCAGCAGCCTCATAGATGCCTAAGCGCTGGCCTTTGGATTGGGCATTGAGCCCAGCCACCGCTTTCCCCAAAGTCAAGGCGCTGGCGTGGTCATAGCCGCTGCGTTCTGCCACCACCGCGGCCCACAAGGTCAACACCGGCGCTCGATGCGAATCTTTTGTGTAGCCATCTTGCGCTCCTTCTGCACTCCAGCGTGTAACGCACGTCGTCAGCCCGCGCTGAGGGCTATCATACACGATGCGGGCATCCCAGACCATATACCCAGATCGCGCCAGGTGATACAGTATCAGATCGGCTCGTATTCAGATCAGCTCGTATCATGGATGCGCATCCTGGCGATCCCGCGCCAAGCCGTGCACTACCCCATCACCCCAACATTCTGTTATACTGCTGCCACATGAGCAGCGGGTCTGCGGCCTGCCCCGGCATTTGTTTTACACCCGCTTCACGTACCCAACACCAACTCAATCGACCCATAGAACGGACTGCTTGACGATGTTGATCGCAAAATCACTGTTCTTCTTTCTGCTCGCTGGCCTCTGCGAAATTGGCGGTGGATACCTGGTTTGGCTCTGGCTGCGCGAGGGGCGCAGCTTTTGGCTGGGCGGACTGGGCGGCATCCTATTGATCCTCTACGGCATGATTCCCACCTTGCAGACAGCCTCATTTGGCCGCGTCTACGCTGCTTATGGGGGCATCTTTATCGCGCTTTCGATCCTGTGGGGCTGGCAGGTCGACAAGACCACGCCTGATCGCTACGAGCTGCTCGGCGGGGCCATTGTCTTGCTCGGTGTGCTGGTGATCATGTATTGGCCGCGCGGCTGAACAACGGGCAGCGAACTTTGTGCCCAAAAGCCGCTTGACTCACGAGAACATCCGTACTACAATCTGGTAGCAACCACCCCTCACCCAGCAAGGAGAGTGCTCGATGAATACCGAGATGTTTCGCCACTTTTACAACTATCATTTTGCCATGAATCGCTTTATCTGGGATCAGTACATCAGTCAACTTTCCGATGAGGCTTTTCTCCAGCCTGCGGATTATGCGCATGGCTCGGTGCGTAACCAGGTTGTCCACATGATGGATGTGGATGATGCCTGGTTTAGAGAGATGAGTGGCAGCGAGCTTTCCACAACACTGGATCCCGCCCAGTTTACGGATCGGGCAGAGCTCCGCACGCATTGGGATCGGGTCGAGCGCGATATACGCGAGTATCTGACAAATTTGCGCGATGAGCAGCTCACCGACAAGCCGTTTAACGAAGGGGAATACAAAGATCTACTCGTCTGGCAAGTATTGCTGCATGTGGCGAATCACGGCACAGACCACCGGGCGCAACTGCTGCGCACCCTCAACGATCTGGGCATCAAGACTGGCCCACAAGATTATGTTTTCTACATCTACGAGACGCAGGAAAGTAGCAAAACCTAACGAGTTGCCAGGACTACGCTCATCACTTGCTCGGCAAGTTCGTCGGGCGAACCTAATTGGATACATGTCTCAGCACGAGCAAGCAAGGCCGAGCCCACACCGCGGCCAGCATAGGCAGGCGAGACATAAAGCGCGGCAATGTGGTCTCGGTCAACTTCGACCCAGCCGATCACACTTTTGTCCACGGCTACCCAAACCACGTGTTTGCGCAGTGCGCGGGCAATGCGGTCAACAGCAATTTGCCTTGCCCAGCTTTCGGCCTCTTCCGGTGAAAGCGGCGGCACAGCCAACACCAGAATAGCGTCTCGCCGGATCTGCGCCAGCACTTCTTCGTCAGCGACACCAGCTCGGCGAATCTGCATCATGACCCTCCCCCAAAGATGAAAATGCAAAATCGGCGGAATCTGTGGATTTCCAAGTAGTTTCTGTGTTCTACGGAGGAAGAGACTCAGCTTGTCTATTCTGGGACTGCCACCTCTGTTGGTGTAAAGCGGTGATCTTCCAGGTTGCGCAGCGACGGCGTGAACAGGAAGATACCACCGATGATAAACAACCCAATTGCACCGATGAGAAACCAGAACTGAACGCCAAAGGCATCGGCCACTGGACCGGCCAATAGCAAGCCCAACGGGGCAATGCCACTGGCCATCGTATTCAGGACAGTGAAGAAACGCCCCTGCATCTCTGGCGCGACCACCGCCTGCATAATCGCCATAAAGGGGCCATTGGCCAGGGGATTCAACACCCCGAAGATCGCCATGCCGACGATAGCGATCCAGTAGCCATCTGCCGGGGCAATCGCGATCAGCAACGAGCCAAGCGCCATCCCCACAGCGCCGGAGACGATCGTGTAGATCCGCCGTTTGAAGCCGCCCCATACACTCAGCAGCAGACCACCAACCACAAATCCCAAGCCCAATGTCGTATTGAGCGTCGCAAACTGCAAGGCGTTGCCCTGGAAGTGATTGGTCACCAGAACAGGCAGCAAGGCAAAAGCGGGTGTCAACAAAAAGTTGAGCAAGGCACTCAGGCAGAGCGCTAGAAACAGACCGGGCCAGTGCCAAATGTAGCGGAGCCCTGTGCGCAGAGCGGCGAGGATCGAAGGCTGTCCACCGGCTTGCAGTGTCACCTGCGGCTGAGGAATGACGATCGTAAAGACCAGGCCCATCGCCAACAAGGCAGTCACAACATCAATCGCCATCATGCCTTGAAGATCCAAGAGCTCCAGCAGCAGCGCGCCGAGCGGGGGCGCAACCACCATGTTCAGCCCTTGGATTGTCTGATTCATTCCTGCCACACGCGACAACTGCTCGGAAGGAACCATGAGGGTGGTGGATGCTTGCACTGCGGCAAAGTGGAAGGTCCCGGCAAGGGAGCGCACAAAAGTAATGGCGTAGACATGCCAAAGTTGAATACCATCCAGCCAAAAGAGCAGCATGAGCAGAGCGGCCCCCAAAGCCCCGATTCCATCGGCAGCCAGGATGATCAGCCGCCGGTTCCAGCGATCCACCAGTACACCGGCCAGGGGGCCAATCAACACACCGGGCAGGATGGCAAACAACGTGGCCATCGCCAGGACCGTGGCTGAGCCGGTGGCTCTTGTCAGCCACCAGGTAATGGCAAATTGGGCCAGGTTGCTGCCGACCAGGGAAATGGCTTGGGCAGACCAGAAAGTAAAGAAGGGACGACGCCAGGATGCTTGCATTGGATGACTCAAGTGATAGGTTGCGAAGAAAAATGTAGTTGAAATGCTCCGTGCCGATGCGACGCTCGCGACGCCACGTACTCAATCCGTCTGGCTTGGCGTGCAGGTCATTGGCTATACGACTTTGCAGCGGCTGAGGTTTCAATATGTGCCACACAGGGGGTGAGGGTGATGGCTGTGGTTTATCTTGGGCAACAAAAAACGACTATTTGAGCACGCAGGATGCGGATCAAACAGTCGTTTGATAGGTGTATACCCCTGAAAACTTGTACCTTGTAAGTGGGCGAAAAGGGACTCGAACCCCTGACCCCCTCGGTGTAAGCGAGGTGCTCTAACCAACTGAGCTATTCGCCCGGATGTGCTGCTGCCAGACTGTCGCCACTATACCCGGTCTGGGGGCGATTTGTCAAGCTGCTGAGGGGCTGCCAAGTGCATGGCAGGCGCGTTGCTGACCGGGCCAGGTCTGTCAATGCCCGCTGAAGAGGGTGTTGAACCCTTCTGCCAGGCCAGGGTGGGCAAAGATGCCGTCGCGCAGGGCCGTGTAGGGCAATCCGCCGAGCATGGCAAGTTGCAGGCAAGAGGCCAACTCCCCGCCTTCCAGCCCCAAAATCGCCGCGCCTAGGATCTTGTCTGTCTCGGCATCGACGATCGCTTTCATCAGCCCCTGGGTCTCGCCAGCTTCCCGAGCGCGCGCCACATCAGCCATCGGTATTTTGGTGACCCGGATCGAACGCCCCTGTTGGTGCGCCTCGCGTTCAGTCAGGCCGATCCGCCCCAGTTGCGGGTCGATAAAAACGGTATAGGGAATCAACCGCCTGCGCGTTGTGGCATTGCCGTCCTCCAGCAGGTTCTGGCGCAAGATCCGAAAATCATCATAGGCGACATGGGTAAAGGCGGGCCCGCCATTGACATCGCCTGGCGCGTAGATGCCCGCTGTGGTGGTGCAAAGGCGTTCATCCACGCGGATAAAGCCTTTTTTGTCGGTAGCCACCCCCGCAGCCGCCAGATTGAGCGCTTCGCTATTTGCTTGTCGTCCCGTGGCCACCAAAAGGTGCGACCCCGTTACCTGGTGCTGCTGACCTGTCTGCTTGATCGTCATTTGGATCTCGCCCGTTGGTTGCTGATGCACCTGCTGGGCGTCGCTGTCGAGCCACACGTCGATCTCTTCCGCGCGCAGGATGTCGGCGACTGCATCGGCAACGTCGGGATCTTCCCGCGGCAACAGGTGAGGCCCGCGCTGGATCAGCGTGACTTGCGCGCCGAAGCGGCGAAACATCTGCGCAAATTCCACACCGATGTAGCCCCCACCCAAAATCAGCAAATGCTCGGGCAGCGTGGTCAATTCCATGATCGTCGTCGAGTTCAAAAAAGGCACGCTCGTCAAGCCCGCAATCGACGGGACACTGGGGCGTGCACCGGTATCCAACACGATGATCGGCGCTGAGAGCTGGCGCTGGCCGCCTTCGTTCAAGCGCGCCAGAACGTGTGTCTGGTCCAGCAAGCTGCCCTCCCCAGCCATAAAGTCAATGTTGGCGGTCTCGGTCAAGGTCTGGAGGATATTCGACCGCGACTTCTGGACGATGTGCTCTTTGCGCTGCCAGACTGCCGCCAGGTCAACCTGTACATCCCCGGCCTGCACGCCATAATCCGCGGCGCGGCGCGCCAGGTGGGCGATCCGTGCACTGGCGAGCATCGTCTTGGTGGGTGTGCAGCCATCATTCACGCAGGTGCCGCCCACCTGATTGCGTTCGAGCACGGCTACCCGGCGGCCCGCCGCGGCGAACGCACTTGCCAGTGGGTTGCCTGCCTGGCCAACGCCAATGATGATGATGTCGTGGGTGTGGGAATTGGTCATACCGTTCGCTCCTTTGCCGAATTCTGCTATTGGGGAATGCGGGCAATTGTGCTGTGGTCACTGCTACCATACCACAAAATGGGCGAGGAGACATATAGCGCCAAACGGTCAATTTATCTGCGAATGCTAGCAATGGCCGCTAGATAGTGGCCGACAGATAGGAGCTGGGAGGAGGCTTCGGTATCTGTGCGCCTGTGTTACAATACCCACCCAGCACGCCTGTTCTGCACTAGCCAGCGGCCTGAAGCAGCCGCAACGAGGAGAAAGTTTATGGATGCCCGCACAATTGCCCACGCGCTCGCCCGCAATGCCTTTGCGATCGGCGGCATTGTCGCTGGGGTGAGCGACGAGCAAGCTCGTTGGAAACCCAGCCCCAAAGACTGGTCGATCCTTGAGGTGATCAACCATTTGTATGACGAAGAACGCGAGGATTTTCGCACGCGGGTAGATTTTGTGCTGCATCGGCCTGGTGAAGACCCGCCGGGTATTGATCCGGAAGGCTGGGTCAGCGAACGAGCCTATAATGAGCGCGACCTGGCCAAATCGGTGCAACAGTGGCTGGCCGAACGTCGGCAGTCGGTGGCCTGGCTGGGGGGGTTGAGCGATGCAAACTGGGAGCAGGCCTATGCCCATCCGCTTGGGTTTCGCCTGTGCGCGGGCGATCTGCTGGCGGCCTGGCTGGCGCATGACTTTTTGCACTTGCGCCAATTGACCGAATTACATTATGCCTGGGCCCGCGAACAGAGCAAACCCTTTTCGCTGGAATATGCGGGCGATTGGTAGGGATTACTTACGGTGCCTCGGGCCGTTGCTCCAGCAGATCGGCAAAATCACTCTGGCCGTAATAGCCGCCGAGACTATCCCCCGCAGGTTGCTCCGATCCTGCCTTGATTTGCTATACTTACCACAGAGGGTCGTGGGCACATGTGGTATCCTTAAATAGCTGTGCATAAAACAAAAGTGTGGACGACGGCCATTCTGTGGGTCAAGGCCAAGTGTGTTAGGAAATCGCTATGACAACAGCAACTTTACTTGAACGCATCACGATTGATCCCGATATCTGCCATGGGAAACCGTGTATTCGCCATATGCGTTACCCTGTCGAAGTCATCCTTGAACTCTTGAGTAGCGGGATGACAACCGAGGAGATCTTGGCCGATTACGATGACCTGGAATATGCGGATATCCTCGCAGTGCTGGCGTTTGCCACACGGTTAAGCCAGGTCAAAAGTGTACAAGCTGTCTTCGCATGAAATTCCTTATTGATGCGCATCTTCCCTATCAGCTTGCGGTTCAGCTGAACGAGGCTGGACACGATGCGTTGCACACGAAAGACTTACCACTGCAAAATCGTACACCGGATGAGAGCATTAACCAACTATCTTTGGATGAACAACGGATTGTGGTCACCAAAGATAGCGATTTTGTCTATTCCCATCTGGTTCAAGCTAAACCTTACAAGTTATTAGTAGTATCAACAGGGAACATCAAAAACAGCAAGTTGCTGCAATTATTTGAACAAAACCTAGTGCAGATAATTGCAGCATTTGAAGCTTATTCTTACGTTGAACTAGGCTACGATTATCTCACGATCCATCATTGAATAATCGTAATCTTGTGCTTTCTACACATCCTAGTATTGCGCCAGGGCCTCATGGGCGGAGGCAAAGCGGGGATTCAGCGCCAATGTCTGTTGCCAGGCCTGACGCGCACCGTTTAGATCGCCCAGCGCGGCCAGCGCCCTGCCCCGCCAATAGTGGCTCTCTTCGATGCTGGTTGTGGTGCGCAGCACCTCATTGCTCAGGGCCAGTACGTCCTCATAGCGCCCAACGGCATAATAGGCCTCCAGCGGGCCAAACTGATACCACAACATGCGCCAGGGCCAGCCGATGGCGCGGGCCTGGTCGTACGCAGCCGCCGCGGCGGCAAAATCACCCGCTTCCAGCAAGTTGGTGCCCAGATTGAACCAGGCAAACGGATCCTGCGGTCGCTGCTGGGTGGCATGCTGGCTGGCAACCAACGCCTCCTGCCACATGACCGCCGGGTCAAACGACGCGCCCAAAATGCTTTGCACAAGCGGCGTCAGGTGATCCGGATAGACCAGTACGTAGGTGTAATTAAATGCCCTCCACCGGGCTTCGATCAGGTCATAAGACATATAGATGCCCGCGTAAGGCCCATCGGGGTTGACCAGCCCGACCTGAATATAGGAATCATAGGCGATCCAGCGCTGGGTGGCATCATCATAGCCCACAATCAGCCGATAGTGGCCCATGCCGTCATTCGGTGCATCTTCCATCCAGGTTTCGACCAAGACCGGAATACCATTGCTGACAAAGGTGCGCAGCAGTTCCGCATTGCCGTTGACGCGCACCTGTGCCTGATAGCCCTGGCTTTGCGCGTACGCGGCCAGTTCATCGGCGAGCACATTTTTGTCATCCTCATGGGTGCGGACAACGTTGCCAATCGTCACCTGATCGAGCATGCTGCCATAGTAGCTCAGGTTGATCGACAAAGTGGCCGGGCCGCAATTGTTCCAGGTTTGCCAATTGTGGGTGAACCCGGTCAAGGTGACAGCGGCTTGCGGTGGCTGATGCACGGGCGCGGGTGTGGCGGTTGGGGGCGGCGGCGTGGGCGTGTCTGTAGGCGTGTCCGTCGGGGTAGGCGGTGGCGGGGTGGGCGACGGCAAAGCCACGATGGCTGCGGGTTCGGTTGGTGCGGGTTCGGTTGGCAACACGCTCACCGCCAAGGTAGGCTCGGCTGGTTGTTGATTGCCTGTGAAAGGCGCCTGGCGGGCGGCCAGGGCTTGATCGGTGCGCGTCGGGCTCGTTGTCTGGCTCAACGTCAGGCAGCCGCCAATGATGACGATCAATGTGGCGACTGTAACCAACGTTGCCGCTACACGCAGTGGAGAAGGAAACATAAGCATACCAATTGGACATCTACCTGCGGGCTGGCAATCCCCACCGACAGATAAACACGAAACTCAAACGCCCGCGGCGTTTCTCAATCTAAAGTAAAATCCAAAAACTCTTTCAAAATCCCATCCACAGATTACGCAGAGTTACGCAGATTTTCCAGACGACAAACCAAAAATCTGTGTAATCTTTAAAATCTGTGGATTCTCAAGCAGTTTCTGTGTTCTACTTTAGTACTATCTCAAAAGTCTCTGTACCACACTGGTTGGGCTGCCTATGTTCCTGGGAGCCACAACCGATTTTTGAGCTGACGTCTACCTAGATAGCCAGACGTTTTGCGCGTTGCAAACGTTCCCAGGCTTCATGGCTGGCCTCCCATGCTGTGCCGAACAGGGTGGGCAAGGCTGGCTTGCCAAGGGCGAGGTTGTCAGGCTGATTGCGGATTGGGCACTGGCAATCAGCACCCCAATCCGCAATTCCGTCTGCGCAGATTTCAGCTACGCGCCGATTACTCTACCGCTCCGGGCAAGGACAGATCCCCCGATGCCACATCATGCACCATCGTCACACACAGGAGTGGCGCATGCAGATCCCCATTCACTCGTAAGCCAGCGGTGACCCCATCGTAATTGAACGTATGGTTGCCCACGAGGCGATCAAGCGGCACATAGACCTCAATGGTATCCTCTTCCAGCATCAAATCATAATCCGGGCTGTCGATCAGTAACGGTAATTCCGGCCAGGTCGGGGGCAAGATCGGCTGTTCGCCTTCGGGGATATCCTGAACCTTGAGCGCGCCTGCACCACAGGCATCGTCGGCAACCAGGACAACCCAGTGGCTATGCCAGAGGTAACCATCGTTGGACTTGTCGCCATCCTGATCCTCATCAACCAGCGGGGTATCGTCAAAATCCGGATGGGCAGTGACGGCCAGGGCCAGAATCCCCTGATCGGCTTCAAACCCCGCGGCTGCACTATTCAACGAGGTCGGCCAGACATAACTTTCCACCGCTGCACCGGCCAACTGGCCTGTGGCTGTCGGTGTCACCGAGCCGACTTCCCCGGCAACCACCATCTGAAAGATCAGGCGTATCCCCTGGCGATGCACCGCGGCGTAGACCACATCAAATGCCTCGGCAATGCCCTCCGTAGGGTCGGCGGAGATGCCTGTTATCGGTTCTGCAGCGGGTTCTGGGGTCTCTGCCACCGGCTGGATCATCTGGCATCCGGCGAGGAGGACGATGGCAAGGGTGGCAAATAAGAGGGTGCGGACAAGCCACCGCATGGATCGGGACATAGAATGCTCCTTTGACGTGAAAAGGGTGGATTAATCGATACAATTTAGTATCGAGTCGATACTTATCATAACAACGAATGATAATTTGGCAAAATTGGTAGCGACGCGATACCATTTATTTATGCAACCACCACTTCACCCAAAAGAATCAATTTACGTCTATCTCGAACGGCTGGCGAATCTGTTGCGCGCCGAAACCTGGCGGCAAAGTCGGCAGCGGGGGCTGCAGCCGATCCAGTGGCAGATGCTGGCTTATTTGCAGCAATGCAACCATTACAGCAACACGCCGCTCGGGGTAGCCGATTATTTCCACCTGACCAAAGGCACTGTTTCGCAGTCGCTCAATGTATTAGAGGAAAAAGGGTTCATCGAAAAGCAGGTTGATCTGAAAGATGGCCGCGTTGTCCATCTGGTTCTCACCGCGCAGGGCCGAGCATTGCTGGCTGAGACCTTGCCGCCACCTATGTTTGAGGCTGTTTCGCAAACCTGGGGCGAAGCCGAACAGCATCAGGCTGTCCAGCTACTCCAGCATCTCCTGACCTCTTTGCAGCATACCAACAAGCTAAAGAGCTTTGGTGTTTGCACTACTTGCAGGTATCATCAGGTGGTGGGGGAGGGGCAATTTCGCTGCGGTCTGACCCAGGAACCGTTGACCCAGCAGGATATTTCCCTGATCTGCCGGGACCATGAGCCAGCGCCTGCAGGATAGATAGATCGTGCGCTGTCAACCGGTTCAGGGAATTGACTGACAGTCCTCTCCCGGCACCAGCTTATTGATGATGCAGGATCAACAAAAAGAATGGAAGCTTATGAAAATTACTGAAGTCAAGGCGTACCCAGTTTGGGTGGGCTCACGCAACCAGCTTTTGGTCAAGATCGAGACCGATGAGGGCATTTATGGGTGGGGTGAATCGGGTCTGTCGGGGCGCGAACTAGCGGTGGCGGGCGCGGTCAAGCACTATCGCGAATTTCTGATTGGCCGCGACCCTCAGCGGATCGGGGCACTCTGGCAAGAGATGTATCGCAGCCAATATTTTGAGGGTGGGCGCGTGCTCGCTGCGGCCATCGCGGCCATCGACATTGCGCTGTACGACATTGTTGGCAAGGCGCTTGGGGTGCCGGTCTATCAATTGCTGGGCGGGAAACAGCGCGAATATGTGCCCTGTTTTGCCACCATGGGCGGCTCATCTGCCGAAGAGTTGATCGACAATGCCAAGCTGCTGCTGGAGAACGGCTGGAATGTGATCCGCACTGTGCCGGGTTACACCTCGACCACCAATTACAAATCCACCGATGACCCGGAAGGCATCTGGGAGCCATGGGAATCGATTGGTGTGACGGCCCGGCGCCTGACCAAATTGCGCGAAGCTGTGGGCCCCGAACCGGTGCTGGGCATTGATTACCATCACCGCTTGAGCGTGGCCGAAACCGCTTCGTTCTGCCAGCGCATGCCCAAGGGAACGCTCGATTTCCTCGAAGAGCCGATCCGCGATGAGTCGCCCGAGGCGTATGAGGCATTGCGCAAACTGACCGACGTGCCTTTTGCGATTGGCGAGGAAATTTCGAGCAAATGGCATTTCCTGCCCTACCTCGAACGGGGCATTACCCAATATGCGCGTATTGATGTCTGCAATTGCGGCGGCTTGACCGAATCGATGAAGGTGGCGTCCTTGGCCGAATCTCATTACATCGACTTGATGCCGCACAACCCGCTGGGCCCGATCTGCACGGCAGCCACGGCGCATCTGGCCGCGGCGGTGCCCAACTTTGCCTGGCTCGAAGTGCGCGTCTCGCCCACCGAACCGGGCCGCTTTAGCGATCCCGATATCTTCCCCAGCCAATTGGTGCAAGATGGCCCACGGCTGCACATCCCCGACACGCCCGGCCTCGGCGTGGATGTCGACGAAGATTATATCTTGAAGCAGGAGTTTAAATTCTGGGAAGCGCCCCATCTGCGGCGGCGCGATGGTTCGTACACCAACTGGTAAACAGCGATTAAAAGCAACCGCAGATTACGCAGATGACGCAGATTTTAGATAAAGGGAAGCAACGAGATCCACGCACCTTTGCCATCATTGGGGCGGCGATGGAGGTGCATCGAGAACTTGGGCCTGGCTTTCTGGAAGCTGTCTATCAGGCCGCGCTTGCTGTGGAGTTACAGCGTCGTGGGGTTCCAGTTGCGCGGGAAGTGGCCTTGCCGGTGTATTACAAAGGCGAAGTGTTAGAGGTAGCTTATCGAGCAGATTTGATTTGTTATGGAAATATCCTCGTCGAGCTCAAGGCGCTCAAAACATTGACCGACGTGGAACGAGCACAGCTACTCCATTACCTCAAAGCAACACGCATTGAAATCGGCTTACTGATCAACTTTGGCAAAAAGTCGCTCGAATACGAACGTCTCATCAATTCAAGAACAAAATCTGCGGAATCTGTGTAATCTGCGGTTCCATAAGGAAAAAGTCATGATTATCGATAGTCATTGTCATGGGTGGGCGTATTGGCCTTATCAGCCGCCGGTGCCGGACCCGGAGTCGCGCGGGCGGGTGGAGCAGCTGCTGCACGAGATGGCCCTCAATGGCGTGGATAAGGCTGTGATCATCTGTGCGCAGATCGAACATAACCCCGAGAACAACGCCTACATCGCTGAATGTGTGCAACAGTATCCCGACAAATTGTATCAATTCCCCGACGTGGATTGTTCGTGGTCAACGACCTATCATACACCGGGCGCGGCGGATCGACTGCGGCGGATTGCCGAGCAATGGCCGATCAAGGGCTTCACGCACTATCTGCGCCAGGAGGATGACGGCTGGTTGGTCTCCGCCGAAGGGACGGCCTTTTTCCAGGTCGCGGCTGATTTTGGCCTGATCGCCAGCATTGCCGGTGGGCCCAATCATGAACCGGCCATCCGTCAGGTGGCTGAGCGCTTCCCCAGCGTGCCGATCCTGCGCCATCACCTGGCGGGCGTCCGCACCTCCGAGCCTCCCCCGCACGAAGGGTTGAAACAGGTCCTGGCCTCGGCCAGGTTGCCCAACATTCACATCAAATTTTCGGGCTTTCACTACTGCTCCAGTGTGCCGTGGGGCTATCCTTACCCCGACACGCACTGGGTTTTGCAGGCGCTCTATGAAGCGTATGGGCCGTATCGCATGTGCTGGGGGTCGGATTACCCCGTCGTGCGCAAAGCCATGACTTATCAACACTCGCTTGAGGCCTTGCGCACCCACTGCACCTTTATCCCCGACGCGGACAAAGCGTGGATCCTGGGCAAGACGCTCGAACAACTGCTGGCCAGGGCGCGACCGGGCTGATACCGGGGATTCGGGATTCGGGATACAGCAAATTCGTCCCAGAACCCATGTTGTCAGAAAGACTATAGTCACGAATTGTACGAATGAACACGAATTTGCGAATCATTCGTGTCAATTTGTACAATTCGTGACTATAGTTTTAGCGTTGGTATCTCTCACTCCAGCGGGGTGATGTTCATTTTGGTGCGTAAGTCGCGCACCGACCAGCGTATAAAACTCAATGGGTCGTTGCGAGCGGTTGCCAATTGCTCGAAAGTGGCGGCCTTCTGGCGGCCCAAATTGCGCGCCGTAGCAAAATCCACCGAGGGATCGCCCAGCATGGTTGTCTCCAAATAATCCCAATGCTCCCCCTTCTTGTCGAGGGCCCAGCCAACAAAGGCATGGTTGGGGATGATCACCAGCGCGGGGATGAGCGAAGCGGCTTCGAGCAGGCTGGCAAAGAGTAGCGTGCCATCGATGCAATTTGCCTGTTTTTCCAGCAGACTCTGGCGCGGCAAGCGCACACGCTGCGAGCGCGCACCCTCTTCCGGGTTAAAATTGACCGTCGAGTTGACATAGGTCACCTTGGCATCCTGCCGCAGCGCCTCGAAGATCGCCTTCACCTGCGTTTCCACATCCCGATCCGGTTGATAACCATAGAGCATCTTTTGCGGATGATGCTCGACCACTCGGCGCAAAAAGCGCATGACGCTCGGCTCGTTTGGGGTGACGAATGCACCCAAATAGCGAGTCAGATCATTCCAGCCGCCGCTGACTGGGTTGCGCACCCGAAGCGGTGCCGAATTGCGCGAAAGCAGCCAGATCGGCACGGTCTTGTGCAATTCGATCTTGCCGTCGAGATCGTCTATCTGCACGTTGAGGGTGGCGCGTGTCAATTCGTGCAGATTGCGCAGGCGCTCGGGGAAGAGCGTGGGTAATTGCGAGACCAAAAAAGTTTGCCCGCGCTCGATCTCCACACTTTCAATGGCCGGTGCGGTATATCCCTCAATATACGAACTGACGCGCACTCGCTTTGTCTGATGCGAGCTATTCTTCACCTCGCACTCGACCAGCGGATGCTCAATTTCATCCAGCAGATGGTAGATCGCGGTGGGCACATAAGCCATCTTCAAGTGGGCAGTGGCGACGAGGCCGGTGGTTGTGCTGCCGCGATAGGTACCGCCATCGCGCAGCGTATCGGTACGCGGCGCGCCATCACGCATCACCGGGGCGGGGGGGGCTGTGCCAGTCGCGGCGTTGCTGGTCGCCAGCACGACCCCGCGTGTGGGATCGTGCTTTTGCGCATCCATCTGCTGCTGCGTGATCTGGCTCAGCGCGGCTTGTTGCGTGGCAAGCTCATCCAGCAAGGGTTGCGCGGCCGCGGGGTCTTTGATCTCGTTTAATGCCTGCATCAACTGCGCAATCACCAAACGTAATTCATATTCTTGCTGGCGCAACACCGCCAAACGTTCATCTGGGGTCATGGTCCACTCCATCACAGGGCAAGCTCACAATGCACGCGGCAAGCTATGAGCAGGTTTTGGGCTCGCTGGGTTGCGGCCGCGGATACAACTCGGCGATAAACGTTTTGTCCGCCGCGGACAATTCGGTATTCCACGGCGTGGACGAGCCATCCGTGGTCAACTCTGCCGGGAAGTGATAGAGCATGATCGAATCGCGGTCGAACGGGGTGAAGCGGTCGGCCTGGACGCGCGCCAGCACCTGCGCACGCGTCTGTTCCGGCGACCAGCCATTGGTGCGCTGGAAATAATCATAGACCTTTTGCTCATCCCAGGGAATGGTTGCGCGCGGTTGCAGATGTTCATGCACCAGCCCGAGCGCATGACCGAACTCGTGCAAAACCACGCGCCGATATTCGTCCTCGTCAGTTGTGGGCGTCAACCAGCCATAATTCATGCTCGGTTTGCCAAAAAGCCAGAACGCATTCGATTGCACACCGAGATAGGACCATGAGCCGGTGCGCGGGTCGAAGGAGATGCGAATATCCGCCCGCGGCCCTTTGACAAAGTCGAAGGCGAGATTGGCATACTGGCTCCACTCGTGGGCGATGGGCTCAATGCGCTTATGCACCGCGGGGTCACCATCCACAAAACAGACCGTGATCGTCTTGCCATTCGGCCAGAGATAGCGGGTCTCCGCCGCGCCTTCAAGTTCACCATCTGGGTTGAAGGCGGGCGCATTGGCCGGGTTCTGCTCGGCGGCGTACAACCGCGTCGCTTCAAGATGCTCGGCGGGGATACTCATTTCCATACAGAGATTGTGCTGACTCATCAGAATAGCTCCTTGTTAGCTAACGTCAGGAAAACGAATTGGACATCACAGTGTACATCGCGTTTCGATTAGCCTGCAGGCCGCGCTGCGAGTACTTCCCATGGGATCCACCCTTGTAACAGTCGATTTTCATTGTCTGGATCAACCAGGGAGACAAAGGCCCATCTCCCACTGCCATAGCTGCGTATTCCCTCGCCGATCTGTAAAACCGTCACTGGCGTGCCAACAGCGATCCACCGAAAGCCGCTCAACTCATCAGCCGGGTTTCCGTATAAGTAATCACCCCTGGCACCGCCGTAACTAATGATCTGACCATCGATGAATGGGAGATCCGTTCGATCAGAGACAATCCGATAACGCAATTCCAGGGGGACAGCCTCTGGGGCTCCTTCATACGTAACAAAGCCAGAACGGATCCACCCGCTTACGCCCTCCTCGGTTTGAACCTTCGTCCATTCTGAGGAAATCTCTTGCACAGGCATACGAACTGGAGAACGTACCGTCGCCAAAACCTGTTCGCCAATATCCGGTCCGGCGAAAATGCTGATATTAATTGCGGGTGCCAGCGCATACAGGGCCGGTTGCGCTGGAGCGGCTTGCGGTAATGCTGGGGCAGACTGGGTCGCCCGCTCCTGGATTTGATTGATCTCTACGATCACCGCGTTGGTATCCGCAGTCGCAGCCAGGTTTGCGGTCGGTGTTGCGCTCGGGATCAGATAGACGCTGGGGCCTTCTAGTGTCGCTTCGCGCTCGCCCCCAGCCGGTGAAGGAGTGGCGAGCAAGGCAGACGTTTCGGTGGGGGTCAACAGAAGGCTATGTAACGTAGCTGCTAATTGCAAGGCACTATGTCGTTCTTGTTCAGCGGCAGCCCTTGCCTTAGCCACTTCTGTTTCTGCTGCTTCTAATTGAAATTGCGAGATCGAAGCCCATTCACCCGTATTCCCGATTGCCAGTGCAGCACGTTCTGCCTCTTGGCGCGCACGGTCTATATTGATTGCGAACCAGATCGCGGTGACCATTAAACCGAGCGCGAGCACCCCCATTATCCCGAGCCAGAATGCACGTCTGCGTAGTTGGGCAGCGGTCTGTTCCTGCTCGCGCTGCCTGGCCTCTGCCTCTAAGGCACGTTGGGTCTCTGCCTGCCGTCTTGCATCGGCCTCATAGGCCAATCTGCGGGCATGGTCCAGCTCAATTTCCCGCTGCTGCGCCACTATGCGTTCCACACGGGCCTGGGCAGCTGCCTGACTGGCGCGCAGATAGTCGCTCAACACACTATCTGGCTTCCCCGAAGAAATTTCTCGCTGAGCCAGCTCTAATTGATGATCGGCCAGTAATAATTCGGGGTTACGCCTGGATTCTTCCCAATTTCTTGCCGCTTGTATCAGCGGGCTTTGTTGATTGAGCCATTCCTGGTTAGAGCGCAGGATTGGCCCTACGAACCGATCATGTACCAACTCGACCCAATAACCGCCTGCCCGTTGCTCAATCCGCACCAGGAAATGACGCACCAAAATATCTACAGCTTTGTTGGGGAGGCCACCAGACTCACCGCGTTGCTCATCTCGGTAGACCGTACTGCGCGTATTGGCATCAGTAATCAATTGGTCAGCAAACCACTCTCGCAACTGAGACTCACTAATCCCCAGGGTAGGCTCATGGATAATGCTGTTGAGCGCACTTTTGTAGAAATTGGTTAAAGATTGATCGACATCCCCAGCTTCGGTCAGTTTATCTTCTGTGATCAGGCCGCCTGGCTCTCCAGCCAGATTTTCCCACAACTGGTAGCAGACCACCTGCAACTGCACCGGCTCCACATACTGGCCAGGGACGGTAGATTCCCGACCGGGCACACGCGCCTGGCGCAGATCATCCACCAGCTTTTCGGCTACGTCAGGGGCAAAGGGACGACCAGCTAACGCGGCAGGTTGGCGAATCGCGGCCAGCGCGGTTGCCACATCCATGCGCTCCATGTGGAAACGAGCGCGTAACTGATCGGCCAACAGCGGGGCATAAGGCTCCAGACCGGTGACATAATCTTCGCGCAACGTGAGGACGACCCACAGATTGGGATCACGCTGCATGGCCTGGTCGAGTTGACGGAAGAATGATTCACGTTCGCGCCAGCGTTCTGGATACGCTGTGATGATTTCCTCAAACTGATCAACGATTAAGGCATAGCGGCGGCTGTTCGCGCTGGCAACTGCTGAAGCTGGCATCTGTTCGGCATCGTAGACCCAGTCCTTCCGGGGGAGCCCCTGGGTATCCACAATTGTGCGCCGGGTCAAACGGGCTAAAAAATCATCAATTGTGAGCTGTGCTAGCCGAGCCGGCTCATCCCCTTGGTCAATACTGAGCATGAGGTTGAAGGCGTAGATGTTGTCCACATCTTCAATCCCACCTGGCAATTCGCCACTGACGCGCGCGACCGGCAGCACGATAAAGCCCTTCTCCTCCTGCAACTGGGGGATCAGGCGGGTGTGGAGCAGCGAGCTTTTGCCCGCGCCGGATTGGGCGTAAAAGAGCAGGAGGCGTTCGGAGAGCACACGCGCCAGCAGATCGCGCGCTTCGCGCTCGCGGCCAAAAAAGAGATGCCGCTGCTCATAGGCAAAGGTGCGCGGGCCCACATAGGGGTTAGGCAGAGGTCGTTCTTCGCTCATTGGCGCACCTATCCCTTCAACTCCAGGGCGTAATCGTGCAGATCACCCTTAAAAATGTCTAAGCGCGCATTGCGGTCGAGATACCCCTGCAAATATTTTTCCTGCTTCTGCCATTCATCCGGTAGTAGTTGTACAACGCAGACCCCGCGGCGATCACGCTCCTGACCACTCTGGCGAATCAGGCCATAATAGATGCCACGAAAGGCCCAACTATCCAGGCTGAAGCCGAGCAAGATCACATCATCAAAGAGCGCTCCTCGCACCAACGCCGGGAGGCGGTCGGCGTTCTCCTTTCCCCGATCCTGAGCCAGATTCACCAATAGTTCCAGATGATCATCTTCGCTCAACGCCAACGAATTGGGCAATGGTGTCCCTGTCCGCGGGTGGGCATCCAACCCACACAGATGGTAGACCAATGGTTGCTGTTCACTAGGATGATAATCATCGGGGATCGACCAGAGTTCTTTCTCCGGGGCGTCGATCGGGCCGCGCCAACGGCACATCTTGGTTACTGGTTCCTTGCCAGCTCTGCGCAGCGCATCCTCCAAAAAGGTGGTGACACTAAGGGTCAGATAGGTCTTGAAGGGCAGATTTGCCAACATGGAGAGCGGAAAGGTCTGCTGTTGGTCGAAACGGGGATAACCAAGCAGATTACCGAAGGCCGATACGCCAACCCGGCTAGCTTCGGCGCGTGCCGAGGCCAGGGTATCACGGTCCACACCGTCAGCCATAGCCCCCCGGAAGATATAGTTTTTAATACAGTCTAAGTAGAATTCCTTGCAAGCCGTGTCCCCAGTATGGTTGGTGTAGCGGTCATAATTGGCGAGCTGCCCCACATCCGGCAAGAGCGCATACGGGTAACTAATCCGCTCGGCATAGAAGCGCTTGAACGCATCATGGCCAAAGAGTGCCAGATCGAACAGGGCGCTATGGCTGAGGATCGGGAGCGCATTACCAGAACGCACGCGCTGGGTGATGCTCTGCGACGAACGGAATACTTCAGGTGGCTCATCATCCCAAATAGGCATCGATCAGGTCCCCTCTCTTTGGCGAATCATCATAACGACTCGGAACCCTCGCCAGCCGACCCGACTATTCGGTGCGGCGTTGCCACGCGCTGTACAACGCAGCTCGCTCGGCTGTGAGTTAAATGAGCCACCGCGATGGATTAAACGTGCCTGCACAGGCAGATCATCGCCATGCAACATTTCACGGCTTTTGCCTGGTTCGGCATCAGGCTGTTGGGGCTGACTGCCCCACAGACTACACGTCCACTCCTGTACGTTGCCCAACAGGTCCTCAACACCATATGCACTGGCCCCGGTTGGATGTGCTGTCACAGGTGTCGTCTCACCACCGCCGATGTTTGCTCGCTCAGCTACCCAACCCTCCCCCCAGGGGTATGGCCGTTTTGTTGGAGGTCTCTGGGTAGACCAACTGGCAGCCTTTTCCCATTCGGCTTCGCTGGGCAACCGGTAACGGCGACCAGTCTCGGCAGAGAGCCACGCGCAGTAAGCCAGCGCATCTCGCCAGCTTATGTGTGTCACCGGATGGTCCAGCTTAGTTGCCGGGGGGGAAAGATCAAACCATCCCGCCTCCCGTGCTACATTGACCCAGCCAGACACTTTGGTTGCCTTCACAAACACCGCATACTGCGCATTGGTCACGGGATATTTACCGATGCGAAAATCGGGCAGGTCGATGGTGTGTTGGGGCGTTTCGCTGGCGGGGATGCCTTCTCCGGGTTCGCTACCCATCCGAAATGACCCGCCGGGGATGAGCACGGTCTCCGGCTCCCCATCCTGGCGGGGGATGGTGAGGCGGGCGTCGCCTTCCGGCAGCACCAGAATCCGATTATCTGCCGAGCGGCTAAAGAGCACGGGCGTGCCCCATTCTACGTCGTTCCCCACCGCTTTGAGCGTTTTACGCGCCTCGCTGACCGCGACATCCACCGGCAGGCCACTCCCCAACGATTGATAGAATCCCTGAGCCAGGGTGATGGCCGCGACATCACTCACCGGGAACTGCATGGCCAACACAGCGGGAATGGCGCGCTGCACGAGCGTTTGCGCGGTGCCCGCAAAGAGATTCTGCTGGCTGCTGCGGGCACCCTCGCAGGCATTGAGAAAGACCAGCCGCAACGATGCATGGTCTTGCAGCAACATTGCCAGGTCGGTGGCCAACACAAAGTGCCGATTGCCCTGCTCGTTCTCGAAATACAATCCGCCTTCGGTCTGCTCCTTGTCATAAGCGCCATGCCCGATAAAGTGCAGGATGTGCACCTCATCCGCGTGCTGGCGCAACCGACCCTGCAACGCTGGCACGGTCGGTTGGGCCAGGCGCTCCAGATGCACCAATCCGCGACTTTGCAGCGGGTCGAGCGCATCATGAAGCAGCCGCCATTCACGCTCCACCACTAGCCGAGGCACCACATCCTGCGGGTCGGCGACTACCGTCAAAATGCGCAGTGGCGAGTGGATACGCAACGGAGTGATCGCCTGGGATAATTCCAGGTAACGCACAATTGGGGTGCTTGTGGATAGGGCGAGAAACCCCGGATAGGGGCCATCGGCATAGAGATATTCCCAGGGCAAGTCGGCTAGTTCAGGCACATCGTTGAGCCGTAGACGAATGCGCAGACCAGTAGATTTGCTCGCATCCAAAGAGCGCACCAATAGCGCGCCAACCTCACCGCCAAAGACTGCGCCAAACAGGCGGCTGCCAAAAGTCTGCACGTCCAGCGGAGCTTGCGCCGATTGATCAGCCGATTTCAGGTGCCGACTGATGTGCGGGGGCAACCAGGCAAAGCGTTCCAGTTCGGCAGCAGTAAAGGGCAACTCAAAACAGGTCTTCGCATTGCCGACAGGCGAGTCCAGCACTCGGGCCTGATACCCCACTCCATCACGCAGGATCAGCAAATCAAAATTGACAAACGACTCAGCAGCCATGGTAGCACTTCTTTTCAAGGAGCAGGAGAAAGATTCAGCGTTCGATTTTTAGCCTGAACTTCCGCGCCTATCTCAACGCGTCGGGAGACTTCAGGGATCACAACCAGACTCGGGATGGATCCCAGCGCGGCTACACCATTACGCAGGCTGAAAAAGCCGGGCGTAGGGGTTGCCATAATGTTGATAGGCGGCCCAACTGTGCCGGTCGTAGGGAAACTCCGAGATCGCCTTGCGCGCGTTGCGCATTGCCCGGAACATGGGCAGGGGTTGAGCAGCCTCATAATATTGACTTTCGAAGCGCGGGTGATGCTGCGCGCCCGGGGGTTTAAATTTCAGACCGAGCAGATCCGCATAAAGTGCCAAGGCAAAGTCGCGCGCCTCCCGGTCGCCCACGGGCCAGGCGGTGCAGATAAAGTTTGCAACGCCGCGCGCAAAGAAGGTTTCCGCAAAGGTAGGGGCCAGCGCGGCAGAGCGCTCTCCCGAGCGGTCGGGCGTGACACCCGATTCGCAGGCATTGGAGACGACCAGCGAGGGCACTCGATCAACTCGCTGGATCTCGCGGGCGGTGAGTAACTGTCGGCCGGTAAAGAGCCAGCCAGAGTTTGTGGGATGTTGATGGTCATAGACGCAATGGCCGGCAAAATGGAGCACATCATAGCTGCGCGTAACCAGATGTTGAAGCACTCTTTCGCGGGTGGCCTCCTCTGGGCCAATCAGCCGCACCACTTCGATCCGGTTTTGGGTCGGCGTCAGCAAGTTGAAGGTTTCGAGCAGATCGGCCACGGCATCGCCTTCTTCCTCAGCACCGGGTAGCCGCGCATCAGCCGCGGGGTCGGCGATCACCAGCACCCGCAAGATGCGTTGGGCAGGTGGCAGCGGATCTGGGTGGCGCGCAAATGGCGAACGCAGTTGTCTGGTCAGGCCACAGGCAATGCCCAAAAACAGGTCGAGGTCACGCTCCCCATACCGCTTGGATGGGTTCGCCTCGGGCAATCCGCGGCCACCTGCCCCCAATTGTTGCTCAGTGAGCGAAAGCAATTCCCAGTGAATGAGCGCGGTCGTCGCATCCACAGTCAGCACAAGTGGGGTGCCGCCGGAGAGATCGGCGCGAAATTCTTGCGGGAGCAGCAAGCGCGCCATGAACTCACCCTGCTGCTGTTGCTGGAGCAAATCAATGGAGGCCGCCAGCTCGTCATTGGCCTTCGCCACCAATGTGGGATCCAGTTGAATATCGCGCTCGGGCATTGAGGCTGTGGAGGTAATTGCACCAAAGCGATAGGTATCGTGCTCAAATTCGACTGTGATCCGGACGGGTGGAGGTTCCGTCGAGCTCTCTTCGCTCTGGGGCCGATGTGCCTCCACAAACCTTTGCATTTCCCGTTCAAGCCGCTCTCGCGCAGACGCTTGAATCCGGGCAAACTCTTCTGGCGCAAGCGGCGAGTATATGATCTCCATCCGGTTGCGCTCGCGCATTTCCTGCACAATACGCTGGAGCGTCTGCTCAATCATGGGCAGCTTGTGCGGGTCGAATTCCACAAAGGTGACCTTCCTGAGCGCGAGCCCGGCCTGTTCGCCCACCCCTGTAATGGCAGACTTGATGCCACGAACCCAAGCGTGGACTGCTTCCGGTGTGCTGATATTGTTCTGCCCCGCACCAATCAATATGGCAGCTAAGTGCTTCTTGCCCAGCCGCCCTACTGTCCAACAGAGTTCACGGGCCACCAGTGTCAACTCCGGCGGGCCAAATCTCCCCGGTAGCCCCATGCCAGCCACGGCAATGACACGCTGCAGGGCAGCCCCATCCGGCCGGGGGTCGGGCAAAAGAAAGAGGGTTGCCAGCTCCCCACGGATCACGCCGCTCTGGCACAAGTCTGCTATCAGTGAACTGGTTGGCGGCGTTGAAGGGGTGTCTTTGCTTGTTGGGGCGGGCTGTCCGAACCAGGGAGAGATAGCCGTATCCAATGCCTGAAGCGCGCTCTGCGGGGTGGCACCAACATATTGACCAACCGCGATCGCATCAACCGGGTCACCGGTCAACGTGGCCAGGTCGAGTTCCTTGATATCGCCAATCACCACGTCGATCTCAATCGTTGGTGGGGCAAAGGGAACAGGTGGCGGCGGCGCGGCGCGTCCGCCAAGCGTGCCCGCGCTCAGGTGGCGCAGCATGATATTTTCAATCAGACGTTCATCAGCCGCCCGGGCCTGCGGAGCGACCCCAACGGACGAGCGTTGCAGCTTGCGCGCCGCGTTTTCGAGCTGTCGTCGTGTCTCTTGCCACTCCCGGGCAACAGAATCACCCAGATCCTTCTCGTTTACCTGGGGGAGCGACGCCTTGGCCTCGTCTGCCAGCCGCAGCCCCAGGTTCCGGCCCACTTGTGGCCAGGCAGCATCATGATCGAGTGGCACATCCAGCAGAGCATCAATTGACCGCAGCAGCATGGGGGACGTCAATATTTCGTAGCGGCTGGCATCCACATAGTACGTGGGGACGGCTCGCCCTTCAGGTGTCTTCAACTCAGCTGCGGCTCGAGGGTTGCTCCCATCCCCATCCCCCAAGCCGTATAACTTATTCATCTCCGTGACATCAGCCTGGGCGGCACCTGGCCGCGCCATTGCTCGCTTGAACGCAGGTACATCAACACTGGTCGGGGTCAACCGGTTGTAGCCCACAACAGAGATCATGCGCGCCGGATTGACCGCGGTCGGCAAGAAGCGCTGAACTTCACGGGCGCTATCCAGAAAGCTCTGGCGGACAACTGCGTCGCCACCATAAGTTTCCGCATCATAGAGCGCATCATTCTTTTGGATATCGGCAAAGGGTAGCAGTTGATAGAGGCTGGGAAATGAGCGCACCAAGCGCAGAAAGTCCTGCCAATTTTGCGTGCTGTCCAGCAGATTCGCCCAGCGTACAATATCAAGATGGCCGGCCAGCGCGCGAACAAAGAGCGGTGCCCCCGTGTGCGGAGTGCCCAGGGTGATAAGGCGACCACAGCGGCGATCCCAATGCTCACGATAGCGAGCAATGTAAAGACGGGCAACTATTCCCCCTTCAGCGACGGCCACCAGATCCACCTGCGTTCCCTCGGCAAAGCATTCATCGATCCGCCCTTGTAGCTGTGTGGCTGCCAATGCGAGATTTTTCCGCCAGTCGTACGTAAAGATCCGCACATTGCGCTGTTGCGCCAACGTGAGGATCAGCTCGCCATAATCGCGCTTCATCAACCCTGTCACGCGCACGGGATAATCGGAATCTGCGTCGGTCAATCCACTTTCGGCCAAACGCAGGCGGCCCAAATGGCCGCTCATCAGCGCCTGTGCGTTGAGCCAGATCGGTTCACGCGCTCCAGCGTGCCCGGATGAAAGCTCGTTGGCAAGCAGGCCAGGCACGATCATCACGTTCCCTTTTAACTGTTCCCCTACCTCGCGCCGAATTGACTGTTTCCGTAGTGCCAGGCCGCGGAGGCGTCGATAGCGTTCTGCGCCCAGATAGGCGCGTACGATCTGCTCCTCTCGGGAGGAAGCAAGCGCCAGTATGTCAACCAGTTCCTCTGTGTCCGCACTCGAAAGCCGGGTCAATAAAGTAGTATCTGCCATCATAAGCTCCGGGGGAGATTTTATATAGCGTTAAATAACAGACGAAACGATTCAGGAAGCACGCTAATGCGCAAGAATGTTCATGGCAATATAATCGGCCTCGCGCTGGGCTTGTTGGGCAGCCGCAGCTTCCTGGCCCCGAGGCACTGCCGCGGGCGCGGGCGGCTGATCCAGATAGGCGCGCATGGCGAGTCGGCCAGCATCAACCAGGGCTTCCCGGCGCTCGTCGCTCATGTCGAATTCGGTGGTGCCATAGCCAGCCGCGGGCAAGCGCACCACCAAGTGCTCAAAGGCTTCGATCACCATTTTGTCGTGTGCGGTGGTCGCGGTGTTGATCAACCGCATCAGCCGTTGCAGCGTTTGCAATTTGCCCAGTTGGACGTTCGAGTTGACCAGCAACCCACGCGGGGCTGGCACAGGCAACGTATCGTCGATCAACAGGCCGAGAATGGGGTTGTTCTGTTTGGCACCCATAATCGCCGTGACGGGTGCTTCGGCGGAGATGAAGAGTTCGATGGGGAAATTGGAGAGCATCCCGCCATCGACAATGGCATGACCGGTGAGATCGTGCCCCCTGTAGGGCCCCCACTCTGCCTGCCAGATCACCTCATCCCAGAGCAGCGGGATGCTCATCGACATACGCACCGCGTAGAGCAGCGGGCAATCGGGCGCGGTGCGGTGGTTGAGCACCAACAGGCGGCTCCCGCTCGCGTCCGCGGCCACAAAGGAGAGATCCACCTGGGTGATGGCGTGGAATTGGGCGAGCGTCAGCTTGCTGAATTGGCGAGGCTGCCCGCGAAAGGTACCGGTGTCCAACCGTCGGCTCATCCAACTCAGGAAATTATGCGCCGAATACCATCCCCCGCGCTCAACCAGGGCAAAGAAATTGCGCCCACGGCCACGGCTGGCCAACGCCTGCGCGATCTGGTCATCAATCTTGTCCTCCAGAAAATTGGGAATGAAGGTAAAATCGATATCGCGCAAAAAGCTGCGGATGGCGCTCTCTTGCACAGCTTTGTCGTCGAATGGCGGTGGGTCGCCCATAAACGTGGCAAAGATGGGCAGATTGCCCGCACGTTCCGTGAGCGCGTCGAGCATCTCTTGCGGTGTGTAGCCAGCCGCGATCAGCGCCGCGGTGATCGCGCCCGCCGATGTGCCCAACAGGCGGCCCGGGGTGTGGCCGCGTTCGGCCAGAACCTGATACGCCCCCACCAGCACCATGCCCTTGGCGCCCCCTCCTTCAAAGACCAGATCGTATTGCATGGTTTGCCCCCGTTGCGACGGCATTGCTAAAGAAGCGGGGGTTGCGGCGCTACGCTCCGAAGGGTCTTCAACCCGCAACTCAACCTGAGCAACGGTCCAGGCTTTGTCTTCCGAGCTACTCACCAACCGTACCGCACGGGTTGTGCTCTGCTCTTCGGTGACCGCGGCCAAAAGTTGCTCCAACGGATTCATCGCGGCACTACGGGTAGCCGACCGCGTGATCGGCTGGTCCAGCGCGGGGAGTTCCAACCAGCGGAAATTGGTGGTCGCTGTGGTCGCAAAGACTTTGAGCACGTCGCTGCTTTCGGTCTGGCCGTCGGGCAGGTAGGCATCAAATTGCAGATTGATCGTCTCGCCGGGCGAAACAGGCTGGAAAAGCCCAGCACCCGCCGGGTAGATCTGGCTGATCGACCAGTCTGAGGAGAGAGCCAGAACAGTGATGTTCAGGGTGCGGCTGTCGTCGCCGGGCTGCTGCGTATTGGTGACACGCAAGCCAACCCGATCACCCGGGCGGTTGACCTCGTTGCCAATCAGGTCGACGCGCAATTTTTGGGCAGCCGCGGGGTCATTGACCTGTAACTCCTGCACGCCGCGATAGCGCGCCAAGTGAACGAGCCGCTCGACCGTGCGCGATACGCCATTGGGCGCGTCCGCCCGAATGGCCGGGCGCAGATTGGGCACCGGCTGATCGCCCGCATCTTCGATCACCAACTCGCCCGCCTCGGTCAACTCGACGAAATAATCGATCGCCTCGCCGGGATCGGCCAGCCGCGCAAAGCCTTTGCCCTGCGTGGCAAGCTCGGTTTCGAGTGCCTGGCGCACGGTTGGGTCGGCAACATCCAACCCGACTTTGCGCTGAAAATTCAAGTCCGCGATGCTGAGTAAGACGGCCTGCGCGCCAGCCTCAACACTTGCGCTGCTGCCTTCGATCAGCCTGCCCCAGGCCTCCACCGCGTCGATCTGGTCCAGTTCGAGCAGGGCGCTGCGGGGCGTGGTCTGGAAATCGCTCGTGCCCAGCGGATAGATGGCCAACTGAGCGCCGCGAGTCAAGCCATGGGCCTCGCCCGCGTTGATCTGCACCCGCTCGCCTTGCACTTGGATCACTGGCACCGCGTAGTAAGGTTTGATGCGATCCGCACCAAAGACCACCACATCACTTTCACCCTGCAACATCGGTGTTTGTTGAGCAAATTGACCATGCACCTTGGCCAAAACCCGATCATGCAGCATTTTATAGGTGAAACGTGGCCCGGCCTGACGTAAGGTATCCAACAGCCAATAGGTAAGCGCACCGTTGCGCTCCACCCCATTGAAGGGATATTCGTAAGCCAGTTCATTGGGCCGACAGGCCGCCAGCAAGGTATAGCCCTTGGGTTCCAGCAACCAGCCATTGGCATCTTGCACTGCCCGGGTGTGTTCTCGGGTTGCTGTCTGTTGGGTGCGCCATCGGGTCACCAGATCTGCATAGGGGGCCACCAGATCGCGCAGCGGGCGTTCGGCACGATCCACCTGATTGGTGCCGCGCGGCACCGCGCTCAATTGCCCCTCCACCGCGCGCGTTGCCCCGCCCGAATGGCAGCTATCCAACACCACGGTCAGGATCACTTGCTTCTCTTCGAGCAATTCCTGGATCAGGTAATGGAATTCGACATCGCGCAGAAAGTTGCTGTGCGCGTTGCCAATATCAGTCGGCACCAATCCTTCATCCAGGCCGTCGGTCTTGAGTTCGGGGAAAGCCGTGACCGTGCGCCCACCATGCCCGGCATAGTGAAAATAGATGCGATCACCCGGTTGCGCCAGCGCTTTGACCTGGCGGAAAGCAGTGACGATGTTGTCATACGTCGGCCACTGATCGCGGGGCTCGGCGGGCTCCGCACCACCGGTGTAACTGGCCGTCAGCTTAAAAATGTGGCTACTCGGCAAGCCCAGCCGGTCGCGCAGATGGGCCTCGACATGGGTCACATCGCGCACACAACCACCCAGGTGACCATAGCCACCGCCGCCGGGCAACTGGTTGGGGAAGTAGAAGTCAACACCGATCAACAGTGCGTATAATTCGCTCATGGCTCGCTCCTCAATAGGATCCAGAATACTGGCTGCAGCAGTATAGGCTGCATCATCCAGTGGGTAGGTTGGGTCGATTCTGACTGCGTTCGGTATGTTTGTCCATCAACTGCTGGAGATGGGTAATGGTATCATCCGTGACGTCGCTCAGCCCTTCCTGCACGGTGGCGAGGTCTTGCAGATAAACCAATCGTGTCCAGTAGGTGTTGTAGACGATGCCCAGCCAGGTGATGAATTGCAGATTCTCTTCGAGTGCCTGCAGCGGGCGGCTGAGGAAAAAGGCCAGGAAAGCCACCGCGCTCAGCCCGCCAAAGACGGCGGTCGGCCCAACCCCGCTGTCTGTCCGCAACGCCAGGACGATCGCGACCACAAAGGCGATGATGCCCACTGCAAAGAGCAAGCCATACATGCCCACCGTGATCCAATAGGGGCGCATAAAGCCATTGAGCGTGCGCTGGAAGAGGAGTTGGTTGTTCTCGAAGCCGTGGATAATGTGGGTGCGCCACGCCTCGTACAATTTGGGGTCGGCCTCGGCCAGGGTCTTACCGGGCAAGGGAGATGGGGGCATGGGCGTGCGCGGGACGGCTCCTTCGGCCGCGGCACGAGCGATCTGCGGCGGGCGCACCTGCTCGAACACGGCGCGATATTCGCGAATCAACCCGGCATAATGGTCAGCCTGACCCGGCCCATTGTAGATGCGCGCAAAGGCGACATAATCTCCGCCGCGTACAGCATCGACCAACTTGTGGACCGTCATGAAGCGGAAAAAGCTGACCAGTTGTTCGCGCACATCAGCCTGGAAGGCATGGAACATGGCCTGCACCGTAGTGTAGCCAATGGCGGTGTGGTTGAACCCCATGATCTGCGGCGCGCCCATGCTGATCGACAACATCGCGGCGCGTTCATCCAGGCGGCGAGCAAACTCGAAGACTTGCCATTCCCCAGCCTGGTGTTCGTGCATTGGCTGCCAGGCACCGTTCGGATCGGGTCGCCAGTGATGGCCCTTCCACTGCTGATTTGCATCGAAGCTGAAATGTTGGCGGAAGCGGGCTTCGTTCGCCTTGCCCCAATATTGGTAAAAAATATGGTTCTCAAAGCGGATGATCATGCGGCCATCGGGCCCAAAAGGTTCCCCTTTGGACTCTGCCACCAACACCGCCACCGCGACGCCGGGGTCGAGATCCAATTGGGCTGCTTGTTCGAGCAGCAGACCGCCATATTGATTCCATGTGTTCACAATGGCGCGCTGGGCCGAACTGGCGCCTGACGGCATGACGATCCCGTGCTCTGGTGGTGGCTGCAAATGACCAACCTCGGCGGCTCCCACCTGGCTCTGCTCCACATAGCTGCTGTGGACGAATCCCGACTGACCGTTGGCACTCACTGCCAGCCACTCGCCAGCTCGGCCTGTCACCTGCAAGAGATCCCCCTGAAACAGGGAGCCGATCTGGACATGATCCGTGCCCGGCCCCAAACGCAGCCGGAGTTCCGCCGTATTCACGCGGCCCGGCCAACTTTCGGCCACCAGCGGCGGCGGCTCACTCGGTTGGGTGGGCGGCGGCGTGGGTCGCTGCTCGTTTGCGCCCTCATCCACAACGGGTGCGGCTTCCGCGCGGGCCTGTTGAAAGGTCACCTGGAATGAATGATGGAAGCGCGTGTTGCCATTCGTCCCATCACTCGCCTGTTCGTCGTTGTGATCGGTGTGCAGACCGGCCACCCGCTCGCTGGGCAGGCCATCCCCCTCCAGCCACGCGGTGATAATCTGCCCCTTGTAGACATCGAGATTGCCCGCGGGTTCGTTGTCGGGTTTATCCAGCGGCTTGGGGGGCGCGGGCTCATCCGCGCGGCGGCCCTCCCAGGTGTAATGGATGCGTAAGTTGGGATCGCGCACACGTTGGCCTTGCTCATCGATTGCATCGACGAAAATGTTGTGGCGGCCCCGGTTTTCATCCGGCGGTAAGTGTCGTACCCCTGTAATCTTCCAATACATTGCACCCGGCGCTACCTGGCTCGGCTGGATCTGCGCCCCATAATCGGGCGAACGAGGCGCGGCTGCTGCGCTGCGGCTTGCCGCGGGCTTCTGAGCAGTACGATTCTGAGTTTGCGTCATCTTGGCTTCTCCATCATCTTCGAACAGATCCGCAAATGCTAGGCTGATTGTATGGGGCAAACGAACAGCGTTCGATGAACAGGTGGGAGTGTCCGCAACAGCTGCACAAGGGAAGCTTGCCTCTCCTGATCGGCTCGCAGGCGCTGCGTACGTTGGCTTGATCATACTCCGAACAGCTGGTGACCGCAATCACCCATTTGAGGGAGCCCAAGCCACCTTACCACGTAACTGAACGCTCACTCTATAAATCGGCAGAACACAGGTCAATCCTTCACGAATATTCAATGATTGTTCAGGTTGGAGCTAAATTAACCAGACGATTCCGCGCTGAACGCAGTTGCCTTGGCTGAAGAACAGTTTTCCAGGCAGAAGTTGACGCTAATTCCTTTCCCGAAAAACTGTTCTTTGTGCTACTGCCCGTTCGTCAACGCCTGGATCTGCGCCACTGTTTCGTCGGTGATGGCTTGAATCGCCGCCGGTTCGGTGCTCGCGGCTACGCGCGCTGCGTAACCAGTGTGGATCACCGCGAGTTGGGTGAGCAGCAGCAGGTGCTCGGTCAGCGCTTGGCGCATCCAGTCGGGGTTCATGGCTTCGGCCAGCGCCTGCTGGAAGAGTACCTGGGTTTGCGGCAAATTCTGCGTCTGCGGTTGGGGCGGTCGACCGTTCGGCTTTGAGACAAGCGAGGTTGGCGCAGTTGCAAGACTACGCGGCAGCGCGGCTGGTGTCTCCAGCGCGGCCAGGGGAACCGGGCGCACCCAACCCGCATGGACAAACCCCTCTTGGCCATTGACCTTGACCCGCAGCCAATCCGCGATATGGCCGATTACTTCGACCCCAGTGCCCTCTGGCAAGGTGCCAATCTGCACATGGTCGGTGCCCGGCCCCTGACGCAGATTCAAGAGCGAGGCCGTCACCAGCCCAAACCAGTTGACTTCAACCAAAGTTGCTGTGGCAACATCCGCGATGGCCACTTGCTGGATGGGCTGCTCGCAGAGTACGCGCAGGACCGCATGGTTTGCCTTGCGGTTGGCCGACGACAGCTCACCCGAGCGATAGAGGCCATAGGGTTTGCCCGGAAAATCCTGCGTGCAAAACCAGATCCCCAGCGCCACTGATTGATCGGTCAGGATGGCATCGACCGCGGCTTCCATTGCCTCATGCTGGAGATGATCCAGCGCGCCGTCGTTGGCCCAGCCGATCTCCGAGAGATAGATCGGTTTGTCTCGGCCCTCGTGCTCGCGAATGACGGCCCGCACTTCGCCCAGATAGTGGTTGTACTTATCTCGCAGCGCTTGGCGCACGTTTGCTCGTTCACCTTCAGCGATGTAGAGGTGATAGCCAACCCCCTGAAACGGGAAGGGACTCCCAGGCTGCCCCCAGTTGAAAAAACGCTTGCCAGCCTTATAGACATGCGCCAGATAACGTGCACCCGCGTTGCCGTTGTTATCCATCCCTTGCAGCGGCCCGGAGACCAGCCTGGCATGGGCGATGGCCGGGTCGCTCTTGACCGCCTGATGGATACGCTGGAGGATGATGGCGAACCAGTCGGGGTGAACGAGATTCTTCGTGTTGTCGCTCCAGCCGGGAACCTCATCGCGCTTCCAATCATCCGGCTCGTTGAATGATTCGAAAATTTCGACCTGGTCGTGGAACAGACGCACGATCTCGACAAAATTTTGCACGTACTTGTCCACCCATGCCTGCTGTTCGTGAGCAGAACCAGGTGCACCCCGCAGTTGTCCATTGTGCGACCCATGCACAGCTTCATCACTGATCAGCCCATATACTTTCAGCCCTTGGCCGCGGAAGCCGTTGATGATCTGCCGGTAGCTTTCTGCCCAAGTCAAGCCCTGGGGCCGGTTGCCATCATGCGGGCCTTGCCAGCACTCGCCGATGACAAAGTTCAAGCGCACCCAGCCGACACCCGTGCCCGCGATGATCGTTGGGTCGGCCACTTGCGGCGCAATATGACCGGTGGCCGGGTCAATGGGCCGATTGGCGTCGATACCCAATTTCTCTTTGGCGCGGGTCGGGGTGGCGGAAATGGGTGGACGCTCGTTCGGTGTGGTCGGCGGTCGCCCCGCGCCATTGGTCAGGCCGCTGGTTTGTGTGTCATCCCCACCCCCGGGCAGAGCAGTCTTGCGGGTACGCTGAAAGACCACATAATACGAGTGATGGCCATAGGTGTTCTGGGCCACTCCCTGGCTGTCATTTTCATCGGGATGGCGCGTGTGCAGGCCAGCCACCACATCGCTTGCGCCGCCACCCGTCACCCAGATGGCATAGGTGGGGTTTTTGTCCATTGGCACGTTGGTGGCGGGTTCATTCTCCGGTTTGTCGAGCCGCTTGGGTTCGGGCGGTGCTTCGGCGTTGTTTGGCCAATTAAAGGCGATAGCCAGGTTTGGATCGTGCACGCGCTGGCCATTTTCGTCCAGCACATCGACGTAGACATGATGGCGCCGCTTGTTCTCATCTGGCGTCAGATGATGGATGCCGATCACGCGCCAGTAGCCCGCACCACTGGCAACTTCCGCCGGGTTGATATGCACTTCATAGCCGCTGGCATTGTTGAGTGGATCACGGCCCGGGTTGGCGATAAATTGCCGGTTATAGCCAAGGAAATCGAAACCGGCGACGCCGACACTGCGTGGGGCAGCCGCTGGTGTGGCGGGGGGAGTCAGGCCGCGCTGCCCGGCGAGCAGTGCGTGGGCAAAGTGGCGGAAGAAGTCCCACAACTTCGCAAAATCAGCCACATTCGAACCAATACCGACATGCTTGTCGCCATCGCCGATCTCGTTGTTGTGGATAAAGCCCCAAGGCATATACCCCACTGCACCGGCGGCAAACCAATTGTTCAGGTGTTCGCTGTATTTAGCCACTCGGTCGCCAAAGGCGCGGATGTCAAAACCAGCTTCTTCCACCAGAAAGGGTTTGTGATGCCGGTGGGCAATGCCGACATCGTGCCAAACCCGCTGATCCCCGTCTTGATCATACAACCCTTCGTAGCTGTGGATCGTCACAAAGTCGATGTTGGGCGAGCCGTACAGCGCATTTTGCAGCTCGTCTGAGTGCAGCCACGCATGGTGTGTGCTCTTCATGCCCGTTGTGACGAGATGGTTGCGATCCAGCCGCTTGATCTCCGCGGCCACGGCCCGATTAAAGTCGACAAAGGTCCATGGATCGGCCTCGTCCTGCTTTTCGAGCTTCAATTCATTGCCAATTCCCCAGGCCAGAATGTTTGGTTCATGCGCAAATTCCGTCACAATGGCCTGCACAAAGGGCAGATAATGGTTGCGATAGCCGCCCTGAAAAAACTCTCGGTTGAGCAGATCGCGGCCACCCATATTTTGGTAGAAATTCTGATCACCCGCAACATAAAATGGCACGTCGTTGTAGAGATTGGTAAAGACGGGCAGCAGATAGAGATCGGGGTACTTGTCCTTGATAAGCTGCAAGACTTCTTTGAAGCGCTGGATGATCTCGGCTGTGCTGGCGTTTTTGTCGGCCAGGAAGATGCGCACCACACGCGCGCCCAGCTCATAAGCGGCCTGCAGTTGCGATGCGCGATGCTCAAGCCGCGAGTGTTTGAGCGGGTCTTCATGCATGCGTCCGTAGTGGATCAGCCCGCGCAAGTTGACCCCAAAGCAACGCAAAGGCCGGTCCTGAACCTGCAATTGGTTGCCAACCTGTTTCACAAAAGCTGAGGCTCCCCGCGCCGCGCGTGCCAGGCCGACGGGAACGACTGCATCGACGATTGTCCACACCCGATCACCAAAATGGTTGCCTTCCGGGTCGCAGAGCTGATAGAAACAACGGTACCGGCCCGCCGTGGCTGGTGTACGCAACGTCACCGAGATCGGCACGGTTGCGCCGGGCGGGGCCGGGGGCACAGCGACTTCCGCCGGAGCAGCCAGCCCATCATCACTCAAGCGGACCAGCTTATAGCCGTCGCCCCATGTGGTCTGGCCGCTGTTACGCATCGTCCAGCTTTGGATAAAGTCCATCCCCGCGCCCATGATCGTGCCGTCGGGTACCGTGTCGCGCAAAAAGGTAGCGTCGTTCCAATCCGACTCGAGAAGGGGCAACACAAAGGGCGTAGGATCTATAATATTATTCCGATAGCCCGGCGCGCTTTCACCAACATGTTTTAAGGTCAAATGCAGATGCGCCCCATCTGCAAGGCCAGTGTCGCCCGCCAGGCCCAGAATCTGGCCGCTGCGTACCCGCTGGCCGGGCTGCACGCCGATCTCACTCAGGTGAGCGTAGATCGTCACATAGCCATCTTCGTGTTGGACGGTGATATGGTTGCCATAGTTGTGATGCCCATTCTGCGGAAAGACTTCGCTCACTGTGCCTGGGGCCACACAAAAAATCTTGCTGCCAGTCGGCGCGCGAAAGTCGATCCCTTCATGGCCGGGGAAGCCAAACCGTTGATAGAACCACGGTCGAGCGCCAAAATGCTGCGTAATTGTCTTGTATTCGGTCGGCCAGGTACGGAATTTAAAGGTACCCATAGAAGACACTCCTGATGCTCATTACCACTTATGAATCACCACTTACCGATTACCACTTATCAATTACCATGCGCTATGACGTATCTGTTGCCACTGCCCAATCGGCGCATAGACAATGGCTTGGGCGAAACCCTGCGCTCGGTAGCTGCCAACGTCGATCTCATTCGTCAGCGGGGCACCGAGCTTGTGCTGGCGGGCATACTGCGCGAACGAAGATTGCCGATTATAGGCAACGTTTGCGGCGTTCCAGAGCTGGTTGCGGATGGCATCAAGCAGGTCTGGTGTGAGCGTGGTGTCGCTTTCTGGAATCTCATCCTCGCCGCCCGCTGGTGTGTCCCCGTCCGGCTCAAGCGCGCCGCCGTCACCGGTCCGTGGCTCGGCTTGCCAGACCGCAAACCAGGAAACGTGCTGATTATTGGGCAGACCGCCACCGGCCACCACATCCGCCGCGCCGCGTGGGCACCAGCACCAGGCCCCACTATCGCCCCGTTCCGGGCTAAACGAATTCCAGATCGGCTGATTGCCCCAGCCCGATTTCTCTTTCGGCGTCATCGTTAATTTGATGGCTTGCGCAAACTCAGATTGCCCAAGCAGGTGCAACCCGTCCGACCAACCGATGATCAAGTCCTGGCTTTTCACCGGCTGCCCATTGCGATCCAGCACACGAGCAAACAGGTTGTGATCGCCCCCCGCGTCGTCGAAGTAATCGGGGGCTCCCCAGGGGCGCAAATAGGCATCACGCGCCCATTGGGGCAAAGAACCGGGCTTCTGCGAGGGATCCCACGAGCCATCGCGCGTGGTGAAGAGATCTTTCAGCCGATAAACGATCTCGCCCGGTGGATTGTCGGGCCGCGCTTCACAGCGCACAACGCGGGCACGGAAATTGCTGGCCCATTCACTGATCCGCATTCCTCTTCTCCTTTTTCTATCGGTTTTCTATCGATTTACAAAGGTGTGATAAAACAGCACAAACCTACCCAGAAACCAGTTCCGATGATCAAAGTCAGCACAATCCTGCGTTCAATGAAGGCGGCATTGCAGGCGGAGCATACCAGGAGGGGGCTATCGATCAATCTGCGAGCAGCTGCTCCCGAAACTCAAGGAGCGCTTGCTGCAGATCGAGCTCCCGATGGACGACAAAACACGATCCGTTTTCGCGCGGCCACCAGGGGACAAGCTCGGCTTCACAACTGACCAACCACGCCCGATTCGCGGCGGCTGCCTGGAACAAACTTCCAACCTGAACATCATCCACGAGCTGGCGCAGGATATTCTCCTCACAGGGAATCACTACCGCCGCTGCATGAGACGCCAGGGGAAGCGCCTCATGCAGGGCGAGGTCGGGGAGTAATGTGAGGCCACAAGCGCCACGATTGCGGCTACCGCTGATGCCAACCAACTTCACCCGTACCCCAGAGCGGCGAAAGAACGTCACAAAGGTACAAGCAATTAATTCATCAAATCCTCGCCCCCAAAGTATGAAGATGGTAGAGCGGGCATGGGCCATAAACAATTCCCGGTGATTTATGCGTGCGATGATGTTGCCATCAATTTATCAAAGCGAGACTCACCGTGGTCTCTATCAACGCTCTCTTTGCTCTCCCGTCACTCTACAGCCAGTGGACAAGTTGCCGATTCACCTTTTCATGGGAGTGGCATGATTTGTCAGTAAATGGTAAGCTTACAGACAAATAAATTGTGCTATACTACTGGGTAGCCATTCTTTGCTTTGCTCCCATTCTTTGAATATTAGCCATTGTTCCTCAGACTGCTGGCAGACCGGGCGACCGGGCAATCAGTCGAGGAGCGCTCAGGCTGATCTGGCATCGGCAATCTGACGATTCATACCCCCCCTCTTGGCTGCAGCAGTGTGACGCAAACCTTGTCACACCGGAATGTGCTCGACATCACGTACGGATAGACGCGAAGGTAATTTCCCTGCTACATCGACTCTGGATTTCCTCAATCTCCTGGAGTATCTGCCATGTCTGTCGAAGAATCTCTTTCTTTCAAGTGGCTCGAAAAGGCCGTCCACCAGGCATTAAAGGTTTGGCACGAGGCGGAGAGCACGGGCAACCCGCTGGCATCGCTGGCGATATTCCGGCACTTTCAGCGGGCAAATGGCACGTCCGCGCGGCAAACGAGCAATCACCTTCTTCTGACAGGCATCGACGCGCTGGAGGCCCAACAGCCAGATGAAGCTAAAGTCCTGCGGCTGCGTTTTGACCAGGAGCTACCAGGCTACCAGGTGGCCAATCGGCTTAATATTGCCGAAGGCACCGTTTGGAAGTGGCAGAATGAAGGCATTCAAGCACTCACCACCTGGGTCTACCAACAAGAAATGCAGCAACAGGGCGAGCATACGGTTACCCAACTCACTCGCTTAGAATTGCCAACTTACGACCAGCTCTTTGGCGTCGATTGTTGGGTCAGCCATTTGACCGAGCAGATCAATCACCCTGCCGCGCCCTGGCTGATCGCCATCGAAGGCTTGGGCGGAATGGGCAAAACCGCGCTGGCAGATCAGATCGCTCGCCAAGAGATCGCCCAGGGTAAATGGGCAGAGATCGCCTGGGTTACCGCGCGCAAACAGGTGCTGAATGCCGGGGGCGTGATCAAGCCGCTGCAGACGCCAGCGCTCACGATCGATGCCCTGGTTGATGCGTTATTGGCCCAATTGCAGCCCGATATGCTGCAAGCAACGAACATCCTGCCCGGCGAGCGCCTGGCGTTGCTGCGAGAACGGCTGCGCGCCGCGCCGCACCTGATTGTGATCGACAACCTGGAAACCCAGGTCGATGTGATGGGGCTGCTGGATACGCTGCGCACCATGTTTGCACCGACCAAGTTTTTGCTGACCACACGTCATCGTCTCCTGACTGAAGCAGATATTTATCACTTTACCTTGCCCCCGCTTGGGCTAGCCGATGCCCTGGCGCTTGTCCGCCAGGAAGCGAAAACCCGCAATCTGGTCGAGATGGCGCAGGCGAGTGACCAGGATCTCCATCCAATTTATGCGACGGTTGGCGGGAATCCGCTGGCGTTGCGGCTGGTGGTTGGTCAAAACCACGTGCATAGTTTGGATCAGATTTTGGAAGATCTGCGGCAAGCGCGCGGCCAGCCAATTCGCAACCTCTACGAGTTTGTCTATCGCCAGGCATGGGAAAACCTCGACGAAAACGCGCGCGAAGCGCTGATCCTGATGCTGGTGGCCCCGGACGAAGGAGCCAATTTTGCAACCCTGGCAAAACTCGGCCAGGCCCACCTATCGAGCGAGACCCTGCGCAATGCGTTGGATCATCTGGTCAGCCTGAACTTGCTGGATGCACGCGGCGGGCTGCGCGAGTTGCGCTATTCGATCCACAGCCTTACGCGCACCTTTTTACATCGCCAGGTAATTGGCTGGGAGGAAGGCTGGGCTGCCGAATGGTTAACGTTTGAAATATCCCATCAAACCGGGGCCAGGTCGTTATGATCCCGGAGCAAGCTTCCGCACAGGCTCGCACGCAGGGCAATTATCGTCGGCTCTTCGACGGCTATATCGAGCTTGCTTTGCGGCAAATGTTGGTGACTGTGCAGGCCATTCCCCATCAATTGCCCGCTGAAGTTGTCACGCAGGCCTGGCATCTCCTGAGCTATGCGTTCGCCATCGATTCGCTCTGGCCACTGGGCCGTGACCTGCTCCTGACGCTTGCGCCTCAAATGGAGATGGCCGGCCACCGCAGCGAGTGGATGGTCTACTTGCACACGGGGGTGTGTCAGGCCGAACACTGCCAGGATGATCTGGCGAATGCCCAGATTCGGCTGCAACTGGCGCTTTTGTATCGTCTGCAGAGCCAATTCGACGAAGCGCTGCACCAATTGGCCCAAAGCCGCGTCCTCTTTATGGCCCAAGAGCATCCTGGGCAGAGTACAGTGCTGAACGAGATTGCCTGGATCCGCTATTTGCAATACGATTATCATGCCAGCCGCCTGGCCGCGGAACAGGCGCTCTCGCTGCTGGATCTGGCCGACCCGGAGCGCGGCATGAGTTACCGTGTCCTGGGGATGATCGCCATCAGCCACGGGCAGTGGGAAGAAGCAAAACAGCTTCATCAACGGGCCCTGCACTGCTTTGAACGGGCTGGGCAAACCCGCCGCGCGGCCTGGAGCTTACAAAATATTGGCTATGCCTTACGCGGGCAACACCGGTACAAAGAAGCAATTCCCTATTTTGAGACGGCCCTGCAACAGCTTCGGCAGCTCAATGACCACTATTATTGGGCCATTGTGCGCATGAATCTGGGCATCGTCTACAACGAATCGGGCGCGCTGCAAGCAGCACATGCTTGTTATTGGGACGCCGTGGCCATCTTTCGTCGCCTGCAAGAGCGTCTGTTTCTGGCCAAAGTCCACAACAATCTGGGCGTCAACTATCTCGACGCTGCCGATCTGCCTAATGCCGAAAAGGCCTTCCAAGCCAGCCTGGAGCTCTACCAGGCGCTCAATGACATCCCCGCCAGTGCCGATGTTGTAGGTGAATTGGCAATGATCTATCTGGTGCAGGAGCGCTTCGGCGAAGCGATCAATTTACTCCAGCGGACACTCCACCAACTGGCGACACTGCCAGCATTGCCCAATCTACCTGAACAACTGACCACGCTGCGTACCCTGTTAACAACTGCCCAACAACAACTCACTGTGTAAACTCGGCGCTCTCTGTACAACGCCTGGAGCGTAAATTGATTGGGAAGAAGGTAGACAAGTATCCAGGGAAACAAGCTCAAGCATAGCTGTACACCTTGTATGCTTGTCTACCACGCTCCCTATCCGCAGCCGCCACCATGATTGGGGCAGGCATAGGCCTGGCTGCTCAGCGCACTCCCGGTTGCCACATCGAGCAGCAAGGGGGCGGCACTAGTGGTCAGCGCCAGGGCAGCAGCAACGACCAGAATCAACAACCGGCGACGACTTGCCTGGAAAAGCGCAGTATTCATCTCAATGTCCTCCTCGCAATGGCAGGCTCATCGAGGCTGGGGATCCCACCGGTTTCCCGGTCACGCGTGTTTCCCCGCTGAGTGGCTTCTCTTTGATAAAACTTACGCAAGCCTTGAGCGAAGACGGCTACAACGAGACTGTTGTCTTGTCTTGCAGTCATGTGGCGCTGCGTAAGTCTATTTGTCTTTGCTTAAGCTGGTTGGAGTATGACAGGCGGGGTGATGGGTTGTCACCCACCATACCCATCAGCCTACCCATCACTTTGGGGCAGCAGCCTGGCCTCTGGGGCAGGTCGATGAAATGGGCGTTCCTGCGGGGTGATTTGTGGGGACAAGCAACGATCAACGCTGATTCAACGCAAGCAACCTAAAGTAAGAGTAAGCAACCCAAACATCCTGCACAAACCGGGTTCAATCATCCCTCGAGTTGAATGCCAATAGATAAAATTATCGGAGCAACCATGTACGCCAAAGATTCTCTATCTCGTCCATGCTCAACCCAGGCACTCCTCCCAGCCAGGGCCCATCGAACGCAATCTCAAGAGCGATTCTGCCCAAGCATTTTCTGCTTCACCGGTGATATCACTGTGCAGCGACTCTCTGCGCAGGCTGAAGTCTGGCTGCTGACTGATGAGCGCGACGGCCATTCCTGGGTGATGATGGGCGCGGATCCTGTCTGCCCCCATTGCGGCACAACCTTGCGCTAAGTAAAATCCAAAAATTTTTTCGAAATCCCATCCACAGAGTACGCAGATTTGCGCAGATGCTCCAGACGACAAACCAAAAATCTGGGTACTCTTTAAAATCTGTGGATTCTCAGGCAGTGTAACCATCATTCCCTGATTTCTAACCGAGCCTGGCTCATGACTCCCCATACCCCCATGCCTGACAGCCAACGTTTGGAGATCCTGCGCGTTTTGCGCGAACAATGCGGCCTTTCGCAAACCACTGCCGCGCGCTACTGTGGTTTGGCCGGTCGACAAGCGCGCTTGACCCTGGGTGCCTGGGAGCGCGGCGACTATGCACCGAATGAATCACGCCGCCGCGCCGCCCTCATCCGCTACTTGTGGGATCACCTGCGTTTGCGGCGCGAGCCAGATCGCTTTGCCGCGCTCTGGACAATCCTGGTGGAAGCGTGGGGGTGGGATGAGCTCAGTGAGGCTGAATGGCGCGGCCTGACCCAACAAGCCAGGTCGGTGAGAGCAGCTACAAAACCGGCTGCTGCTGCACCTTTTCAAGCCCCATTTTTGATTCCGCATTTTGTGGGGCGAGGCTCCATCCTGCAAACCATTGCCGACCAACTACAGACAGGGAGCAACATTGTCGCCCTGGTCGGCATGGGCGGCGTGGGCAAAACCACCCTGGCCACCCGCATCGCCCATCACCTGCGCACCCATTTCCCCGATGGTGTTTTGTGGGGTGATGTAACCAACAGCGAACCGCTATCGATCTTGCAATCTTGGGCACAAGCCTATGGGTGTGACTATAGCAATTTGTTTGATCTGCCGAGCCGGGCTGCGGCACTACGCAATTTGTTGACTGACAAATCAGTGCTATACATCATGGATAATGTTGTTAGTCATGAGCAGCTTGTACCTTTGCTGCCAAATGGGGTCAGCAATGCCGTGCTGATCACAACCCGCAACGAAGAAATTGCTGCGAGTTGTGGTGCTGCCTTGGTACAAATTCGTGAGCTTGCGGCTGAGGAGAGCCATCAATTACTCGAAGCGACCATTGGCCAAGCCCGAGTTGCCGCCGAGCCAGAGGCCGCGATTAAGCTGGGTGAATTGTTACAATATTTACCGTTGGCTGTTGCTATCGCTGCTCAATTCCTGGTTGTCCGTCCGCGCCATCGTCTCGTTGACATGGTGCAACATTTACAACAGGCACAACATCGGTTGGATCTGCGTGTGGCAGACCGAGCGGTACGGACTGCTTTTGTGGTCAGTTGGCAGGCGCTTGATGATGAGCATCGCTATCTGTTTGCTACTTTGGGGCTCTTTGAGGGCCACTCGTTTTGTGTGGAAGCAGTGGCCGCAGTGGCGAATACCGAGGTCGATATAACTCAGCACCGCCTTGAGATGCTTCGTATTTTATCACTGGTCAACATAGTCGAGCTTGAGCGCTACCAACAACACGCCCTCTTGGCCGATTTTGCGGCTGAACAGTTAACAAATCCGAAGACTCTATGGCAAAGATTGGGCGATTATTACCTGGCGTTAGGTGAACAGCACAAGGAGAATGGTGTCGGCTTAAATTTAGAATGGGAAAATATCCAGGCAACAATGCGTGCGTTGCATACCGATCAACAATGGCTGCGACTTATGCGTTTTGCGCAAGTATTGACCAAACCATGGTTTATGCAGGCCCGCTATTCTCAGGCTCAGCAAGGGTACACTTGGGCCTTGCAAGCAGCCGAGAAGCTACAAGATTATCCTATGACTGGGTTTATCTTGCACCAGGCAGGTCGTGCATATCTGGAGCAAGATCGTTTTGAGGAAGCGCAACGCTATCTTCAACGTAGTTTAGAGATCTATTTCTCACTTGAGGAGGATGAGCCGATTGCCCAGTTGTATATCGACCTGGCGCGTATGGCCGTGGAGCAGGCCGATTATCAAACAGCTGAACGTCAACTTGCTCTTGCCGAACAAATCTATCGCTTCCAGCAGAGAACAACAGGGCTAGCACGGGTCTTTTATCAACAAGCTTCGGTACAGTATGATCGAGGCGACATCACCCAAGCAACCGAATTATGCGCCCAGGCATTGGCTTTCCAGCTAGGAGACACAAACTCCAGCGAGCAGTTGCCTACCTTGCGCTTATTGACTGACCTAGCCATTGCTCGCGAGGATTATGAAACGGCAATTCATTATAGTCAGTGGGCCTTACAACTCTGCGAAGAATTCCATATTCAGAGTGAGCTAGCGGCAGTCTTATACCAATTAGCCGTCATTGAACGCATCCAAAATCGTGTTCCAACTGCGCTCGAATATGCCCAACAAGCCTTAGAACGTTTTGAAAAGATGGGTGATCCTGGTTTTACGGCTGTTACGTTATATGAGATCAGTCGCAATCACGCCCTGCAAAACAATCTACCCGCCGCTTACCAATATGGATTACAAAGTGCTAATCGCCTGCGCGAAATTGGGCAGCGTTTTAATCTCGTTTATGTGTTACGACATCTGGGGCAATTGGCCCATCAAAGCCAGGATTTCTTCCGCGCTCACACTTTCTTAGACGAAGGGATTGCCATCGCGGCCACTATTGAGCATCCGCTCACAGCGGAGTTACGGCAATTGCGGGCCGAGTTATTAGCCCCTGCATAACGGCAAACCGACAAGCTTATTTATGAGCCTTGGGGCCATCCGGCCCTTCGGTAGCCCAACCACCAAATTTGACGATCTGCCACCAATTTTCAGCTTCGATATCTTTTGCGCCTTCTGAAGAAGAAGTGGTTGGGCTACCCCCCTCTTGGGAGGCGTCCGTGAGTGATAAGTTGTGGACATCAAGATAGGTGTCCCAGATATTGGATGGCACGCTCTCTGCTAGCTTGGGCGGTGGTGGCCACTGATCGTGGGGTAGCTCTGTCCCACGATGATATTCGACAAATTCCTTCAATTGTTCATCGACACTTTGTGTCGCTGCTGGAACATACCAATGTTTTGTCTCATTTGGGTTCAGTTCATCTACAATAAATCTCTTTACATGCCCAACCCATTTGAGTATGTCGCTCGTGAGATAATAAGGGTCATTTTGTAAATCAACCCCAACTTTGGTCAATTCCTCGTCCGGGATATTCCAAGTGCATTGAATATGTTTTTTCCACAGGCAGGCTAATTCCTTAGCAGCCGCCATATGCTGAAATTCCCCCAGCAAGGCAGCGTAGATCAAAGGGCGAAGCACAGGCGTTGGGTAATGACCATCATCCAGGAGGAATTCTTCTTCTGGCCGACACATTTGTAGAAATTGTGCTGTACGCCCGATCAATGGTCCGGCAATCCAGCAGCCATAGGCATCGGCAAAAATCTCTTCCATCCAGCCTTGATAAGCATCCGGCAGCCCTCTATCCGCCATATAAGTAAACAATTTTCTCCGCGTCAACACGTTCATTTTCTGTGTGTCAGCGAATCGCATTTGCTGGTTAGGAGCCTGGCCATTCTCAACCATGGATTGCCAATAGATAAAATGGCCCACCTCATGAGGAATGGCTAAGAGATCCTGTGGCGTAGTGAGACAGCTAACCGGGATGCCAATCAAGGCAATGGATGCATAGGGCAAAATGCGAACAGTCATGCCACGCTGAAAATAGGTAATGACAGTCATATTGCTAGACTTCAGCATCACTGGTTGTAATGCAGACCAAGCCAAATGGTCCGCTCGTTGTAATGTCTGATTGAATTGTTGGAGTGAAGTCTCAAATTCCAACTGGAGCTGTTCGATCACGCGGTGCAACATCTCTAAATCGTAGCCGACCTGAGTTAGCGTATAGTTCAAGATATAGTTGCTCGGCAGGCCGTAGCGACGCGTTTTCAGATCCCCATTCTTCACATTTTGCAGTGCAATGGTTATATCTAATGGCAAGAAGTTATAGGTCTGCTTTTCATAAAATCCATCTAACAAAAAATCAAAGCTTTGCTTACTAAATTGCCGCAACCCCCTCAACGCATGCAGCAACGTGCTTTTATGGTAAAAATCGGGTGTCTTACATAAGCGGGAAATCAACGTCTCGGCTGTACTATCCAAGGCTTGCCAACGCTGTTTCCAGAGGGCTAGTTCGGCTAGGGCTTGCTCGGTTTCGGTGCTCATGTGAGCTCTCTTCTTAAGTTTGGCAATAATTTTCTGGCGTATCTACGCAATTCCAAGGTTATGGACTGAGAAGCTATATACAGCTTATGTTAGCTTACGCTTCATAACGGAGTATCGCCCAAACACACTCTCTACACTCTCTCCGAAGTCTCTACGAATGCTCACGTTGGCTCTGTTTCACCTCTCTGATACCGTGCACACCCGAGATGGATCGGGTATAATGGGGTCTATTCATTCTTTTTTGCCCAAGCAGGAGCCATTTGTATGAAAATCCGTGAGATCCGTGCGGCTGGTTTACGTGGTGCATCGCCCCAAAATGGCTGGACCGCCGAAACGCAGCCGGATGATTGTGTCCATACCTTGATCGCCGTCCATACCGACGAAGGCGTGACCGGGTATGGCAGTGTTTATAGCAACGATGCCCTGGTCAGGGCCGCGCTGGCCACCCTGGAACCACTTTATCTTGGCGAAAACGCGCTCGAACCCGAACGGGTCAGCGAGAAGCTGCACCAGAATACCTTCTGGCTGGGGCGCGGCGGCACAATCACCCATGCGATCAGCGGGATCGACATTGCCCTGTGGGACATCCTCGGCCAGGTGACCGGTCAACCCATCGGGCGCTTGTTAGGGGGACGCTATCGCGAGCGTGTTCGGCCCTATGCGTCGATCCTGATGGATCAACCCGAACGGTTGCGCGACCATCTGCTAGAGGTCAAGGCGCAAGGTTTTCGGGCCTTCAAGATGGGCTGGGGGCCTTTTGGGCGGGTCAGCGCTAAGTTGGATGAAGCCATTGTGGCCGCGGCACGCGATGCCATCGGCCCCGATTGTTGGTTGATGGTGGATGCTGGCGGCAGTGATGCGCATTGGTCTGGCAATTACAAATGGGCGTTGCGCACCGCTGAAATGCTGGCCGGTTATGAAGTTGAGTGGTTTGAAGAAGCGCTAAAACCCGATGCGCTGGAAGATTATGTGGCGTTGCGCCGGGCGGCTCCCCTGCCGATCACCGGTGGAGAAACGTTGACCCGGCGTCAGGCCTTCCAACCGTGGCTGCAAGCCGGTGCATTCGACATCATCCAGCCCGATGTGACCAAGGTCGGCGGTATTAGCGAAGAACGCAAAATTGGCTGGCTGGCCGAAGAAAATGGCATCAAATTTATTCCCCACGGCTGGAATACCGCGCTCGGGCTGGCCGCCGACTTGCATTTGGCCTCGGCCTTTGCCCATACCGATTTTGTCGAATATCTCACTGGCTCGCCCTACATCGACGATATCGTCGTCACGCCCTGGCAGCTGGACGAAGAGGGGCTCCTGGCAATTCCCACGACCCCGGGCCTGGGTATCACCCTGGATCTGGATCGCGTAGCCTATTACAGCGGTGGGCAAGGGTTTATGTAGAGCGCTGTTGGCTGCAAGCTGCTGGCTTGTTGTCAGCGACCCAAAGTTACTGTACAAAACGAGTTCAGAAACCACAGATTACACAGATTTTCCAAACAAAAACCAAAATCTGTGTAATCTTTAGCATCTGCGGTTTCCAAGCATTTTTTTTGGCTTTCCTGTTCAACCCTGTATCAAACGCATTGAGGAGCAAAGTTGTGAAGACACGAACAGGCCATTTCCCAATCGGCTTTCGTCGCGGGGGCAGTGAATGGCAAAAATCTATCGATTCGCTCATCGTCTGGGCAAACCAACATGGCCTTGAAGCGATCGATCTTGGTCGCGACGCCGCCACTGTCGGTCAAGCCGTGCTGGATGCCGGCCTGCGCATCGGGTCGGTGGATCTGGCCGAGAACCGCGGCATGATCTCGCCCGATCCGGAAACGCGCGCCAAGGCAGTTGCCGCCAATATTGCGCAGATCCAAGCCTGTGCGAGCCTGGGGCCCATCAACTATTTTTTGGTGATGTTGCCGGAAAAGCCAGAGTTGCCCCGCGCCGAGAATTTTGGGTACATGGTCGAAAGCTTTGCCCAGTTAGCGCCAGAATTGGCTGCCAACCAGGCCCGCATCGTGATCGAAGGCTGGCCCGGGCCCGGCGCGCTCTGCTGCACGCCCGAAGGCTACCGCGCTTTCTTTCAAGCCAATCCGTCGCCTGTGTTTGGGGTGAATTACGATCCTTCACACCTGGTGCGCATGGGCATCGACTATCTGCGCTTTTTGCACGAATTCAGCGACCGCGTTTATCACGTGCATGGCAAAGATACTGAAATCCTGAGCGAAAATCAATACGAATATGGCACCGAACAACCGGCCACTTTTGCCAAACCCATTTGGTTTGGGGGGCATGCCTGGCGCTATACCATTCCAGGCCATGGCCTTGTGCGCTGGGTGGAGATCGTCCGCCATCTGCAGGCCACAAACTACCAGGGGTGTGTCTCGATCGAACTGGAAGATGCCAATTTTAATGGGACGACCGAAGGCGAACAACTTGGTATTGTGCAAGGGGCGCAATTCCTGGCCGGTGTTTAACCGCTAGTGCCCAGCCATGTATCGGCAACTCGTCCAATCCACCTGGCTGCCTGGCGGGGTGGATTGGCGAGTCTGCGCCTTCTTCTGCTCTATTTTATCCTCTGTTTTGTCGTTTATGAGTTGGTCGCAACTTGGCAAACTCAGCGCACGTCTGCACAGCACCTGCGCCAGCCCACGCTTGCGACCACCAATCCCGCCGCGCAAATCCCTTTTTTGGGGATCAATCTCGATCTCCTGTCCCAACCACCGCATGAGCAAGCCGCTACTCTGCACCGTCTACGCGAGCAAGGGTTTGGCTGGGCCCGGCAGCGCTTTGATTGGGCGCAGCTTGAACCGCAACCGGGCCAATTCGCCTGGGCCGACAGTGATCGCTTGCTGGCCGCCATTCAGCAAAGTGGCCTGATTCCAGTCGCCGTGTTGGATGGCAGCCCGGCTTGGGCGCGGGCCGAGCGAGATCGTGCCAATCCCCTCGCACCGGCGGACGATCCAGCCAGCTTTGCCCGCTTCGCCACAGCCTTTGCCGACCGCTATCAGGCCCACGTGCAATTCTATCAACTGTGGGATGAACCCAATATCGCGCCGCACTGGGGCCAACGTCACATTGAACCAATTGACTATGCGCACTTACTCAAGGCAACTTCTCCGGCCATTCGTCAAGCGGACCCCGATGCGGTCATCCTCTTGGCCGCCTTGGCTCCTACCGCGGATCGCGGCCACACCGCCATTGATGAAGTCTATTTTTTAGAGCGTTTATATGCTGCGGGCGTGGCAGACCATTTTGACGCGGTCGCCGTCCAGGCTTTTGGCTTTGGTTATTCGCCCGATTTTTCCGCGGCTCGGGTGGATCTGCTCAACTTTCAGCGCGTCCGGCTGGTGCGCCACGCAATGATCGCGGCCCGGGATGGGGAAACCCCGATCTGGGCCGTACGTTTTGGCTGGAATCGGCTGCCCGATACCGCATGGCCCACCGTCAGCGCGGCGGATCAGCGCCAATTTGCGGTGCGCGGCCTGCAGATCGGCCACACAGACTGGCCCTGGCTGGCCGCAATGGGCTGGGCGCTCGACCGGCCAACCACCGCAGACGATCCGCAACGGGGGTTTGCGCTCACACCAGGATTGGCAACGGCCATGGCCCAAGCGGTTGCGACGCTTGAGGCGCGGCCACTTTTCAGCTTATCAAAATCACCGCCGTGGGGTTGGTGGGCCGGTATCGCCAGCCTGCTCTTGATCGGGTGGCGAGCGTGGGCGGCCTGGCGTTGCATCCCCTGGCGAACCTGGGCGGATTGGTATCGGCGCGGGCCGGGGTGGCTCCACCTGGGCTGCTGGCTCCTGCTCGGCCTGGGTTATTATCTCAGCACATGGCCGCCCGCAATTGGCCTCACCTGGCTCGGCGCGGCTCTGCTGGTGGCAGTCCGGCCCAGCCACGGGGTGATTGGCGCACTCTTCACGCTGCCCTTCTATTTTCAACACAAAGAACTGGGGATAGCGAGCCTGAACCTGACTTGGCCACCAGTGCAGAGTTTTTGCCTCGCTTTGCTCCCTACCGTGCTCCTGCGGGGGTGGGTTTGGTTGAGCCAGACAGCGCGCCCGCGGCTCCAAGCCCTCGATTGGCTGGCATTGAGTTGGCTGCTCCTCAACCTGATCAGCATGATCAATGGTTGGCAGTGGCCCGCGTTTGGGCGTGGATTGGTCGAAGGCGTACTTACTCCGTTGATCCTGTATGCTGCGATCCGGCAATTGGCAATGGATAACGAGACGATTGCCCGGTTTAGCGCGGTGTTGGCGCTCAGCGTCGGCTTGGTCGCGGTGATTGGGCTGGGCCATTGGCTGGCTGGCGGCGGCACCGTTGCGGATGGGGTGCGCAGATTGGTCGGCCCCTATTTTTCACCCAACCATGCCGCGCTCTATTTTGTCCGCACCGTGCCGATTGTCTGTGCGTTCTGGCTTGCCCACTCAGCGCGGCGCTGGTTCTGGGGCGCGCTTGCCCTCCTGCTACTCGTGGCGCTCTTCCTGACAGCCAGCCGCGGTGCCTGGTTATTGGGCTTGCCCGCGGCCAGCCTATTCCTTGGCCTTGTTTGGCTGCGAACTCGGCAAGGGGGATCATTCCGTCCGCGGCTCACGCCAAAATGGCTCATGCTCCTCCTGATCGCGATTGCGGCGTTCGGGGCGAGTTTGCTGCTCATCTGGCCGCGCCTGACCAACAGCGCTACCCTGCTCAATCGTTTTGCGATCTGGCAGAACACGCTGCATCTCTGGGCGGATTTTCCCTGGCTGGGCGTTGGACCTGGCGGATTCTTCTGGCGCTATCCCGCGTATGTGCATCCAGGCGACGAATTTAATCTGCTTCACCCTCACAATCTGTGGTTGGAGATCGTTGCTACCTGGGGTGGATTGGGGCTGCTCTGGTTTCTCGGCTTATTAGTTGCGGCCAGTAAGGTGGGTCAGCCAACCGTGTGGAGCACCAGGCGACAACGCTGGCTGGCGGCTGGCTTATGGGCTGGACTCGTGGCCGGTTTGGCCCATGCCCAGGTCGATGCGTTTTGGGCGCTGCCCGACCTGGCCGCGTGGAATTGGGGTGCGCTGGCATTATTGGTGGCTCAGGTAGCACATACACCAACAGAAGCAGACACAGAGAAACCCCGAACCAATCCTTAACGCCGTCTTTGGCTCTCCATGTGTTTCCCGTAGAACCCCAAAACCCCCTTCAAAATCCCAGCCCCAGATTCGCAGATTTTCCAGGAGAACCGTCAGCAAGCTGTGGAATCCGCCGGGAATCCTGGTGACTCTGGGGCAAACAAAAACGAGCCGCTCAATGAGCGGCCCGTTCTCAGACTGTACATCAATGCATCAATTCAGATTCAAGCGGATGTCCACATCGGCGTTGGGCAACTGGGGCACGATCTGCTGCTGGACGAATTGGGCCACCGCAGGATCAGCCAAAGGTGTATCGGCCAGGAAGGGCCCAGCCAATTGCAGCGCCGACTGCAAAGAGGGCTCGTCCCAGTTGATGGTGAGGGCCGTATTGCCATCCAACAAGAGATCCGCCTTGCCAACGTCGGTGTTCAATTCCAGTTGTTGAGCACCGAGTTGCCCCAGAATCTGTGTGATATTCGCGGGCAGCGCCACAGCACCAATACCCAGATCGGCCAGATTCCCCAGCCCTTCGACGCTGGTGATTGCACCATTTTCCACATTGGCGTCGAGCCGCAACACCGCGCCGCCCGTGCCACTTGGGGCAGTCAGCGTGCGGTTGATCTCTTCCGTCGACGCAGCGACATCGCCTACCCCCACATTGGCCTTGATGCCACCGGTCTCGCTAATCAGATTCAGCGCGCCGTTGATCATGTCCGGGCTGACGCCAGCAATCGGGGCCACCACACCCGCCAGCGTGGCGAGCGATTCGGGAGTCCAGGTGATGGTCGGCAAGGTTTGCCCATTGGCGGCCAGGAAGAGACCTTCCTGGTTCACATCCACATTCAAAGTTTCCACACCGGCTGTCTGCAACTGTTGCAGCAAATCAGCGGGCAGCGTTACACCGGGCACAGCCACCCCAAAGGTCGAGAGTGAGCCATCGGCGTTAAGTTGCACAGGCACCGCGCCCAATTCGATGGTTCCAGCGGGTTCGCCGGTGAACGAGACAGCCAGATCCAAATCCGCGGCTTGCACCACCGGCAGAACAGTATCCAGCGTGGGGCCAAGCGTTGGCGCAAAAGCGTCGATCACAGGTCGCGCCGCGGCCAGCGAAGCACTGTCATAAGCCAGGCCGGGCAGCGAACGGTCGTTCATCGACAACGCAATCACGTTTGGATCGAGATTGACCTGCAATTTATCGATGCCCATCGACGCCAACATGCCCAAAACGTTTGGCGGGAGCAGCGGGCCAGCCAGGCCGAGCGCCGAACCAGGCACCGAACCGATGCTCAGGTTGCCACCCTCATCAAACGCAATCCCGCCGAGCTGGAACGGGCCCACCACAGCGGCGGGGGTCTCTGGCGTGAAGCTCGTCTCGCCGCTCCAGCGAGTCACATTGCTGGCTTCGGGCGAAAGATTGAGCGCCACCCCGAGGCCAATCGTGCGCAGCCAGGGCAACGCATTGGCGATCAGATTATTGTTGGGGATGGATGGATTCTGGCGCAGAAGATCCTGCAAGGTGGCGACGGCATCTGCATCCCACGACAAGTAGGGCAAATCCGCCCCGTTGTTGTAGACGTGAATGCCATTGTAACCGATGCGCACTTCAAGCTTCTGCACGCCCGCACCTTGCAACTGCTGGAGCGTAGCCGCAGGCAGGATTGGGCCGAGGTTAAACCCAAAAGCGGTCGCCGACCCGTCTGCACCAAAATTGACCGGAATTGAAGGCAGGTTGAACCAAGTAGAGCCGGTTGTACCGCCGCCACAGGCCGCTAAAATCAGACTAGCAGCAAGTACAACAACCGCGAGTTGAGAGATCTTCGCTCGTGCCTGCATTCGCAGTCTCCTTTATTGTGGATGATTTCCGTGGAATAAAGCCAGATGTGGGCACAGGTAGCGTTCAAACTTTTGTTGAAATCTACGCCATGCAAGAAACAAGCTATAATTGATGTCCATCATACAACAGATCGGCGGGAGACACAAGCGCCCATACGAGCTTTGGGCAAAATGCGCTGCGCTCTTCCTCTGCGCCAGCCGCATGTGAGATTATCCACGCCGGAGCCAGGGGTCAGCTTATCGGTTGGCGAGAGATTGGGTCAAAGCAGTGCGCAGCGCGTCCTGATCACTCCACGGGTATTCGGTCTCGCCAAAACACATGCTGCGTTCGTGCCCTTTGCCAAAGGCCGCCACAACATCCCCAGCACGGGCCAGGTTGACCGCAAACTGGATCGCCTCGGCGCGGTCGGGGATGATGGTGTACCGCGCGGACTCGGCAAACTGGGCCACGCCGCGTGCGATCTCAGCGTTGATCGCGCCCAGATCCTCTGTGCGCGGGTCTTCGGCGGTGATCACGGTAAAGTCGGCCAATCGCCCGCTGATCTCGCCCATCCAGTAGCGTTTGGCGCGGTCGCGCAGACCCGCGCTGCCAAAGACCGCGATCAAGCGACCGAGGGTGCCATCTGCGTGGGTGCCGACGAGCGGGCGCAAAGTGGTCAAGGCCCGATCCAGGCTGATAGGTGTATGGGCAAAATCGACCAGCGCCAGAAAATCCTGGCCCACGTCAATCCGTTCCATGCGCCCCGAGACACCGGGGAAAGCAGCCAGCGCCGCCTGGATGGTGGCGGGCTCAATACCGAGCGCGAGCGCAGCAGCGGTCGCGGCCAACACATTGTAGACATTAAACTCGCCGATCAAGGGGCTGGTGAGCGAGAACTCGCCCCCCCACCAATGAACGACAAACTCGGTGCGCTCTGGTCGATAGTGAACCTGCGCGGCGTACAGATCGGGCTGACTGGTGCCCGCTTCACGTTGCAGGCCATACGTGCGCACGGGCACGGGAAATGCGCAGGTGGACGCGGCCTCGCGGGTGGCCGCGCGCAACGCGTCAATGCTGCCTGCATCATCTGCGTTCAAGATGGCAGCGCGCGCAACTCCCAGTTTGGGCGGCGTCTCATAGAGCATCCGAAAGAGCCTGGCTTTGGCGGCCACATAGGCTTCGCGCGTGCCATGATAATCCAGATGCTCATGCGTAATATTGGTGACGATAGCCACATCAAAATCGACCGCGGCCACGCGCGCTTGATCCAGCCCATGGCTGGTACTTTCGACCACGGCAAATTGGCAATTGGCGGCTCGCATCTGGGCCAGAAAAGCCTGGATCGCGGGTGCGTCCGGCGTGGTGACGTGAAACCCCGTATCACTGGCCTGGCCACGAATGCGCGCCCCGACGGTGGTGATCACCCCAACAGCGCCGGGCTCATCCGCGGTGGATGATGTCGCCGCCGCAAGGATCGCTTCGAGCAGCGAAGCGGTCGTTGTTTTGCCATCGGTCCCGGTCACCCCCAGGATGGTGAGGGCGCGGCTGGGGAAATTTTCTAATGCCGCGGCCGCGATGGCCAAAGCGCTGCGGCTGTTGGGTACTTGCACATAGGGCAATTCGGCGGGATAGCCAATGCCCCGTTCGAGCAGAGTGGCGGGGCTATGCACACCAATGGCGGCCACGGCCCCAGCCTGTTGCGCGGCCTGCAAAAACCGATGCCCATCCAGCGCGCCTCCCTGAATCGCCACGAAGAGCGTTCCGGGCCGCACTGTCCGGCTATCCGCCGTCACCTGGTCGAACAGTACGGTTGTCGGGTCGCCCACTGGGTGCAGGATTGGCCGATCCAGGTGGGATAAAAGATCGCTCAGGGCAAGCATGGAATGTCCTCAAATATCACGCGGGCCACGCACAACCGAAATCCCCGCGGCAATGATCACCCCAACCAACAACAAACTCGCGCCCACAAAAACCGGCGGCAAATTGGTATAGATCACCGCGACCACATCAATCGGCGTGGGCGTAATCGTCGGCGTCGGCGTGATAGATGGCGTGGCCGAGTTGGTTGCAGAAGCGGTTGGCAGCGGTGTGGTCGATGGCGTCGCCGTGGCGGGCTCCGGTGTGCTTGTATGGGTGGGGGTGTCGGTCGGCGGTGCGACCGTGGGAATACTCACCGTAATCACCTGGCTAGGCTGAAAAAGTTCCCGGGGAATCTCAGTGCCCGCGCTGGGTTGGGGCGGGGCGAGTTCGGCTGTCGGGGCGAGCGTCGCTGGCTCTTCGACGGGCAATGGAGTCGGCTCGCTTGTCGATGTTTCTGTCGCGGCCTCGGTTGGCAGGGGCGGCGCGGTCGGCGTATTGGGCAACGCTGTCGCGGTGCGCGACGCGGTCGGTGTCTGCGTCGGCGTCGGAGATGGCGAGGGTGTGAACGTCGGGGTATCGGTGGGCAGCGGTGTCGACGTTGGCGTCGGCGTATCCGTCGCGGTCGCCGTAGGGGTCGGGGTATCGGTGGGGGTGGGCGTATCGGTTGGCGTCGGCGTTAAGGTAAAAGTGGGGGTAGCCGTTGCCAGCGCGGCACGCACATCCAGGGGGGCCATCCCCCCGATTGGGTAGAAGGTCACTCCTTCGTCATCGCTACGCAACACCCAGTCGGCCACTGTGCCCGCGTAGAGCGTGCGCCCTGCCTGCTCGGTATTGGCAATGGCATAGACCACACCGCTATAGGCAGCGCCATTCACGACCGCGGCCTGCCAGGTTTCGCCCTCACCGGTCCAGATGCCGGTTTCGGTGGCCGCGACCACCAATCGCCCTGTGCTGGCGATGTCATAGACCACGGTCGAGGGGAAATTGGGAACACGCAGCCAATTCTCGCCATCCGCGCTTTGGAATAGCCCGGACCCAGTGCCGACAAGAATTCCGCCCAGATGTTCGCTCAAGCTAAAGATAATATCGGTCGTTGGGAAAGAGGCCACTCGTTCCCAGGTGGTTGAACCGGCGGGCAACCGATAGAGCCCCGCGTGGGTTCCAGCGTATAGTTGATCGCCAAAACGCAACACCTCGCGCACGCGGCGGGCTTCCCCCACCAGACCACCATCCAGGCGCACCCAGGTCTCGCCGCCATCCTCGCTGCGGGCAACGCCATCAAACCGGGTACAGGCATAAAATATGCTGCGCCCTGCTTCGACTGTTGCGTACAACTCGCCCACCGCACTATTGGGTGTCAGCACGTCGCGGAAAGCGGTCAGTTCTTCCCAGCTTTGGCCACCATTGCGGCTGCGAAACAGAGAACCAAAACCACCATCACCGGCCATCACCACCTGCGAATCTTGCGGATCGTAAGCCAGGCCAGCGATGCTGATATTCTCCAGCAAGCCGCTATTGACGCTTGACCAGCCCATAGCGCCATCGGTGCTGCGGTAAATTCCCGGCGGATCGGGCGAATTCAGGGTGCCAGCCAGGGCAATATTGGGGGCACCAGGGGCCACAGCAAGGCTCAACACCGGGTTGCGGGTTGGGGCACTGCCTTGAGCAATTACCAGGCCTGGCAAGAGCCAACTTGCCAGCCATAGGCCCACCAATACGAGACAAACTTGCTTCATAAGATCAACGGCACTGTGCTTACCACTCAAGCATCTGTACAAAACCGGCAATGGATATGCGGGATTCAGGGATTCCCAACTGTCGCACGACGAGGCCCATTATAGTCGAACTTTGAGCAGAAAAGAAACGTCAAGAAATGAAACCAAGTTCACTTCTTGACGTTTTTGTGTAATGCTAGCGTATCAACTTAATCGGGGCGAGGCCAATGGGGAAACCCTGCTCGCGCCTGCTGACTACAAAACCAGGCTCAGCAACTGGCGTGCGGCATCATCCGCCCAGCGGATCAGGTCGGGCGGGTAGATCCCAAGCCAGACGGTGACCGCAACACAGATCACCAGTGCGAGTTGCACGGGAATGCTGATCGGCAATGCCTTGGGGGTGGCATCGCCCTCTTCATCATTGACAAAGAACATAACGCGCACCACATTCAGGTAATAGAAGGCGGCAATGCCAGCGTTGATCATTGCAATAGCGGCCAGCCAAAAGTATTGATGTTGGATGGCGGCCCCAAAGACGTAGAATTTGCCAAAGAAGCCCCCGGTCAGCGGGATGCCGGTCAAGCTAAGCATGAAGAGGAGCATTGCCCAGGCCAACCCCGGGCTGCGGCGAGACAGGTTGTGGAAACCACTGATATCCGCGCTGCCGGTATGTTCCTCAATCGCCATCACCACCATAAAGGCCCCAACATTGGTGAAGAGATAGGCGAAGATATAGATCAACATGCTATTCAGCCCGTTGATCGAAAGCCCATCCAGATCGGCCTGTTGAGCCGTCACCACTGCCACTAGCCCAATCAGAATATAGCCAGCCTGAGCCACAGAGCTATAGGCCAACATGCGCTTGACATTGGGCTGGCGCAGGGCCATCAAGTTACCGACGGTCATGGTGAGGATGCTGAGGCCACTCAGTAACGGCACCCACTCCGTCCGGTATTCTGGCAGAGCGACCAGGAAGATACGCGCGGCCACGGCGAAGCCCACAGCCTTTGAAGCCGTGGAAAGATAAGCCGTAATTGGGGTGGGCGCACCTTCGTAGGTATCGGGAACCCACTGGAAGAAGGGAGCCAGGCTCGCCTTGAAGCCCAAGCCGACCAGCAAAAAGAGGGTCGTCGGCAGGATGATGCCAACCATCGAGTGCGGATCGTCGGCCAAAGCAGCCGCGATACCGCGCAGATCCAACGAGCCGCTGGCCCCATAGAGCAAGCTCATCCCGTACAGCATGATCGAAGAAGCGACCGAGCCATACAGGAAGTATTTGACACCCGCCTCTGAGCTGCGTTGGTCTTCGCGAACAAAACCGACCAGCAGATAGCTTGTGATCGATAAGAACTCAATTGTCAGGAAGATCAGCAGCAGATTGTTTGCGCTGACAGCCAGACTCATCGCCAGGGTGACAAAGATGTAGAGCGACCAAAATTCGCCTCGGCCAGTGACTCGTGCATTCATGTGCGCGCCACCAGCAATAGCCACCAATGCCATCCCTGTATAGATCACAATTTTTAAGAAGAGGCCGAAGGGATCCACGTCCACCACAGTCAATGCGGTGTAGGCCCCACCATCTGGCGGCGGCCGCAGGATGCCTGCGAATTGGATGGAAACCCCGACTACCCCAACGATCAACGTCAGGATACTGAGCGCCATAAACCCACGGCCAGAATCATTCTTCCGGCCCTGCGCCCAGTCAAAAACAATGATTAACAGCCCGCCAATCAGCAGGATAATTTCTGGCAGAATCGCCCCTAATTGGCCGACCGAAACGCCAGACGTGGCAACTTCACTCAAGGTGCCCCCCTTATGACTAACGAGCAACGAACACAAGGGTGAACTCGAACCCTGGTTCGTTGCTCAAGAATATCACTTCAATGCCACAGTCGTTAACAGACCTTCGATCTGCTGAAGCAACTCAAGTGCGGACAGATTAAAGTAATCCAGGATCAAAGGCGGGTAGACCCCCAAAATAAACATGCCAGCGATCAAGGGCCAAAGCGTAACCTTCTCAAAGGCCACCATATCGGTCGGGCCCTCGGTCTCCTCGCCTTGCACCGTTGTCCAGTGCTGTACCTTGTTCGGGTCATAATCGCCCAGGAAGATGCTCTGGAGGATGCGCGCCAGAATATAAACAGCGGTGATCACAATCCCGATTGCACCAAAGGCGGCCCAGTAGGGCACGAGCGCAAAGGCACCCCGGAAGGTGAAGAACTCTGCCCAGAAGCCAGCCAGACCAGGCAGGCCCAAACTGGCAAAACCAGCCACCAGCATCATCCCATAGTAGTAAGGCGTCTTGGAGCTTAAGCCACCAAACTTCGCCAACTCGCGGGTGTGAGCCCGTTCGTAGATGACGCCGACCAGGAGGAAGAGCGCGCCGGTGATGATCCCGTGGTTGAACATCTGCAGCGTAGCGCCATTGATGGCCATAGCCGCACTGTCGCGCACCGCTTCCGGCGAGAGATTGAAGAACTCAGCCGCGCGTTGCGCGCCTTCGGGGGTCAGCACGCTGGAGGCAGCACCGATGCCGAGCATCACGTACCCCATGTGCGAAACCGAGCTATAGGCAATCAGGCGCTTGAAGTCGGTCTGAGCGACACAGACAAAGGCCCCATAGACAATCGCGATTGCGCCGAGCGCCACTATCCAAAGCGACCAGTATTCGGAAGCAGTGGGGTACGTCGGCAGAATGATGCGCAGGAAGCCGTAGGCACCCAGCTTCAGCAACACACCAGCCAGGATGACGCTACCAGCTGTAGGCGCTTCGGTGTGGGCATCGGGCAGCCAGGTATGGAAAGGGAAGCTCGGCACCTTGAAGGCAAAGCCCAGGAAGAAGCCCCAGAAGGCCAGGCTCGTCAACAGCAATTGGCTTTCCGGCGGGAAATCCGGGCTGAGGAATGGCTGAGCAGCCGCGGCCCCCAGAATATCAAAAGTGCCCGTAGCAAAGTAGGTGCCCAGGATTGCCAGCAACATGGCGACCGACCCGATCAAGGTATAGATAAAGAACTTGATCGAAGCGTAGCCACGATTCTTGCCACCCCAGATCCCGATGAGCAAATACATGGGCACCAGGCTGATTTCCCAGAAGACATAGAACAGGACATAATCGAGCGCTACAAAAACACCGATCATGCTCAGTTCCAGCAAATGGAACATCACAAAATACTCTTTCACCCGGTGGTGGATGGTGCCAGCGCTGTAATAGAGACTCAGGGTCGAGAGCAAGGCTGTCAGGAAGATCAACGGTACGCTCAACCCATCCGCCCCCAGATGGATGCTGGCGTTGAGCGCCGGAATCCAATCCCGCTGGAAGCTAAATTGCATGCCACCAACGGCGAAGTCGTAACTGAAAAGCATATAAATGCTTAGACCTAGGGGCAATAAACTTGCCAAGATCGAGCCCCATTTGATCAGCCGCTCATTGCTGGTCATCAACACCAAGATGGCGGCGATTGCAGGCCAGGCCAAGAGCAGTGGCAATACCCAACCGTTTTGGGATTCCATGAATAATTCCCTCCGCAGAGTAACGGTTCAATCTATCAATCATTCCATGCTTGGCCAAATGAACCAAGCGTACCTAACTTTTACCTTCACTCACCTTGCTTGCAGCGGGCCAGAGAAGACCGCACCGAGTAGCCGGGGTAAGCGTTATACCAGTGTCAAGAAGATCGGCATGACCTTGAGCAGCAGCCAGACCGTTACCGAAACAGCCAAAACCAACAGATAGACCTGCACACTACCATCCTGGGCATTGCGCAGCAGCGTCCCTGCGCGGGCCGAGAACCAGGCAGATGCATTCACGATCCCATCGATCACGAAGCGGTCGAAGGCAGCGACAAAGCGCCCCAGCCAGAAACCAGTGGCACCGATGGCATCGACAATGGGATCCAACACCCAGAAGTCGTCGAACCAGTAGAGGAACTTAGCCAAGGCTCGGGTAAAGGCCACGATCGTATTGTTGTAGAGTTCATCCACCCAATACTTGTTATAGAAGACCAGCCACAGTGGGCCCAACACCTTACGCAGGGGATCGATTTGACCGACCTTGAGGCCTTTGCCGTAGACGACCCAGCCCAAGCCCAGGCCACCCAAGGCCACGACGATTGAAACCAGCATCGGCAAGAAGCTGAATTCGTGATGGTGCGCATGAACGCCCTGGAACTCCAGGTACGGATCCAGCAGACCAGCAATCCAGTTCATGCCTGGGATGCCGATAAAGCCCAGCAGAATGGCGAAGGGTGTAATCAGCAACAGCGGAATGGTCATCTGCGGCACGCTTTCGGGCGTGTGGCGGGCCATCTCCGTGCGGGGTTCACCAAAGAAAGTGAGGCCGATTTGGCGGGCCGTGTAGAAGGCGGTCAGGAAGGCAGAAATTGCCAGGACCGTAAAGACGATCAAGTGTCCATTCCAGGCGCTGGCCAGAATTTCATCTTTCGACCAGAAACCCGCGGTGATGAACGGGAAGCCCGCGAGGGCCAGGCCGCCGATAATAAAGGTCCAACCGGTGCGCGGCATTCGACTGAGCAGACCGCCCATGTTGCGCATATCTTGCGGATCTTCCGGGTTCAGGCGACCATCGGCTCGTTCTATCCACTGCGGTTCGGCATGGCCGTGCCCATGTTCGTCGCCGTGCGCGGGCTTGTCGTGCCCGTGCTCATTGCTATGCTCGTGGACATGATGCAACCCGTGCTCAACCCCGTGGATCACGCTACCGGAACCGAGGAAGAGCAGCGCCTTGAAAAAGGCGTGGGTCAGCAGGTGGAAGAGCGCCGCCACATAGGCACCAATACCGATTGCGGCGACCATAAAGCCCAACTGACTGATCGTTGAATAAGCGAGTACCCGCTTGATATCCCACTGGGTGACCGCGATTGTGGCTGCGAAGAGCGCAGTAAAAGCGCCGATGAAGGAGACAAAGGTCATTGCGCCGGGCGAGGTTTCCCCAACCATGGCGAACATCGGGAACATACGCACCAGCAGGAAGACACCTGCCGACACCATTGTTGCCGCATGGATCATCGCGCTGACCGGGGTCGGGCCTTCCATGGCGTCGGGCAACCAGACGTGTAACGGGAATTGAGCGCTCTTACCGACTGTACCAAAGAAGATCAGGATTGCGATCAAGGCCAGCCAGGAGACACCCAAACCAGGGACAATCTGTTCAGCAATATGATGTAGATTGTCCGGGTTCAGAATATCGACGAAGCGCAGCGTGCTGGGCTCGCTCATCACATACAGGAAGATCATCCCGATGAGCATAAAGACATCGCCCACGCGTGTGGTCATAAATGCCTTGAGCGACGCGGCCTGAGCGGACTTCTTCTCGTACCAGAAGCCGATGAGCAGATAGCTACACAGGCCCATCACTTCCCAGAACATGAAGAAGGTCAGCAACGAATTGGCCACGATCAAGCCCAACATCCCCGTGGCAAAGAGGCTGATATAGGCCATAAAGCGGCTATAGCGTGGGTCGCGCCCCTGTTGCACCGAGAGCGGATACATGGCTGGGTTCAAGTGGGCCGGAAAGGTCATGTAGCCACTGGCGTAGATGAAGATCATCACCAGCAGGAACGAGCTCATAAAGAGCATGAGTGCATTGGCTGGGTCGATCTGATAGCCAATCATAAACTCGGTTGCCCCGGTGGGGATGGTAAATAATTGCCCCTCGTGCGGGTTTTCGCCAAAATGCTCAGTGAAGAACGCGGTGAAGGCAATCGGCCAACTGAGCAACAGACTTATCACCGCACCGCTGATCGCCGTGATCGCGCTGACCGCCTTATTGCGGTTCAAAAAGAGAACAATCGCCGCAAAAGCCAGGAAAGGCGGCACCGGCACCAGCCAGGCTAAATTTAGAAATCCTTCCATGGAGTAACCTCGTGCTCGCTCATGTAAGAATAAAACATTGCTTGGCGCTTGCGCTCACGAACGGCGCACGCCCTTTTTTCGAAAACTTTCAATCCAGTTTCCAGCTCCATACCCGACAAACGCCCCAACAACTGCCCAGCCGAGCAGGAAGAGGTCGTTCGGCATGCGAAAGAAGGTACCAATCGCCGCAAAACAAACAGCCCCGAGCAGGCTCACCATCAGCAGCCGTTGCTGCAATGCCCGCCGCTCTTCGGCCTCGGTAAGCAACAATTTGGCGTTGCGAAATTCAGGTCGATGTTTGACCACCTCGCGCAACGCATGAACAGCGCCGGTAAAATTACCTTGCGTCATCTTTTCAACGGCAAGGTTATACAGAAATTCGCACTGTTCGTCCAGCGAGCCGGTCAACAACTGTTTGGGCATGACATTCATCCCGAACCCTGCGAGCCATGCCACTGCACACCATCATTGTAGCCACGGCACAAACGAGCGGATTGCGGATAATGGCAACGCAGCATTTGCTGGCGTTGACTTACCCCTTCAACATATCCAATTCATCCAGGTTGACCGTCTTGCGGTTGCGGTAAATCGAGATGATCAGCGCCAGGCCGACAGCAGCCTCAGCCGCTGCAATGGCGATCACAAAGAGCGCGAAGATCTGCCCTTCCAACCGTTCAGGGTAAGGGCCATACCGCCAAAACGCCAACAGGTTGATATTGACCGCATTCAGCATCAACTCGATCCCCATCAGCACCGCGACTGCATTACGCCGCGCCAATGCTGCGTAGAGACCGCACGAGAAAAGAAAGCCAGCCAAGACCAAATACCAACTGAGAGGAACCATCGTTTTATTCCAATCGAATTCGCTTATGTAGAAGCCAGGATTCTGCTGAACGGAAGATTTAGGCTTTGCTGTTATTGCTGCGATCGCGCGCCAACAAAATGGCTCCAGCCAGGGCCACCAAGAGCAACAGGGCCATTAACTCAAAGGGCAACAGATAGTCCGCCAGCAGCAAATAGCCAATCTTGGCGATGATCTGCTCACCTGTGGTTGCGCCAATCCGGGCATAGCCACCCCAATCCAACGAAGTCAGATCGATAGCAGTCTCGGGCACTGGCCACGCAGTCTGCGCCATCAGCCCCATGAGCAAAATCCCAAAGAGGCCGATCATCAGGGAAGCCGTGAGCCATTGCCTGTTCAGCGGCGATGTCGAGCCAAACATCATGCCTCGCGTCAACATGATCGCGAAGATGATCAGGGTCGAGATCGCGCCGACATAGATCAGCACCTGACTGACCGCCAGGAATTCGGCTTCCAGCATGGCATAGACACCGGCAGCCCCAAAAAAGGAGCCCACCAAAGCCAGGGCATTATGAAACAGATTGGGCGACAGCACCACGGTCAACCCGCAGAGGGCGGTAAAAATTGCCAGGGGCAAAAAGATCGCCTGTTGCAGCGTTGGAATCGGTGGTAACGGGAAGAGTTCTTGTAAAATTTCCATACATCTATTCCTGGGTGATAAATTCCCGGATAAGGCGTTGCAAGCCGATTTTACGAATGGAGATTAGTCGCCAGCAGGCTGCATGGTACCAATCAACGACTTGGGTTCGAAGGCACGCTTTGTGCGCACTTTCTCTTGCTGGAAGTAGCGGCTCAACACACGGGCTACCGCCAGCACCACACCGACATTCCCGACCAGCAACAAGACATATTGCAACGTTGTGCCAATCGGCAACTTGAGAACGAGCATCTGCCAGAGGATCAAAGCCAGGATCAGCGGAACCAGCACCTTCCATGCAAACGACATCATCTGGTCTACACGGATGCGGGGGAAGGTACCTTTGATCCATTGGGTAAGGACATAGACGCCAAAAGCTTTGATCGTGAAGTAGACAAACCCGAGCAGCGGAATGCGGTCAGCAAAGGGCCCTTGCCAGCCACCCAAGAAGAGCACAACAAAGATGACGCCGAGAAAGAAGCTGTTCAGGAATTGGGCCAGGAAGAACATGGCAAACTTCATGCCCGAATATTCGATGTGAAACCCTGCAATCAATTCGGACTCGGCTTCGAGCAGGTCGAACGGAGTTTGCTCCCCTTCTGCCAGGGCGGAGATGAAGAAGATCAACGCTGCCCCGGGAATCAGGAAGATAAACCAGCCCAGGCCAAGGTTAACGCCGGGGAAAATTTCCAGCCCCTGGGCTTCGCTGAGCCCGCCCATGCGCATAGTCCCAGTCAACAAAACAGGGAGCAGCATCGCCAGGACCATAGGGATTTCATAGCTGAGCAACTGGGCAACAACCCGGAAGCCCGCCAAAAGTGCATACTTATTGTTGCTGGCCCAACCGGCCATCAAAGCGGCCATGATGCCGATCGCCCCTAAGGCAACCAAAAAGAGGACCCCAATATTGAGGTCAGTGCCGATGACCCCCGGCGCAAAAGGCATCACCGACAGGGCCAGGATTACCCCGGCCACCGATAAGATTGGGGCGAGCACATAGGACACAATATCCGCATTCGCCGGGCGAATATCTTCTTTCGACAAGAGTTTGAGGGCATCCGCTACCGTCTGAAAGAGGCCGTAGGGGCCAATCCGGTTGGGGCCGATGCGGTCTTGCAACCGGCTGATCACTTTGCGGGTGATCCAAATCAAGAGGAGCGCCAACACTGGGCCCACATTGACCAGGATAAAGGCCCCAAGCGCCAGGGCAATAATGACGGCAACCACTTCCGGTAAGCCTAAATGCGACAACAGCCCGCTCAGGGCTTCACTCCATTGCTCCATCTTACCCTCCTACTTTACAACAACCACCTTGAGCAAGCGGATTGAACCTCGCTCGCCGCTGGTTGTTTGGGCTTACCGCCATTCCAATGCACCCTTGCGCCATTCCAGGAAGAGACCCAGCGTCAGAATCACCACAAAGGTGATGGCCGATAAGACGGCAAACAGGCTAAGCTGAGCGTAGGCTAACGCAATGGGGAAGAGAAAGATCACTTCAACGTCGAAGATCAGGAAGATCAAACCAATCAGGTAATACTGGGCGCGGAATTGAACCCAAGTGTCCCCAATCGTCTCAACGCCACTCTCATACGTCGCGGTTTTGATCGGGTCGGGGCGCCGTGGCCCCAACAGCCAGCCCAAGATCACCGCGACCGCCGGCAAAGCAAAGGCGAAGGTACTCAGGATTAGGATAAAGCCATACTGAGTCAGCACGTTATCACTCCAGTAAGTTATTCGTTGTGTTACCCAGCGACTGCTGGCTCGTGCCGCTAAGCTAGCGACAGTAGTCGAGTTAACAGCCCCAATCTGGCTCGGACGATTTCTGGACGATTATCGTCAAGGCATACTGATCTGTCAGAAAAACTACTGCCAAATTCCTGACGACCGCCTAGACAAAGACCAAACCAAACCGTTTGTGTAGAAAAGAACAAACGCCTTCGTATGGTAGCATACTGACCGACAACGGTAAAATTTTTATCAGCACCGTTTGTGATTGTTGCGGCCACAAGTCGCGCACAGCACATCACTTTGGCCAAACCCCGGGTCGGTCGCCCCCACAGCGCCTGCCCCACAAGCTCCAACAACGCGCCCATATCATATCACGAGCATACGTTGTCATATGCAGTCGAACATGACGCACATATACTATGGCAGCAGCTCAATAGCAACACACAGTAGCGACATAATATACATAATATATGGTGGCGAATGGTGCCGATATTATTGCTGGAATCAACCAGGAATCTTAGCATAAAAATGGCTGGAAGGGCAAACAATGGGGTTATCATGTTCGATTTTTCACAAGCATAAAGAAGTTTGACAGACAGTTTCGCCCGTGCTAGCATTATCAATCTGATGAGGATGTCGCACACTTGATCACGTTTGCTCAATATTTGCTACCATATTTGCCAATAGGTGCGGAGTATTCATCTTTGAACACTTCCCGCCCCTTCTAGCAGGTGCAGCCCTAGCTTAACCAATCACTCCATAAGAAGGCTGCAAGTACGAGGATAAACCTGTGGCTATCGACTATTTGCCTCTGCTCATTGCCGTTATCATCATCGCTGGTGTTGGTGTCATTGCTGTTGGTGTACCCCATATCCTGGGCCCTAGCCGCCACAACAAACAGAAGCTAGAGCCCTACGAGTCGGGGATGATCCCCTTTCATGATGCCCGCCGCCGTTTCCCGGTGAAGTATTATCTGGTGGCGATGCTCTTCATTCTCTTCGACATTGAAGTGATCTTTATGTTTCCCTGGGCCGCGGTCATGCGCGACTTGCGCGCCGATCATTCGGTCTGGTTTGCTCTGCTGCCGATGGCCTTCTTTCTCTTCATATTGATCATCGGCCTGGTCTACGAGTGGAAAAAGGGTGCGTTAGATTGGGACTAACGCCGCATACCTGGGTTTGATTTCGCTAGCTATTTGAGTTCAGTAGCTATATATTGCCTGTCATTCACGAGATACTCGTTCCCGAGATATCTGTTGAGTGGCATTGATAATTGATGCTCTACTGTTTGATGCTCGACCATAGACGAGGAAATTATGGGTCTCGAAGAACAACTGCCAGAAGGTATTTTAACGGCAAATCTAGAGAAGCTGCTCAACTGGGGTCGCCAGAATAGCACCTGGCCGCTGGCGTTTGGTCTCGCCTGCTGTGCCATGGAAATGATCGCAACCGGCACCGCCCGTCATGATATCGCCCGTTTTGGCTCCGAGCTTTTTCGAGCCAGCCCTCGCCAGGCAGATGTGATCATCATCTCCGGGCGGGTGAGTAATAAGATGGCCCCCGTGGTCAAACGGCTTTATGATCAAATGTGCGAGCCCAAATGGGTCATCGCGATGGGCATCTGTGCCAGCGCAGGTGGGCCATTCAACAACTATGCCATCATTCAAGGGGTCGATAAGATCATCCCGGTCGATGTCTATGTGCCCGGCTGCCCGCCTCGACCCGAAGCGCTGCTCTATGCGCTCGAAAAGCTGCGCGAAAAGCAGGCCAGCGAGACAATTCGCCAATATAAAGAAGTCAAAGAGCAGCCGGGTGTCTTCCGACCAGAAGTAGATCCGCATTCGCTCGAAGGGTTGCGCGCCAAGCAGGTTGCGTAGCCAAACCGAACAGATGATCTTACACCTTTGGGTCTATGCAGTGGAGTAATCCATGTTGAATGTCTCGCCATCCTACCGACCTTATGAAACCCTGCCTGGGCTGAACGATCCGTCGATCCCAGCAGTTGCGCCCCTGCCTACGGGCGAGAGCGACCATACCCGCCAGATCCACGAGCGCTTTGGGGATGATATTCTGGCTGCGGGTTTGCACAACGATCAGCAAGTGGTCTATGTGAAGCCGACTCAGTTGGTGGCGCTGGCCACATTCCTCAAAAATGAGCCCGGCCTGGCGTACGAAGCGCTCCTCGACGTCACCGCGGTGGATCGGCTCAAATTGCCGGTGCCCGAGGCCGAAAGGGCGCAACGCTTCCACACCGTCTACCAGCTCCGCTCCTACAAGCACAAACAGCACATCACCCTGGTCTGCCCGGTCGATGGCGGTGATGATCCCGTTGTGCCCACACTGACGACGGTCTTTGAAGGGGCAAACTGGCCCGAGCGTGAAGCTGCCGATCTGATGGGCATCAGGTTTCAGGGCCATCCCGACCCCCGGCGAATTTTGATGCCCGAGAACTGGCCTTACTATCCCCTCCGTAAAGAGATTCCCGAAGGCGGCGAGGAAGTTCCCTTCTCGTTCACCTTCGATGAACCCAAGTTTGAAACGCTTGGCAAACAGGTCTTACCCGCCGAAAGTCTGCCGCCCTCGTTGCCCCCTGGCATGAATAGCGAGAACATGATTCTCAACATGGGGCCGCATCATCCGAGTACGCATGGTGTGCTCCGTTTGGTGGTTGAGTTGGACGGCGAAACCGTGCTGAATATTGATCCCGATCTGGGATATCTGCACAGCGGTTTTGAAAAGACCGGCGAGAATAAACGCTACAAAGATTTCGTCTATTATTCCGACCGCATGGACTATCTCTCCGCGATGAACAATAACTACGGTTATGTGCTCACGGTGGAGAAGCTGCTCGGGTTGGACATTCCCGAACGGGCGCAAGTCATTCGGGTGATTATGAGCGAGTTGCAGCGGCTTGCTTCGCATCTCTTCTGGATCGCCACCCACAGTTTGGACTTGGCCGGGGCCGGGTTGAGCGTGATGATGTATGCCACGCGCGAGCGCGAACGCATCCTGGACCTCTTCGAGATGGCCTGCGGTGCCCGCCTGACCACGAGCTACATCCGCATTGGGGGCGTTTGGCGCGACCTGCCACCGGCCTTCCTGACGCACCTGGCCGACTTTGTGCGCGTCATGCCCAGCAAAATTGACGATTACGAACGCATGTTGGGCACTGGCCCGGTCTGGCGCGAACGCCTGGAAGGCATCGGCGTGCTGGATCGCGCGACGGTGATCGATACCGGGTTGACTGGCCCCATGTTGCGCGGCAGCGGCGTCGATTGGGATCTGCGGCGCGATATGCCCTATGGTGGCTACGAAAATTACGATTTTAAAGTGCCAGTCAACAACGCTGGCGATTGTTATGCCCGCTATCTGGTGCGGATGGAAGAAATGCGCCAGAGTGTGCGCATCCTGGAACAGGCAATGGCCAATCTGCCTGATGGGCTTTTCAAGACAGACGAGCGCAAGGTCAGCTTGCCCCCTCGCGCCGAATTAGATGTCAGCATGGAAGCGCTGATCCATCACTTCAAGCTAGTGACAGAAGGCTTCCGCGTGCCGCCTGGCTTTCTCTACCATGGTATTGAGGCCAGCAAGGGCGAGTTGGGATATTTCGTTTATAGTGATGGGTCGGGCGTCCCCTATCGCCTCCATGTCCGCGGGCCCAGCTTCAACAACCTCTATGTCATCAGCCAGATGAGCAGAGGGCACATGCTGGGTGACGTAGTTGCCAACATTGGCACACTTGATATCGTCTTGGGTGAGGTGGACCGATGATACTTTCTGAATCAATCCGTGCGGAAATTGCCGAGGCGATGAGCCTTTACCCCGTAGGGCGACAACGCTCGGCAGTCTTGCCCGCGCTCTATATTATTCAGCGCGAATTTGGCTATTGTCCGGTCGAGGCACAAAACGAACTGGCTGTGATGTTGGGTATTGAACCCGCCGAAGTTGGGGGCGTCGTGGGTTTCTATAACATGTTCCACGAAGAGCCCAAGGGTCAATACCATATTGAGGTCTGCACGAATGTCCCCTGTATGTTGCGGGGCTCCAAACAGTGCATGCACCATCTCGAAGAGAAACTGGGGATCCACCACGGCGAAAAGACCGAAGATGGCCAGTTTGCGCTCGACCACATGGAGTGCCTCGGTGCCTGTGGCAATGCCCCGATGGTGGCCGTGACCGAGCAGAAGAGCGGCAAGATCCGCTATTTTGAAGAGATGCACAGCGAAGCCGATGTGGATAAATTCCTGACTGTGCTCAAGAATGACCACGGCTTTGTCTCGCTTGAACGCTGGACGTCAGCGGGTGACCCCGAAGGCACAGGCCAACCCGCTGGGCCGTGGACGGTCGGGGGGATGGAGACGCGCTATTTGACCGCGCGGGTCGAGAAGCCAGAAAGCCACACCATCGAAAGCTATATGCAGGATGGGGGGTACGAAACCGCGACACGAGTGTTCGCCACCATGCAGCCGGCCGAGGTGATCGAGCAGGTCAAGGCGAGCGGGTTGCGCGGCCGCGGGGGTGCAGGCTTCCCAACTGGTGTGAAGTGGGGCTTTTTGGCCCCGGCCAAACCGCGCTATCTCGTGGTGAACGCCGACGAATCTGAACCGGGTACCTTCAAAGACCGGATCATCATGGAGTATGACCCGCACCAGTTGATCGAAGGCATTATCATCAGCGCCTTCGCCATCGAGGCGGAACAGGCGTATATCTACATTCGCGGCGAATATTATTTTGCCGCATCGCGGCTAAACGAAGCGATTGCCGCGGCCAAAGCCAAGGGATTCGTGGGCAGAGGCATCTTTGGCACCGACAAAAACCTGGAGATCGTGGTTCATCGCGGGGCCGGAGCCTATGAATGTGGCGAAGAGACTGCGCAACTCAGTAGTCTCGAAGGCTATCGCGGCCACCCGCGCATGAAACCGCCCTTCCCGGCTGTGGCTGGCCTCTATGCCAAACCGACCATTGTCAACAATGTGGAATCGATCTGCAACGTGCCGCACATCATGAAACACGGGGTGGATTGGTATAAGGGCTTTGGCACCGAAAAGAGCACGGGCATCCGCATCTTTTGCTTGAGCGGCAATGTCAAGCGGCCAGGCCTGTATGAACTGCCCCATGCCACAACATTGCGCGAGCTGATCTACACCCACGGTGGCGGCCCCGAGCGCGATGATGCACCGATCAAAGCGATCTGCCCTGGTGGCTTGTCGATGAAATTGCTCACCGCCGACCAGATCGATACACCGTTGGATTATGAAGCGGTTGCCGCGGCGGGTTCGCTGCTGGGCTCGGCGGGTATTTTTGTGGTCGATAGCCGAGCTTCGATGGTCGAAGTAGCCCGGCGCACGGTGGCCTTCTATCGCGAAGAGAGTTGCGGCAAATGCACACCTTGCCGCGAAGGTACCGGCTGGCTCGAAAATATCCTCGAACGGATCGAAGCCGGCGACGGGCGCGAGAAGGATCTGGATCTGCTTGAGCACATCACCAAGTTTATTTCGGGCAAGAGCTTCTGCCCCTTTGGGGATGCCGCTGTCTGGGGTTTGCAGAGTGGGTTGGCGAAATTCCGTGGCGAATTTATCGAGCTGATCCAAACAACCAATCCCTCGCAAGAGGCACCCGCGCTGCCCATCCGCCCGATCTATCGGCCCAATGTGGGTGACTCCAGCGTGTTGAACGACAGCACACTTAAACCCAAAGGTGAGTCGCCTCTGAATCAGGATACGGTTGTAACGACCCGATAGATTGCCCTGCTTCATGGCCGAGGCAATTATGAACAGACCGAGGCCGGGCGTTGATGAAGTTTTCTGCAGATCATCAGCGCCCGGTAATCACGTAACGAGATTTTCCCTGAGGCGAATTGAGGGAAGTACTACGCTATGACCGAACTTGTCAACTTAAAGATTGATGACCAACCCGTTGCCGTGCCCAAAGGCACGTTGGTTGTCGATGCCGCCGAAACCTTGGGCATCGAGATCCCAGTCTTTTGCAGCCACCCCAAGCTGGACCCGGTAGCCTGCTGCCGGATGTGTCTGGTGGAGATCAGCGGCCCGCGCGGGATGATGTTACAGACTGCCTGTTCGGTACCAGTGGCCGAAGGGATGGAAGTTAAGACCAACACGCCCAACGTTCAGGCAACGCAAGAGGCAACACTGGCCTTTATTCTGCTCAATCACCCGCTCGATTGCCCGATCTGCGACAAGGGTGGTGAATGCCCCCTGCAAGACCAGACCATGCGTTTTGGCCCGGGCATCAGCCAATTGGTCGAGCCGAAGCGTCACAAGAACAAACATTACATGATCTCCGACACCATTGTGTTGGATCAGGAACGCTGCGTGATCTGCTGGCGCTGCATACGCTATCTTGAAGAGTGGGAGGACAAACCCCAACTGGATCTCTTTGAGCGCGGCGGCGCAACGCTGATCGACATTCAGGAAGGCCAGCCCGTCGATGCCAAAACCGGCGGCAATATTATCGACATTTGCCCGGTCGGGGCGTTGACCAGTCGGGTCGCGCGCTTTGCCTACCGTCCCTGGCAGATCGAACGCACGCCGAGCATCGACCCCCACTTCTCAACCGGCGATAATATCCGCATTGACACACGCACCAATGAGATCCGTCGCATTGTTGGCCGCGAAAATATGGCTGTCAACGATCAATGGATTGCTGACAAGACCCGCTTCGCCTTTGAATGGGTCAACAGCAGCGACCGTTTGACCACCCCCTTGGTGCGCAAGAATGGGCAATTGACCCCGGCACCGTGGAGCGAAGCGCTACAATTGATCGCGGAGAAGGTAAGCGCCATCAAAAAAGCGCACGGGGTAAATACAATTGGCGGCATTGGCAGCACCAAGCTCTCCAACGAAGCCAATTATCTCTTCCAGCGCTTCTTCCGCCAGGTTGTGGGCACCAATAACATCGATCACCGCGATGGGGGCGATGTCGCGGCAATCCCCACTGGCATTCCCGCGCTGGCCGATGTGATGAAACCGCAATATGGCCCCGACCCCAAGGTGGATACAATTGTCCTCTTTGGCCTGGACCCGAGCGAAGAGCTGCCGATTTTGGATCTGCACCTCAAGCGGGCAGTCCGGCGCGGCAAAGCGCAGTTGATCATCGCGCACCCGCGTAAGATCGAGTTGACTCGTTATAACGGGCCATATTTGGGATACCGACCTGGCAGCGAGGCAATTTTGCTCAATGCCTTGCTCCGCTATGCCGCGGCTGCCAAACCCGATGCCGCCGACCAAGTGGCAAACATTCATGGCGATGTCAGCGATGAGCAGATTCTCCAACGCTGCGGCATCGAACCCGGTGCGGTCAAAGCTGCGGCCAATCTACTGGTCAACAGCAACAACGCGCTGATCCTCTACGGTCCCTTAGCCGCTCGCGGGGCCCAGGGAAAACAAGTTCGCCAGGGGTTGACCAACCTGGCACTCTTTACCGGCCATATCGAGCGGTTGGCTTATGTCGGTTTGGATGCGAACAGCCAGGGCTGTCGCGATATGGGGCTTTTGCCCGATGCCTTGCCCGGCCATGCCCGGTTGGATGATCAAGCGACGCGCCAACGCTTGCAGATGTTCTGGGGTGCGGAAGTGCCCACTGAAGCGGGCAAGACCTACAAACAGATGCTCGACGGGGCCGGTGAGTCGATCAAAGCGTTGTATGTAATGGGGGCCAACCCGGCCAGCGAACGCCCGGAATGGGCCGAGAAGCTGGACAAGCTGGAATTTTTGGTCGTGCAGGAGCTTTTCCTGACCGAAACTGCCAAGCTGGCGGATGTGGTTTTGCCCGCGGTCAGTTGGGCCGAGAGCAATGGCACCTTCACCAATTGCGAACGTCGAGTACAACGAGCGCCCAAAGCCTTTAACAACCCGCACAGCAAGGCCGCGCCGGATTGGATGATTCTCGATCACCTGGCAACCCGCCTGGGCAATCAGTGGCCCTATGGCAACGAAAAGAGCATCACGCTCGAAATCAGCCAGGCAGTGCCCAGTTATGCGGGGCTCACCTGGGAAGCACTGGGTGACCAAGGCGTGCAATGGGCTGCCGAGCGTGTGCGCGTTGAGGCGAGTTATCAAGCGCTCGAACAACCTGAGCTGCCCACCACCACCGCCGACGATCTATTGCTCGTCACCGGGGCAGTGACTTACGATGGCGGCACGATGTTCTATCAGGGCAAGACCATGCCCAACCTGGCTTTCCCGACCGCGGTCGTGCTCAACCCGATCGACGCCACCCGCCTGCAGGTGGAAGCCGGTGCACCACTGACAGTTCGCAGTGCCAATGGCACATTGCAACTGGCAGCCAAGATCGACCCACAAGTACAAGTGGGCACCGCGTGGATTCCGGAAAGTCTGCCGGGGGCCCCGGTAGGTACGCTGTTGAATGGCAGCGATGTGACGACTGTAACAATTCAGAAATAGCACTATCTAAACTGGTTGCTGTTCCTGTCGCTGGAGTTGTCCAGCCGAACCAGACAGCAAGAATGGATAGCTAGTAAGGCCTTGGACGGAGTTGCTATGGACTGGCTGAACCTAATCGTCTTTCCGGTCATCCGCGTGATCCTGCTGATCTTCGTAGTGATGACAGGCGCGGCATACTTGACTTGGTTCGAACGTAAGCTGATTGGTCGCTTCCAAATTCGTTACGGTCCTAACCGGGCTGGCCCATTTGGCTTGTTGCAACCGCTCGCGGATGCTGTCAAGGCATTCTTCAAAGAAGAAGTCATCCCGAACCATGTGGACAAGGCCGTCTACTTGTTGGCCCCTGCATTGGGCCTGGTGCCTGCCTTGCTGATCTGGGCGGTTGTCCCAATTACCCAGGGTACGGCGGTGATTGCCGATGTCAACATTGGGTTTCTTTGGATTTTAGCCATCGCCGGGATTGAAAGCTACAGCATCATCCTGGCCGGATGGAGCAGCAACAACAACTATTCGCTGTTGGGTTCGCTGCGTTCATCGGCCCAGATGCTCTCCTATGAGTTGCCAATGGGCATCTTCCTGGTCAGCATCCTGATGTTGGCTGGTAGCTTTAGCCTGGTCGAGTTGGTCGAGACAAGTCGGGAATGGTGGGAATGGTTGTGGTTGTGGCTCATGTTCCCATTCTTCTTCATCTGTGTCCTGGCAGAGACAAATCGCAGCCCATTTGACCTGCCCGAAACCGAAAACGAACTGGTGGCCGGCTATCAGACCGAATATGGCGGCATGAAGTTTTCACTCTTCATGATCACCGAATATGTAAATATGATCACTACCAGCACGATCATGGCCACACTCTTCTTCGGGGGCTGGCGTTTCTTTGCACTGACCGATCTGTTCCCGATCCTGGGGCCGTTTGTGCTGGCAGCGAAGGTCGTTGTTCTGCTCTTCTGTTTTGTGTGGGTGCGGGCCAGTGTTGGCCGCCCTCGCTACGACCAATTGATGGCCTTCTGTTGGAAGTATTTACTTCCCGGTGCGCTGGCCTATATGATCATCACCGCACTGCTGGTACTCTTTTTCAAGTAGTTGACGGTCTACCGCGCGACAAATTTTCAGTCTCGTTTTTTTCGAGAGATTTGAGGATACAAAGCTATGGGCTTTAACAATTTTCTCAAAGGTGCCATCGATATTGGCAAAGCCATGGGCGTGACGCTCAGGCATTTGCGCCAGAAGCCGATCACCTTGGAATACCCCACCGAGTCCGTTCCGCTCTATCCGCGCTTTCGGGGCAAGCATGAATTGCGGCGCTATGAAAATGGCCTGGAGCGCTGCATTGGCTGTATGTTGTGCGAGGCTGTCTGCCCAACCGGCGCGATCTATGTGGATGCAGCCGAGAACGACCCGGAAAATCCCACGTCACCTGGCGAGCGCTACGCGAAGGTCTATGAGCTCAATCTGCTGCGCTGCGTCTTTTGTGGCGACTGCGAAGAAGCCTGCCCGGTGGAAGCGATTGTGCTTGGGCACGACTTTGCGATGGCCAACTACGAACGGCGTGATTTTGTATTGACGAAACCAGTCTTACTCAATCCTGGTGAACCCAATGTGGTGATTCGCCCCGATTGAGCGAGTCGCAAAGACAAGCTGTGCAACGATTTCAGCCAGGCTTCTACCCAGTTATTGATCACGCAGTCCCCCACCGGATAGCGTGAGTAGACGTCTGGTTTTTGAAACAACCGCGGTATAGCCAAATTCGTAAGGGTACAACTGCAAGGATAGCTCGATGACGCTACCACTTATTTTCTTTTTTCTGATCGGTGCGATTAGTTTAGCCGCCGCCTTTGGGGTGATTGCCAGTCGCCACCCAGTGCATAGCGCCCTCTTTTTGTTGGCCCACTTTGTGACGCTGGCGGTGCTTTATGTCACACTCGAAGCACAATTCCTGGCCGCGGTCCAGGTCATTGTCTACACCGGGGGCATTGTCATTCTGATCCTCTTCGTGATCATGTTGATTGGCAGCGAAAAGATCGAAACGCAAGCTGATCATCGGAACTGGACACCCTATGTCGGCATTACCTTGGGCCTGGTCTTATTGGCTGGGCTCGCTTACAGCCTGACCAATGGCTTCCTGGGGAGTGACCCCAATAGCGCGGCTGTCGAGGGTGGTATTCCAAGCGTAGTGGGGATCGAGTTGTTCACTCGCTATATCTTACCTTTTGAACTAGCGGCTGTTTTGTTGTTGGTTGCTCTGTTGGGGGCTCTGCTCTTGGCGCGCCAACCCAAAGCCAAAGAGTCGGCTTAATTCTCATTCCTGGCTAGCTGGCATCGTATGATTCAGACAGTTGCCGCACTAGCAAGGCTGAAGCTGAGGAGTTATTGATGATTCCTACAAGTTACTACCTGATTCTGGGCGCGCTCATCTTCATCGTTGGCGCTGTTGGCGTCCTGACACGCCGCAGTGCGTTGATCATCCTGATGTGTGTGGAGCTCATGTTGAATAGCGTGAACTTAACACTCATCGCGCTTAGCCGCCAGTGGGGCAACCTCAATGGTCAAATCTTTGTCTTTATGATCATAGCGGTGGCCGCAGCAGAAGTGGCTGTTGGTTTGGCGATTATCATCTCTCACCAACGCCATACAAAAACAACCAATATCGACGAAATCAATTTGTTGAAATGGTAGTCGGGAAGTAGGGAGTAGGACGCGGGCAATATTCCCCCCTACTCTGACTCTTTCATTCCGAATTCCATCCTAGAGGACTCATCCATGTTCGAACTTGCCTGGCTTTTGCTTGCCTTGCCAGCTGCCGGGGCGCTCATCAACCTCCTGGTCGGCCACCTCCTGGGCCGCCGCCTGATTGGTTGGCTCGCCTCTGGTGTCGTGATTGCCTCCTTCCTCCTTGGGCTGGGTCTTTTCTTTAGCTTGCTCGCCCTCCCGGCCGAAGAACGTGTGATCACCCAGCACATGTGGACCTGGATCACCATTGGCGACTTTACTGTGGCCGCGGCGCTCTTGCTGGATCCGCTCAGCATTACCCTCACCCTCGTGGTGACGGGTGTTGGCGCGTTGATCCATATCTACGCCACCGAATACATGGCGCACGACGAACGCTTCCAGCGCTTCTTCATTTACCTGAACTTCTTCATCTTCGCCATGTTGATCCTGGTGCTCAGCGACAGCTTCCTGGGCATGTTTGTCGGGTGGGAAGGCGTAGGTTTGGCCTCCTTCCTGCTGATCGGCTTCTGGTTTGATCGTGAAGATGAGATGTATGGCTCCTATGCCGATTGCGGCAAGAAAGCCTTTTTGGTCAACCGAGTTGGGGACTTTGGCATGATCGTCGCCATGATCGCGCTCTGGTCGGCTGTGGGTTCGCTCACTTTCCTGGAAGTCTTCGAGGGCGTTGAACACGGCGGGATTGCCACTGGCTTGCTCAACTTTATCTGCATTATGTTATTGCTGGGGGCGGCGGGGAAGAGCGCACAAATTCCGCTCTACATCTGGCTGCCCGACGCCATGGCCGGCCCCACGCCTGTCTCGGCTTTGATCCACGCCGCGACCATGGTCACCGCGGGCATCTACATGATCGCCCGGACGCACGTGCTCTGGCACCTGGCCTCGTCTGCGTCGGAGCTCGCCGCCTGGATCGGCGCGTTGACTGCCCTGCTGGCAGCCTCAATCGCCCTGGTTCAGACTGATCTCAAGAAGATCCTGGCTTATTCCACGGTTTCGCAGCTCGGCTACATGATGTTGGGTGTCGGTGTGGGTGCTTATGGCGGGGCGATCTTCCACCTGGTGACCCATGCCTTCTTCAAAGCCTTGCTCTTCCTGGCTGCTGGTAGTGTGATGCACGCCACGCATGATGTGCTGGATATCCGTCGCTTGGGTGGGTTGCGCCAGAAGATGCCAACCACCTTCCGCACCTTCCTGATCGGCTCAGCAGCCCTGGCCGGTCTACCTTTGATGTCGGGCTTCTTCTCCAAAGATGCTATTTTGGCTGGAACACTGGCGCATAATCCAGTTCTGTATGCCATCGGTCTCTTTACGGCCTTACTGACAGCATTCTACAGCGCACGCGCCCTGTTTGTGCCCTTCTTTGGCCAGCCGCGTGATCAGGAGATCTACGATCACGTCCACGAGAGCCCGGCCACCATGACGATTCCGCTGTGGATTCTCTCGTTCTTTGCCATCGTGGCTGGGGTGATCAACCTGCCGGTGATCCTGACCCTGGAGCACTGGCTGGAACCGGCCATCGGCCATCATGAGATCAGCCTGACCATCGAGTTGATCGCGATTACGCTGAGCGTGATCATCGCCATCTTCGGTGTTTTGCTCGCCTATGCCAAATACCTGACCAACGAACGCTGGGCCAATTCGTTACTTGCCCCGCTCCAGGTGTTCCGCCCGCTGGCCGAACACAAATGGTATGTGGATGAATTCTACGACGCCGCGGTGATCAAGCCGATCCGGGCCCTTTCGGGCTGGTTCGCCACCGCAGTCGACAAGCTAACCATTGATGGGATTGTCAACGGGGTTGGGAGCGTCAGCCTTCGATCAGGTGACCGAATCCGCCTTTGGCAGAATGGGGCCGTGCCTACCTATGCGCTGAGCATTCTGCTTGGTGTTGTGGTGGTAACGCTTTACTTTGTCTTTGTCTAAGGCCCTTGCTGTTGATCACGACTTACGCAGCGTCAGCTAGCTTTCGGCAAAGACCACGCTCAGCCGCGGCTTGTGTAAGTTCTATCAGTGTGATTCACCAGTTGGATACACAGAGAACGGTAACATCATGCAATCATCTTTACTTTCGATCATTACCTTTCTGCCACTGATTGGGGCAATTTTCGTTGCTTTGGTTGGCAGTGAGGGGCTGAAAAAACAGATCGCACTCGGGATCTCGTTGGTCACTTTTGTGATCAGCCTATTGCTCTGGACAGGGTGGGACAATAGCCACGCGGGTATGCAATTTGTGCAGGATCTGCCCTGGCTGCCCGAGCTCGACATCCGCTATCATGTCGGGGTGGATGGTATCAGCCTCTTCCTGGTGCTGCTCACCACCTTCCTGATGCCGATTGCGCTCTATTTCAGCAACCTCTATGTCCACGAGAGGGTTGGCGCTTATTTGGCGCTGATGTTGCTGCTCGAAACCGCCATGATCGGCTCATTTGTCGCGCTGGATCTGGTGCTTTTCTTTGTCTTCTTCGAATTCACGCTGGTGCCCATGTATTTCCTGATCGGCCAATGGGGCAGTGGCAACCGCGTTTATGCAGCCCTGAAGTTCTTCTTGTATACCTTTGCTGGCTCGGCGGTGATGCTGGTCGCCATCCTGGCGGTCTATTTTGCCACCGGCACCTTCGACATCACCGAGTTGCAAGGCGCAGCCGCCCAGATGAGCCCGTTGCTGCAAACGTGGGGGTTCCTGGCCTTTGCTATCGCCTTTGCCGTCAAAGTGCCGCTCTTCCCGTTCCACACCTGGTTGCCCGACGCTCACGTGCAGGCCCCGACCGCGGGTTCGGTCATCCTGGCTGGCATTCTGCTCAAATTGGGCACCTATGGCTATCTGCGTTTCGCCATGCCCATCTTCCCCGAGGCTGCCGAACGGTTTGGGCCGTGGGTGGCAACCCTGGCGCTGATCGGCATTCTGTATGGCGCACTGGTCGCGCTTGTCCAGAAGGATTTCAAAGCATTGGTGGCTTATAGCTCGGTAGCCCACTTGGGGTTTGTGATGTTGGGATTGACAGCCAACAATATCCAAGGGGTAAGCGGTGCAGTTTTGCAGATGGTGAGCCACGGTTTGAGCACCGGCGCGCTCTTCCTGATGGTGGGTATGCTGTACGAACGCCGCCATACACGCATGTTGGATGACTTCGGCGGCTTGTGGAAGAGCATCCCGATCTACTGTGGCTTTCTCCTGGTGGTGGCGATGAGTAGTGCAGGGTTGCCCGGGCTCAACGGCTTCGTCGGTGAATTCACAATTCTGCTCGGTATGTACCTGAAAGAGCCGATCTTCGCCATTTTGGCAGCCATCGGGGTGATTCTGGCTGCCTGGTATCTGCTCACAGCTTTCCGCAAGATTGCGCAGGGCCCGCTGACAAACCCGGCCAACGAGGCTGCGCAGCTACCCGATTTACGGACCAGCGAGATCGCCATGTTGCTGCCACTGGTCATTCTGTTCTTTGTGATTGGGCTTTTCCCCAATCTCTTCCTGGACAAGATCAACCCGGCGGTCGAAGCATTGCTCAACACTACTCAGTCTGCCATTGTGTTGCACAAATAGGGCGCAAAATCATAGGAATCCCCAGATTGCTGGTTTTTCAGCGGGGTATCTGGGGAGTACGTTCCTAAGGGCTTTCTGTGGTTTATGGAAGCGTCTACCCACAAAGCTGGGCGCAGAATTTCAGAAAAACTTACTGAGTGAAGCCAATTTGCTGGATCAGGCCAACGTAGAGATGAACTTATGAACGAAGTTTTTAGCGCAGCAGGTATAAATCTGGGTGTTGTACTGCCCGAGTTGTTGATGGTACTCTTCGCCCTTCTGGTGATGATCGCGGATATTTTTACCAGCGACCGCCCCGGGGGTGGGAAAGCGATATTGCCGTGGATTGCCCTTGTCGGGGTGGTAGTCACGATTGGCGCCTGCGCACAACAGTGGAGTCAGTCCACCGCGACCTTTCAAGGGATGGCGACAAACGATCACTTTGCCCTCGGCTTACGCTTGATCATCCTGACCGCCACAGCGTTTACCATCTTGCTCAGCGCTGGCTACATCCAGACGGTCAACCCGCAGACGGGCGAGTATTACACGTTGCTCTTGCTCTGCGCCACCGGGATGATGGCAATGGGGAGTGCGACCGACCTCATCGTGGTCTTCTTGGCCCTGGAAATCTTCTCGCTGGGGCTCTATATCCTCACTGGCCTGAATCGCGCCAATCCCCGCAGCTCCGAAGCAGGGCTGAAGTATTTCCTGCTGGGAGCCTTTGCCAGTTCCTTCTTTGTTTACGGGGCAGCGTTGATCTACGGGGCAACCGGCAGCACCCAATATGATGCGATTGCGCAGGCCCTGGCCGGTGGCATCGCTGAGCCCACCTTGCTCTACCCGGGCATTGGGCTGCTGTTGGTCGGTTTTGCCTTCAAGGTTAGCCTTGTCCCCTTCCACATGTGGACGCCGGATGTTTATCAGGGTGCGCCTACGCCGGTGACTGCCTTCATGAGTGTGGGCACCAAAGCAGCCGCGTTCGCTGCCTTTATCCGTGTGTTGGTCATGGTGCTGCCAGAGACTCAGGCAGCTTGGGGCTGGGTTCTCGCCATTCTCGCCATTCTGACGATGACGTTGGGCAACCTGGCGGCCTTGCGCCAGCAAAGTCTGAAGCGCATGCTTGCCTATTCGAGTATTGCCCACGCTGGATATATTTTGGTCGGTTTGGCAGCTGGCAACACAGCCGGTGCGGATGGTGCGCTCTTTTATCTCTTCACCTACGCCTTTATGAATATCGGCGCTTTTGCGGTGGTGATGGTGCTGGAAAAGGGACAAGAAAACGATGCGCTGCAACACCGAGCGGCAGGTCTGTCCACTCGACGCCCCTTCCTGGCGCTGGTGATGGCAATTTTTATGCTGAGCCTCACCGGCATCCCGCCGCTGGCTGGTTTCTTTGGCAAGCTGATGGTCTTTAATGCTGCCGTCGATGGGGGTTGGGCCTGGCTTGCGGCCATTGCCATGTTGAACAGTGCGGTCGGGGCTTACTACTATCTCCGCGTGATCGTGGCCATGTATTTCGATCAAGCCTCGGAGGAGAGTCTGGCCGAACGCCGCAGTTGGGGCGCGCTCAACCTGGGGTTGGGGATAGCCGCCATCTTCACCGTAGCCATCGGGGTTTACCCAGGCTTGTGGACAGGCATCTTCCAAACCGGGCTCGCCGCATTGGGTGGCTAACCCCGCAACAGCTTAGCAACGCAGCCAGTCTGTCAGCCGGACTCTTCGGTAGACAGACTGGCTTTTTTGATCCTGCTGATGCCCTCTCTGGGCGTGTCCAGCGGCTGGCGTTTGCTGCCTGATGCCAGCCCCTACCCATCCCCCCGGGTTCATGCTATACTCCGGCCATGATCGCTTGTCCCATCTTCACATTTTCTACAGCCTATAGATAAAGGAGCGATTGATGAGCGAGATTCTTCTCATTCAACGCGATGGCGAATTGGCTACAGTGATTCTGAACCGGCCCGAAAAGCTGAATGCGCTCAACCGTGCGCTGTGGCAACAGATTGGGCTGACCATGCGTCACCTCTCGCAGGATGACGAGGTACGCTGCATCATTCTGCGTGGGGCGGGAGACAAAGCTTTCTCGCCTGGGGCGGACATTACCGAATTTGAAACCGAGCGGGCCACGCCTGCACAAGCCCGCAGCTACAGCGCGCTGATGCACGAAGCCATGAGTGCCATTCTGGAATGCCGTCACCCAACGGTAGCGATGATCCAGGGCATCTGTGTGGGGGGCGGCCTGGAACTGGCAAGTGTGTGTGATCTGCGCATTTGTGGCGAGTCCAGCCGGTTTGGGGTGCCCATCAACCGCATCGGCGTGGTGATGGCTTATCCCGAAATTCGAGCATTGCTCAACCTGGTTGGCCGGGCCACGGCACTCGAAATTTTGCTGGAGGGGCGGGTCTTTGGCGCGCAAGAAGCAAAAGAAAAGGGATTGGTGAATCGGGTGGTGGCGGATGCAGAGGTGGCGGCGGAAAGTTATGCAACCGCGCAGCGAATTGCCGCTGGCGCGCCGATCTCAAATCGGCTGCACAAACAGTTTGCCCGTCGGCTGTTGGATCCACGCCCGATTACCGAGGAAGAATTTGCAGAGAGTTTTATCAACGTGGAAACCGCAGATTATCGCGAAGGCTATCAATCCTTCATCGAGAAACGCCCACCAAACTTCCGTGGGAAATGAGGACCAATCGCTAGAAGAATTCGATCTTCCGGTGGCGCATCACCACACTCTGCGCCAGCCCAATGGCAAACATCATCGAGAGCAGACTACTGCCCCCATAGCTGACAAAGGGCAGCGGCAGCCCTGTCACGGGCAGCATATTAAGGTTCATGCCGATGCTGACGATCGTCTGAAAGAAGATCAGGCAGGCAACCCCAATCGCAATCAGGCGACCAAAAGGATCCGAAGCTTTTTCCGCGATATTGAGCACACGCCAGATCGTATAGAGCAAGAGCGCGGCGATGATCGACGTGCCAATCAGCCCCAATTCTTCGGCAATCACGCTAAAAATAAAGTCGGTATGCCGGACACGCAGAAAGTGTAATTGGTTCTGGCTGCCTTGGGCCCAGCCCTGACCAAACCAGCCACCGCCGCCGATGGCGATCAAGGCCTGATCGATATTGTAGGTCAATGCCGTGTTTTGCTCGGGGTTCAGAAAGATATCAATGCGTTTGAGCATATACCCTTCGAGCGAGGCATAGGCGATGGGGGCAGCCACGGCCACGCCAGAAGCCAGCAACCCCACCTGCCAATAGGGAATTCCCGAGATCAGGATCAGCGCACCGCCGATAAAGGCAAAGTTGAGGGTCGTCCCCAAGTCTGGCTGTTCGTAGATCAAAAAGAGGGGAAGGCCCAGTAAGCCCAGGGCAATCAGCAGATAGGGCAGCGCATTTTTATATTGCCGGTACCAGTGCAGATACCAGGCGAAAAAGATAATCAGCAAGAATTTGCCGGATTCAGTTGGCTGTACCAGGGTGCCGCCAATATTGAGCCAGCGTCGTGTCCCTGTGCCTTGGGTTTCGCCAAATAGCCAAACCGCAAAGAGCGACAGAATCAACACCAAATAGGCCACGGGCGCCAGCAACTCCAGGTGGCGGTAATCAAAAAAGGCCATTCCAAACAAGACCACCAGGCCAGCCCCAATAAAGACCAGCTGCCGTAGCCAAAGGTCGTTCAGGTCAATCGTGTTGACGGTAGAGCTGTAAACCATGCTCACCCCAATCCCACAGAGGAGCAGCACCACCAACAACAACGTCCAATCAAAATTACCCAGTAATTGCCGAACAGACATACCCGAACTCTAGCCCCCGAACCAACGCCGTAATCGCCCCCAAAAACTCTCCTGCTGAAAATTCATTAATGGTACATTGTTGCCGATGATCCGCTGGGCGATGTTCCGATAGGCCTGGCTCACCCACATCCGCCGATTGTAGACGGCTGGAGTGCCGCGGTCGGTGGTCAGCGGCAGGTCCGCATCTTCTGGGACCACACCGATCAGGTCGATCGAGAGAATATCGAGAATATCATCCACCCCGCGCATCGCCCCGGTCTGGGCCAGCCGATGGTTATAGCGATTAAGGATCAGCCCCGGCTGGCGTCGCCAATCTCGCTCCAGCAGATAGATCACCTTATCCGCATCGCGCAACGCGCTCACGTCCGGTGTGGTCACGATCAGAATCTGGTCGGCAGGTGCAACCACATTCTGGAAACCATGCTCGATCCCAGCCGGAGAATCGATCAGCACAAAATCGGCCATTTGGCGCAACTGCTGGCAGAGAGTCACCATTTGCTGCGGGGTGACGTCGGACTTGTTGCGAGTCTGCGCCGCGGGCAGCAGATAGAGCGAGCGGGCGCGCACATCGCGCACCAATGTCTCTTCAAGTTGCGCTCGGCCCTCCACCACATCGATCAGATCGTGCAGGATCAGATTTTCGACCCCGAGCACGAGATCCAAATTCCGCAGCCCAATATCCCCATCAACGGTGATCACTCGTTTGCCAGTCAGCGCCAGCGCGGCAGCCACGTTGGCCACCGTTGTGGTTTTGCCAACGCCTCCCTTGCCCGACGTAACCGTAATAACCGTGCCAGCCATGTGTCTCTGCGAAATGGGTGGAGAACTTGATTGTTTACAACTTACGCGGCGCTTAGTCGGTCGCCAGTCACACAGGAACGGTCAATCCGGGCTTTGCGTAAGTTCTCGTTTTAGATCAGCGCCGAAAGGCCGTCAAACCGCCAGGTTTCGATTCATCCCACGGTTCGATCATGATGCGCTCGTTGGCAACGTAAGCAACTTCTGGGCGCTTCTCGGTGGCTTTACGTGTCCAGCGCCCATTCGCGCGCTCCGTGGTTGCGGTATCAATCGCCAGGATCCCACCAATCCGCAATTGGATTGGTTCCATCTGCAAGGCTACCACAATCGCACGTTTGTCGCCATTCGAGCCCGCCTGGGCAATGCCCCGCATACGCCCCCAGATCAGAATATCGCCCTGGCTACTGACTTCAGCCCCGGGATTCACATCCCCGACAATCATGACATGTTCGTTGCGTTCCAGAATCTGCCCGGAGCGCAGATTGCCGCGATAGACAAAATAGCGCGCAAACCCTTGGTTCGAGTCAGACGATTCGACTTCAGCATCGGTACCACCTTCGGCGTCGAGCAAACGAGCAGCCAACCCCAGGCTGATCGCGGCTTCGAAGGTGCGTTCGGCCCCGCTGAGCACCACCGCCAGCTTCATGCCGCTGGTTTCCAATAAGGTCTGCGCGGCCACCAATTCGGTTTCAAGCAACGGGCGGCTGCCAACATCCAACGCCACATTCCCACCGCGAAAAAAACCGCCAGCTTGGGTCAGGCGTTCGGCAAGCTCTTCGAGCAGATCGCTCCATTGACCCTTGCCAATTTCGATGACTACCCCTTCGCTGCGCCCTTTGATGACAACGGCGCCAGGTATAAGCTCCTTCTGCGGGGCAGATTTGGCGACCGCGTCTGGGTTTGCTTTGCCCGCGCCAGCCTGGATCGACTTGATCTGCGCGGTGACTTGGGCCACTTCCGGCGAGCGGGCCTGGGCTGTTTCCCCCCATACCGGCGCCTGCTCGGCAGCTTGAGGGGCCAGCGCTACGGTATCTTCCTCGACCGCTACGGCTGGGGAGGAATTTTGCACGGTTACATCATCCAATAGTGCCGTGAGTTTAGCCCGTACATGTTCTTGCCCGGCCCCATTCGTTTGGGAAAGATCCCGTCGATTGGCCAGTCCATCCGTTGACATATGCAACCTACCTTTAATCTTCAGTAAGCCAACTACTTCCAAGCCCATTGACAGGCTATATAAGCAAACTGGAATGCTGCGCTGGCCTACAGAAGGTCAGTATACCACTCTCTCTGCCTGAGCAAGACTTCGTCGAGTGCCGAATCAAAATTCTTCAGCCAGAATGGATCATTTTGCTCATTGGCTGGCCACGGGTTGCGGCCGCACCTGATGGAAATAGCCCTCCAGAATCTCCTGGGCAATTGGGGCAGCCACAGCCGACCCTTCGCCACCGTCGTACACGAAAGTTACCACGGCAATTTCTGGGTTTTCATAGGGCGCGTACCCCACAAACCAGGCGTGGAAGGGCAAAAAATCACCTGTGATCCGGCGGCAGTCATATTCTTCAGGCTCAATTTCAATGACTTCACAAAACTCGGCTGTCCCCGTTTTGCCGGCAACGGTCACCCCTTCGACCTGCGCCACCCGCCCCGTGCCATTTGGCGCATTCACGACCGACCACATCCCTTCCTGGATGGCCTGCATGATCGCCGGGCTGGCTGGGATCTGGCGTACGGGCTTAGGCGTAAAATCCCGTTGTAAGCGACCGACGGCATCGGTCAACTGGTAGACGACCTGGGGCTGATAGACCGTTCCCCCATTGGCAACCGTGGCAGCGCTGACAAGCACCTGAAGGGGGGTTGACAGAATATAGCCCTGGCCGATCGATGAGTTATAACTATCACCAGTCGTCCAGACTTCGGCAAACAATTGGCGCTTCCACTGGTCGTCGGGCAGCACGACCCCCACCTCGCCGGGCAGATCGATCCCGGTTCGGGCACCGTAGCCATAGAGGGCCGACCATTCAGCCAGCTTTTTATCACCCAAACCGCGGAAACGGGCCCGCGGTTCCCCGCCGCCGATCCAGTAGAAGAAGATATCATTCGAGAGGGCCAAAGCCTCGACCACGTTGATGGGGCCGTGGTTGATCCCCAGCTTGTGATTCCAGCTAACAAAACGTTGGGCCTGCGAAATATCATTGGGGAAGTATTCGTTCATCAAATACATCGGACCATTATCATTGATCCGCGTCTCTTTAGTAATGATCCCTTCGGCGAGCGCGGCCGTCGCAGTCACCATCTTAAAGGTCGAGCCCGGTGGATACAGCCCCCCAATGGCATAATTGATCAACGGCTTGCGCTCGTCCCGCTCCAGCGCCAGATAATCTTCATTGATCCGCTCGGCGAAAATGTTATTATTGTAAGAAGGCAGGCTGACCATGCCGAGGACGGCCCCATTCTGTGGGTTCATGGCAATTGTCACGCCCCACTTGGCTTCCACCTCTGCCATCTTGGCCGCCAGCGCATCATACATGATCTGCTGCAGATTGCGGTCGATATTCAGGATCAGATTATAACCGGGGGCAGGAGCCCGCACTTCCCCCACCGTGCGCAATTGCCGCCCCAGAATATCGACCTCGTAGGTGGTGTGGCCAGGCATGCCGCGCAGTTCGGTCTGGTACGAGGCCTCCAGGCCACTCAACCCAACGCGCTCATTGGGGTTGCGATAGCCGCTCTCCGCATAATCCGCGGCGGCCCAGGCCGGGATCGGCCCCATAAACCCGAGCACGTGGCTGATCAATTCGCCATAGGTATATTCACGCACCGAAATCGGGTTGACCCGTAACGAAGGCAATCGATAGCTCTCTTCGGCCAATTCTGCTGCCTGGGGCCGCTCCAGCGCATCCAAAATCGGCACCGGGTCGGAAGCACTCCCCTGTTCCCCAATCGCAATCGCTAACTCCACCAGCGCCACAAGCCCCTTCATGGGCAGGGGCTGCGAGATGTCGGGGATCTCCACCATTTCCGGCACCTGGATCACCACCCCTTGTTCGTCGGTGCTGACGGTCTGGGCACCACTCGGCACCTCGATAAAGGATAATTCGATCCCCGTAGCCTGGACAGCATCAGCATAGTCCTGGCGGCCAAGGCGGCGGAACATCAATTCGGCAATCCGCAATGCCACATCCGGGTTGGTATCGGCGCGCATTGCCTGCAGGACTGCCTCAATCTCGAGGACTCGTTCATCCTGCTCGGTGGCGGGGTCATCAAACGAGAGATCATCGGGGACGAGGGCCACCTCAAAACTCGGCTTATTGCGGGCCAGAATAATGCCATTGCGGTCATAGATCACACCGCGGGGTGCCAACGTCTCTACTTCATCGTAGCGATTATCATTGGAGCGGGTCCGAAAGCTTTCCCCTTCGACTACCTGCAACTGAAAGAGGCGACCCACCAGGACGCCAAAGAATACGATCAACAGCAGACGAAATAAGATGAGCGAAAGTCGAGCGGTATCTCCTGTCGATGGTTGTTCGAGCATCTACTCATACTCCAATTCCGGTACTCGGTTGAGCCACGGAACGAGTGCCAACACAATCACCAGGTTATAAAAGAGTGCTGGCAGAACGATCAACTGCATGGTCGGCCAAAAGAGTGTCGACCACAGCGGCGAGGGCAAATCTGGCCGCACAAAATCAAAGTTGATGCTATTCAGCGCAGGCCAGCGGGTTAAGCCTTCCAACACCGCCAGAATACTCACGTAAGTCGCCCCATAGACGATTGTCGCGATGCAGATCGACAGCAGCGGCACCACAATGTTGTAGCGAGAGAGGGTTCTTTGGCCAATGCCAACGATCACAGCGACCATGATCAGGGCCAGGCTTGAACTGCCCAACGGCCCACCACTGAAAATGTCCAGGATGATGCCGCCCAGAAACGCCCAGCCCAGGCCCGCCCGTCCGCCATAGATCAACGTGCCGATGACCACAACGAGCAGCACCAGATCGGGCTTGACATTGCTTACTTCGATCCGCGTCGCCGCGGTAGATTGCAACAGGCCCGCCAGCACCAGCAAGACCGGAATGAAATAATATAACCAGGTCCGGCTCATACTCATGGGGCGGCCTCGGTTGGTTCGTCCACTGCTGGCAGCGCCTCGGTTGCGGTGAGCGGGGTTGTCCCGGTTAGGGTATCGGTCGCGGTCAATGGAATGGCCGCCCCGAGATCAGGCGCGAGGGGTTCTCCTGCCAGCATCGCGGGGATCTCTTCGTTCGGGTCGAAATTGGTGACCACAGCCACCAATTCCAGCTGATTGAAGTTCACCTGGGGGCGCACAACGGCCTGTTGCACCACATCAATGTCGCGCTGCCGGACTTCGATCACCTGGCCGATGGGGATGCCCTTGGGGAAGCGCCCACCCAGCCCCGAAGTCAAGACCACTTCCCCTTCAGCAATCCGCGGGCCTTGCGGAATAAAGTCCATGATCAAGTCGCCCCCTGATGTGCCGCGAATAATGCCCGGCTCGCGGCTTTGCAACAGGAGTGAGTTGACCGCGCTGTTGACATCGGTGATCAACAAGACTTTTGAGGTCGCGTTGTTAACCTGGCTGATCCGCCCGACCAATCCCTGATCGGTCACCACCGGCATACCGACTTCAATGCCATGCAATGTCCCGAGGTCGAGCAGCAGAAATTCCAGAAAGTTGGTGCTGTCCTGGCCGATCACCTGGCCGACGATCTGAGCACCGCGCAATTGCAACCCGGGCCGCTCCTGAGCAAACTGGAAGTAGCGACGCAATTCGTTGTTTTCGCGCTCTACCTCACTCAGGCGGAAGATCTCCGCTTGCAGGGCCGAGTTGATGCTGGTGAGTTCGGCGTTGCGCTGGCGGAGATTGCCCATCTCCAGCACAAAACTGACCATATCGGCCAGCGCGCTGGTGATGCTGGTCGCGCCGACTTGCGCAGGCGTGGTCACTTGGGTTACCACACTTTGCGCTGGTCGTAACTGGCCGGTCATCTGCAAAGCCAACAGCAACAGAGCCGCCAATATCAAAATGATCAGGCGGATTCCAAAATCCGCCCAAGACCACGAACGTCGTTCAAAATTGCGCATAATGTAGGATGCAACAACAAAATGAGGACTGCGAGCAGGTCAATCGGACGACTCACTAACGAATCATCGCTTTGCGTTGCATGCTGGTCAACGTTTCGCGATAAAATTCGGGTTTTTCCAAAATCATGCCAGTACCCATCACCACAGCGGTCAGCGGATTGTCTGCCACGTAGACATGCATCCGGGTTTCGTCTTGCAGGCGTTGAGCCAGGCCTTGCAGCAACGCACCACCACCGGCCAGAACAATCCCGTACTCCATCAGGTCGGCCACCAATTCGGGCGGCGTCTCATCCAGCGTTGCCTTGACCGCATCGATAATCACATCGATCGAACCTGAAAGCGCCTCGCGCACCTCCACCGAGCTGACCTCGATTGCTTCGGGCAAGCCGGTGATCAGGTTGCGGCCCCGCAGGATCATCGTGCGCTCCTGCTCCAGCGGATAGGCAGAGCCGATTTCGATCTTACAGCGTTCAGCCATGCGTTCGCCGATCAGGAGGCTATATTTCTGGCGCGCGTACCCCATAATATCTTCATTCATCTCATCGCCGGCCACACGGATCGAGCGGGAGACGACAATCCCACCCAGCGAGATCACCGCGACTTCGGTCGTGCCACCCCCAATGTCGATGATCATCGAGCCGACCGATTCGGTCACGGGCAAACCGGCCCCAATGGCCGCGGCCATGGGCTCTTCGACCAGACCGG